>NZ_KB849709.1:0-214313 GCF_000368805.1 Acinetobacter johnsonii ANC 3681 | reverse complement strand
TTTATACCCGAGATTGCAGGTTTTAATTTTGGATACGAACAACTACCACTTCATTTACTGATTACAAATTATGAACTTAAAGAGTTAGGTATTGATTCCAAATATTTTAACCTACACATTACAATTGATAACTTTGATAATGGACATGCTCAATTAGCTACAAATGCGATCAAATGTTTAGCCAAACGTTACCCAAATCAATCCGAATTTATTCGTAAATTAAAGATAGGCTTTTTATTGAATAATCGGGGAATTAGCTCAGTTCAAATAATAAAGAACCTAAATACTGAGCGAGTGGTTCTGGACATTTTCAAGAGCAAAGCTTTGGTTGGAAAGCACATGCATAATGAGAAATGCAAGTTTAAGAATAAGTCTGTAAATTCATGGCTATCAGAAGAAGATCAGGTTGAGGAATTCATTCTTGAGCTAATAAAAATAGGATGGATTAAGCTTAACGAAGATCCTGAACATAGCCGATTTTGGAAAATGATCAATGATGAAGATGGGAAAATGTTTGGAGTTTTCTCTGCTGCAGAAAAAGCTTTTATTTATGATTGGATTGCTGGTGCTAATTCAAGTAGACGCATTAACCCAGTAAATACAGAATATATAAAAAACTTTATAGAACTAAATGATTTTAGTTATTTGTCAGAAAAGGAATTATTGCTGTTACAGCAGCAAATTCAGATATCTACAAATACTGGACATAAAATTAGCAAATTGATGCCATATTTAGCTCCACATCAACATCACCAAGAGATTGGTTTATGGGCTACGCAAAAAGTAGTTGAATATATTTTCCCATTCTTAGGCAGTAATTTTAAATAAGAGTAGGCTAACTTATTAATTTATACAGAATAGATGTAGTCTATGACAAATAGATTGCATCTCGCTATTTTTTACACGTATGAAATGAAACACCTTTGATTCAAACGGACATTGCGAAGGCTTAGGGCTTTTTTGAAATTACTTACAAAGAAATAAAGAGTACGATCAAAGTCTAGCCCTACTCTTTATTTTACGATAATTTAAATAGCTTGCCATTGTTGCTTAACTTCTTCTGAATTTTTAATCAGAACTACTTTGTCATCTTTGACCTCACCAATCCATGCCGTTGGGATCAGATGATGCTGATCATTTTCATCACGCGTCAGTTTGAGTTGGCTATCACCTTCGAGATGATCAACTGTTCCGACTTTGGTACCACAAGAAGCAATTACATCTGAATGTTTTTTAATATCTTGAATATTTAAAGTACTCATTTCTTAAACCTCTTTTATAAACATTACAACACAGAAGCCTTTAAGCTACTGCTTATTTCCTCATAATTGTTGGATTTTAAATAATCCTTACATGATGATTTTATAGATTCACTTAAACCTACTATTTAGTTAACAATGAAACAAAAAGAAATAAATAGTTAAATAATTACGAATAATTATCTTTTCATTACAATTTATCTATTTAACTAAACAGATTATTTCAATTATTGTTTAAATAAACTCATTTGAATTAACATTTTAAGAATGAATAGAAAAATATTTATAAAAAGCTCAACTTTAGACATATTAAATCGCTTTGAGCAGTATTCAGCTGAAGAAAAGCTAACTCAACGTCCAATTGTGTTGAAACAGTTGATTCATTCTGTTGGACGATTGCCTGACCCTGCTTCGGGACAAACCTATCAACGCTGGCAAATTTTTGCCCAGATAGCTGGCTTTGACCTAAGTTTAGCAAAGCTTTTTGAGTCCCATTTTGATGCTTTAAGTATTTTGCATGAACTCGGTTATCAACATGAAATCAATGAGGAGACATGGGCTGTTTGGGCTGCCGATGGTGGACCCGTGCCGTTACAGGTCGAAAATGGGCTTTGTAATGGAATTAAGCCGTGGTGTTCAGGCGCTGAATTTATTCATAAAGCATTAATCAGTTTTAAAGATCAACAGGGGCAATCTCAGCTCTGCATTATTGACCTCAACCAATCCTTGATCACCATTGATCTGGCTCACTGGCAAGCTATAGGCATGAAGGGAACACAGACCGCAAGAGTCAATTTTCAAGAGATAGCAGTCAAACTCATTGGTCACCCCAATGACTACCTTGATCGGGTTGGTTTCTGGCATGGTGCTGCGGGTGTTGCAGCTTGCTGGTACGGTGCCGCGGTGCGGTTAGTGGATGAGCTACAACAAAGTTGCCTTAAAGCCCCTAATCCTTTTAAGAAAATGTATTTAGGGCGGTTGGTAACTCGACTTGCTGTAACCCGACAATATTTCCAATATATCGCGCAACTGATTGATAGCCAACCCAAGCTTAGCCATGAACGGGATGTACGGATCTTGCGTGCGCAGGCAGAACAAAGCTGTTTGGAGGTTATTGAAGGGGTAGGAAAAGCGCTTGGAGCACGGCCTTTTTGTGAACAAGCAACTTTTGCCAGCCTAATGGCTGATTTACCTGTATTTATTCGGCAAAGTCATGCGGCATTCGATGATGAGCAAATTGCTGAACGATGTTTACAGGAGCAAATATCATGGCAGCTCTAAAACATCCTTTAGTCGAAGATCGTATTATTGAAGGGCAAGGGACCTCCCGAGAACAATGGCTGCATGCATTTGAGCAGCAGCCGCTTTCTCTACTCAATTTTAAAAAATTTCAGTCTAAAAGAATCTTGATTGTTGCACCCCATCCAGATGATGAGATACTGGGGTGTGGCGGCTTGATGCAACAATTAATTATGTTGAATTGTCAGTTGGTGATCGTGGCCGTAAGTAATGGGACACAAAGCCATCCACATTCAACCAAATACAGCCCAGATCAATTAGATCAAATTCGCCCACAAGAAAGCTTGGCGGCCTTACAGCGTCTAGATATTTCTGAATATGTTCAACGTATTGCACTAAATTTACCAGATGGGCAGATTCATTTGCACAGGGAACATCTGTGGCAAGAATTAGACAAGTTGGTTAAAGCGGAAGATATTTTAATTTGTAGCTATGCACAGGATGGGCATCCAGATCATGAAGCGGTAGGAAAAACTGTACAGGCATTTGCTCTAGCTCATGACATGTCATATTTACACGTGCTGATCTGGGCTTGGCATTGGGCGCTACCACTAGATCCGCGTATCAACTGGCAAAAGGCTAGAGCTTACAACTTAACTCAGGCTCAATTAATCAAAAAACGTCGGGCCATCATGCAGTTTAAGAGTCAGATTGAAGCTGATGAAAGTACAGGCAATTCTGCGATTTTATCTCCAGCAATCATCGAACGTTTGTTAATGCCTTGGGAGGTTTATCTTTGTGAATGATTCTAGTCAATATTTCGAAGCCTTATATCATCACAATAACGACCCTTGGGGCTATGATTTACATTGGTATGAAGCTCGTAAAAGGCAGATTTGTTTGGCATTGCTTACTCAACAGCATTATTCATCAGTGTTGGAAATCGGCTGTTCCAATGGCCATTTAAGTGTACATTTAGCCAAACGCGCTGATCAGCTTTTATGTCTAGATTTTTCTGAACATGCTGTTCATTGGGCCTCTAAACGTTTAGAGAATTTGAAGCATGTGAGCGTTCAACACCAAAAAATTCCTGAATATTTTCCTGAACAGAAATTTGATCTGATTGTCATCAGTGAAGTGGCCTATTACTTATCACGCACTGAACTGCATGAACTGATCTATCAGCTCAAAAACAGTTTAACGCCACAAGGTGAAATCCTGTGTTGTCACTGGCGTCACGCTATTCAGGATTTTGAACTAGATGCTTCTCAAGTCCATCATCATTTAAAACAATCTTTGTTGTTCACTCATTATTTAAGTTTGAATGATCCAGATTTCATTATTGATATCTGGACGGTAAATCCTTCATCTTTGGCAAAACAACAGGGCTTAATATGAAAATAGGTATTGTTATCCCAGCCCATAATGAAGAACAGAATTTATCCGCTTGTTTGCAGTCAATTGAACAAGCTACACAGTATATAGGTCACGGTCAGGTCAAGATTCTAGTGGTTTTAGACAGTTGTACTGACCAGTCCCTCATGATTGTAAAGTCACATCAGATGAACTGGATTGAATGTAATTTTGCTTGTGTGGGCAAGGCCAGAGACCTTGGCATTAGGCAGCTAATCGATCAAGGTGTTACATGGGTTGCTTGCACGGATGCTGATACAATTGTAGATCCAGATTGGTTACTATGCCAAATGCGACATCAGCCAACAGATGCCATTTGTGGAATCGTTATACTGGATGATCTTAGCCACTTATCAATACAACAACAGCAAAAATATCTGACGCATTATCAGGACATGATGGATCATCAACATATACATGGGGCGAATTTAAGCTTTAGTGCCGAAGCCTATATTCAGGCAGGAGGCTTTGAACCTATTCCTTGTCATGAGGATGTCTCATTAATTGAAAAATTTATTAAGCAATGTTGCAAAATCACTTGGAGTAATTTGGTTCGGGTCACCACTAGCAGTCGATTAAATGGACGTGCACCTGAAGGTTTATCGTACTTTTTAAAACATTTATAAAATTGACCTAATCCGAGAGAGAAAGTTAATCCACAGCTTTAGCGGGTGACATATATTATTCAGCTTTATAAATGAGCTATTTAATTCTGTCATCCTTACAAAATTTAAGTAAATTCATATCTTTGCCTAATAAAATTGAAAAGCTAAGAGGAAAAAGTGTTAAAAATAAATGCTTTAATTTTATTTGAATAAATAATAATAAGTTGTTGATATATATAGATTTAATTTTTGTAAAAAATACTGTTTCTAGCTTGGTTTTGTGTATAATTTCGTCATAAAAGCCTCTGTGAATTTATAGAACTTCTCTATAGATTAGCAGGGGTTTTTCTATGGTGATTTATCCGAGATGGACGCTCTGAGTTAATTTGTGTGGATGGTATTAAATGATCCTTTTTTCCAGAACTGCTCTTATTGATCCTGAAATTCAATTAAGTGCTCAACGTCTTTCAACTCGTTTTAGCTTTTTCGGTCTGGGTTTCGCCACGGCTGCATGGGCGCCGCTGATTCCTTTTGCCCAGCAACGTTTGCATTTTAATCATGCCGATTTTGGTTTGTTGCTATTATGCGGCGGCTTAGGTGCAATGCTAGCTATGCCTGCAACAGGTAAAATTGTTCAGCGTATTGGTTGTCGTGTGCCGATCGGTTTCGCTTTACTTTTGCTTGCCGTTTTATTGCCAAGCCTAAGCTTATTGAACACGCCGTTAATGATGGCGATCACCTTATTCCTATTTGGTACAGCAGCAGGAAGTCTGGGCGTTGCTCTCAATATTCAGGCCGTAGTGGTTGAGAAAAATAGCTTAAAATCATTGATGTCTGGCTTTCATGGTATGGCGAGTCTAGGCGGATTAGCTGGGGTACTGACGATTACTGCATTGCTTGCTTTAAGTATTTCGTCTGTTATAAGCGCATTTGCTGTGAGTTTACTGTTGGTAATTATTGTTTTTCTTTCAGTGCCATACAACATAAAAGCTGTAGAAAACACCCTTCTTGAAGCGTCATCGAAAGTGAAAAAGTCGATACGACAGCGTCTGCCACAACCTTTGATTATATTAATTGGTATTGCCTGCTTCATCATTTTCATGACGGAAGGTGCGGCGATGGACTGGAGTGGTATTTATTTAACGCAACAATATGGAGTTAGTGCCGCTTTTGCGGGATTGGCGTATACCTTCTTCGCGATTGCCATGACCACAGGACGTTTTACGGGAGATTATCTGATCCGTTATTTTGGTGAAAAAAAGCTTTTAACCTATAGCGCGATTTGTGCAACTTTAGGTTTGGCTTTGGTCAGTATCGCGCCTCATTGGTGGCTGGTTTTAGTGGGTTATACATTGGTTGGGGCAGGTTGTTCTAACATCGTCCCGATCATGTTTTCCCGTGCTGGACGTCAGAAGATGATGGCAAGTGCAGTTGCATTGTCTTGTGTTTCGACTATGGCTTATACGGGTATTCTGGTTGGACCTGCTTTCATTGGAATGGTGAGTGAGCTGATTGGCCTAAGTACAGTGTTTATGGCACTATCTGGTCTATTATTATTGATTGTGACTTTAAATCGGTTTACTTATGTGAAATAAGCATCATAGTGAATTGAACTGGCAATATCTGGATACTGCCAGTTCCTTACAAATCGAAGTACTATAAATTTTGATAAATAGGGTTAACGTTACGCATTCCCAGGAATCTGAAATTTTGCATAGCGGTTTTGTTCTGTAAGTCGTTAAGAAATGCATTGCGCCAGTCATTAATATCAAAATCTTTTAAACCTTTCATTAGTTGTTTGTAGCGTGAAATACGTTCTTGTCGTGGCATTTCCAGTGCTGTTTTTAAAACATCGACCATTGCCGTTTTGTCGGTAGGATCAACCAGTAGTGCTTCTGACATATGCTCTGCAGCACCTGCATATTTGGATAGAATAAGTACACCAGGATTTGATGGATTTTGCGCGGCAATATATTCTTTCGCGACCAGATTCATCCCATCTCGTATTGAACTGATCCAGCACACATCCGCTTGACGATAGATTTGCATCAAATGATGATGTTTCATTGCATCATAAATACATTCCACGGGTTGCCAATCTTCCTGTGCAAATTCCTGATTAATCATCTCGATCTTAATCTTGAAACGCTCAAATAAACGTTGATAAGCTGGAACTTCCAAACGGCATGGGCAAGCAATTTGTAAATGTTGAATATGCTGCTGATACTCAGGATATTTCTCTAAGAACTCTGCATAGGACAAAAAACGTTCCAGTAAACCTTTTGAATAATCAATCCGATCTACGCCGATAATGGTTTTTGCAGCATTCAGCTCTACTGGGCGGGTAAGGAAGTCTTGTACATCAATAAACTGCTGGGCCGCTTTTTGAATCGCTGTTGGATTTACCCCAATTGGGTAGCATTTAATTATGGTTAAACGTTGATGGTAGCTTAACAACGTTTGTTGAATTTTCTGTGCTTTCAATAAAGATGTGCATACTTGCATACACACTTTTTGATCTTTATCTGTTTGTAGACCCACCACATCGTATTGGCATAGATCCTCAATCAATTGTTGAGCACATGGAATTTTTTGCCAGATAAATAAAGGTGCAAAAGGAATGTGCAGGAAAAATCCAATTTTATTCTGCATACCGAGTTCACGGCAATATTTCGCCACACTTAAAAAATGATAATCATGGACCCAAATGGTATCGTCTGGATCTGCAATTTCGGCAAGTTTTTGAGCGAATAAATAATTTACTTTTTGATATCCTTCGTATTCTGATGTTTTAAACTCGATCAGGTCTGAACGATAATGCATGGCAGGCCAAAGTGAATTGTTGGCAAACCCCGCATAATAATCTGAATATTGAGAATTTGTTAAAGGGCAGGTGACATAATCAACTTTATCCTTCCGAAGAATATTAAAATGTACTTCCTCTTGCTTATGAACTCGTTCGCCATTCCATCCGAGCCATACACCACCAATATCATCTAATGCATCTTGTATAGCGACTGCAAGCCCACCTGCTGTAGTTTTTTGCCCATTGGGAATACTGACTCGATTCGATAAAATAATTAATTTAGACATGTTTTCTCTCCATCTAAGTTGTTGTTACCCTTAACATTGTGGTCATAGTTTCGAATGTATTCTAAAAATAATTCCAAAAAATCATGTACTTGCTTTGTGTCTTTAAGCTGGTATTTGGCATGGGTAAGCCCTTGACCGACTTTGATTGAGATGCCATCTTCCACCTGATTCACAAAATAAAAACCATCTTCGTCCGTGACGTCATCGCCAATGAAAATTGGTGTGTAAACCTCATACTGGTTTAAATGAGCTAAAACTTCCTTGATTGCTAAGCCTTTATTGGCTTGAGCGGGTATTAATTCATAAACGAATTTCCCTTGAATTAATCTTAGGTTGGGGAATACCTTTTGACCTTCTAATATTATTTTTTTTGCTATATCTTCTAGCTCTGGAGCTTTCCTATAATGCAACGCAATTGATGATTTCTTGTTTTCAATCAGTAAACTTGGATAGGCGATACATGCTCGAGCTAAAATTTTGTAAATATGTGAAATTTCTAAGAAACTCTTTGGTGTACGTAATTCTTTTTCATTTCCTAGATATATTTCTAATCCATGCAATGCAGCAATTGGAAGATCAAGGGATTCAAATAATTTACGTGCAGAATCAATGTCTCGTCCTGTCACAGCTATAACAGGAATTTTATTTGAAATAATTTGTCTTAAAATATTTAAAGTCTTAGTCGGAATATAACTGTTAGTAGGATCTAATTGAAAATCAGATAAAGTTCCATCTATATCTAAGAATAGACAGGGCTTATTGTAATTTGAGTTAAGCTTATCTCTTAAAGAGTTCAAGTATTCTAATTGTGAAATTGATTTATCTATTATATTTCTCAATTTTAATATCTCATATTGCAATTATATTTTATTATAGGTTGATATTTTTTTTATAATACTTAAGTTGTCAATAAGCAAACACAAGCAGAACGTAATTTACATTATTAATGCTTATAATACATCGTAAACCTTTCTTACATGTTTAATAAGAATTCATTTTTTATATTTATTATGGCTTTGTTACACAAAGATGTATAAGTTGAAGTCGCTTTATTGCATAAATTTCTTCTTGAATATTTTTCAATAATATAAATTCCAAATGAAGAAGCCTGTACCTAAAATCTATCGTACAGTGAATAGGTCCACCAATAACCGAGCATTAATAAATCGAGGAAATATCTCGATTGGTTTTGATCTTACAACTTAATGGTAGACTCCTCCCAAAGGCAAACATGGTCGAAATTAAACTTATTCGAACACATTCATCCAATGTTGTTTAATGATCAAATCCTTATTTAATCTAATGTAGACCAAAAAAGTAAAATCAAATTTTCCCATATTATTAACTTATTGTTCCTTAAATGTCTCATTCAAAGCCTGTTGAACTGCATCTACACGTGTTTTACAGGCTCTGTATGCCACCATAGACTCTTCAACGATTTTCATTAAATTGTCGATGTCGGGCTCTTCCTGTGATTCCAATAGTTCAGCATTCTTTTTAAGGACTTCATAACCTTTCTTGAAAGAGAGTTCTTTTTTACTCATTCCTATATACCTTCGTTACATTTGCTTGAATGGTACCATCCAGTAATTCGACCTGGATGTTATCACCTGAGATTTGTTGAATAGAGCGAATAGCTTTTCCTTCACTACGAACAATTCCGTAGCCTTTAGCCATCACGTTTCTTGGATTCTGAATTAAGGTTTCACGCATCAGTGATTCGACTTGATTCGTTGCCAGTTTGATCTGTTGCTGGGCTAAGTAATGCAGGGTGCTTCGCAGCAAATCTACGCTTTTATTAGCTTCATTGATTTGCCCATGTGCAAGCGTCTTAATCACTCTCATGTATTGATCATTTTGACTTTGGTACGCCGTGATTTGATGTTGAGATAAGAGCTTTATGGTTTGGAATGAATCTAAGACGTCCTGCGTCCGTTCAGCGATAAGATTACGAATACCACCAATCACTTTACTTGGTGTATCAAATGAACGGTTTGCAACTTCATCTAGTATTGTGCGGTCTTTCTCGTGACCAATGCCGACCCAAATCGGAACAGTTCGTTGAGCCAACAATGCTGCCAGTTCGTAATCATTTAAATAGGCAAGGTCGTTCACAGCACCACCGCCGCGGATAATCACAATGAGATCAGGTGGGATATTGAAATCGGTAGCCCATTGTCTCAGACCATTACTTAGAGAAGTGATGATACTCTGTGCTGCCGTGTTCCCTTGAAATGTGGCTGAATAGTATTTGAAATGACATACACCAGATTTTTCTAAAGCATCAGCATCTTTTTTGAAGTCACCTAAACCTGCCGCATTCTCAGGAGCAATTACCAGGACATTCTGAATATCAAACGGAGTAGGAATGAGCTTATTTTTATTTAACAGACCTTCAGTGGTTAGTCTTTCTAATATTTGTTGATAACGCCGTGCAATGTCTCCAAGGGTATAGCTTGAATCAATATCTTCAACATTAACTGAAAAGCCATACTGTGGATCAAACTTGGCTCTGACTTTTACCAGGACATTTAAATCTTTTGAAAGCTCTACACCGCTTTCCCTTTCAAACTTAAGCACCATTTTCTGAGCTGTAAATTTCCAGATGGTTCCTTTACAACTCGCTATAACTTTGTCGGTACTTTCATCCTTTTCAGCTAACTCAAGATAGTAATGTCCGCCCTTAATATTTAGATTACGGATCTCAGCTTTCACCCATACAGGCTCATTGAAAGTAATTTGAATTACTTCCTGTACGGTTGATAGATAATCACTGAGAGAAAACTGAGGTTCAGACATTAGATCAATTATTTGAAGTGCTTAGATGAATAGTATTAAAGCAAAGCTAGAAGTGCAAATTGAGAATATGCTCACTTGACCCTGATCAAGGTATATGGCATATTTCTGCTATAGTGGACGTACATATGGAAATTCACTTAATTACCGTAAAAAGCTCATCATTTGATGGGCTTTTTTTGTTGCTAGATAATTTGGAATAAAATGTGAATGAGGTCTCAATATAAACCAAGTATATTAGTTGGTATTAAGTTCTCCATGATAGTTAATATCAGTTTATACCTGCACCTTCCCCAAGTTGCAGGTTTTTTTTCTTCATTTTTTATTCGATTAATGATTTAATTATTTTGTTGTAAATAAAAACAACGATTCCTTGTTTCGGCGCAAAAGACCAAGGGGAAAAGCCTTACAGAAATGTAGGGCTTTTTTAATAGGAGCTTAACTTAAATTGTATTGGTATAAATTTTAATTTTTTATCAGATGCTTAGTCGATAAAGTGCGTTCAAATAATTGCGCTTTTTTGTTGTGATATATTTTAATCATTACTTACAACAAGAAGAATAGAAATGAATATTTATATCGGTGGTGATTTAGATGGCAGGGTAATAGTGCTTGATAAACCATGTTTTAATGCTAAAAAAGTAAACAAGACAAAAGCAGCAAACTACATTAAGCAAATGTATGTCATACATGGTGACGTCTATTATTTTTGGCGTGATGCTGAGCTTAAATTATTGGAAGTTACTCAACGTATAGAGATCTTACTGGCAAAGACTAAGCGAAAATCTATTTAACTGTCCCTGATAGTAAGTTTTTTATTGTCTTTATCCGTAAAAGAAATTAGTTTAAATTGAACCAATTGTTAAAATAATTATGAGAACGGAAAAAATGAATAGAAAATTTGAACTACATGTGATTAGCCAGATCTATGACTTTTTAGTTGAAAGAGAGGCGTTTACCTCACTAAACCTTGATCGGAAAGTTACGGAGTTTTTTCGGGAAGTACATGTAGGGCGAGAAGAAGATTTTACAATTCTTGAATCAAATAAAATCTCAGGAAACTTTGGTGAAGTTTCCTATATCAATTTATTGAATGTCCCTAATTTCAACGATAAAGATAAATTTCTGAAATGGGCACATAAAGCTTTAAATTTATAAGTTGTAATAAATCAGTGTAATTTAATAGGAATTGTTTCATTGTTTAACAAATTCAATTACATAAATAATAATGTGGTTACATTATGAACAGTAATTCATCATAAGGCGGTTAGATAAATACAAATCACAGTGATATGTTTGAATCAAAAGTTCTACATGGATGGAATTAAAGATGAAATTCTTAACTTTGGTGAGCATAGGTGCGGTAGCAAGTTTCTGTTTATTTTTAAAGAGTCACACTACTGACAATTCATTTCATTCAAACTTCGATAAAGTTGTTCGAAATGCTGTCTTACAGGGATTCATATAAATATAGATGCCTAAGATATATAGCTTTTAAGTACTTAAAGGAGAAATAAGATGATCAGATTATTAATGTGTATATTTGGCCTTCATGGTGCTAGAGAGATTGATTACACCAATGACCAAAAAGAAATTTGTGTATGCCGAGAGTGCTTGAAGAAAGTCAAGAGTCCTTATGAATAGGTATAATTTCTTTTTATGAAAAGACTGCCTAAAAAATCTAAGCATATAACCTCAAATTGGACAACCGAGCAGGATATTTTCTTAATTGAAAATAGTGTTATGGCGATTGAGGAGCTTATCAATCATCTGCCTTTTACTGAAGATGAAATTATTAAGCGCAAAGAGGTACTAGGTCTCACTAGAAGACATAGACAGATGCGTAAATTTTTAAGCAATCCATCTTAAGAGAGTTCTAAGCCTCTATTTTTTTAAATGGATCAGACATAAAAGACCCTGTTCGATATCTATTATTCGCGGAGGTTTTTTCTCTCTTATGAAATGTTGTTATACAACTTTATACACTTAATCAACGTCACAGTTACTTTTATAAAACCTCTTACATGTCTATCCCTAGAATTTGTGATAATTGTTTGCATTTAGAGTCAAATGCATTCTTAATGACTAGAGCATTAAATAGAACAATAGAAGGAGATGGATATGACCTCGCAAGAAGTACTCGTATTTTCAGCCTCAGCATTTGGTCTCACATTACTCATTTATGAGTTTGGACAGATGTCCATGATGTTTAGTTAAACCACCTTCGGGTGGTTTTTTATTGCAAGATATAACTACATCACAATATGGATAGAATATGTAAACTGGTTAAATTTTAGTGTAATTATGAATTTACAATATTTACTGGAAGTTTCATTTACGTAACAAACGAGTAGTTAATTATTGATTATGTATTCACATAATAGTTTAGGTATGATTTATATAAAGGAAATTATCATGCCACAATATCTAGCTTTGGCTGAAAAAGTCATAAAAGACATTAAGGAAGAGGTTGGTATTGAAAGGGATCAAAAAGGCCTTTTCACATTGATAATCCTCAAAGTTAGAGAGTATACCCACTCAAGTAATTTAAAAGTTGATCATGAAATTTGTGCGACCATTTTTGATGATGAGAATAAAATTGAGGGTATTAAAAGGTTGGATTTAACCCTAATTCCTCGAATCTCAAATGAAGATGAGTTTCTGTTATGGTTAGCAGGTTTCATACAACATATTACTATTGATGAGAGTAAGAAAGACCAGATTCCTTTATCCATTGTTATGAAACAAAGTAAAAAATCCAGCAAACATACTTTGTTAGATGATGTTAATTATGAGTATGAAATTTATAAGTATTTCAGAGAGCCATCTAAGGAAAAAATTACTGATGAATAATAAGTTCTAATAATAAAATAGAACTCATAATAATTATTTCTAGATATTTTAACCACCTTAGGGTGGTTTTTTAATAAGCGTACCATGTGTAAGCAGACGACTACTTCCAGAAAAACAAAAAGCGGCCACCCAACTGCTATCAGGCTGTGCAGCATATTCGATTTCGACAAAGGTACATGTCCTAGTTTGTGTGCAGTGTGTGAATTGAGAAAAAGGAGGTAAAACTGATTTATTGAATGACCGCAATCCAGTCAACGTCACACTTTTCCCCATTTTTAAAAATTAACTGATTTGAGTATGAATATTTATCGTAAATCAAAATAGCTTCCTCTCCATAAATATATTCATAGCAATATTTAGTTTTAATAATTAGTTTTGCTTGGGTATCCATGTAGATGTTGCTATCGTCTCTTTTAATATAAACTTTATAGTATTCCGCATTCGCTAAGGTGGAAAATAGTGAGAGTGCGAAAGCCCCAGAGATTAAAAAGCTTTTCATATTTAGAGTTGTGTCCTAATTTTTTAAAGGATTATACATAAATCAATAAATTAGGGCCTAATTTTCTAATAACCTTAGCACCTTTCCACGTTGTTTTAATAAGGAGGAACTGGCAATCCCTCTAGTGTTAAACATTTTTGTTGTCAACCTAAACCTTTCTTTGACACCTTTCACAGCAAGCTGTAGCTTTTCATTTCGTTCTATCGATTCAACATTAGTAAGCAAGGCCAGGATGTATGCAGCCTTGTTCTCGATACATATTAAAATCACACAGCACTTTTTAAACTAAATTCCTTCTTGAAACAGATCATTCGAGTGCGATTTCCCATTAATGTATTGGGGTTCAAAGATGGTTTCGAAATGGATTAAACCAAATTGAGACTTGTGCCGAGCTTCTCTAAAACTGGGTTTCTCAGCAACCATCTCTGTCCAGGCATTATATGTGTACTTTCCAAAAATTTTTTCTTTTGCCCATTTGAGAATCATTCCAAAATCAACTGATATCTATTTGATCTTGACGTCATTGGAAAAGATCAAAGGTGAGGGGGAGTTCGGAAATATGTCTTTAGGGAATTCTAATTGATCTGGTTCAGGAAGGTCTAGCAAGAATGCGCGATTCTTTCTGATCGCTTCAAAGTTTGCGCACATGAGAGAAATATTCCGTAATATACAATTTTTTGATCGTTTACACCAAAGCCAGTATAAAACGCACTCCATCTTGAGACCGAGGGAGATATGTTAATTTTTTCTTTTTCGATTAGCTTTCCAAATAACTCCCAATCAATCACTAGAACCGATTTTACTTTCATTACTTATCTAGTGCATTAGGTAGTTAGTTGGGTGTTATATCTGATATTTTCATAATTCATGTGCTCCAGCTATCTACAATATTTGCCCAATCCTGAAGCATCTTTCTACGATCAGTCAAATATTTCGCATGGTTATATGAAGCGCGGGTCTTATTTACTTCGGCATGGGCTAGTTGTGTTTCAATCCAGTCAGTATTATAGCCAAGGCCATTTAATTCAGTTGAGGCTGTAGCCCTAAAGTCATGAGCTGTTACTTGATTTAAGCCAATATATGTAAGCATTTTGTTTAGAGTAGTTCTAGAGATCATGCAGTCTCTTTTTTGCGGGGAAGGGAATACATATTTTTGATCTTTAGTAAAAGCATATTGTTCATTCAAAATATTAAGTAATTGATTGGAAATGGGAACGATATGAACTCGATTTTTCTTCATTATTCGTTCTTGCTTTAATCGTCTAGAGGCTTTAGGAAATTTGATAATCTTCTCTTCAAAATCTACAAAACTCCATTCCATTTTTCTTATTTCAACAGTCCTGAGCATAGAGTAAAGCATTGCCAAACATGCATTCTTAACGGTTGTAGAACCTCCATAACTATCAATATTTTGTCGTAGTGCATTCTTCTCATGCTTTTCAAGTGGTCGAGCATGTTCTACCTCAGGGGATTCAATGGCCTCCCTTACCGCGTAGGTGGGATCGTTATCAGCGCGTAAAGTCACAATTGCATAGCGCATAACTAAACCAATGAATCTACGATTAAGGTTGGCAGCAGACTCACCAGTGCCATGCTTCCCTTGACTTAATACACGTTGAACAGTGTTCTTCATAATGGATAAGATATCTGCAGAGCTAACGTCATTGATTGGCTTATTGCCAATGGCTTTGTAGACATCCTTTTCCATAGAATTATTAAAACGGCCGATATAGTCCTCTGATTTGTACTTCATTCTCTCTTGAACATATTCTTGAGCAATGGCCTTAAATGTATTGTTAACAGCCAATTCTTTTTCAATTCTATCTTTTTTCTTTTCTTCAACAGGGTTCAAGCCTTTAGCAAGTTTAGCTTTAGCCTCGTCTTTAAGCTTACGAGCATCCTGAAGTGATACTGCAGGGTATTCGCCAAAACTAATAGTCCCTTCTTTTCCATGTAAGACAAATTTGAATCGCCAAATTTTTTTACCAGTCGGGCGCACTTCAATATATAAACGTTCAGCATCAAGTATTCGGTAAGATTTTTCTAGTGATTTTAAAGTTCTGACTTTTGCATCGGTGAGCATACGGGTATCTTGTTAATAGAAATATGTTACCCGTTAAGATACCCGTTTTTATTGAGGATTAAAATAGAATAAAAAAGACTAAAATAGAGTGTAAGTTTTGTTTTGTAAGGGTTTAAGTGGTTTTGATTAGATTGTAACGGATTGATACAGACTCATATTATCAGCATTATTCAGGATGACGATTTTCATAGTCAATAACTTCTGTAATTACATAAAATAAGAAATATCAAGATTTATTTAATAGAGAAATGTAGTTATTTCTCGTATAAATCTCAAAAACAGCGGAATTCGATTAAGCTATTATGCGATAAGAAGAGTGGAAAGTATTGTCTATCGGCAATTATTTTTTAAATTTGCCAATTATAATAAAAGGGAGCGCCTGCAAAATGGGTTATCAGAAGATCATCGTTCCTGTGGATGGTAGTAAAATTACCGTAAACGCAGATTTATCATTAAATGTTCCAAATCAACCGATTATTCCTTTTATTGAAGGCGATGGTATTGGTGTTGACATTACACCAGCCATGAAAACTGTAGTAGATGCTGCAGTACAAAAAGCATATGGTGGTAAACGCTCGATTGAGTGGATGGAAGTCTACTGCGGTGAAAAAGCCAATAAAATTTATGGCTCTTATATGCCAGAAGAAACTTTTGATGCGTTACGCGAGTTCGTGGTTTCAATTAAAGGCCCTTTAACCACACCTGTCGGTGGGGGCATTCGTTCTTTGAACGTGGCGCTACGCCAAGAATTAGATTTGTACGTATGTGTACGCCCTGTACGTTGGTTTGAAGGGGTACCATCACCTGTTCAGCACCCTGAACTGACCGATATGGTCATTTTCCGTGAAAATTCAGAAGATATTTATGCAGGAATCGAATGGAAAGCCGACTCTCCTGAAGCAAAGAAAGTGATTAAGTTCCTCAAAGAAGAAATGGGCGTGACTAAAATCCGCTTTGAAGATAACTGTGGTATCGGGATTAAGCCTGTATCGAAAGAGGGAACGCAGCGCCTTGTGCGTAAAGCGATTCAGTTTGCGATTGATAATGATAAGCCGAGTGTGACCTTGGTTCACAAAGGCAATATCATGAAATATACCGAAGGGGCGTTTAAAGAGTGGGGCTATGAACTTGCGATGGACCGTTTCGGTGGTGAGCTCATTGATGGCGGGCCATGGGTAAAAATTAAAAACCCAAAAAATGGTAAAGACATCATCATTAAAGATGTGATTGCCGATGCATTTTTGCAACAGATTTTAATGCGTCCTGCGGACTATTCAGTGATTGCGACTTTAAACCTGAATGGTGACTATATTTCTGATGCGCTGGCTGCTGAAGTCGGAGGGATTGGTATCGCGCCGGGTGCGAATATTGGTGGGGCGATTTCTGTTTATGAGGCCACGCACGGAACAGCGCCAAAATATGCCGGTCAAGATAAAGTCAACCCAGGCTCCATTATTCTTTCTGCTGAAATGATGCTACGGGATATGGGCTGGGTAGAGGCGGCAGATTTGATTATTAAAGGCATTTCAGGGGCAATCGAAGCGAAAACAGTCACTTATGATTTTGAGCGATTAATGCCGAATGCGACCTTATTGCGTTGTTCAGAGTTTGGTGAGGCCATTATTGCGAATATGGAATAAGCCTTAAGCTAAAAGATGATAGAAACCTGCACATGCTGCGGGTTTTCTTTTGTTGGCTTGAAAATAGCCGTGGAAATATGATTGCAATGTAAGGCTAGGTTAAGGGATCGGTGTTTTGAGTGAGTATAGGTAAGGCTGAAGAATAAGTGGGAGTTGATTCTTAACCATAATTTATATATGTAATTACATTGAATCACCTTGATACAGCTTATGACTTGGGTTTTCTCCCTATTACTGTAAGGTGGGACTTGTCAACTAAGGCAAATGATGAAAAAGGAGTAGTCTCATGGCTAATCAACAACAAAGTAATCAGCAACAACGTCAACAACAGCCGAATCAACCTCAAGAACAGCAAGATCAACAGCAACAACAGCAACAGCCGAACCAGCCACAAGAACAGCAAAATCCGCAAAAACAACCGAATCAAAAACAGCCGAACCCAGATCAGCAACAACGCTAGACGTATTGCTATTTCATGAACGAATGCCAAAGGTATTTCAAGGAAGTATCGATCAAATGGAGTTGAACCAAAGGAGGACCCTATGTCGAATAATGTTGTGAAAACATTAAAACAGAAGATCAAAGCACGTTTAAAAAAGATTTCTAAGCATCAGTCTAAGCTGAAAGCCTTAGAGAAAGAATTGAAGAAACGTAAGTAATTTATGTGATTTATTTGAAGCAAAGCCCTCATTTTATATGAGGGCTTTGTCGTTACATTTATAAGATATCTTTCAATATATGAAGCATTTAGTATGAAAAGGTAACTTTATCTTATTTGAATATCTAAAAATTAGCTGAGTAGTTGAATCATGTCTCGTTTAGTTCTGAGTGGAGCTATTTTAAGTACAAGTCTGCTGATGAGTGGATGTCAGCCACCTGTTTCGGGTGAAGCAGCAGGTCTGAGTTATCCATATTTATATTGGCAGTTATATAAGACACCTTTAGCAAAAAATTTAAATGTGCCTGTACAAGGTGTAAGCCATAAGCATATACAGGACACTTGGGGGGCTGCACGTGGTCAGGGACGAAAACATCAAGGTATTGATATCTTTGCTAAACGCGGAACACCTGTATTAAGCGCCACATCAGGCATTGTCTTGGATGTCGGCATCAATAGTTTAGGTGGACAAGTGGTGTGGGTAATGGGACCAAACTTAAGCCGTCACTACTATGCACATTTAGATGCTTATGCGCCTGATATTCAAACGGGTGATTGGGTTGAAGTGGGAGAAGTATTGGGCTATGTCGGGAACACGGGCAATGCCAAGAATACGCCACCACATTTGCACTATGGAATTTATAGGACTGGGAAAGGAGCTGTGAATCCTTATCCATATTTAACTTTAAATGCATTGAAATAACAGAGCTTTGATCTACAGCTATAAAAGTTTGAATGCGTTCATTGTATTGGTCATAGATGGTATATCAATTAGGCTCTTTTCTTATTCTTACACCTTACGTTTGTAATATTTAGGGGTAAGTTAAAAATATCACTACGTATTTAACATGGATGACCCTCTATAACGCGCCCGACTAACGCAAGTAGGTTATTTTTTTTGATTCTCTTCAATGCGAAGGCTTAAAAGGCCTCTTTTTTAGTTGTTGGATTGGAGGTGGATGTCCTACGAGTAAAATAAAATAGTTGCAGTGTTCCTAAACCGAGTACTCCCGCAGCAAGCATAAACTGAAAGTGATATGACCAACCCAAATGCTGCAAGGTACTAAAACTTAGGCCACCAACCAGCTGTACCGTTGCAAAGCTGAGTGTCGCCATACTCCACAGTTTTTTATAGGCCAAGCCGTAGAGTTGTAAGATGGTGTAGGAGGTGAGAAAGACCACCGCAGGGTTCAGTAGGCCTGTGAGAAATGAGGACATGAGCGTAAATACAGGCGAAAAACTCAGAACCGCAATAAAAACTGCCGCAATATAGACACTGTATAAAATCTTTAAAGCCAGAAAGTTGCCAAATTTACGCGCTAAAACATAAGCTGTCGCTGCACCCAAAGCGCTGCCTAAGCCATATAAAATCCAGTTAAAATTGATCCAATATAAATTTAGCGTTAACACATGGCTTAAATAATCAATCCAAAACAAAGAATGGGGAATATACGCAAAGGCACTACAGGCATAAACAATGAGTAAGCTATAGTAAATTTTATTCACTGTATATGTCTGGGGCTGGCTTGTAGGGATACTGTGCAGTTGCTTTTGGAAAGGGTGAACAAGTATCCATAATAACCATGTAATGACAAATGCAAAGCCACAGAGAATGAACCATGCATTACTGATTGCAATACGGTCTAAATACGGCATAAACAGCGTGGCTGCCAATACACCAATTCCTATTCCGCTAAATCCAATGAGATTAATTTTAAAACGGTGCTGTAACTCACTGCACTGCGCCACAATACTGGGCGATAGAATCATCAGCAAACCACCGCCGATACCTGAAATGATGCGCCACACCAAATACCAAACTTCGTTAAAATGCGCAAATGCACAGGCAAACAGGCTGATTGAACCAAAGAGCGCAGCAAAAATGATATAGATCGGCATTTTTACATTCTGTGGCAACTTCATCGCCCAAAATGCTCCGATTAGATAACCCAGCAGATTGGCGCTACCGAGTAGGCTGGCGAAATTGTGTGACCATTCATAGGCTTCGCGAGTGGACGGCAGTAGAGCGGTATAAGAAAAACGTAAGATGCCAATTCCCAAGCACATACTCAGGCAGAGAAAGAGACTCAGTTGTACGGTGCTTGAGAACGTCCTGTTCATCATAATTTGACTATTTGTTTAAAAAATACACTTGAACTATAAGATGAAATTTACAATAAAACAATCGGGTGATGTTCGCCTTTAGTCGAGCGGAGTAAAGGTGAAGTCAATTTACTCTGTGTCTTTAAGTGTATTGATATCCACCGCATTACCAATGGTATAAAAATGTCCGCCTGCAACATGGTGGATGCTTTTCCATTCATCTGCGGCTTCATGGTAGTACCAATGGCCATCTCTAAAAACCCGATCATCTGCATAAGCGGCAATGACTTTGCCAATAAACAAGTCATGTTGCTGTTGATTATGCGGTTCAGGAATGAGTTCACACAGAATCCAAGCGCTACAGCCTTCAACCACTGGAATTGGGCTGTAACCAAACTGAAAAAGTTCGACCCCACACTGACGTAATTTTTCAGGAGCATCATATTGACTGATCATGCCCAGTGCGTAGACCATTTTCAGCTGTTTAAGTGTAGGGACTTGCAGCGCAAACAAACCCGATTTTTCAATAATACTGCGGGTTTTTGTCGATTTATCGAGTACGACCGTCACTTTGGCTGGGCTAAACTCTAGGGCGCATGCCCAAGCCGCGGCCATGACATCGGTGCTTTCATCATCTTGACTGGAAACCAGCACGGTTGGGCCGTGGTTGAGTAGCCGATATGCTTTTTCTAAAGGGACGGGCAGAATGTGAGGATTAAGCAGAGATTGATTCATATAAAAGAACACTTTAACAGCCGTTTAAATGCTTTATACCACATTCTAAAACTGCCAATTCAGTCTAAATTTGTACATTCAGCGTGGAATATGGCGCAAAATAGTAAGCCCGTTTAAATTTTGATTTATAATTATGACAGCATCATTTAGGGAAACAATATGAATATCCCCTTAATCGTCAATGTCATCATTTTTATTGCATTGCTTTTTTTACTGGGCCGAACCCGTAAAACCGATTGGAGTTTAGCGAAGAAGGTACTGGCAGGTCTCTGTCTCGGTATTGTTTTTGGTCTCGCTTTACATGGGTTTTATGGTACGAATTCTCCTGTACTGCAAGAGTCGGTACAGTGGTTTAATTTGGTCGGTAAAGGCTATGTCAAACTACTACAAATGGTGGTGATGCCTTTGGTATTTGTTTCGATTTTAGGCGCTGTGATTAAGCTGCACGATGCGGGTTCATTGGGTAAAATTAGTTTTATCAGTATTGGGACTTTGTTATTTACCACAGCGATTGCTGCGTTTGTCGGTGTGGTGGTGACCAATCTGTTTGGCTTAACTGCGGCAGGTTTGGTACAAGGGACACAAGAAACTGAACGTTTAAATACGATTCAAACTGACTATGTCGGGCAAGTCGCTGACTTGCAAGTGCCTGATTTATTTCTGTCATTTATTCCGAGCAATCCTTTTGCCGAGCTGACAGGGGCACATCCAACCTCAATTATTAGTGTAGTCATTTTTGCAGTGTTTTTAGGCATTGCAGGCTTGAACCTCATGAAAGCGGATGCTGATAAAGGGCAAAAACTGTTGTCTGCAATTGACATCTTGCAAGCGTGGGTCATGAAGTTGGTGCGTCTAATTATGATGCTCACGCCTTATGGTGTGTTCGCACTCATGACCAATATTGTGGCCAACTCTAAAATGGCGGACATCTTAAACTTAGGTGGCTTCTTGGTTGCGTCTTATATTGGCTTGGCGATTATGTTTATCGTGCACGCCGTGATTTTGGCGCTCACAGGCGTGAACCCAATTCAGTTCTTTAAAAAGGTTTGGCCTGTGCTGACCTTTGCATTTACCAGCCGTTCAAGTGCTGCCAGTATCCCTTTAAATATTGAAGCGCAAACACGACGTCTGGGCGTACCTGAATCGATTGCCAGCTTTTCAGCATCATTTGGTACGACCATTGGGCAAAACGGCTGTGCAGGGCTTTATCCTGCGATGCTGGCCGTTATGGTTGCACCGACAGTGGGTATTAATCCGCTCGATCCACTTTGGATTTTGACTTTGGTTTGTGTCGTGACCTTGAGCTCGATTGGGGTGGCGGGTGTAGGTGGTGGAGCAACATTTGCAGCACTAATTGTCCTACCGATGCTGGGCTTGCCTGTGACTTTGGTTGCACTGCTTATTTCAATTGAGCCTTTAATTGATATGGGGCGTACGGCTTTGAATGTGAATGGTTCTATGACAGCAGGTGTTGTGACCAGCCAAGTCTTAGGTCAAACGGATAAGCGTATTTTTGAGCAAGACAATGTGGACTTAAAAGAAGTCTAAGCTGAGAAATATATAGCTTATGAACTGAAAAGAAGCCTATCTTCATGATTAGGCTTCTTTTTATTGGGCGTGTATCCATAAATGACTAAAAACTGTATCTACTTTTTTACTCAGTTTTTTGCAAAATAAAGCTTCAATTTAGGAGAAAAACGATGAAAATGTATCAAGTCGATGCCTTTACAACTGAATTATTCAAAGGTAATCCTGCCGCTGTGATTGTGCGTGATGAATGGTTAGCAGTAGATTTGATGCAGAATATTGCCTTGGAAAACAATTTGGCAGAAACGGCTTTTGTGAAAGTCATTGATGCTGAAAACTATGAAATTCGTTGGTTCACCCCCCAGGTTGAAGTGGACTTTTGTGGGCACGCGACTTTAGCCAGTAGTTTCGTCCTGTTTCGCGATTATACCGATGCTAAACGTATCCAGTTTTATGTGAAAGACTTGGGTGTTTTTATCATTGATCAAGATGTTGACGGCAAGATTCATATGAATTTTCCAATTCGTGCACCGCAAAAATTAGAAGACTATCCTGCGGAAATTCATGAACTGGTCGATTGTGAAATTAAAGAAGTCTATTTAAACCCTCAGGCTTATATTTTAGTCTGTGAGTCTGAGCAGGCCGTTAAGGATGCCAAACCGAATTTAGATAAAATTCGTCAACTGGCAGAAAAGCATAAAGTCAGTACTGCGATTACTGCTGAAAACTTGGATGTTACATTGACCTCAACGTCTCAAGACTATGACTATATCGCGCGTTATTTCGCACCGCATAAAGGCATCAATGAAGACCCTGTGACAGGCTCCATGCATACAGGTCTTGCACCACAGTGGGCGGAGAAGTTGGGTAAAACCTCATTGATTGCCTATCAGGCATCGAGCCGTGGTGGATTACTGTACTGTGATATTCAGTCTGAAACGCGAATCCAAATCTCAGGCTATGCCAAGTTATATATGACGGCTGAACTTTACTTAGATTAAGTTGTAATTCTCTTAAATTAAAACTACTGGTGAAAAATAAGCATTGATTAAAATGCTATTTTTCACCAAATTACTATAAAAATAATTTCACTTTCCTCTATGATGTTGAGAATCATTCATATTTTGTCGAATTATTTGGAAAAATAATGTTAATGCGTTTTAAAACATTGAGTTTGTCGGTATTGCTACTTGGCTTTGGGGGCACAGTATGGGCACAACCCGTATTGGTAAAATCGGAACAGAAAATTGAAGAATATAAATTAGATAACGGTTTACGTATTATTCTTGCGCCAAACGATAAAGAAAATAAAGTGTATATGAATATGGTCTATTTGACTGGTTCATTGAACGATCCCAAAGGTAAGGGCGGTTTGGCGCACCTACTGGAACATTTAGCGTTCAAGGGAACTAAAAATGTTCCAGGGGACGAGTTTCAGCGCCGTTTAGATCAGTACGGTTTAATGAATAATGCCAGCACGGACTATTATTCAACCAAATATATTAATGTGGTTCGTCCTGAACAAAATGCGATTAATGAGCTGATTCATCTTGAAGCTGAGCGTATGGACGGCTTGGTGCTCCAAGAAAAATATGTACCGTCTGAAATCGCGATTGTAAAGCGCGAGCGTGAAGTCCGTATGGATCAGCCTTTTTCGGTACTCATGGATCAGATGTGGAAGTCTGCTTATGGTAATCAATATTTAGGGCGTTTACCGATTGGTGATCTAAATGAGTTACAGTCAATCAAAATGGCTGAACTGAATAAGTTTTATCGTGACTGGTATGCACCGAATAATGCGGTATTTGTCATTTCAGGTAAGTTTGACCAAGCAGCTGTACTGAAGCAGATTGATGAAAAGTTTAGTGCGATTAAAACGCGCGCTGTGCCTGCGAAAGTTAAAGTGCCTGTCTTAGATGCCAGTAAGATTAAAGATCGCCAGTTTGTGGTGAAAAAAGGCAGTAATTTCGCCAAATATAATATCTACCTGAATGGTAAAAACGAGAACATTAAGACTGCGCTGGCGGTGTCACCGTATTTATACACCATGCAACCCAGTGGACATTTGTACCAAAGCATTGTAGAAACGGGAACGGCGACAGCTGTTCAGTCGACCACATGGTTAGACCAAGATTTTAATATGGTGTTTATGGGCGCAGTTTATGCACCCAACCATGATGTGAAAAAAGTCGAGTCGGCTTTGGTTGCTGGAGTAGAAAAGACACCAAGCTTCAACGAGATTGAGCTCAACCGTGTGAAGAGCATGATTAAAAATGCCCAAGAAAGCATGTTCAGCAGCGCAACGGCAGTCGGTGGTATGCTCAGTGACTACGTGGTTTCTGCCAATGGTGATTGGACACAATACTTTAAAGATCAGCAACAGTTACAACAGCTCAGCGTTACTGATGTGAACCAACGTTTAGATGACTTTTTAGTACCCGAGCATCGTATTTCAGGCACTATTTTACCGACCCCAGAAGATCAGAAAAAAGCACTTGAACAAGCGGCAGCAGCGACCCCAGCAAAAACTTTAGACCAACAAGCCGTGGCTGAAGAACCATTGAAAGATGTCAGTGCGTATAAGGCAGAAGTGGCTGGATATGTAAAAAGTTCAAAGCAGTATTTAGAAAGTGCTGAAAAACAAATTCAGCGTGGTAAGTTAAAAAATGGCATGCAATATGCGCTGTACCCAAGTACCACGCGTGATGATAAGACTTATGCCACCATTTCGATTGATTTTGGTACTGCAGAAAGTTTGTTTAATAAAGCAGAGTTGTTAGATCTTACCTCTTATTTATTGCTCAGAGCGTCAACTCAATATAGTTTGCAAGATATTGCCGATCACTCGATCGATGCTGGTGGTGGTGCAAGTGCAGCAAGTAATGGTAACGGCATCAATATTTCAATCGTGGCGAAGAAAGAAAAGTTTGATGAATTTTTTAACTTCGTGATCGATGTACTTAAAAATCCAACTTTTGAACAAAGCCAGTTTGATTTGATTAGGTCACAAAGCTTAGCAAGTCTAGATCGACCGTATACTGAGCCTGAAACTGTAGCGGCTTTAACCATTGCTCGGTTACTTGAAACTTATCCAATTGGGGATATTCGACATCACTTCGAGCCTGAATATGTCAAGAAGCAGTATCAGGCCGCAACACAAGCTCAGGTTAAACAGCTGTATCAGCAGTTTTTTGCGATGAATCATGCACAAATTTCGGTAACGGGCGTGATTGATACGAAAAAGATGAAAAAGACTTTAAATCAGGCTTTTGCAAACTGGAATTCGGCAGCGCCTTATCAGCGAATTACTTCTGACTTTACTGCATATAAAGCGCAGCGTGTACATGCACTGTCAGAGCAGCGTGAGTTTGGTAGCTATCAGAGCATTATGACGTTCCCCGTGGGCACATACCACCCAGATGCGCCTGCTTTACAGGTACTCGAGCACATTTTAGGTGAGTCGCAATTATCTTCTCGTTTGGCGCAAGAGCTACGTGAAAAGAATGCCTTGGTCTATGGTTTCGGCAGTAGCATTTCGTTGGATGACTGGACGGAGTCAGGAGCGCTAACGATTGATGCAAACTATAGCGCAGGCAAATCGGCTCAAGTGTCTCAGGCGGTGTATAAAGTGTTGAATGAGTTACTGGTAAAAGGCGTTACTGAACAGGAAGTGGAAGCTGCTAAGGCTGATATTTTGAAAAAGCGTGTGACTGCACTTGAAGATAGTCGCAATATCCATCGTATGTTGATTCCTCAAATGAAGCGTAATCGTACTTTATTGGATCGTGAGCAGCGTGATTTAGCATTGGCCAAAATCAGTAAAGCCGATGTTGATGCGGTGATTCAGAAGTATATTAAGCTGGATCAGTTGGTTGAAGTGATGGCTGACCAATATGGCAAAGCGCAGCCAGCGTTGAAAAAGTAAAGATTTTAGTTCCCACCTAAAAAAAACCCCTCAAAATTGAGGGGTTCTTTGTTATAAGTCTTATGAATCAGCTTTCTTATTTTTTTAATTAAAGCCGATAAAACTGTTTGGCATTGTGATGGAATACGCGCTCTAAAGCATCAGGGTCATAGGCTGCGACAACATCACTAAAAGCATCGATAATATTCACCAATGATGTACTGACCGAATCCATTGGAAAGTTAGAGGCAAACATCACCCGATAGGTGCCAAAACAGGCGAGGGTATGTGTAATCATGGGATGTGCAAGGTCAAACACTTCTTGTTTAGACGCCAGTCGACCTTCTTTATGAAAGCGATGTCCTAATACAGGCATGAAGAGCCCTGACATTTTGGTATAGACATTTGGACAACTGGCGAGTTCTGCTAAGTCATCTTTCCAACGGAAGAAAATATTTTCCCGTGCCGTCTGTGTCATCCCTGTATTTGTACCAATTGGGCCAAATAAACCTGCGGGTGTACCCAAATGATCGAGCACAATGGAAGTTTCAGGGAACTGCTTGGCCAGATAAATCACATCTTCGAGCTGCGTAGAATAAACCCAAGCATCAAAACTCAAGTTGTATTGGGACAGTACTTCGAAGCCTTTGAGAAATTTTTTATCACGGTATAAGTGTGGTTCATCTGCCCACGCATGGATTTCTTTGTCTTCATGAAAAGACGCCATTTTACGAATACCACGAAAGTGTGGGGAAGCTTTATGGTGTAATTTTAGGATCTTTTTAAAGTTACGATCACGCGGGTCAGCTGTTGCGACGATGCCACCCAATTTGACGGTATCCGCTCCAAAAGCTAAAGACTCGATAAACTGAGTTTCCTCAACCACACCTTTGCCTTTGCTGTGATGCCAACTGGCTTCAACATGTACCACTTGTTCTACTGTGTATGGGCCAGTATCGAGTTTATAGTCTTGGGGCAAATAAGGACGTGTGATATGACGGGTTAGACCGATGGTTTCAATCAGATCTTTAGGTTTCACCAAACGAACCATCTTATCCAAAAGCTTAGGATGCTTACCCAATAATTTGACTGCCAAAGCCGCTGCATGTGGCGTGCTATATGGGTCCCATTGATGGATGTGTGGATCGATGAGTGCAAAGTCCAAATGCTGCATATTCTTCCCTAAGTCATTTTCCTTAGCGATTACCTTACTGTAAATTGATGTGTTGCAACATTGTATTTCTTTTCAAATACGACGAAATGAAAAAAGCCTGCACGAGGCAGGCTTGGATTGATCAGTGATCGTGTTTGTGGTCATGCTTGTTGGCATGAAATTCTTCGTTATGACGGAAACGAAGGTAGTTCTCAAACTGTTCACAATATTCGTCATAGTTGTCTTCAAGCATCATTTGGAACTGTTGCAAAATATAAGACATCACTTGTTCTTTGGCATCACGCATTTCATCGCCATCTTTAAAGTTGTTGGCTGCCACCCACGTGTTAAAGCGTGCTGTACCAAACAACATCGCAGCACTCACTTGGCCACGTATTTCAGCAGGTTTCACTTGTGAACCTTTTTCAGTGCGACAAAAATCGTTGGCTTGCTTAATAAATTCATCTGCACGTTCAAAAAAAGCAGCATTCAACGCTTCTTCTTCGGTTACATCTGTTGCTTCAATCTTCTGAACCATGAACTTGTCCTAAAATACATAAATAACTCAGACTGCATTATAGGCAAAGCCTTGCAGAAACTAAACCTTTGCCTTAATCTAAAAATAGCCTAAGCAATAAAATAGAGAATATCTATGCAAGACGCCATTGCGGTACAAAGTTTAAAAAGTGATATTGCCTTATTGCGTCAAAATATTTGGCCACCACAAAATCTAGCCAATGTTGAAGGCTTGCCTATCTACTATGGAACGAAATTGGAAGTCGAGGACTACTACCACCAGTGGACGGGTTTAATTGAGCGGGCGCAAGACTTGTTCCAACCCTTTATGGAAGACGAGGTGTTGGATGCGATTCATTTACCTAGTCATTTGAACTTACCGCTGTTTTATTTTCATGTCGATCGTATTCGGATTAATAAAACCCGCGCCAAAGAGTCTAAAAGTTTTCGCGGCATTGCGAGCTTAATTGAAAAATGCGGACAATTTGAACCAGAACAGGTACAGGCTATGCGCGCTTGGGTGGACAGCGATGATAATGCCGCTTTGGTTGCACATCGTGAGTTTATTGATCTCAGAACCTATGTCTTTCAACACGGACAGAGTGAATATACCCGTACCCGATTTTATGTAAATGGTATCGTGTTAAGTACCGAAGCACACTTTGAACTGGTCGATGCACGAGACAAACCACGTAAACAGCGCAGTGATAGCTATAACGACCCCTTAGCAGATAACAATACGTGGAAAGTGTATGGCAAGTATCGTTAACTGAGGTATCGGCAGGGAATTCACTTATAGAAGAGCCTTTCGCGGTTGATCTATATTTTGATTTAAAGGCTATTTCAGCTTTTTGGTTTGACTAAACTGCATCAGTTGTTGTTCAACCAATTTCAGCATCCTATTTTTTTCCGCAGCAATCCAGCCTGTAGCAAAACTATAGGCGGCTTCTGGTTCAGAGGCTTGTGAAAATAAGGCTTCTGCAACCACCAAATCATTATAGTGCCCCAAGCTTTCCTGAACTGCTTTAAGTTTTTTTAAATAAGTTTTTAAAGCTTTTGCATCGAGTAAAGACGCCGCGAACTCAATGCTATAACGCAGTTGTTTGACTTGTTTACGAATGCGGTGTTTTTCCTCATCTTCAAGCTGGCTAAAGTGCTCGGCATGCGCGCATATTTTATGGTGTAAAGCTTGTATCACTTTGAGTGCATGTTTTTTCAGTTTGCTTTTTGAAGGCGAATCTAGTTCTTGCTCTGTAAATAAAATTAATTCAAGCCAAAGTTGAGTCGTTTCTGGTCGTTGGAATAGAGCGCAGACATCAGTGATGGCTTCTGTACTTGGAGCAAGATGGTCTAATGGATAACCTGCCTCAATTAGCTGAGGAAGTAAATCCTCGTTCAGCGCATCGATATCACGTGTTCCACTTAAGGCTTGAAAAATAGTGGTGAGTTCCGTTTTCCAGTGCGGTTGCGTAGCCTCCGACCATGCAGTAAAACTTTTTAGTGCACTACGTAATCGGCGGATTGCCACGCGTGCTTGGTGCACATGCTCACTGGAGTACTGCTGTCGAGCAATTGAACTGGCATTCGGAAGTAAGTGCTGTAAGCAATTGGCCACTATGCTTTGTAGCGCTTCAGCTTCACTTGAGGTTCTGTTCAGTACAAGAGCTGTTTGATACTGCGCAGGAAAGTAGGTCTGTTGGTGAACCACTTGAAGACCATAGTCAGATTTACTGTGTGTGTCGAGATTCAGTTGGTATTTTTGAACCCAAGGTCGTATAAATGCGATCAAATCTTCTATTGATCCTTGTTTTAATTCAAATTCGATTTCGAAAATATCAACACTGTTTTGTTCTTTAAAAATTTTTCCAATATCGAGTGCAACTTCAACTGTACTACTTCCAACATTTTGCAAAATGCGTAAACGTTGGATGTTGGTTTCAAAGAGCAATTCCAGGGTTGGAAGTGGAAGCCCCAAAGCGCGTTTTAATTTTTTATAGGCAGCAGGATAAGCTTCATAGTTATGTAAGTCGAGAGTAGTCGTCTCAGGTAGTGAAATATCAAATTCAAGTTCAAAGCGACTCAATGCTTTTGCGCTGTTCACTGCTTTGAAGGTTTGTTTCCATGCATCATTTTCCAGACGCCGTCGAATCTCGATGCAATGCTTAGCAAGCGTTTGATCGACTGTATCAAAGTATTGGGCTGCCAAATGAATCGGCTCAGCCTTGAGCAGTGTAAATGCTTTTTGCAAGGCCTTACGCTTCTTAACTGGAACTTGAAACTTAAATTCAATCTCTTGCATAGCCCTGACTCATGACAATCTACGTTTTACTATATGCTAAATTGAGCAAAAAAAGACCAGTTTTGAATAGGTATAAGCTAAAAGAGCAGAAATAGTGGGCTAGATGTCACTTTTAAAATGAGATGGTGGTTGGAAATATGCAAGTTAATAAGTACAGATGGTTACTTCGAAGTGATAATAAATTTACATTGAGTAGGAATGTATAGGCTTACTTTTTAAGAATAAAAATGAATATAAGGCCTGTATTGTTTTGATAATAGGCCGTTTTGTCATAGATAAATTAGCGGTTTGAAGCGACCAACTATGATTTTCTATCATGGTTTTAGGTCTTATCAGGCTTTGTGGGGATGATAGCAGTCATGTATTAACATGACTGCTTTGGTATACAGAGCGTTATTTTAAGAATTTACGGCTAACTAAGAACTGTTCTGTCACTTCTAAAAGTTTATCGGCATAAACTTCAAGCTTCGCCGTGAGCCAACCCAAAACAAACCAATCACTGGCTTCAAGTTCGGTCTGTTGAATGTATGCAGCTGAAGTCGCCAAGATTTGATATTCATGTGCAGCTTGTTGGGCATCATTCAACGCTTTACTGTATTTCTGCAAATTTTTCACATCATAAATTGACGTTAAAATAGGAAAGCTAAACTTCAATTCCTTAATTTTCTGCGCCAATACATCTAAGCTTTCAAAGTGACTAATATCCGCAGCATTTAAGCTTTCTTGTAGCTGTCGATATTGGTTTTGCAGGGTATTGTGTGCATAGGTTTTCAAATCCTGCTTTTGCACCTGATCATGTGAACTTAAACTAAAGGTCAATAATTCAAGATAATGATGGACGTTCTGTGTCGATTTGACTAAATTTCCAAGCTTTTCTTGAGCATATAAAATGTCTTTGGCAAGATTTTCTGTAGTGGTTGGATTCTGAAGAAAAGCGCCTAGGGTACTTTGCATATGCTGCAAATGTTGTAAATGATCAAACTGATGTTTGAATGCGGCAAGTTGCATCGCCCATTTATCAGAAATATTACTATTCCAGTCTTTAAATAAAGCCAAGGTCAGTTGTAAGTGCTCTAAAGCAGTTTGTGCTTGATCAATATGGCTTTGCTCAGCAACACCTGCTGAAATTGCAGCAATATTTGGCAGTAAATGCTGCATTTGCTGACCAATCAACAAACTCAGGTTATGTGCCGCACTTTCTTTTTTCGATAACACAAACTCTTTTTCAAAACGTGCTGGACTTACGGTTTGCTCAAGTGCCAGTAGATTACCCATTTCGGCTTTGCTGCGGACATCTAACCACAGTTGATACTTCTTCACCCATTCAAAACTAAAAGCCAAAAGCGACTGAACAGAGCCTGATTTGAGTTCAAACTCTACCTCATGGATGGTCTGTTCTCGACCAGATGCACGAACCACTCCGACATCCAAACAGACTTCAATTTCAGCGTCTTCAAACTCAATGACGCGATAGGTACGTTGGATGTCCGTTTCAAAAGTGAGTTTTAACGCAGCCGCGTCCACTCCTAAAGCTTGGGTTAAAATTTGCTGAGCCTCTGGAATAGCTTCATAAATGCTTAAGTCCAGTTCAGGAGATGACTCTAACTCACCCAAATTATGATTATGTTCAAAACGGTGTAAATGACTTTTACCTGCGGCTTTGAGTGTTTGAATCCAGCAAGCACCTTCAAGACGCTGACGCAAAGCAGCACCATGTTGGGCCAAGAGGCGATCAGGCGTGTCAAAATACTTGGCTTGAAGTTGAATCGTTTCAGATTTTTTAGGATCTAAAGCTTTAAGAAGGGCGGTACGTCGTGCTTCGCTAATCTGAAATTTTAATTCAATTTCAACCATGAAAAATTCCTAATTTGAGGGGCTAGGTCAGTGCCAAGCCTTTATGTATTTAGATGCATGATCTGTAGTTTGTTTTTATGTGCGCTAAAGGCACACCAATGGACCACTGGATTGTAGCGAAAAAGAGACAGTATGTAAGACTTGACGACACAATAAAACAAAGTTGCAGCATGAGATTGATCAAAAAACAATTCTGTTTTTAGTGGACACGCGCCTAGAGGCGATTGCACTTTGCAGATTGCATATTTTCAGCTATGTTGGTAAAAAACCATCAGGATGATGACAGATGAATGCTCAGGTTGAACCGAAACAGGAACACGACGCTGAACCTAATTTTCAATTGCCGATTAAGGACTATCACCAGTTTTATCGTTTTATCTAACAGAGCACCGCAACATCATGAGTCGTCGGCTACACGTTGCGGGCAGTTCTATTGGGCTGTACTTTTTCTCTAAAGCTATACTTAAACGCAAGCCGCGTTATTTTATATACGGCTTAGTCTCTGGCTATGCTTGTGCGTGGGTAGGTCATTTTGTTTTTGAAAAAAATAAGCCGGCCAGTTTTAAACAGCCTTTGTATAGTTTTATTTCTGACTGGCGCATGTTTTCCGATGTTTTACGTGGAAATTTAAGCTTACAAGATCGTGCCTTGGATAAAATTCCAAGTTAGTGAAGCACTTTGTGACTTCATCATGAAAGTTTTATGAAAAGCTTGAAATTAACAGTTGCAAAGTATGAATTAATGTTCTAATAATGAGGTCGTTGATTATATTTTCATCAAATAATATATAAGTACTTTGAACTTTAAAGTGCTTTTAGTTTTCCAAGCCTAGAGCGACCTTCTCTAGGCTTTTTTTATATGGACGTTAATTAAAATATGCGGCTTTTTAGCTTTTATGATGTTATTTCAACATCACTGGTTTAAAAAGCTAAAAAGCCGTATCAGATCGCTGTGTGTCTCTTATTCTTGTTATAAAGTTGTTATTTTTATTTTATTCTTGTTGCTTTCTGTATCCATTAAACTGCGAAAGCGGTGGGGCGACTATCACTGAAAATAGGTATTTTTATATAGCCTGAACTTGGCCGCGGGATTTTTGTGCAAAGCAAAGTATTTTCGGTCCCAATTCATTAAAGAATTAGTCACCATTAGCTTTATAATAGAATGACATAACCCAAAGGTAGAGTTAAATGCGCGGTTTATATTTAATTACAAATGATGATCCTTTAGAGCTACTTTTGGCTAAGCTAGAAGGTGCAATGGCAACACGTGAAGTTGCCATTTTGCAGTATCGCCGAAAAAAAGTACCCAAAGAAGAACAGGCTTACGAAGTTGAGTATATGAAAGCGATGTGCGCTGAGTATCGTGTTCCTTTTGTGATCAATGATGACTTAGAAATGGCCGTTAAATACGGCGTTGGTGTGCATTTAGGGCAAGGTGATGGCGAAGTTGCCGAAGCTGTCGCACGCCTGCCAAAAGATACGGTGATTGGTCGTACGTGTTTGAACTCGATTGAGCTGGCTGAAAAGGCGATTACTGAAGGTGCAACTTACGTCGCTTTTGGTGCAATTTATGCAACTGAGACCAAGCCAGAAGCTGGCAATATTGGCTTGCAGACTTTAAAAGAAGCCAAAGCCAAATTGAATGTGCCTATTTGTGCGATTGGTGGCTTAACAGTTGAAAATTCAGGTGAAGTGATCGAAGCTGGTGCCGACCTTTGCGCAGTGATTAGTGATATATTAGGGCTATCAATGTCTGCGATTCCTGATCGTATAGAACAGTGGGCTGATTTATTTGCATCTAAAGCTTAAGCGTTTTTAGATGTTTTTTTATTTTTTGAGTTGAGTAACTTCATGAGCTTATCTCCAAAGCAAGAACAATTGTTTAAACAAGCAAGCAAACATATTCCGGGTGGTGTGAACTCACCTGTACGTGCATTTAATAGCGTAGGCGGAACGCCTGTCTTTATTGAAAAGGCGCAAGGTGCATACTTGTACGATGTGGATGGTAAGCGCTATGTAGATTATGTGGGCTCATGGGGACCAATGATTTTAGGTCATGCTCATCCTGAAATTATTAAAGCAGTTCAAAATGCTGCAGTGGATGGATTAAGTTTCGGTGCGCCTACTGTACATGAAACGACTTTAGCCGACATTATTTGCGAAATTATGCCGTCAATTGAGCTGGTTCGTATGACCAACTCAGGTACTGAAGCTACCATGACCGCTATTCGTCTTGCGCGTGGTTATACAGGTCGTGACAAGATTGTAAAATTTGAAGGCTGTTACCACGGTCATTCAGACTCACTGCTAGTAAAAGCAGGTTCAGGTTTGTTAACCAGCGGCGAAGGTGAAGCGACTTCAGCTGGTGTTCCTGCCGACTTTGCCAAACACACATTGACTCTTCCATATAACGATATTGCTACTTTAAAAGAGTGCTTTGCTAAGTTTGGTTCAGAGATTGCAGGGGTGATTGTGGAGCCTGTGGCAGGGAACATGAATCTAGTCAAACCAATCGAAGGCTTCTTACAAGCGATTCGTGATGTATGTGATGAACATGGTTCTGTTTTTATCATTGATGAAGTGATGACTGGTTTCCGTGTTGGATTGGGTGGTGCGCAAGCTCACTATGGCGTGACTCCTGATTTAACCACTTTGGGTAAAATTATTGGTGCAGGCTTACCCGTTGGTGCTTTTGGTGGGAAACGAGAAGTGATGGAGTGTATTGCTCCACTGGGTAAAGTTTACCAAGCTGGAACACTGTCGGGGAATCCACTTGCAATGCGTGCAGGGATTGAGATGTTTAAACACCTGCGCCAAGATGGTTTTTATGAAAAATTGACAGCGCAGCTAGAAAAACTGCTTGTGGGTTTACAAGCCGCGGCTGATGAAGCGGGTATTGCTTTTAAAACGCAACAAGTAGGCGGTATGTTTGGTTTGTACTTTACCGATCAAGAAGACATTACCAGCTTCGACTCGATGCTGAAGTGTGATATCGATGCATTCCGTAAGTTCTTCCATGGAATGTTAGACCGTGGTGTGAACCTTGCACCATCTGCCTTTGAAGCTGGCTTTATTTCAGCTGCCCATTCTGATGAAGACATTGAATTTACCCTGCAAGCAGCGAAAGAAGTTTTTGCAAGTATGAAGTAAGTATTTCTCCTTGTTAAAAAAGCCCATCTCATTTGATGGGCTTTTTTATGATGGGTATTTTGAATAAAAAATACTATATCTCAAATACTTTGTGTTAATTTTAGGAGTGCATGAAAAAAATGAATAATTAAATAAGATGACTTATGATTTTAAATTTTCTTCGAAAGCCTATTCAGCTAAAACATTTTTTGATCTTTATACTATTGTCACCAATCATTATCGTTATTTTGAGTGTTATTGTTAGTGTATTAGAACCAAGTGATGTACCGAGCTTAAAAGAAAAACCATATGAGTGTGGAAGTTTTGGCGATCAGAAAATGCACATTGATCGACGATATTTATTTTTTGCAAGTGTTGAATATCAAGATGTTAATTATTGGGAGAAAGGTTCTAATCAACTACATAATACCAAAGGTTGTAATGATCAAATCGGTAACGCCACATTTCTTGTGAAATGGCCAGAAATGCATCCTTCAGAAGGTTTTAGGCTTTCCTCAAATCAAATCAGTGACATCGCTTTCACTTTATCACAACGTGGTAATTGGAAGGATGAGTGGGGAGACGACAAAACGTTTTTTGATTATACGCCTTCATTGAAATTTTATTTAAGTGAACGGATGGGTGCTCGAAAAGATATGAGCATAAGTGAGATTAATTCGGAGAAGAAATTTAATGCAAGTTTGTCACTTTATGAAATAGATTTGGGAGAGCAAGATAATATTTCTAAAAAAATTTACTGGAAAGAAGAAAACGGGAAAGGCATTGGTGTAGTCATTGCGTGTGCTTCATATCCAAGTGGTGCTACGGCGTGTGAATTAAATAGTCATGTACCAAATTATGGTTTTAATACTAGTAATTTGGATATAGATTTCCATGCGGAGCTTCTGCCACATTGGGAAAAAATTCAGCGTGATTCTTTAAAATTATTTAATTCTTTTCAGATAGAAGAAAATAAAGTAAATGCTTCGGGTAAAGAACATTGATGTAGTAATGGTAAAAGTGGGGAGGAAGAATGGATAAATACTTACTGGTGGCCTTGGTGGTTGGTGCATGCATACTTTTGGTGATTTATACCCAACTTGCACCATCAGGTGGACAGAAAAATTTTAAACAAATCGTACAGCAGGCATTTAGTCGTTATAAAGTGATCGAAAAAAACTACACCATTATGATTTGTGAGATTAACCATCGCAATGAGCCAGAAGAATTGGTCTTTATACGTATCGATCCTGCTCAAAAGAAAAATTTACGCATTTCAGGAAGAATGCTGATAGCAACTTATCCCAAAGCACCGTCGGTACGTGAAATGCGTAAAGACTTTAAAGACTATCTCACTTAACACTTAGCGTCGACGAGAGCTACTACGGCTGCGTCCGCGCGCCATACCGCCAAGAGCATTGAGTACAGCAAGCTTGGTCATACTGCCTGAAGCATGTGCATGACAGATGGCAGCAGCGAGAGCATCGGCGGCATCTTGCTGTGGTTTGATGCTCAGGTTTAGGAGTCTCATCACCATCATTTGTACTTGTTCTTTGTCCGCAGCGCCATAACCGACCACCGACTGTTTAATCTGGCGTGCGGTGTATTCTGCAACTTGTAGGTCAAGGTTGACCAGTGCAGCAATAGCAGCCCCGCGTGCTTGCCCTAGCTTCAGTGCGGAGTCAGGGTTTTGTGCCATAAATACTTGCTCAACTGCGGCTTCGGTTGGGCCATGAAATTTTACAATACGATCAATCCCTGCAAAAATACGTTTTAGCCGTTCAGGCATATCAGCAGCTTCGGTACGAATGGTGCCAGCATCGACAAAAATTAGTTTTTGACCTTCTTTTTGAATAATACCGTAGCCTGTGAGGCGAGAACCGGGGTCAATACCAATAATTAATGACATGCTTGCCCTTTAAAAAAAATAATATGCCCATATTGTTACATAAGCGTATCAAAAAAGCTTGATGTAGATTGAGCACTTGATTCTTGCACCTTATTCATTTTGTTGAGATTAGATTAATTTTCATGAAATTATTTCTTTTTATATTAGCTGGTGTCATTCTCGAAGTCTTCGTATGGATTGGCGTGGGTGACCTCGTTGGTAGCATGTGGTACGTGTTCTTCTGGTTTATTGCCGCTTTCTTTATTGGTATGAGCCTGATTCGTAAGTATTCAGCAGGTTTAATGCCACAAATGCAGCAAATGCAAGCGGGCCAGATGGGTGCAGATCCTGCATTAACAAACAATCTGCCAAAAATCATTGCGGGTTTTCTTTTATTGATTCCTGGCTTGGTGACAGACGTGGTTGCCGTGTTATTGCTTATTCCTGCAGTGCAAAAAGCCATGACAGGTGCACTGATGAACGTGATGATGAAACGTCAGCAAGCGATGATGGAAAAAATGATGGGTGGCATGATGGGGGATATGAATGGCATGGGCGGTGGTGCTCAAGGTCAAAACCCATTTGCAGATATCATGCGTCAGATGCAAGAAATGCAGCAACAGCAGGGCGGTTCAGCTTATCGTGACTCGAGTATTATTGATGGCGAAGCACGAGAAGTCACGCCAGATGCGAAAAAAATTGAAATGAAAGATGTGAATAAATAATTTCATCCCTAATTTTAAAGCCGAGTTCTAACTCGGCTTTTTTTATCTTTATGAAAATGTTTTAAGTGCTTATGATTTAAAATAAATATAACAAACGATATAATTATTTTTTAAAATTTATGCCGTTTTTTATGTCATTGCTTTTCACGATTTGCGCATTGCATTTTGTTGCGCAGCTAAGTCCTGGTCCTGATGTTTTACTGATTGCCAAAAGTTCAGCTTCGACCACACAAAAAAACACTTTAAAAACGATCTTAGGTATTTCTGTTGGCATCGTCGTTTGGGTGGTTTTAACCTTGTTAGGTTTTACCGTACTCATCGAAAAAATGCCATGGATTCAACAGGTATTGATGGTGATTGGTGGGGTGTTCCTTGCACGTATGGGGTGGCTGATGTTGAAAGCTGGCCTCAATACAATGCAGCAAGAAGCCTTGCTAGATGATGGTCAAAAACTGCCTCCACCAAAGGCAAACCATTATTTCATGTCAGGTTTACTGACGAACTTGTCTAACCCGAAAACGCTGATTTATTTCAGTAGTGTGTTTTCATTGGCACTGAGTTCTAGCGCAAGTCCCTATTTAAAAATGCAACTTGCGGTCATTATTCCAATCCAAACTTTTATGACTTTTGCACTGCTGATGCTGCTTTTATCATTACCTAAAATTAAAGCGGCATATCAGCGTTCAGGAAGTTATATTGACATTTTTTCTGGCGGGTTGTTTCTGATTTTTGCTTTATGGCTTTGGTACGATGCTCTCGCAATCTACATCTAAGTCATTTTTAAGCTCTTTAGATGATGGAGCCTGTTCCAAGATAGACACTTCGTCTTTTTTACTTTGCGCATAGCGGTTGGGCTGCAATGTCGCTTCGGTATTTTCTGAGCCCTTATAGCTCCGACTGCGGTTGGCACGTTCGCGTAAACCGCCTTTTTTAATCAACTGAACCATTTTTTCTTCCTCATCGTTGCATCTTATTTTAATAAACAATCGCGAGAAAACTAAAGGGTTTTAAGCAAATATGACGGAATACGTCAAAAACTATTATGTTACAAGATGAAATTGTCATGATTCGGTGTTATAAACAGGAATATGCGTTAAATCAATTGATTAATCTTTCAGTGTAAGCCGTTGCTGACATCACTTCAGGCGAATGGCGCTTGAGTCTCAACAAATACTCACATAAGATAAATGAATCTAACATTCTGTGAGGCAGGGTGATGGACAATAAAAACAAGAAAGGACAAAAACAAGGGGGTAAAGCCATGCTCTATCAATACCACTGCGCATGTTGTGAAACAGTTGTCGCATCAACAGATAAAGACTGTCCAAACTGTGGATCACATAATATTCGAAGTCCTTTTGGATTTTGGATTTTCTGTATTGTTGCATGTCTTGCAGCAGCTATTATCGTTAAATCTGTACAAGTCTATTTGGCCGACCGAAACAGTGAACCCGCTGCCGTGACTTCGCTCTTTGATGTACTCAATCATGACAACAAACCTAAGTAGTGAGGTTCAATGACTTCACGACTGAACTGATGGGCTATTTTCCATCAGTGAAAATAAAAAAAACCCGCATTAAGCGGGTTTCTTTATGGATCAAACTTATAGACCAGCCGAAGCTTTAAGCGCTTCCACTTTGTCTGTTTTTTCCCAAGTAAATGCAGTATCTGAACCTTCACGACCGAAGTGACCATAAGCAGCAGTTTGCTTATACATCGGTTGAATGAGGTCAAGCATACGAGTGATACCGTATGGACGTAAGTCGAAGTGTTCACGGACTAACGCAATGATCAATTCTTCAGATACTTTTGCTGTATTGAAGGTATTGATTGAAATAGACGTTGGCTCAGCCACACCAATGGCATAAGACACTTGAATTTCACATTTGTCTGCAAGGCCCGCAGCTACGATGTTTTTCGCAACATAACGACCTGCATATGCAGCAGAACGGTCAACTTTAGATGGATCTTTACCAGAGAAAGCACCACCACCGTGACGTGCCATACCACCGTAAGTGTCTACAATGATTTTACGACCTGTTAAACCACAGTCACCCACTGGACCACCAATCACAAACATCCCTGTTGGGTTGATGTGGAATTTGGTGTCTGCATGGAACATTTCAGCAGGGATCACTTTTTTCACGATTTCTTCAATCACAGCTTCTTTTAAGTTGCTTTGAGAAATTTCAGGATCGTGCTGGGTAGATAATACGACTGCGTCTAAACGAACAGGCATGCCATTTTCATAAGCAAAAGTCACTTGGCTTTTTGCATCTGGGCGTAACCATGGCAAAGCGCCACTACGACGTAGTTCAGCTTGCTTTTCCATTAAACGGTGTGCATATGAAATTGGAGCAGGCATAAGCACGTCAGTTTCACGGCTTGCATAACCAAACATTAAACCTTGGTCACCTGCACCTTGATCTTCAGGCTTTTGACGGTCTACACCTTGAGCAATCTCTGGTGACTGTTTACCAATCATATTGATCACGGCACATGTTGAACCATCAAAACCAAGGTCAGAATGGTGGTATCCAATGCCATTTACGGTTTGACGAACAATCGCTTCAAAGTCAACATTTGCAGTTGTTGTGATTTCACCTGCAAGTACTACCGCACCCGTTTTTACAAGCGTTTCACAAGCAACCCGCGCATATGGGTCTTCTTTTAAGATCGCATCCAAGATAGCATCACTGATTTGGTCAGCCATTTTATCTGGATGGCCTTCGCTTACAGATTCCGAGGTAAATACAGCGTACTCGCGCATAAGTCCTATCACAGTTAATTTAAAAGACGCAATATGGTACATCGACTTAGCCGTTTGAGCCAGTTCTACACGACCAAAATGACTGAATTTATTTCAATTCAACGACTTTTTATCTGATATAAGCATCTAAAAAATTGATATAGCGTTTATTTTTAGTTCGAAATGACAAAATAACGGGTTTTGCTTCAAAGTATACAGGTACCTATTATGAGGTGTTTTGCTTTGGTTATATCTAAATGTAAAACAATAGCTTGCTCAAGTTTGTATTGGCTTGGGTGTTAGGTTGGTAAAGAAAAAATGCTCAAAATATGCATCATAAAATAATCTATAATCTGTGGTAATTCATGAATAATTTAAAAAAGTGAATAAAATTCACCATGAATGTTTAATTGTATGTAAAAAATACAAATGTATCCTGTGATGTGTTTGATACTCAAGGATAACGGTTTGTTCTGATTAGTGAATAGGGTGGCTGAGCTTTGTTTTTAAAAGCTGATGATTCTATCGTGTAGAATTTGAACCGGAGAAAAGCGAGAGAGACATTTCTGAGTGAAATTGTTGTGATTTTAGGCAATGCCCGCATTTATTAGACATTGATGATGAATAAATAGCGAAATATTGTCCATTAGGCTTTACCCATTCCTCTTTTTTTAAGACAATACACCTATCTTTGAATTCTATTCATCTTACTCTTTAAATCATTTGTTTGGACTCTGACCTATGACAACCCCGCTTAACGAACGTCGTATTGCAAACGCAATTCGTGTATTGGCAATGGATGCTGTGCAAAAAGCAAACTCTGGACATCCAGGTGCGCCAATGGGGATGGCTGATATCGCTGATGTGGTATGGCGTGAGTTTTTCAACCATAACCCGACTAACCCTCAATGGGCGAACCGTGACCGTTTTGTACTATCAAATGGTCATGGCTCTATGCTGCAATATGCGTTATTGCACCTTACGGGCTATGATTTATCAATTGAAGATTTAAAAGCATTCCGTCAACTGCACTCTAAAACGCCAGGTCACCCAGAATTAGGTTATGCACCAGGTATTGAAACTACGACTGGCCCGCTTGGTCAGGGGATTGCAAACGCAGTTGGTTTTGCTCTAGCTGAAAAAACCTTAGCAGCGCAGTTCAACAAAGATGAGATGAGTGTTGTTGACCATTTCACTTACTGTTTCTTAGGTGATGGCTGTTTAATGGAAGGTGTTTCTCACGAAGCATGTTCACTTGCAGGTACACTAGGTCTGGGTAAACTGATTGCTTACTATGACGACAACGGTATTTCGATTGATGGTGAAGTAGAAGGTTGGTTCTCTGACGATACAGAGCAACGTTTCTTGGCTTATGGCTGGCAAGTACTTAAAGCTGATGGCCATGATGCAGATGCATTACGTGCTGCAACTTTGCAAGCAAAAGCTGAAACGAAAAAACCAACGATCATTATCTGTAAAACAATTATTGGTCTAGGTTCACCAAACAAGCAAGGTAAAGAAGACTGCCACGGTGCACCGCTAGGTAATGACGAAATCGCATTAACACGTGAGGCATTGGGCTGGACTGAAGGTCCATTTGAAATTCCTGCTGACGTTTATGCAGCATGGGATGCAAAAGCAAAAGGGACGGCTTCTGAAGCAGCTTGGAATGAATTATTTGCTCAATATGCAGCAAAATATCCAACTGAAGCAGCTGAATTGAAACGTCGCCTTTCAGGTGAATTGCCAGCTGAATTCCTTGCTCAAGCAGATGCGTTTATTGCTGACACCAATGCAAAAGCGGAAACCATTGCTACGCGTAAAGCAAGCCAAAATACATTGCAAGCTTTCGGTCCATTATTGCCTGAATTATTAGGTGGTTCTGCGGACTTGGCTGGCTCTAACTTAACACTTTGGAAAGGTTGCCAAGGCGTTCAAGACAATCCAGCAGGTAACTACGTACACTATGGCGTACGTGAGTTTGGTATGACTGCCATTGCAAATGGTGTTGCGCTTCACGGCGGTTTCATTCCTTACGTTGCAACATTCCTCATGTTTATGGAATATGCGCGTAATGCAGTACGTATGTCTGCGTTGATGAAACAACGTGTAATCCATGTATATACACATGACTCAATTGGTTTGGGTGAAGATGGTCCAACGCACCAACCTGTAGAGCAAATTGCGTCTTTACGTGGTACACCAAACTTAAATACTTGGCGTCCATGTGACACAGTTGAAGCAGCTGTGTCTTGGAAATCTGCACTTGTACGTTCAGAAGGCCCATCTGCGTTGATCTTCTCTCGTCAAAACCTACCATTCCAAACACGTACAGATGCACAAATTGCAAATGTAGCGAAAGGTGGTTATGTATTGGCTGAAGAAAAAGGCGAATTAAAAGCGATTATTATTGCGACGGGTTCTGAAGTATCTTTAGCAATGGAAGCACATGCACAACTTGAAGGTGTGCGTGTCGTGTCTATGCCATGTGCAGAAGAATTTGTGAAGCAAGATGCAGCGTACCGTGAAGCGGTTCTTCCATCAAACATTCGTGCGCGTGTTGCTGTTGAAGCAGCGCACGTAGACTACTGGTGGAAGTTTGTAGGTTTAGACGGTCGTGTAATTGGTATGACGACTTATGGTGAATCTGCCCCTGCGAAAGACTTATACCAATACTTCGGTATTACGACTGAAGCAGTTGTTGCTGCGGTAAAAGAATTGACAGCTTAATTTTTAAAATTAACTGTTTGAAGGACGCTCCAGTTTAGGGGCGTCTTTTATTTTGAATGGCGTATATAATATGCAAGCTGCTGCTGAAGTAGCTGCATAAATTTTAGGTGATGATATGAGCTTGTACGATCAAATTCATGATGAAGTTGTATTGATGGATGCGGGCGAACAGAAGTGGATTGGACCAGATCTACCTTTGGAGGCGATGGTTGCTGTTGAACTGTTATTGCAAGATTTAGCAGAAGATAAGCAAATTAAGATCCGTCGTAAAAACCATGAAAAGCAGACAGGTATGAAGTTGATTGATCGGATTCTGATTGAAAAACTATGATGGTTGTCACGTCTAAAAGAAGCCTTATTGAAGAGATTCAATAGGGCTTTTTCTTTGTGACGATTTCAATTTAAATAAAAGCCGTACAAAAATAAATAGTACTTTGAGAGCAAAATAGAAGTACAAAATATTCATGTTGTGCCACTGACAGAAATCGATCAGTCGATCTGGACTACATTATGGCAAGCTTATCAGGCATTTTATCAGGTTGATTTATTGGAGCGGATATCTGAAAACACGTGGCATAAACTGACTGATTCTAAGCGTGAGCATATATATGGTTTTGCCGCACTTATGGCCGGTCAGGTTGTAGGCATTGTGCATGTGGTAGAACATAATAGCTGTTGGACGTTAAAGCCTTACGCATATTTACAAGATCTGTTTACGCATGAGGACTATCGTGGGCTAGGGGGTGCAAGGGCTTTAATCGAACACGTCAAAATGTATACCGAAAAGCGAGCATGTGATCGGGTCTATTGGCTCACCCATCAGGATAATTTGGTCGCACAGCAAATCTATAATAAAGTCGCGAAGAAAACTGGTTTTATTCAATATCGGGCGTAGCTAAGTTGCTACATTTAAAAACAATTATATCGTTCTAAAGTTGCAACATATCGTTTTATCTTTATAGATGTATTCGTTGTAGAACTCTATAGACTAAGCAGTATTCCAATGTGAGATAAAAACATGAACTTTAAAGCTTTAACAATCGGTTTGGCTGTTGCAACTGCGACTACGTTTGCTATGGCAAAACCTGTGGCATATCAAATTGACCCTACACATACAGCAACAGTTTTCACATGGAGCCACTTTGGTTTTTCAACTCCATCTGCAAACTTCAGCGACATTCAGGGTGTGATTAATGTTGACAATGCAAAACCTGCAAATTCATCGGTGAATGTAACGATTCCTTTATCTAGCTTAAACACCAACGTAAAAGCTTTAGATGAACACTTACAAGCGGCTGATTTCTTTGATGCAGCAAAATATCCAAAGATCACATTTAAAAGTACAAAAGTACAAGCTGTTGGCGCGAATAAGTACAAAATCACAGGTGATTTAACCATTAAAAATGTGACAAAGCCTGTCGTTTTAGATGCGGTGTTAAATAAACAAGGTGAGCACCCAATGACCAAAGCACAGTCAATTGGTTTTAACGCAACCACTTCATTTGACCGTTCTGCTTTTGGTGTAGGCGCATACGTGCCTAACGTGGGTGATAAAATCACTGTGAATATCACCACTGAAGCATCAGTTCCACAGCCTAAAGCTGCTGCGAAATAAGCGATACCTCCAAAAAAGCACCTTCATAGAGGTGCTTTTTTATGTCTGCTGTAAACTTAAAATTTAGAGCAATAGACCCGCCGAACGGAGTAAGGCTGAATTATTAAACCAGTGCTTTTAAATACGCTGCCAAAACTTGTCCAGAGACATGCTCTAATTGAGCTGCAAAGCGTTGATTGTCTGCACGCAATGCTGGAATATTGATGTTCGCTTGACGAAGTTCAGCAGTATGCCCGATTAGCCATTTTTCTAAACCATCCGCTGCGACTTCAGGATGGAACTGTAATCCAAGAATATTTTCTCCTACACGAAAAGCTTGGTTGGGATAAACTTCTGAGCTGGCCAACAGTTCAGCTTGAGCAGGGAGCTCAAAGGTGTCGCCATGCCAATGTAGTACTTCAGTTCCTACCAGTGCTTGTAATGGGTTATGTTCAACGGTATTGAGCTGTAACTGACTCCAGCCAATTTCTTTGATATGACCTGCATATACTTTTGCACCGAGTGCATGTGCAATCAACTGTGCACCTAAGCAAATGCCTAAAGTCGGTAAATTCTTTTCTAAGCGAACTTTAAGTAAGTCTATTTCTTGTTGTAAGAAAGGGTAGTCTTCAGTTTCATATACCCCAACTGGCCCACCTAAAATGACGGTTAGCCCTGTGTAGTTCAGCGCTTTAGCTAAGTCATCTTTGCCTGCTTCAAAATATCGTACTCGATAACCCAATTGATATAACACATCTTCCCATGCGCCCAAATCTTCAAAAGCAAGATGCTGAATCGCGTAAATGGTATCGGGTAGTGTCGTCATAGCAGGCTCGTTCACAGGGGGTTAAAAGAGTGTAAAAATGTACAGGGAAATGCGCAGAAGTTGAAGGCAAAAAATCAGAAAATATGTAGAAAAAAACTATAAATTCAATCCAAGATTTTACTTGAGCTGTAGCATATTTTTAATCATCCATTTGCTTGAGCTTAAAATTTCTCGTTGTAGATGTTCATCCGCCATGCTGCGTGCCATGACGATTGCACCGACCAGTTGACACAGTACCGCCCAAGCTTGTGTTTCACTGCCTAGATGTTGTGTAAAGAGTGCGTGACCACGAAGCATTTCCTGTTGAAAACACAGTTTTGTTGTTTCACTACTACGTGCTACCTCGGCTGCAAGAGAGGGAATAACACAGCCTTGATCTGGGCGTTGCACATGAGACAGCGCTAAATAACGTTCAATTTCGAAGTCAATCCACTCTTCGATATTGTCATGCGGATTGGCTTGCCATGCTTGAAAGCTGTGTTGTAACTCGGACTCGATCAGTGCTTCAAACAATTCATGTTTTGATGAAAAATGCGAATAAAAAGCACCGCTGGTCATTTGAGCCGCTTTCATAAAACCGTCGACGCCAGTATTGGTAAAGCCTTGCTTCTTGGCCAGTTGAGCACTGATTTTAAGCAGCTCTTGACGTTTTTCTTCTTTATAGCCTGTTTTATAGCGCATAGGAGTTTCATCAAAATAAAATTGACTGATGCTGAAAACTATAACATAGTGATCGTTATGATAACGATCGTTATTTTATAAAGGGAGTGTATTTATGGATGGATTACAGCCAGAACAGCAGTTGCAAAAGACTGATGCTAAAAAGAAGGTAGCATTAGTGATTGGCGCAGGAGATGCTACAGGGGGCGAAATCGCGAAACGTTTTGCACGTGGTGGATACATCGCCTGCATGACGCGAAGAAATGCCGAAAAACTCCAGCCCTTAATTGCAGAGATAGAAGCTGAAGGTGGCCTTGCATATGGCTTTGCTTCTGATGCACGTAAAGAAGAGCAAGTCATCGCTTTGGTGGAAGAAATTGAAGCCAATATTAGTGAAATCGATGTTTTAGTGTTTAACATTGGAGCGAATGTGCCATGTAGTATTTTAGAAGAAACTGCACATAAGTATTTTAAAATTTGGGAGATGGCATGTTTCGGTGCATTTTTGACAGGGCGTGAAGTGGCAAAGCGTATGGTCATGCGTGAACACGGCAGCATTATTTTCACGGGTGCAACCGCAGGCATAAGAGGTGCAGCAAACTTTGCCGCTTTTGCTGGGGCGAAACATGCACTGCGTGCCTTAGCCCAAAGTATGGCACGTGAGCTCGGTCCGAAAAATATTCATGTGGCACACGTGGTGGTGGATGGGGCAATTGATACCGATTTTATTAAAGACACTTTTCCTGAGATGTACGCGCGCAAAGAACACGATGGCATATTAAATCCCGTGCATATTGCAGAAAATTATTGGCATTTGTCGCAGCAACCGCGCGATGCATGGACGCATGAGTTAGATTTAAGACCTTGGATGGAAACGTGGTAAAAGGACAAAGCATGAAAAGCGTAGAATTCTATTTTGATTTGGGTAGCCCATATAGCTATTTGGCCTACTATCGTTTACTGCAAATAGCAGAGCAGCAAGAGATTCAGATTGTGTATAAGCCTATTTTATTGGGTGGGGTGTTTAAAGCAACAGGCAATCGTAGTCCGATTGAGATTCCTGTCAAAGGGGTTTATTCAATCTTAGATATGCAGCGCTGGGCGGAGTATTACCATATTCCAATGCAAATGAATCCGCATTTCCCGATGAACACTTTAACCCTAATGCGCATTTTGACAGGCGTTCAATTGTTGCACCTAGAAAAGTTTGAGCAAGTTTTAAAACTTTTATTCGATGCGATGTTTGGTACACCACAAAATCTGAATGAACCTACTGTCTTGGCAGAAGTGTTAAAACCGAGTGGCTTTTCTGTAGAAGATATTATGAGTATGGTTCAGTCGGATGTGGTGAAACAAAAACTGATTACTGAAACAGAACAGGCCATTCAACGTGGTATTTTCGGTGCACCGACATTCTTTGTGGGTGATGAAATGTATTGGGGGCAAGATCGTCTACATTTTGTAGAACAAGCGCTGAACAACGCTAGCTAAAGAACACGCTATTTAAGATCAGCCGTGAAATCACGGCTGATCTGCTCCAAATTAAAATAATCGTTTAGGAGTATGTTCCGTGTCTAGACTGACCATTTCATGTTCATCTTTTAAGTCGACACCTGAGTAGCCGAGTTTCTTAGAGCCACGCATCAGAGACATTAGTCGTTGTACTGCAACAGGAATGCTTAAGCCCGCAGGTCGAACATTTGAAATACAGTTCCGTTTAGCATCCAAAGTGCCTGAGGCTGCTTTCCATGTATAGTAAATGCCCATACTATCAGGTGAGCTTAGGCCAGGCCTTTCGCCAATCAGCATCACGAGCATAGTGGCTTGTAGGCACTCTGCAACTGGATCACCCAAAGCGACTCGGCTACCCGTTGCAATTACGATTGGGGCAACAGTCCAGTGTTCCGCTTGCAGATGTGAGATCAAATGCTGAATAAAAGGCACTGCATTTTCTTCAATCGCCCGTGCAGATAGTCCATCACCAATCACAATGCAGACATCATAGTTTTGCGGGTTACTGGCTTTAAAAACCTCTAAGCCATGTTGTGAAGCTGGACTTAGCAGGCGACCTAGGTCAGGACGTTTTAAGTATTCTTGTTTGTTTTCAGCTTGACTGTGTACCGTCAGACTATCCAAACCTAGTGTATTAAAACTTGCAACTAAGTGTTCGACATCTAAAGCTTGATGAACCGCATCCTGCGCTTCCGCATGTGCCAGTTGAAATTTCAGCAGTTCATGGGTCGGGATGCTACAGCCTGCACGTCCAATGGCGATACGAGCATCGGTAAATTTCTTTAAGTTTTCCCAAACATCCTGATGCTGTTCAGTTTGATAATTTTCTAGAGGAACAAGTGACATAAGTTGCTCCTTATATATGCAAAAGTTTTTCAAATTGTGGCGGGATATGTTCCGGCCAGAGAATGTGCTGCTGCTGTTGTTTAAAGATGCCTTGTTCCGCCAACCACAGATCAAACTCAGGTGCGGCTTTTAAGCCCAGAAGTTGCCTTAAATACAGCGCATCATGAAATGACGTGGTTTGATAGTTCAGCATGACGTCATCCGAACCTGGAATGCCCATAATAAAGTTCAGACCTGCTGCACCGAATAGGGTGAGTAGTACATCCATGTCGTTTTGGTCGGCATCGGCATGGTTGGTATAGCAAATGTCGCAGCCCATAGGTAAGCCTAGGAGCTTGCCACAAAAGTGGTCTTCCAAGCCTGCACGGATAATTTGTTTACCATTGTATAAATACTCTGGGCCAATAAACCCAACCACAGTATTTACCAGTAGTGGGTTAAATTTACGAGCCACAGCATAGGCACGGACTTCTAAGGTTTGTTGATCTACACCGTGATGTGCATTACTAGATAAAGCACTGCCTTGACCTGTTTCAAAATACATCACATTTTGTCCCACAGTCCCACGCTTGAGAGCCAGTGTTGCTTCATAGCCTTCACGCAGTAATTCGAGATTAATGCCGAAACCTTCATTGGCGCGCTGAGTGCCTGCAATCGACTGAAACATTAAATCAATCGGCACATTTTTCTCTGCCAGTTGAATCCCCGAACTGATATGCGTCAGCACACAGGACTGGGTTGGAATATGATGCTCTTGGATCACATGATCGAGTAGTTTGAGTAGCTCCGATAAATTTTGTAGGTTATCGGTTGCAGGGTTAATCCCAATGACGGCATCACCATTGCCATACATCAAGCCATCCAAAATACTGGCCGATATTCCCAAGAGATCATCGGTCGGATGATTCGGTTGTAAACGGGTCGAGAGATGACCTTTCAATCCGATGGTGTTGCGAAATTGGGTGATGACTTCACATTTACTTGCAACCAAGATGAGGTCTTGATTGCGCATAATCTTACTCACCGCAGCCACCATTTCAGGGGTTAAACCGAGCGCAAGTTGTTGTAATTTCTGCGTAGTCGCATCTTCACTGAGTAGCCAGTTACGAAAGTCTCCTACGGTAAAATGTGAAATCGGCGCAAATAAATCACTACGGTGCTCATCGATAATCAGGCGGGTTATTTCATCCTGTTCATAGCTGATCAACACTTCAGTTAAAAACTGCTTCAATGGAACATCGGCCAATGCCATTTGTGCGGCAACACGTTCAGTGGCATTTTCCGCTGCAACACCTGCAAGTTGATCACCTGAGCGCAGCGGGGTTGCTTTTGCCATTAAAGTTTTTAAATCATTAAACACATAGTGCTGATGTCCAATCAACGTTTTATAAGCCATGTCATAGGTCCTTCTATAAGTCTTGTTCTGCCTTACGAATACTTTCAAACTCTTCTTCAGGTGTACCTTGAACGAGTCGATGGCGACTATGGAAAATAAAGTAGGCAATAAAGACCGCATAAATAGCGGCAGCCATAAACCAAACTTTAGGATCCACCACAAAACCAGCAATCACCGCAATACTGGCTAAAACCAAAGCAATCGATGAGGTGAGAATCCCACCTGGAGTTTTATAGGGACGATGCAACTCTGGACGGCTGATGCGCAGTTTAATGTGAGAAAGCATCATCAAGACATAAGAAATGGTCGCACCAAATACCGCCATCAGGATGAGCAGATCACCTTCACCTGTCAGCGACAATAAAAAACCAATGATGCCGGGAATAATAATCGCTAAATAGGGCGCTTTGTTTTTATTGGTCAGTGATAATGAAGTTGGTAAATAACCCGCACGTGATAAGGCGAAAATTTGACGTGAATAGGCATAAATGATGGAGAAGAAACTCGCAATTAAACCTGCTAGACCGACAAAATTGACAAAACTGCCTAACCAGCTGTTTTGACCATAGACTGCTACCAGTGCATCAACTAAGGGTGCGCCTGATTCTTTAAGTTGTTCTGCGCCAGCGGCACCAGCACCTAAGAACAGAATAAGTAGGGCAAAAGCGGCCAAAATCAGCATCGAACCAATCAAACCACGTGGTAAGGACTTAGATGGATCTTTGGCTTCCTCTGCTGCCAGTGGAACACCTTCCACCGCTAAAAAGAACCAAATGGCATAGGGCACCGCCGCCCAAATTCCGATATAACCCATCGGTAGGAAGCTACTTGCACCGATATTTTCAGTCGGTGTAATGTTAAATAAGTTGGCGCTGTTAAAATGTGGTGCCATTGCGATGATAAAGACAAAAAGAGCTACGGCTGCAATGGCGGTAATTACAAACATGATCTTGAGGGCTTCACCTGCACCTTTGAGATGAATACCCATAAAAACCAGATAGCAGATGAGATAAATGATCCATCCACCGACACCAAATAAGGACTCGCAGTAGGCACCAATAAAGCATGCGATAGCCGCAGGGGCGATGGCATATTCAATTAAAATCGCCGTGCCTGTGAGATAGCCGCCAAATGGACCAAATGCGGTACGCGCAAAGCTATAGCCGCCTCCCGCAGTGGGCAGCATGGTGGCCATTTCAGACATCGACAGGCACATGCATAAGTACATGATGGCTACGACAACCGTTGCGATAAACATACCGCCCCAGCCACCTTGAGCAAGACCGAAGTTCCAGCCAGCAAAGTCGCCTGAAATGACATAAGCCACGCCTAAACCAACTAATAATAGCCAGCCTACAGCACCTTGTTTCAGTTGCCTTTTTTCAAAATAGTCGTCAGATGTGCTTACAGTTGAAGTAGAGAGTGGAGTCGTTGAGCTGTTAATGGGAGAATCGGTCATGTGAAGCTCCATATCTTGAGTTTTTATAGATGGCTTGATGGATGCAATATTTATGCAATTTCAGTACCAAGCGACTAGACGTCCTGTCTAATGTTTATATGACACAGTTTTGAATTATTGTTTTGATGGTTGATGGTTGATGGTTGATGGTTGATGGTTGATGGTTGATGGTTGATGGTTGATGGTTGATGGTGAGAGTGTTCAGGGTAACGAATCACCCTAAACACATAGAAAACAGAATACGAATAAGCTAAGAGCTTAGAAGAAGCCCATAGGCTTAGTTGCATAGCTCACAAGTAGGTTTTTAGTTTGTTGGTAATGATCAAGCATCATTTTATGGTTTTCACGACCAATCCCTGACTTTTTATAACCACCGAAAGCGGCATGTGCAGGGTAGATGTGGTAACAGTTGGTCCAAACTCGACCCGCTTGAATTGCACGACCTGCACGGTAAGACGTATGTGCTGAACGTGACCATACACCAGCGCCTAAACCATAAATAGTGTCGTTGGCAATTTTAATTGCATCGTCAAAGTCTTTGAATGTTGCCACTGAAAGCACAGGCCCAAAAATTTCTTCTTGGAAAATTTTCATGTCATTGGTGCCTTTGAAGATGGTTGGTTCAATATAGAAACCAGAACCTACTTCATTACGCTCACTACCACCTGTCAGTACTTGTGCACCTTCACCGCGACCTGTTGCGATACAACCCAAGATTTTCTCTTGCTGTTCAAGTGAAGCTTGCGCACCAATCATCGTTTCTGTATCGAGTGGGTGACCCGTTTTAATGCGTTTCACACGTTCAACTGCCATTTCAAGGAATTTATCCGCAATACTTTCTTGAACTAAAGCGCGTGATGGACACGTACAGATTTCACCTTGGTTAAGCGCAAACATGGCAAAACCTTCAAGGGCTTTGTCTAAGAACTCATCGTCTTGATCCATAATGTCTTCAAAGAAGATGTTTGGAGATTTACCACCTAATTCCAAAGTCACAGGAATCACGTTTTCAGTGGCATATTGCATGATCATTTGACCCACAGCAGTAGAGCCAGTGAATGCAATTTTAGCAATACGTGGATTGGTTGCGAGTGGACGACCCACTTCAACACCATAACCGTTGACGATGTTTAAAATACCGGGTGGTAGTAAGTCTTGAATGAGTTCAATTAAAACCAAAATACTCGTAGGCGTCTGTTCTGCAGGTTTTAAAACAATACAGTTACCTGCAGCAAGTGCAGGAGCAATTTTCCATGTCGCCATCAAAATTGGGAAGTTCCATGGAATGATTTGTCCTACCACGCCCAATGGTTCGTGGAAGTGATAGGCAATGGTATCTTCATCAATTTCAGAAATACCGCCTTCTTGCGCACGGATACAGCCTGCGAAATAGCGGAAATGGTCAATGGCTAAAGGAATGTCCGCTGCAAGTGTTTCACGAATCGGTTTACCGTTATCCCATGTTTCAGCCACAGCCAATTTTTCTAGATTTTGTTCTAGACGATCTGCAATTTTAAGGAGTAAATTTGAACGTGTAGTTGGAGAGGATTTGTTCCATTGTTCTTTGGCTTTATGCGCAGCATCCAGTGCAAGCTCGATGTCTTCTACAGATGAGCGAGGGACTTTTGTAAAAACTTTACCGTCGACAGGAGAGATATTTTCAAAGTATTCACCTTTTACTGGAGCAACCCACTCGCCACCAATAAAGTTGTCATACTGTGCTTTAAATTCTACTTTAGAACCAGATTGGTTAGGGTCTACATAGCGCATATTGAAGTTCCTTTGCTTATTGATTTTTTAAAAGCATCTACAGCTTTGGTATAAGGTACATCTGTACAATATTTAAGTAGCATAACTAATATAAGGTTGGAAAAAGGTTGGAAGGAAGGAGGTTTACACGGCTTTGACAAATGTTTACAACCAAGTAATACAGTGGACGTATATCAGGAATTGTTTTGAGAATAAGGAATGATGGCAATGCAACATTTAATACAGAAAAGACAAGAAATAGAAAAGCTTAGAACCAGTAGTAGTATTTCGACGGTACAAGCTGAACAACTGGGAAAAAGTATTGCAAGTTCATGGCAGCGCTCTAACTCCGCAGAAATTCCAAAAGATCGCTTTGCTGCGCCCATTTCGGAAGGTTCTATGTCACAAGGTTCAGCGCTACAACATGCTTTGAGTTATTGTGCAGATGAACTGAGACATATTGCACAACAGTCATCTATGGTGGTGGCTGTAGGCGATATTGGTAGTACCATTATTTGGAGTGCGTCCAGTAGACAAATGCGTAATGCGGCAGAAAGTGTACATTTTGTTGAAGGTGGGCAGTGGCGAGAGGAATTGGTGGGAACCAATGCATTGGCCTTGTCCTTAAAAACGCAACAGTCCAGTTGTGTCTTTTCAAATGAACACTACATGAGCTCCATCCATGATTGGGTCTGTTATGCTGCGCCGATTATCGACCCTTACTCAAAACACGTCCTAGGGGTGATTGATTTATCCACCACATGGAAAAATCATAATAGCCTTGGTCTACTCGCAGCAGAGCGCTGTGCATCTATCATCCAAACGGCACTCTTAGAATATCAGCGCCAACAATTATATATCCGTGCTTTTGGTGTGCCACAAGTACATTTCAATGGCAAAGTGATGATACTCACACCGCGACAAATTGAAATTTTGACCATCTTGGCGCTGTGCCCGCAGGGCATGACTTTAGATACCTTGCATCAGGCTTTATATGGTGAGCGTAAGGTGAGTGTAGGAACACTCAAAGCCGAAATGTCACAACTGCGTGACTTGCTTGGTGGCATGTTGGGATCTCGTCCTTATCGGATTTTGGCGCATATTGAGGCCGATTTTTTACAAGCCGAGCAGGCCTTAGATGCTGCGTATATCGAGACCGCGTTAAAGCTGTGTTCAGGTGTTTTACTGCCTAAAACGGAAAGTCCATTTCTATGTGCATGGCGCGACTGTTTGGAGTCACGTTTAAGCAGTGCGATTTTTAAAGCCAATGAAACTGATATGTTGTTTAAACATGTTGCACGTTACCCAGAAGCGATAGATGCCGTTGAGCGACTCATTGAGCTGACACCGAATGGACATCCTGCGCATCAGCTACTTGAGAAATATAAAATTTAAGAATTCTTAATTGTGTTGGAAAGGTATATTTACACTATTTTTTGCTCGAGCCATTGGAACAGCTCAGCATAAACTTCGGCACGAACTTCAGGTGCGGAGAGAACTAAGTCGTGTAAGCCATTGTGAATGGTCACTACACTGATGTCACCTTGTAAATTTTTGGCCTGCTTTTCAATGTCTTTAACATCTAAAATCACATCACTGGTTTGCGCGGCTTCGCCCCATTTCTTCGGGTTAAGCGTTTGATGTGAATGCATAATGAGTGCAGGAACAGAGAGCTTTAAACCACTGCGATGAATTTCTTTCTGTGCTTCATGAATTGCACGTACAAAGCTGATCCGAACCATAGAGTAGCTTGGTTGTTTCCACTCCAAATCAAAGTTCCATTCACCATGCTCGTTTTGATGTAGGCTTGGTACATACCATTTATTCAGTTCACTTGGAAACTTGAGGTCAGGAAAACGCTTTGCGAGTCGACTGAGTTGCGGCACGCCAAGTTTGCGCTTAATCGGATGCATATTAAAATCATAAAAAGGGCTATTGGCCCAAAGTGCTTTGATTAGCGGATGCTTAGGATTGTGCGCAGCGTATAAAGTCGTGATTAAGCCTCCTGTGGAGTGCCCTGCAAGTAGCACCGCAGTATGGCCTTCATTGCCAATGATCTCTAAGGCTTGGGTAATTTCAGCATCGTATTCACTTAGATCACGGACGTTGTAGTATTTTTGATGGCTCAAGTGAGAACGACCATATTTTCTTAAATCGAGCGCATAAAAATCATAATCATGCTGATTAAATTGTTCAGCCATTTCGGTTTGGAAAAAGTAGTCAATAAAACCATGGATATACAGCACAGCTTTTTGGGTATTTTGCGGGGCTTTTTTACGTACGAGAGTTGCGCAGATGGCACCTTCATAATCGTCTGGAAAATTGAGTTTTAATTGTTCATAGCCTTCGCCGAGGACATCAGGTTGATACGCAGGATGAGTTTGATTTGCTGACATAATTTGCTCTGGTTGTTATTGTCATGAGTTTTCTTATCCTTGATGAAGTGCAAAACTTTGTCAACCACAAATAAAAAAAGACAATTTAAGTGCACAGGTAAGCAAGGATTAGGCTTACCTGAATGAAACAGTATGGACGTCTGTTTCATTCCACTTAAATTGTCAAAGCAAACAAAAAAGTTAAGGAGAGAACTTAGACCGCTGCTTTAAAATCGACCACTGAAGCACCAGATTTGAGTGCAGCTTTGAAGATGTCGACCACTTGAGCATGGTTTGCTTTACGTGGATTCGTCAGCATGCAGGCATCTTTTTGTGCATTTTCAGACATAACACCCAAATCTTGCTCTTTCACACCCAGTTCAGACAAGCTCGATGGAATACCAATCGATGCAGATAGTTCACGAATCGCGTCAATTGCAGCATATCCAGCTTCTGTCACAGTTAAACCTGTGATGTTAACTCCCATCAGTTCTGCAATACGTGCATAACGGTCAGGGCAGGCAATTAAGTTGAACTCACAGACGTGTGGAAGTAGGACTGCATTACATACGCCGTGAGGTAGGTTATAGAAGCCACCGAGTTGGTGTGCCATCGCATGGACATAACCTAGAGATGCATTGTTAAATGCCATACCTGCTAAATATTGTGCATAACTCATGGCATCACGCGCTTCTAAGTTTTCACCGTTCGCAACTGCAGGACTTAACCATTCGCTAATCATCGAAATGGCTTTTTCAGCACAGGCATCAGTGATTGGGTTTGCTGCTGTTGAAACATAGGCTTCTACTGCATGGGTTAATGCATCCATACCCGTTGCTGCCGTTAAACTTGCAGGTTTTGCAATCATCAGTTTAGGGTCATCAATTGCAATCAGTGGAGTGCAGCGCCAGTCCACAATTGCCATTTTTACATGGGTATCTGTATTGGTAATAATACAGAAGCGTGTCATTTCTGATGCTGTACCTGCCGTGGTGTTGATGGCAATAAGAGGGGTCATTGGAACCGTACTTTTATCAATTCCTTCGTAGTCACGAATATGACCACCACCTGCAGTCACGAGTCCAATACCTTTAGCGCAGTCATGCGAAGAACCACCACCTAATGACACAATAAAGTCACAACCTTGTTCGTTATACGCAGTCACGCCGTTGTGGACATTGATGTCAGTTGGGTTCGGTTCTGCACCTGGGAAGATGTGGCTATCAACACCTGCATCTTTGAGATATCCTGCAATGGTGTCGGCTACGCCAAATTTAAATAAACCTGCATCGGTTACAATCAGTGCTTTCTTTGCACCGAGGTTTTGTGCTTTGCCACCAATTTCTTTGGCGCAGCCTGGGCCAAAAAGTGAAACACAAGGGATATAAAAACCGTTCGTTTGATCTGCAATATTTTTAAAAGCCATGGTGCGATTCCTTCTACCATTATTTATGTTGTTATCGGTGCTCATTACCGTTTTTAGAGTATTGAATGATTCAAAAAACTTGTGTACCTACCAAATACCTACCATGAGTAAGGGAATGAGGAGAAATGGCTTCAACGAACAAAATGGCTATCGATAAAAGGCATAGTCTGTGGTTCAGGATTTGTTTATATTGGTTTTGAAGTTGTGGTGAAAATAGCCAAATTCAAAGAGGAAAAGCCGTGGAGAAAAATGATAAGCTTAAGCAATATCAAAGTCTTGCTATACAGTTCAGACAAGTTGTTCCGAGTATTCAGCAGCTTTATCACGAGCAGGCCGCTTTTCTTTCCACACTCAATGTGCAAAACGTTTTAAGTGTCGATGTAAAACAACAACGGATTCAAATTTTAAATCATTGTTTTCATATTCAGTTTTATACACCGACGGAACAGGCGGAGCTGTGTGTTCCACAGTTTATTTATCAAGGACATTATGCAGAAGCGCTCGAAGAGTTTTGTTTACACGACATTGTGTTTTTAGTGGGTGATCAATCCCCACAACATTCTTTGTATTTGCGCAATAAAGTTAAACAGTTGCGGCAGCTGATTCTTCAACAGCTGTTTGTTTTGTTCGATGGCCCGAGTCGCGTGCAAACAATTTTGACTGAAATACGGCAAACGCAATCAGAACTCTTTCAACAGCTGTGCCAGCAAGTTGAATTAAATACAGCGGATCCAACCTCTGAGCGAGGTTTGCTGGCCGAGTTGCAGCGCTTATGCAGCTTAAATGCAGATCAGGCGGAAGATATTTTACCGCTACAGTCTTTGATGAATAGTTATGACGAGCTGTGTTGCAGTGCCAGTCAATTCTTAGAACCGCATGTTTATCGCATTGTACAAACGGCATTTCCCGAACGGTTTTCTTTACAAGAATTGATTGATCATGTGCATGATATTCATTTGTTATATCCGCATGCTAAAGAGCAGCCCCATATGCTTGGCTTTGTGCGGCTTATGCATCGGGATCTTTGGACATCGCGTGATTTGTTGGCAAAGCGACATTTTTTAAAAGCTGAAACTAAGACATGGCAAAAGAAGGTCGCAAAACTCCCGATTTTTGATGAAAGCCGTACCGTAAATTGGCTATTCAAACAAAAAGCAGTGGTGACAGACTGGGTTAGTCAAAATATCCAGCACAGTAGTATACGCGTTGCTATAACGGCTTTGAGTTATCTCGATACGCAGCCTTATCATCCCGAAATTATTGTGACTACCTTAAAGTACTTCCAACATGTTGCGGCGCGTTTATTTATACAAAGTTGCTATGAACATGCCTTACAACAGCATTGGTTTGAGCTTGAGGCCAACCAGCATGTGGTCTTAAAAAATAGACGCCAAGATATGGATGATCAGCGGATAGCGATTAGCCCGTCTATTTTGTATTTAGATGAATGGCTCGAACTGCTGCGCCGTGTGGTCGAACATCAGCCCGAATGGGGGAAACGGGTCTACACAAAATTGAGTCGCGTAATGCAGGCCTATATTCAGCATCTAGATAAAATTGCGCAGAAACTCCCTAAAGACTTAGTGGTTTATTTTAGCGAAGATAAGCAACAACACCATGATTTTTATCTTCAGTTAAAGCAACATAAACTGCATATTGAAAGCTTTAGACAGTTGTTTTATTTAAATCGTCTCCCTTTACGAATTTCGGTGTTTGATGCTTATGTGCGCGATTATTTGCCTGAACATTTTGAGACGCAAAAGGAAATTTTAAAAAATGTCACATGGAAGAGCCTATTTCATCAGGCTGTGCAGTGGCATGATCAATTGCATAGCCAAGAGCTACTTGCGGAGCTGAAACGAAAGCTTGGTTGTGTGTCATGGCAACCGATCAGTCATGAGGCTTATTATTTTATTGAGAGTTGGGTGCTTGAGGAGCTCAAAGATATTGATCGCATCATTGCTGAGTCACGTCGCTTTCAACATTGTTTAGCAGCCAGTTTTGCTGAGCGAATTATTGTGCGCGAATATGCTGCATTTCATATGGGTCATACCGATGCACAGCGGCACTTGACGCTTGGTTGTCATTATATTGCAGGGCAACTGTTATTTGATCAGCTTGAATATCCAAACAACCAAAAAGCGTTACCTGATGATGTTGTGGTCGCTGAACAATTTATTGCCATGCTGAATCAAACCGAGTAACCAAGCTCTTAAAAATTAAACAACAATGGACCTAATTTGTCGCACATCATTTACTGTGTGACGAGATCTGCTTAACTTTTTTGCAAAAACTCGGTAGGCTATAGCCGTTCATCAATGGTATAGGTCTTATGAAGCAAGAAACTGCACTCAAACTCTTAAAAGCGGGCGAAAATGTCTTTTTAACCGGTTCCGCTGGTGCAGGAAAAACCTATACGCTGAACCAATACATTAACTATTTAAAAGCTCGTAAAGTGCCTGTGGCGATTACTGCTTCTACAGGTATTGCCGCGACGCATATGAATGGCATGACCATTCATACTTGGGCCGGCATTGGAATTAAAGATGCGTTGGGGGAAGATGAACTCAAACGCATGAAAGAACGTAAATACTTAAAAGAGCATTTAGAAAATGCCCAAGTCTTAATCATCGATGAAATTTCGATGCTACATGCCAAGCAACTCAATTTGGTCAATAAAGTCCTTAAGTTCTTTAAGGAAAGTGAAGAGCCATTCGGCGGAATTCAAGTGATTGTTGCGGGTGACTTCTTCCAGTTACCGCCAGTTGGTAAAAATGAAGAACGCAATCGCGATAAATTCTGTTTTATGTCTGATGCTTGGGTAGAAGCCAAGTTTCGTGTGTGTTATTTGACTGAGCAGCACCGTCAGGGCAATGATTACCTTAATGATATTTTAAATGCCATCCGCAGTCAGAGTATTAACTCTCAGCACTTGCAGGCTTTACAAGCCACACGTCAGCAAGATATTGGAGAAATTTTTACACGTTTATATACGCACAATATGGATGTGGATACCATCAACTTCAAACATTTGAATGAAATTGAAAATGAAGGTCGACAGTTTGAGGCGGTGTGTGATGGCAATGACAAGCTTATTGAAACGTTAAAGTCTTCTGTGCGTGCACCTGAAAACCTAACCCTCAAGAAAAATGCCAAAGTGATGTTTGTAAAGAACAACTTTGATGTGGGCTATATCAACGGTAGCTTAGGCGAAGTGGTGGGCTTTGAAGAAGATGATGACTTTGGGATATTGCCGAAGGTCAAACTGACTGATGGTACTGTACTGGTGGTCGAGCCTGAAACGTGGTCAGTGGACAATGATGCAGGTAAAACCATTGCCAGTTTTCAGCAAATTCCATTGCGTTTGGCATGGGCCATCACCATTCATAAGTCACAAGGAATGACTTTAGCAGCAGCGGAAATTAACCTTAGTCATACCTTTGAAAAAGGGCAGGGTTATGTGGCTTTGTCGCGGTTAAAGACTTTGGATGGTTTAAGGCTACTGGGTTTTAATGAACAAGCTTTGGAGTTAGATAGTCTTGCCATTAAGGCAGACCGCCGCTTCCAAGAACTCTCCGATGAAGCCGAAACACATTTCGAGGCCATTGATTTGGAAGCACAACACAAGGCCTTTATTCGTCATTGTGGCGGAACGCTCAATGAAGTTGAGATTGAGCGTAATGAAAAGAAAATTGCCCGGAATGCAGGTAAAGCCAACTATGCCTCTGCAACACTTGATGAAACACGTGAACTGTTTGAAGGTGGTTATGAAATTGCCGATATCGCACAAGAGCGCGGTTTGACGGCTGCAACTATTATCAATCATTTGGCAAAGTTGCATAAAGAGCAAGGCTTGGATATTTCCGTGGCACATCCTGGGGAAGAAGTGGTTGAGCAAGTGCGGAAAATTTATAAACGCTTAATGAAGCGTCAGCAAACAGAACACTTTAGCGAAGATGGTGCGATTAAGCTTCGTCCAATTGTGGAACTGACAAATCCGCGTATGGGCTATGACCAAGTTCGTCTAGCGCTGTTATATATTGAATAACAGATTAAAAGTAGGGCGTTTCGTGCAGAAATTTCTTACTTACATTGCCCAGAACTTCAGTTAAACTGAATTTTAAGGGATAAGAATAACTTAGAATCGTAATGAAATTGACAGCTTGGTACACGCTACGCAAATTTGTTTATAACAATTTGCATAATGAGGATTATGAGACACCTTTAAGTCGAGGGTTGAACTATTTTCTCATTGCACTGATTATGAGTAATGCTGCTGCGGTCTTGCTGGAGTCGGTGCAAAAGTATTATGTGTTATATCAAGACTTTTTCTATTATTTTGAAATCTTTTCTATTATCGTTTTTAGCGTCGAATATCTTTTACGTTTTTGGTCGATTGCTGAATCTAATAGTTTTGAGTCGGATTGGAAAAACCGCCTAAATTGGGTCAAAAGTGGTGGGGCGATTATCGACCTCTTGGCTATTCTACCTGCGTATTTAAACTTTTTTGTTCAGTTCGACTTACGATTCTTAAGAATTGTTCGTCTGCTCCGACTTCTCAAGTTAACCCGCTACTTTGTTTCTCTACAAATTTTATTACGAGTCATCGAGCGCGAAAAAGGCTCATTTCAAGCAGTTATTTTCATCTTAATGATTATGATCATTATGGCGGCTGCAGGCGTGTATTTGATTGAAAGTCAGGCACAACCTGAAGTTTTCAGCTCTATTCCAGCTTCAATGTGGTGGGCCGTGGTTACACTGACCACAGTGGGTTATGGCGATGTGACACCTATTACGCCGTTAGGACGTTTTCTTGGTGCGATTATTACCATTTTAGGGGTAGGTTTGGCCGCATTACCTGCGGGTATTTTGGCGAATGGTTTGGCCAATGAACTTGAGCAGCGTAAAGAAAAACTTGAACTCAGATTTCGAGAACTAATCCAAAATAGCGATATTGATTTTGTTTTAGAAACAGAAAAAATTGAAGAAGTTCGTAAAGAAGTTGGGCTGACCAAAGAGCAAACACACGATATTATTTTACAGCTCATTCGTGAACAAAAAGAAGAATCTTTAAGGCAAGAGCGTGAGCAATATGCCTATTGTCCACACTGTGGGAAGAAACTACCTGAATAAATCGGTGTAAAAAGGCATGTGAACAACGTTAAAATTGTACATTTATACACATGCCTTACTTTATCTGAATAGAGATCTAGATTGGTCTAACAAGTCTGATTTGCATCGCTTTTACATGCGGATATCGACTTTTTCTCATGCTGAAAAGCCACTAGCAAAATAATTAGCCCACCCAAACTTAGTAGAACCCCGACCCAGATTGGAGCTAGCCAACCTAAACCTTGGCTAATTAACCAGCCGCCCAGAAATGCACCAAAAGCATTGGCAATATTAAATGCAGAATGATTCAGCGAAGCGGCTAAGCCTTGTGCATTACCAGCGACATCCATTAAGCGGGTTTGTAGTAAAGGCCCCAAGCCTGCAATACTGAAGCTGACCAAGAAGAGTGCAATAAAAGCAGTGGCAAGGTGATCCATAGATAAAGCACAAAGTACATAAGAGCAGGCGTTGGAAACTAAGACCCAAATAATCGCCTTGTTTAAGTTTTTATCGGCAAAGTGTCCTGCGACAACACCACCAATGACCAACCCGAGGCCAATACACGCCAACGCAAACGGAATGACTTGAATGCTAGCATGCGTGTATTCAGTCAAAATAGGCGATACATAACTATATACAGAGAATAGTCCACCAAATCCAATTGCACCGACAGCAAGCGTGATCCACATTTGTGTATTTTTAAGTCCACGTAGTTCATTTTGAATGCTGGCTGTGTGATCCAGCTGCATTTTAGGTAAGCCAAAACAAATTGCGACCACGGTCAAAAATGCGATAGATGCAGAAAATTCAAAACCTGCACGCCAACCATACAGCTGGCCCAGCCATGTCGCAAAAGGCACACCAATCACGGTCGCGACATTCAGCCCCATCATGAGCATTGCAACAGCCGAAGCGCGCTTTTGCTTTCCTGCAAATTCTGCAACCACCAAAGCGGCAATACCAAAGTAAGCGCCGTGAGGGAAACCTGCAATAAAACGTGAGACCAACATGGACTCATAGCTGTTTGCGAGTGCTGTACTGGCATTGGCGATACCATAAAATAGCATGAGTCCAATTAAGAGCATTTTACGCGGAACCTTTGCGGCCAAAATGGCAATCACAGGTGCGCCAATAGTCACGCCTAAAGCGTAAGCACTAATAAAATGCCCTGTGACAGGAATACTGAGCTTGAAACTTTGTGAGATCTCTTGGATGAGTCCCATCGCAACGAACTCAGTAGTCCCAATACAAAAACCACCGAGTGCCAATGCCAAAATAATGACAGATAAGTGGCTTTTTGGAGAGATGCTATTTTCTTGAGAGGACATAAATAGAGGAGAAAATGAAAAGTATTATACGTTCTTTATCACATGAAAATTTGGTTGTTCAAAAAAGTTATAAGTAAACTAAGCAAGCATAATATTCATACGAACCTTGAAGATTCTACACGATGAATATTTATTCATAGTGCTACATTAAGTGATCATTCTATAAAAGAAACCAAATTAAAAGGCAGCAAATACAGATCAATCCAACCTAGCTTGAGAATTTGGATTTGTTTTTGTATTCGCTAGGCTAGGGCTGTCCTGTACCAATGATTAGGGTAAGTAAACCAGCCGCAATGAGTGGGCCGACTGGAACGCCACGTAGTAAAGCAACTCCTGCAACGGTTCCGACCAGCAAGCCTGCAACAACATCGGGTTGGTTTGACATCAGTTTCACACCACGGCCACCTAGCCATGCAACCAAAACACCAATGGCGATAGCAAGTAACGATTTAACACTTAAAAAAGATTTAAAAATACTTTCACCGCTAATTCTGCCACTTGCAATAGGTACCAAAACTGCAATGGTTAAAATGATGATCCCTATATTTAATCCATGTTGTTGGATGAGTGGGAAGTATTCACTCAGTGGCGTCATCCGTAAAATAATGAGTACTGCCGCAGCAATGGTTACCGCAGAGTTGTGACTGAAAATACCGCAAGCCAGTAGGATCAGGAGGACGATCAAGTTCAAATCTAAGTTCGGCATAGGGAGCGAGACTGGTCAAAAAAACATGTGCATTGTAACGTTTTTTTAGCCACTTTGCCGAATGATCCGAGTCCTTTGATTGATGTTCCTGTATTTCAGTATAAAATGAGCCTTTATTTAAAAATGTGGTGTGCTGATGCTGTTGGAAAAAATGTTGCAGTCGCAAGGATTTGGTTCGCGAAAGCATTGCCAACAGTTGATTAAAAATGCAGCCATTGAAATTGATGGGCAGATCATTACTGACCCTAAACATAAACTCAAATTGGATGCGCTTCACTACAAGGTACATGGCGAGAGCTTTGAATACCGTGAAAAAGTTTATATCGCCTTAAACAAGCCACAAGGCTATGAATGTTCACATCAGGCGACACATCATTTTAGTGTTTTTGATTTGTTTGATGATTTTCTCTTGAATCGTGGTATTCAGTGTGTAGGTCGTCTAGATCAAGACACCACAGGTTTATTGTTACTCACTGATGATGGTCAGTTTTTACAAGCGCTGACACACCCTAAAAAACATGTAGCAAAAGTGTATCGGATGAAAACGGCCGACCCTGTTACAGATGAACAAGTTCAACAGCTGGAGCAAGGGGTGGAGCTGCGAAATGAAAAAGGGAGTTTTGCTGCAACAGATGTAAAACGCTTAGCTGAATGTGAACTGCAAATGACTGTGCATCAGGGGGTGTATCATCAAGTGAAACGTATGCTTGCGGCAGTGGGAAATAAAGTTGAGAGTTTGCATCGTCAGCAAATTGGAGCGCTCGACTTAACGGGGATACCAGATTTAGTCGAGGGACGTTGGATCTATTTAAATGCTGAACAAGTGGCTTTAGCCAAGACACGCAATGCTCTTGAGAGTGAAGGTCTTTAGACGCTGAATGCTATAGAAAGCAATGATAGGTCTTAAACTCATTATCCGCTACAAAGCCCATGGCTTCATATAAGCTGTGGGATTGATAATTATTTTTTTGCGTTTCAAGCGTAATACGAATGGCTTTTTCGTGTCGCGCAAACAAAATAGCGGTATCGATCAATTGTTTTGCTGAGCCATGGCGACGATGCGGTGGAGAAACATAAACATCATCTAAAATATAATAAGTTGCACAGGCCACAGAAGAGAAACCTAAATACAGCAGCACAAAACCTGTAATCACATCGTCTTTGACATGAATGAAGATGACGCTTTGTTCGTTTTCAAGGCGAAGTTTAAGGAACTTTTGGGAAAGCGCTAAGTTGGACGATGCACCATAAAATTGGCGATATTCATCAAATAATACAGCAAGTTTTTCTAAGTCTTCTAAAGTGGCACGTCTAACGATCATGTATTACTCCATGCTGTATTTATAATATTTACATGAAGCATACCTAAGTTTTGAAAGGGATATTTCTAAAATTTGTTTAGAAATGCAACACTGTTAAGTTTTGTCACTTTCTCCCAAGATTGCAGCTAATTCCTCAAAAAGATCAATATGTTCATCATCTGCAAATAAATCATTGGTTGCTGTTGAGTCTGCACTAGTGATGTGTTCAACCGCTTTTTGTTCTTGCTTGAGTTTACGTAGTTTAATCAGTTGTTCAATATTGATGTTCTGGTTTTCGATTGAGAAAGGGATGGATTTGGTTAAAACCACTTGTTTGAAGAACAAACGAACGGCTTGCGCAGGCGTAATTCCCAGTTGTTTAAACACTGCAAAAGCTTGTTTCTTTTCTTGGGAATCGAGTCGAATTTGATAGACTTCTGTTTTTCTCATGATTTTTTAAATAATTTGAACGACTTAAGGGTAGAAGTTATTTTAATCAATTCCATTGTAATTTCAATATTCATACAATGGAATTTTAAATTATTTTGTAATGACAAGCAGATTACAATGTCAATTCAGAATTGGAGCTAAACTGCATAAGCTGTTGAGTTATTGGGTCTTTAAATGAAAGATGCTTAGCTAAGAGTTGTAAAGGCTGACTAAAATCATCGTCGGCTTTATGTACAACTTTAGGATAGAACGGATCATTTTTAATCGGAAGACCTAAGAAGTTGAGGTGTACACGGAGTTGATGTTGCTTCCCTGTCTCGGGTTTAAGCTCATATTTTGCCCATGTTGCATCATGCTCTAAAAGCATGATCTCGGTTTCACTGTTTGGTGCTTTGTCTAGGACTTGCATGGTGTAGAACGGTTCACCTTTTTGCATATGCAGTTTTACTATGCGTGGAAAGTTGAGTTCGCGGTTAAACGGTGCAATCGCATGATAGGTTTTTTGAACCTGTCGATCTGCAAACATTTGCTGATACATCCCTCGACTCTGAATACATTTGGAAAACATCACCAAGCCAGCGGTTTCACGGTCAAGGCGGTGGATGGGCGTTAAATGCTCAATGCCTGTTTGTTTTTTCAGCCGCACTAATAGGGTTTGTTGAACATATTGCCCCGTGGGACTGATGGTCAAAAAGTGCGGCTTATCCACCATTAAGAAATGATCATTTTCAAATAAAATCTCATGCTGAGATGGCACTTCAATTTCGTGCGCTAAAAAGCGGTAATAAAACACATGCTGATTTTCAAGATATGCCGAATCTGTATGGAGGATATTACCTACAGCGTCATAGACCAAGCCATCATGAAAGCGTTGCTGCCATTCCGCTGCTTCAATGTGCTGAAATTGTGTACATAAATAAGCAAGTACGCTTTTAGGTGTATGTTCAAGTTTAGGTAAGTACACCTTGCTGGCACTGACACCATTGAGCATTGGTGGACAAAATTCAGAAGTTTGGTGGTTGGACATGTTTTTACAGGTAATATCTAAGCGGTTGATATAGGAAAATACGAGTTTTCAAACTTGCGACTTGGGCATTTTAGGGGTGCGGTGCTATCATAATTGCTCTTTTGCCACTTGTCGTGAGTATTATGCAGTATTCATTCAACTTAACACTCAATAATGAACAAGATACCCAAAATTTAGCGAAAATTTTGGCACAGCATTTTACGACGGGTGTAGTGTATTTGATTGGCGATTTGGGAGCAGGTAAAACCACCTTAACGCGTTATTATTTACAGCATTTAGGCCATCAAGGTTCCGTGAAAAGCCCAACCTATACTTTGGTTGAACCTTACCAAGTTCAAGGGCGTGATATTTTTCATTTTGACTTGTATCGTTTAAACGATCCGTATGAACTGGAGCTAATGGGCATTCGTGACTATTTGGAAACGCCCAATGCACTGTTTTTGTTTGAATGGCCGTCTAAAGGGGGCGATGAGATCCCTGAGGCGGACTTAATTATTGATATCCAAAAATCGGAAGATGAACTGACACGGTCTGCTACCTTAAGTTTCCATTCAGTAGCATTATTACAAGCATTAGAGAGCTAATTAAACAATGCGTGATGATTTAAAGATACGTCGTATTCATACTTTGAATCCTGCTCTAGCCAACCAAATTGCAGCAGGTGAAGTCATTGAGCGTCCAGCGTCTGTGGTCAAAGAGTTACTTGAAAACTCGATTGACGCAGGTGCGACAGAGCTGATTATTCGGGTAGAGCAAGGCGGCAGTACTTTAATTGAAATCATGGACAATGGTCGAGGGATTTACGCTGAAGATCTCCCTTTGGCGGTGATGCGACATGCGACCAGTAAAATCCAAACCGCTGAAGATTTACATGCAATTGTCAGTTTAGGCTTTCGCGGAGAGGCATTGGCTTCTATTGCAGCGGTGTCGCGTTTAACCTTGACCAGTAGTCAAGTGGATGATGGAATTGGCTATCAAGTTGAAGTCAATGGAACTGCATTTGACCATCAAGACATTCAGGCTGTAGCTGCACCGAAAGGTACGCATATTCGGGTACAAGATTTATTTTTTAATGTGCCTGCACGTCGAAAATTCCTCAAAAAACCTGGCACAGAGTTTGGTCATATTGAGGAAATCGTCCGACGTTTAGCGCTGACGCATTTCGATATTCGTTTTGTGCTTGAACATAATCAAAACATCAAATTGAACTTGCCGATTGCAGATAGTGGTGAGCTACGTTTTCAGCGCGTACAGCAGTTGCTAGGGCGCGCATTTACTGAAAATGCTTATTGGATGGATGCAGATAGCATCAACATGCGTTTAACAGGTTGGTTGGGACATCCCTCCGATGCGCGGGCTCAGGCTGACTTGCAGTATGTTTATGTGAATGGTCGAATTGTTAAAGATAAAACCATCTCTCATGCGCTGCGTATGGCTTATGATGGTATTCTGCATGGACATCAGCATGCGGGTTATTTGCTTTTTCTGGAAGTAGACCCTGAAAATATTGATGTCAATGTACATCCGACCAAACATGAAATTCGCTTTTTGAATCAACGTGAAGTACATGAATTTGTACGTCATTATGCCAAAGAGACTTTATCGCAGTTTCAAACGGCAACCGCAGATTTATCTGATGCCATGAAGGTTGCAGAGAATCAAGCTTTGATGTCTGTGCAACCTCGCTATCAAGAGCCTTTGCAGTTGCATCGTCATGTTGAGTCTGCACAAACTGGTGAGCAAGCCCCATCGGATATGCTCACTGACTTTAGTTCAAATCAACCACAAGGTGTCCATTATTCGGCGCAACCCTCACGCTATCAGGGCTCACAACAGCTCAATAATGCCTTGCAAAGCTATTTAGCTCCTTTGCGTGATACATCATCTGCTGTTGATCAAGCTCAGCCTTTGGTTGATGTTACAGTGCAAAGCCCTAAAGTCGACGAACATCCATTGGGAATTGCTATTGCACAATTGCATGGTATTTATGTGCTGGCTCAAAATACAGAAGGGCTGATTATTGTTGATATGCATGCAGCGCATGAGCGTATTCTGCTACAGCAAATGAAGTCAGCATGGGATAAACCAGAGTTTTGGACTTCTCAGCAGTTACTTATTCCCAAAGTGATTAATATCACGCGAATGCAAGCTACGCGAGTGGAAGAGCTCAAAGATCAATTGGCGCGTTTAGGTCTTGAAATTGATCAATATGGCGATGAGCAGGTCATTGTTCGTGGTGTGCCTGCGATTTTACATAAAGCCAATTTTGAGGCGCTGGTACCTGAATTACTTAACGATTTGGATCCAAATGATGAAGCGCAGGGCTTACTGCAAAAGCGTGATCAAATTCTAGCGGGTATGGCCTGTCATGGTGCTGTTCGCGCGCATCGCATTTTGGGTCTTTCTGAAATGAATGCTTTGCTTCGTCAAATGGAACAAACTGAATTTGCCAGCCAATGTAACCATGGTCGCCCAACTTGGCGCGCGTTTCCATTGGCTCAACTAGATAAGCTTTTTGCTCGAGGAGAGTAGTTGTACATGTCAACTCAATTGCCGGTCATCAATTTAATGGGGCCAACTGCAAGTGGTAAAACTGCTTTGGCATGTCAGCTCTATGAGCAAGGAAATTTTGAACTGATATCTGTAGATTCAGCATTGGTCTTTAAGCATATGGATATTGGTACAGCAAAGCCGACCAAAGAAGAGTTACTGCAATATCCACATCACCTTATCGATATTATTAGCCCATTAGAAGTCTACTCGGCAGCAAACTTTGTTGAAGATGCATGTGGTTTAATTGATGACATGCATGCACGAGGTAAAACCCCGATTTTGGTGGGTGGAACCATGCTCTATTTCAAGGCACTTTTAGAAGGCCTTTCAAGCAATTTACCGAGTGCAGATTATGCTGTTCGTGCTGAAATAGAAGCCAAAGGTGAAAGTGAGGGTTGGTCTGCGGTCTATGCGGAATTATGCAGTGTGGATCCACTGGCGGGCGAAAAATTTAAAGTGAGTGATAAACAACGTATTATTCGGGCTTTAGAAGTTTACAAGTTGACAGGGCAGCCCATTACTAAACTTCAAGCTGAACAGCCTAAAAATGTGCCTTATCGCTATAATTTTCATAATTATGCTTTGATGCCAGACCGTGCAGAATTGCACCAAAGAATTGCACAACGATTGAAAATTATGTGGAAAATCGGATTTTTAAATGAAGTGGAAACACTTATGAAAAAATACGATTTAGATGAAAATTTACCCTCTATGCGCTCAGTTGGGTATCGACAAGCACTCGAATTTTTACAAAAAGGAGATAAAACTGTCGAAAAACAACATGAAATGGAGGATAAATCACTTTTTGCGACACGACAACTTGCCAAACGTCAATACACTTGGTTAAGATCTTTGCAAGAGGCACATAAATTTACAACGTATTCTACTATCACGCAGGCACAAGAAGACTTGCGAAACTGCTACGGATAAAGCAAAATTTAGCTACTATCTTTTTTATAATTTTTAATTGAAAAATAAAGATAGTTTTTTGCGCTGATTTTTAAATTTTTTTGGAGTTATAACATGTCTAAAGGTCAAACTTTGCAAGATCCGTTCTTAAATTCTCTCCGTAAAGAACGTATTCCTGTCTCTATCTTCCTTGTAAACGGTATTAAGTTACAAGGTCATATTGAATCTTTCGACCAATATGTTGTTTTATTAAAAAATACAGTAAGCCAAATGGTTTACAAGCATGCAATTTCTACAGTTGTTCCTGCACGTAATCCACGTCCTGCTGGTGCACCTGCTGGTGCTGGTCAACAAGGTAGCTTTGGCGGTCAACAAGGCGGCTTTGGCGGTCAACAAGGCGGCTTCGGCGGTCAACAAGGCGGCTTCGGTGGTCAACAAGGCGGCTTTGGTGGTCAACAAGGTGGCTTCGGTGGTCAAGGTGGCTTCGGTGGTCAAGGTGGTTTCGGTGGTCAAGGTGGCTTCGGTAGTCAAGGTGGCTTCGGTGGTCAAGGTGGCTTCAGTGGCCAATCGACTGGTTTTGATGGCGAATCAAAATTTGAAGACACTCAAGATGACGAAAATAATCGTTAATTGATTGTTAAAAAAGCCTCTCACATGAGAGGCTTTTTTTATGCCAAATTTTTAGTTTTCGTCCAAGCGAAAAAAGACCAGCATGAATGCTGGTCTTTTTATGTGTTCAAACTTATGACTTGTTGTTCTTACGGTCTAAGTTAGGATCTTTAATTTCGACATAAGCTCTGTTGCGTGTTTCGCGTAACCAGCTATCAAGCTCTGCATCAAATTGACGCTCACCTAAAATTTGACGTGCCATACGTTCTTGGTATTCAGCAGTCATGTCTTGTTGACGTGTTTCAGTCACTTGAAGAATATGCCAGCCAAACTGAGTTTGAAAAGGTTTACTGGTTTGACCTACCGGTGTATTTTTCATGGTTTCTTCAAACTGAGGAACCATCACACCTGGGCTGACCCAACCCAAACTCCCGCCATCACGTGCTGAACCTGTGTCATTGGAGTAGGTGGAAGCCAAAACGGCAAAGTCTTCACCTTTTTGTACGCGGTTATACAAGCTTTCGATCATTTGTTTAGCATTTTCAGGGCTAACCACTTCAGACGGTTGGATCAAAATATGGCGTGCTTTGTATTGAGGTACAATCGCTTTTTGCTCAGCCCCTTTGCGTTCAACTAATTTTAAAAGATGTACACCATCTCGTACTGTAATTAAATCTGTGGTTTGTCCCACTTGGAGTGGACTCACACGTGCTGCAAGCTCGCTAGGGATGTCAGAAAGTGCTCTAAAGCCCATATCTGCACCTTCAACTTTGGTGCCAGCAGTACTGAACTTTTTAGCAATTGCAGCGACATCGTTGTCGTTTGCTAGTACCGTTTTAACTTGCTTAGCCACAGCGTCAGCATTGTCACCTGAAACACGCACATGTAGCACATGCACTTGGTTACCGAGTGCTGCTTGACCTTGTGGGGTATTTAAGAAGTTTTTAACGTCTTGGTCTGAAATTTGGATACGAGAGGTAACGATTTGCTGGCGCAAACGATTGATGGCTAAATCTTCAGCAACGCGACTACGCAAAGAAGCATAAGTTCCTGGTGCCATTTTATCGAGCTTTTGTTGGAATGCTTCTAGGCTTGTGCTACCAGATTGTTTTGCAACATTTAAAACCGCTTCATTCAAGCTTTTTTCATCAGGTTGAATGTTGTAACGCTTCACTTGTTCAAGCTGAGTCTGACGAATAATCAGTTGCTCTAATGCTTGTTGTGCCAAATATTGCTCTGGTGGGACTTGTTTCTTTTGGCTCTCAAGTTGATGTTTGAGCTCAGCCATGCTTGCTTCTAAGTCACTCTTCAAAATGACACTGTTATCGACTACAGCAACAACTTCATCCGACGCATGTACAAAAGTTGGAATAGCGGTTGCGAGAGCTAAAGCCAAAGCACTCGCTTTAAAAAATTGTTTGAACTGTTTTGTCTTCATTAACGGTCTGTCCAAGTCTGATTAATATTGTTAAAGCCTAGAATACGATTTTCTAGTAAGGATGAAAGTTTACTGTTGAGTCCGCCTAAGCCTTTAAGTGTAATTTCGGCCATAATTGCACGTTTAGGTTCTACACCTGCAGCATTGACGTCATCCAAGTCGTTATAGTACTCACGACCATAAACGGAGATCCCCCAACAGCAAGACTCGTAATTGACACCGAGGAGGTATTCACGAGCGACATTGTTGTCTAAGTCATATTGAGCATGGCCCATAATACGCCAGTTGTTATGGATCGGTTGTACGAAAGATGCAACCACTTGGTCGTAATGTTCTTGACGGTCTGCAATTTCTTTACGGTAGAAATAACCAACGTTATAGAGGTTGCCTTTATCACCCGTAAAGTAAAGTTGTAAGTCGCGTTGAGCATTATCGCCATTTGCCATCCATGCTGAGTTTGCACCGAGGGTAAAGTTTTGCGAGAGCTGGCTAGATACGCTGACAATTGGACCAGAGTGATTTTCTGTGTCAAAGACATCTGCTGTTTGGTCAAGCGTTACGCGGCGGTCTTCGAAATAATAGCTTTGGCCCACACTGGCTTTTAAGCGCTCTAGACCTACCGTATCAAATAAGCTATAGCTTAAGCCCAGTGACAAGAAGTTATTGTCTTCTAGACGGTCATGGCCATAGAAGCGATTTGCACTAAATAACTGATCATAGTTGATCGATGCTGTTGCAGAGTCAAAATTTGGTGCACCATCTTGATTTTTATAGGGTGCATAGGCATAGAACATGCGTGGGCTTAACGTCTGTAAGAAAGTGCCTTCTTTTTCAAAAGTCAAACCTGCATCAAAAGTCACCTGTGGCACGACATAAGATTTGTCATTCGATGAGCGGTTGGTGTTGTCAAACTCATTGATGGTATCTTGATCGTAGAATGTGTTTACATTACGAATAGATACTTCTGGAATGGCGAAAGCCCACGGTGTACGGTAGTTATAGCGTACAGAAAAGTCATTATAGACACGGGTGCCGCTTGGTTCAAAGCTATCGTTGGTATCGCCATCGATAGTCCCAAAGTCCTTTTTAAAGTAAGCCGTATCGTTGTTGAACTCGTACTCTAAACCGAGAGCGTTGCCTGCTTTATAGTTGAGTAAGAACTGTGGTAAACGTGCATACGGACGGTCAACGTAGGGTGTAGTTTCGTCTAGTGTTTGGAAGTCTTCAACTTTCAGTTGGGCTTTTAGACCAGGAATTCCATTTTTATAGTTTAACTCCCAAGCACGACGCAAGTTTAAGTCTGTCTTGGTGTTTGGGTTATTGCTTAAGTCAGTAAAGTAGTCTTTGTCTGAAGCATAGTTATATTCAAGGTTGGTTGAGAACTGTTCATTGATTTGCCAGTTATGTAAAAAGTGCAAATCTTTACGGTCTTCATCGTCATATTTTCGGTCAGAAGCTAAGTAACCCCCCCAAATTTGACCTGAACCAAAGTTTTCGGTTAGATAGCGGAACTCACCCTCAAACATTGGGCCGCGGTCGCTGATATAGCGCGGCGTAACGGTCGCATCGTAGTTAGGTGCTAAGTTGAGATAAACAGGCACTGCAAGCTCGACACCACCATCATTGGTGAAGCCAAAACTTGGTGTTAAAATACCGGTAGTACGACGGTCATCAATTGGGAAGTTAAAATAAGGAACAGCGAGAACGGGTACATCTTTAACATAAAGTTTTGTGCCGCGTGTTTCACCACGTCCAGTTTCTTGATTTAACTTAATTTCGTCTGCTTGGATTTTCCACGTTGGCGATTGCTCTGGTGGGCAGGTGCTATAAGTTGCATTTTTTAGCGTGGTGGTCGTTTGTGACTCACGTAGGATTTGGTCAGCCCGCCCATGTGCATGTTGTTCTTCTGAGATATAGAAGCTGTTTTTCAGATCGCCTTGCTGAGTTTTTAGGTTGTAATTGATTTGGTCACTTTGCGCTAATAAACCACTTTGCGCCATTTGCACACGACCTTCAGCATTGGCAAAGGTCTGGGTTTGATCAATGGTGATTTTATCGGCACGGATTTGACGACCTTCTTGATCAATCAGGACATTACCTTCAAGAACAGAGTCACCTTGTGGGTTGTAGTGACCATAGTCCGCTGTAATGGTGGATGTCGCATTGGCTGCGTCAGCAGCTTTGGTTTCAGGGCTTACAGGGGTTAACCATGTGCCTTGGCAATACGCGGAACTTAAGTAACGACCTTGGCGCTGTTGAGCTTCAGGAGATGACTTATCGACATAGTATTGTTCGAAAAACTTTTGCCCAGGATAGTTTTCTTGTAGTGCTTGTTTTAGCGATTGTTGTTCGTCTGAAATAGACGTGGTTGGTGTTGCAGCATAGCTTGTGATTGAGCTACCACAAAGAAGGGTAAATATCGCAGTCGCTAAAGGATTAAATTTAAACTGATGCTTCATGTGTCTCATTTACCAAGTATGCTTAAAACGCAATTAATTATTGTCGCATCATAGAGAAAAAGTTGATAAGTGGCTACACTTAGCACTTTAAAAACTCAGCCTGTATTAGAATTTATCGCAAATGAATACACAACGTGAACAATTGATACAAACATGGATTTCATCTGTACTTGGTTCAGATCAATTTGAAATTAACTTTTTAGCAGGCGATGCAAGTTTCCGTCGTTATGCACGAATCAAGTTGAATAATAAAACATTTATGCTGATGGATGCACCACCAGAAAAAGAAGATTGTGTGCCTTTTGTGACGATTGATGAATTTTTTGATACGAACGGTGTCCGTGTACCACATATTGTGGCGAAAGATTTGGAGCAAGGCTTCTTATTGCTTGAAGATTTTGGTGATGTGCTACTGTCAACACAGCTCGATGACAAGACTGTTGATGCACATTATGAGCAAAGTTTTAAGCAGTTGATTCAATTGCAATCTATTGATGGTGAAGGTCATTTCCCAGCTTATTCTTATGAGAAGTTAATGACCGAAATGTCGCTATTGACAGATTGGTTATTGCCAAGTTTACAGATTCAACCTTCTGATGATGAGTCTGCGCTGATTAAACGTACATTTGCAATTTTAGCCAATGCTGCTTTGGCTCAGCCTCAAGTGATTGTACATCGTGATTTCCATAGTCGTAATCTCATGCTTTTGGCAGATGAACAAGAGCAGGGCGTAATTGACTTTCAGGATGCGGTGATAGGTGCAGATACTTATGATCTGATCTCAATTACACGTGATGCGTATATCCAGTGGAATCCTGAGCGCGTTTATCATTGGTTTAAAGTGTTTTATGACCTATTGCCAGCTTCTGCTAAAGAAGGGCGTGACTTTGAACAGTTTAAGCAAGACGCTGACCTGATGGCAATTCAACGTCATATTAAAATTTTAGGTATTTTTGTGCGTTTATTTGAACGTGACGGAAAAACAGGTTATCTGAAAGATTTACCACGTGTGATGTGGTATTTACTTGAAGAAAGCAAACCATATGCAGAACTACAACCTTTCATGCAATTTATTTGCGATAAAGTGATGCCGAAATTTGAAGCAAAATATGGCAAATATGAGGTTGTTGCAGCATGAAAGCAATGATTTTGGCAGCGGGACTTGGCAACCGCATGCGTCCTTTAACACTTTATAAACCGAAACCTCTGCTTGAAGTTGGTGGTAAACCACTGATCGTTTGGCATATTGAAAAACTCAAGCAAATTGGTGTCACAGAAATTGTGATTAATTCTGCCTGGTTGGCCGATGTGTTGATTGGTGCACTTGGCGATGGTTCGCAGTTTGGAGTGACTATTCGTTGGACGCGTGAAGAAGAAGGGCTTGAAACAGCGGGTGGTATTATTAATGCTCTACCACTGTTGGGGACAGAACCGTTTATTTTAGTGAATGGCGATGTTTGGACCACTTTTGATTTTGCATCTTTACTTGATGTGCAATTGGACGCCGATTTTGCGCATCTGGTATTTGTACCCAACCCGACACAGCATCCCAAAGGCGACTTTATCTTAAATCAAGGGCGTGCTTATACCTTTGAACAAGAGCAGTCGGGTGAGGCGCTAACTTATAGTGGTGTTGCAGTTATACATCCACAGATGTTTGAGGGTTTAGAAGCAGGTAAGCGTCCGTTGGCTCCATTGCTAAAAGAAGCGATGTCTGCTGGAAAAATTTCTGCCGAGAAAATGCAAGCCGCATGGGTGGATGTTGGCACACCTGAGCGATTAAGTGATCTAGATCTACAGATTCGTCAAGGTATGTACGTTTAAGTGCATAATCACTAAGCGTTAGCTACTGTTCCACGGCTGAGAAATCGGTATACTTCAGTTTAATTTTATTGAGATGTCTTCTTTATGCATCCATTTTTTCAAGACTTAAAGCAAGGTAGTCAAAAGCTTGGCTTAGATTTGAGTGAAGAAGCATTAAATTTATTGCTGAAGTATCAAGACGCACTTGTGCTGTGGAACAAAGCTTACAATTTAACAGCGATTCGCGATCCTAAAGAAATGCTGGTGAAGCATTTATTAGATAGTTTAAGTATTTTAAAAGATTTGCCGAAAGGTCGTTTGCTGGATATTGGTACAGGCGGTGGTATGCCGGGCATGATTATTGCTCTATGCCAACCTGAGCGCCAATGTGTTTTGCTTGATTCCAATGGTAAAAAAATTCGTTTTTTAAAGCAATTTATTGCAGATTTAAAATTAACCAATGTAATTGCAGTTCAAACGCGTGTTGAAAATGAAGATAGCATCCATGATTTGGGTCAGTTTGATGTGATTACCAGTCGTGCATTTGCCTCTTTAACCGATTTTATCAATGCATCGAAGCCTTATATGCACCAAGACAGCATTATTGCGTCGATGAAAGGCTTGGTTCCGCATGACGAAGTTGAAGCGTTCAAAAACGAATTTAGTTGTGACATTATTGCGTTAAAAGTTCCACGTTTGGACGAACAACGACACTTACTTTTATTAAAACGTATCTAAAAAAATTCAAAGGATTGGGCGGGTCATGGCACAAATTATTGCGATTGCGAACCAAAAAGGTGGTGTAGGTAAAACCACAACCGCAGTAAATTTGGCTGCATCTTTAGCAGTACTTAAAAAGCGTGTTTTATTGGTCGATATGGACTCGCAAGGCAATGCGACCATGGGTTCAGGCATTCAAAAAAATGACCTACTGTATTCAGTGACCGATGTTTTACTGGGTGAAGTGCCTATAGAGACTGCGATTACCAAGGCGGAAGTGGGTTATAAGGTCTTGGGTGCAAACCGTGATTTGGCAGGCGTTGAACTTGCGATTGCTGAGCAAGAAGGGCGTGAGTTTATTCTGCGTGATGCGTTGCAAGAAATTGAACAAGCATATGATTACATCATTGTGGACTGTGCGCCAAGCTTAAGCTTGATCACGGTTAATGCATTGGCAGCGGTGGATGGTGTGATGATTCCAATGCAGTGTGAATACTATGCTTTGGAAGGCTTGGCAGATTTAACACAGACCATTGATCGCATTCAACAAGCATTAAATCCTGAGTTAAAAGTTATTGGTGTTCTACGCACCATGTATGATGCACGTAACGCGCTGACACGTGATGTGTCTGAAGAATTAGAACAATACTTTGGCAAAAAACTCTATGACACGGTCATTCCACGTAATGTGCGTCTAGCTGAAGCACCTGCGCATGGTTTGCCTGTGATTTATTTTGAAAAAAGCTCGAAGGGCGCAGTTGCTTATTTACATTTAGCAGCTGAAATGATTAAGAAAAGCAAAGTGAAAAAAGGAAGTAACGCATGACCGTTAAAAAACGTGGGCTGGCAAAAGGTCGTGGTTTAGATGCCTTACTCGGTTCCATTCAAAAAGAGAAATTACAACTTGAAGCACAAGCTCTTGATCACGGTCAGCTAAAACAAATCGATGTGCATCTACTACAACGTGGTGAATATCAGCCACGTCGTTTTATTAATGAGCAAGACTTACAAGAGTTAGCGGCATCGATTGAAAAACACGGTGTGATGCAGCCGATTGTGATTCGTCCAATTGATAATGAAAAGCACCCCTATGAAATTATTGCGGGTGAGCGTCGTTGGCGTGCGGCTCAACTTGCCGGTTTAACGCAAGTTCCAGCCATTGTTCGTGATTTAACAGACCAAGTTGCAATTGCACTGGCGTTGATTGAGAACATTCAACGTCAAGATCTTAATCCGATTGATCAGGCGATGGCTTTACAGCGCTTCCATGAAGAGTTTGGTTTAAGTCATCAAGAAATTGCAGATACTGTAGGCAAAGCACGTACCACGGTGAGTAATTTATTACGTTTATTAAGTCTAGCTGAGCAAGTTAAAGACTTTATGCAGCAAGGTTTACTGGACATGGGACATGCTCGTGCCATTTTGACTTTGAAAGGAAAAGATCAACTGAAAGTCGCTGAATTGGTGATAGAGAAGAGTTTATCTGTTCGCCAAACTGAACAATATGTTCGTGATCTCAATGCGCCGAAACAAGAAAAATCAAAAACGGAAATTGCACCAGATCTTCAACAATTGACACAGCGCTTAACAGATCGTTTTAGTGCAAATGTCAAAATTGATCATAATAAACAAGGGAAAGGCAAGCTCACGATTCATTATCATTCACTCGATGAGTTAGATGGTATTTTGAATATTTGCTTAGCTGAATAATTTTATTTTCTATTTTTAAATACTTGGGGAAGTGTTATGTGGGAATTGGTAAAAGCAGGTGGGTGGCTTATGCTGCCCCTTGTGCTCTGTTCGATCTTTACTGTTGCGATTAGCTTAGAGCGTTTGATTCGCTTGAAGAAATCCACTATTTTACCGAAAGATTTGCTATTAAATTCAGCGCAAAGCGTACAAATGGTTTTGCCTAAACTTAAACAAAATCAGGATTTACAGGCAACGACATTGGGTCGTATTTTGGAAGTTGGTTACCAAAGTAAGGCACAAGGTGAACAGTTTGCACGTGCGCAGATGGAAGCAACTGCTTCTCAGGAAATTGGTTATCTTGAAAAAAATATCAATTTTTTAGGGACATTGAGTGCTGTTGCGCCTCTTTTAGGATTGTTGGGAACGGTACTGGGGATTATTGAGTCATTTTTAATGATTGATATTGGTAATAGCAGTAATCCAACACTGATGATTCCAGGGATTTCTAAAGCGCTGATTACAACTGCGGCAGGAATGTTCATTGCGATTCCCGCATTATTTGCTTATCGTTATTTTCAGCGTTTGGTTCAAGAGTATGTTGCTGAATTAGAGCAGCAATCGACTTTATTTCATGCGGCTTTATTTTATAAGCAAACAGAAACTGTGCTTGAAAACCATGATGATGTTGTTGTGAAGCAAGCGAGCTAAGGTGAAGTATGAAATTCAAACGTTCACAAGTTGAAGATGTTCATATTAACCTTACACCAATGATTGATTGCTTATTATTTATTTTGGTGTTTTTATTGCTGACCACCACCTTCAATCAATTTAGTCGTATGAATTTAACCTTGCCTGATGCGCAAGGTGTTCCACCGAAAACATTTGATCATAAAATCGAAGTGGTGGTAGATTCCACAGGGCATTATTCAATTAATGGTCAGTCTATTGCATCGAAAGATGTTTCAGAATTAAATACCGCAATTAAACAGATTTCCAATGACCGTCGTGATCTAATGTTTGTGATTGCTGCGGATGCAAAAGCAACCCATCAGGATGTTATCCGTGTGATGGATGTGGCCGGTCAGTTGGGGTTTGTAAATATCAATATTAGTACCAAAGTGCCTTCCCGAGGTTATTAGTGAAACACGATTTAAAAGTTTATCTACGTCTACTGAGCTATTTAAAACCTTATTGGGGCGTAGCAATTCTTGTGGTGGTTGGTTTTGCTATAAATGCGGCGACAGAAGTTTCTGTTGCTAAATTACTTGAAAAAATTATTGAAGCAATTCAACATCGTGATCAAGGCTTTACCACCTTGTTCCCAATTTTAGTTGTTGTTGTGATGTTCTTCCGTGGGCTGGGTTTGTTCATGGGAGGTTATTTTACTGCGGTTATTTCAAGAAACTTGGTTTTTAACATTCGCCAAGAAGTCTTTGCTAAATTATTACGTCTTCCTTCGCAGTATTATCTGGACAACAACAGTGGTCATATCACTGCGAAAATTATGTTCAATGTAGAGCAGCTTACAGCCGCATCTACTGAGTCATTAAAAACCATTGTTCAGCAAGGTCTTATTACCATTGCACTTTTGGGTTACCTGATTTATAGCAACTGGCGTTTGACTTTATGTATTTTGATTTTTGCACCGTTGATTGGTTTGCTTATTCGTAAAGCAGCAAAGCGTATGCGTAAGCTTTCTATTCAAGTCCAAGATACCATGGGTGATGTCAACCACGTCGTACAAGAGACGGTCAATGGTCACTTGGTGGTGAAAGGCTTCGGTGGTCAGGCCTATGAGCAGCAACGCTTTAAAGATACCTCTTTAGAAAATTTACGTCGCGGCCTGAAAATGGTGGTTGTACAACAGCTAAACAGCCCAATTGTACAGTTGATCATGTCCATTGCTTTGAGCATCGTTATGTGGATCGCACTACGCCCAGAGATTTTACAGGATACGAGTGCAGGTCAATTTGTCGCTTACATTACTGCAGCGGGTATGTTGAGTAAGCCAATTAAAGCGTTGACCGACGTGAATGAAAAGATTCAGAGAGGTATGGCCGCAGCGCATTCAGTCTTTGAGCTTTTAGATTTACCTGAAGAAAAAAATACTGGGACTTTAACTCCAGTACTGAAAGGTAATATTGACTTTAAACATGTGAACTTGGTTTATGTGGATGGTTATCAAGCGCTGCATGATTTTAATCTAAGTGTCAAAGAAGGTGAGACGATTGCTTTAGTAGGGCGTTCTGGTGCTGGTAAAACCTCTCTAGTAAATTTACTAGTGCGTTTTCAAGATACGACCTCGGGCCAAATCCTCTTTGATGGTATTGATATTCACGATATTGAAATCAATAGCCTGCGTACTCAAGTGGCGATGGTCAATCAGCAAGTGGTTTTATTTAATCGCACTGTACGTGACAATATTGCCTATGGGCAGCTTGAAAATGCCTCTGATGAAGAGGTAATTGCAGCAGCAAAAGCAGCTTATGCACATGACTTTATTATGGCTTTACCACAAGGCTATAACACCAAGTTGGGGGCACAAGGTCTCAATTTATCAGGCGGTCAACGTCAACGTATAGCCATTGCTCGTGCGATTTTGAAAAATGCGCCTGTGCTGATATTAGATGAAGCTACCAGCGCGCTTGATAATGAATCAGAGTACTTTATCCAGCGTGCTTTCGATGCTGCAATGCGAGATCGGACCACGATTGTGATTGCACATCGATTATCCACCATTGAAAATGCAGACCGTATTGTGGTGATGGACAAAGGGCGTATAGTAGAGCAAGGTACACATGCTGAACTTATTGCAAAGCAGGGTGCTTACTATCAGCTACATCAGCGTAATTTTGAGGAAAACTAAGTCATGTCAGGTGCACAGTTTATTCAGGATGCTTGGAACTCACAGGCAAAGTGGTTAATTGTGCTTCGTCCGCTGTCTTGGTTATATCGTGGCGGTTTTCTTTTAAACCGTAAGTTGTATCGGTGCAATATTAAAAAAGCCTATACGGCTCCTGTACCTGTCATGGTGATTGGTAATATTACTGTGGGTGGGAGTGGTAAAACCCCTCTGCTCATTCACTTGGTGAGTTATCTGCAAAGTAAGAATATTCGAGTGGGTGTGATCAGTCGTGGTTATGGTGCCAAAGGCCCATTTCCGACTATGGTGGATCTCAACTCATTGCCTGAAAATGTAGGTGATGAGCCAACTCTCATCGTGCAATCCACTGATGTACCGATGGCAGTGGGTCCAAATCGTCAAGAAAGTATTGAACTGCTTTTATCTCACTATCCCATTGATTTGATTATTAGCGATGATGGGCTTCAGCATTGGGCATTGAATCGCCAAATTGAATGGATTGTCCTAGATAATAATCGTGGACTAGGCAATGAAAAGTTATTGCCCGAAGGTTATTTACGAGAGCCAAAGTCTAGACTGGATCAAGGCATAGTGATCGAACATGCAGATCATCCTACACGTAGTATGCACATGCACTTAGAAGTTGCAGAGCCTTACTTGTTGAATAGTACTGAGGCAAAAGCTTTCAATTCGCAAGATGATTTTTATGCGGTCGTGGGGATAGGTTTTCCGCAACGCTTTTATCGTACTTTAGAGCGTATGGGAGTGCAGCAGTTCCAGTGTCATGAGTTTGCTGATCATTATGAATATGAGTTAGAGGATTTGGTCTTTGATGATGCCAATCCCATCATTACCACTGAAAAAGATGCAGTGAAAATTTTAGCGCTGCTCAAACAAAACCCTAGTTTTGCCCGCGATATTTGGGTTGTTCCTGTCGATGCAGTGTTATCGACGGCGTGTTATGACACCTTACATCAACAGCTCGCCGCTGTAGGTATTGAAATTTCTTAAGGTCTTTTATGAAGCATATTGTTATTCCTGCGCGTTTCGCAAGCACACGTTTATCTGGAAAACCACTCCTTAAAATTCATGGCCGTGAAATGATTTTACGGGTCGTTGATCAGGCGAAGAAAGTGGAAGGTTTTGATGATCTCTGCGTTGCAACGGATGATCAGCGAATTTATGATCTTTGCATGGCTGAAGGCGTGGATGTAGTGTTGACCTCAGCGGATCATCCTTCGGGAACAGACCGCCTTAGTGAAGTGGCAAAAATTAAGGGCTGGGCTAGTGAAGATATCATTGTGAATGTTCAAGGTGATGAGCCGTTATTGCCAGCGGCTTTGGTTAAGCAAGTCGCGCAACTTTTAGAGTCACAAGCCGATTGTTCAATGTCGACCTTGTGTGAACCAATTCAGCATTTAGATGAATTTAAACGTGACAGTATTGTTAAAGTGGTGATGTCGAAGTACAAACAAGCACTTTACTTTAGTCGTGCCACTATTCCATATGACCGAGATGCTGCAAAGCAAGTGCAACAAACGTTGCATAAACAAGCCTTCCGTCATTTGGGCTTGTATGCTTACCGCGTGAAATTGCTCCAAGAATATGTGACATGGGATATGGGTACACTTGAAACGCTCGAAAGCTTAGAGCAACTGCGTGTTTTGGAAAATGGACATCGTATTGCCATTGATATCGCAGAAGCGAACTTACCACCGGGTGTGGATACACAAGAAGATTTAGATCGTTTAAATGCCATGGATGTGGCTCATTTTGCATAATAGAACTTAGGTCGTATACATGAAGCAAACGCTGCCTGAGGAGATTTATCCGTGGCATCAAAATGTTTGGGAAACTTTAACCACACGCTTTCCCAATATTGGTCATGGCTTATTGTTTTATGGCAAAAAAGGTTGTGGTAAAGAGATTTTTGCTGAGCAGTTTCTTGCTTGGGTCTTATGTGCGAAGCGGCAGCCAAATCATTTGGCCTGTGGGGAGTGTGGGAGTTGTCAGTGGTTAAAGGCGGATACACACCCCAATTATGTACACATCACTACCGATGAAGACAATAAGAAACAAAATGCCAAGATCAAAATTGAGAAAATTCGTGATCTGCTACCTTTTGTGCAGCAAACGGTAGATGGTTGGCGCGTCATCATTATTGAACCAGCCGAAGCTTTAAATACAGCTTCAGCCAATGCTTTATTGAAAACGCTTGAAGAACCAGGTGATCGTGTTGTTATCATTTTATTGGCAGATCATTATTTAAAACTGCCTGCAACCATTCGCAGTCGTTTGCAACATTTTGCTTTGGATCGCATAAATGAACAGCAAGCAGAGCAATTTTTAAATCAGTATTTGTCCCATAGCGATTTGGCACAGCAACATTTGTTGATGAATTTGTCCAATCATATGCCGCTGCAGGCAATTACATTGTCCGAGAGTGAATGGATTCCTCAACGTGCTGAATTTTTAAAAGATTGGCAAAAGTTGGTGATGGATAAAAATATGCCGATGGCAATTGCGACCAAGTGGAATAAAGCGCTGACATTTAGTGATTTTAGTCAAATGTTTGAGTACTTGTTGTCAGATTTGATTTGTGTCAAGCTAAATCAGCAATTAAAAAACACTGATTTGGATTTCAGTGTGCTGGCAGAACGGTATTCACTTGAAACTTTGTTTTCAATTTATGCCGAGTTGCAACAGTCAAAACAATATATTGAACAAAACGTACAAACTAATTTAGTGCTCGACCAATTGTGTATTCGGTTGATGGATGTTTAAAACAGGGGAATTTTATGCAACCACGTATGGGCGGAATCATTCAAGCCAATATTCCAGATAAAGCAACATTATATGCAAGCTATATGCCTTTTGTGGTTGGTGGAGGTTTATTTATTCCATCCAAACAACCTGTAAAAATGGGAGAGGAGGTCTTTGTTTTGGCAACATTGCCAGAGCAAGCACAGAAAATTCCTCTCACAGGTAAAGTGATTTGGATCTCGCAAAAGCAAAATGGAATCAAACTCCAAGGATTTGGTATTCAACTTTCTGGGGAGAAAGGGGTTTATTACAAATCAGAAGTGGAAAAGTTGCTTGCAGGTCTTAAGTCTGAAGGGCGAACTAGTTACACTATGTAATTAAGTATATGAAGTAGGAAATGCCTGTGTTTGTAGATACACACTGCCATTTAACCATGCTGGATTTAACCCCTTATGATGGGGATTTGGATTTAGCATTAGCGCAAGCACGTGCAGCGGGCGTTCATCGCTTTATGAGTATCTCGGTTGATCTTGATGATCATCTTGAGCTAGCAAAAATTGCGGCACGGCATGATGATGTGGGCTATAGCGTCGGGGTGCATCCTTGTGAAGATCCTGAAACCATGGCCCGCGCGACCACAGACTATTTAATTGAGTTGGCACAGCCTGAAAAAGTTTGGGCAATTGGTGAGACTGGGCTCGATTATTTTCATAGTACAGATTTCATCGCTGAGCAAAAAGACTGTTTTGCACGACATATTCATGCTTCACGAGCTGTAAAAAAACCAGTTGTTGTGCATACCCGTTCTGCCAAGCACGATACTGTCGATATTATTCGCGCCGAAAAATCGACCCATGGGATTTTGCATTGTTTTACCGAAGACTGGGAAACGGCCAAAGCTGTCTTAGACTGCGGTTACTATGTGTCATTTTCAGGGATTGTATCTTTTAAAAATGCGCAAGACCTGCGTGATGTGGCGAAGCAAGTTCCTTTAGATCGCCTATTAATTGAGACAGATAGTCCTTATTTGGCACCGATGCCATATAGAGGAAAGTCTAATGAGCCAAAGTACGTTCCTTATGTAGCCAAAGCCTTGGCAGATGTATATGATAAGTCCTTGGAAGAGATGGCTTTCATCACAACACAGAACTTTGAAAACCTTCTCAACATGAAGTAAATAAATTGAAACGATAAAAGCGTATAAGAGAGTACTAGGGTGAAAATGGATCGTCAGGCTCAGTTTCGAGCAAGAGAAGCGTTAATTTTCCAAGTGGCTGAACAGTTGCTTTTAGAGAATGGCGAAGCAGGGATGACCCTTGATGCATTGGCTGCAGAATTAGATCTAGCAAAAGGTACGCTTTATAAACATTTTCAAAGTAAAGATGAACTCTACATGTTGCTCATTATTCGTAATGAGCAAATGTTGCTTGAAATGATTAAAGATACAGATAAACAATTCCCTGAACATCTAGCATTTTTTATGTTACATCATTTGCATCATCCTGAACGCACCGTGTTGTTTCATCAAATAGAAGAGCGATTATCGACCACGGGTGTTGGGATCTATCATTTATTTACTGAACTTTATCAAATTCGAAAGCAACGTCTACGTTTAATTATTCGTATGACCGAGCGGTATTTGGAGTCGATAGAAAGTCAAATGACAGTTCGTGATTATTTGGCATCGATTTGGTCTTTGACGCATGGTGCCGCAGCGATTTTGAACTCTAGTTTTTATCAACGATATTTGGGTTCGCGCGATACTTTGCGTGTGGCTTACATTGACCAAGCTCTGGCTATGCCTAAACAAACGGGCGCAGCAGGATATCTTGCCTAGCGGATAGAATGTATGAAACAGAAACCATCTTCAAGGATTCAAGGATTTACACTGGTTGAATTGATGGTGGTTATTGTTATTATGGCCATTATGGCGTCATTGGTGATGTTGAATATCAATGGAGTCGATCAACGTAAAGCAGCGCAAGCCCGTGATTTTTTTATCATGGATGTACAGAAAATTGCACGTGAGGCAAATGATCAAGCACGTGTTTTGGCACTAGAGGTTCATCCTGCGACCGATGTGGCTGATTTTTCTTATGCTGTTGTTGAATATAAAAATCCTCAATTTACAATACCCACAGAACAGCAAAATAATGCAATGCTGAATCATCAAAAATGGCAAAAATATAATGAGTTCCCGCAGCAAGTGTTAGCCAAAAATGTTTCTTTTGCTGTGCAATCTTTAGACTATGATGTTTCCCAAGCCCGAAACGATGATTTAACCCAAGAGAATGCACCTAAACTGATTTGGTTGGGGAATGGCGAAGCCAAACCTGTTCGTATTCAATTTTATTATGCCAATGAGCCCGTGGGTGCAGAAATTGAAATTGATCATTTGGGTAAAATAAATGCGAGCTAAAGATTTAAAGAATAGTCTGCCGGCTTGCGCTCGGATGAAATGCCATCTCATTAATCCTCGCTCAGGATTTACATTGCTGGAAGTGATGGTGGCGCTGGCTATTTTTGCTACAGCAGCGGTCGCTTTAACCAAAGTGGGTATGCAATATACTCAGTCTACAGCCTATGCCATCTTGCGTACCAAGGCACAATTTGTTGCCTTGAATGAAATTTCTATGATGGAAATCAACCGTGATTGGCTACAAGGCACGGCCTCTAAACAAATCACCCAACAAGGTGAAACTTGGCAAATTGATAAATCAGCGCAAGCAACGATTAGTGCTAATGTGCAACGCGTCAATGTACAAGTGAGCTTGGTGAATACTGAAACTGGAAAAGTAGATTCGGGTGTTACGAGTTTAGTTTTTTTTAACCATCGTGATGGAAGCCAACCATGACAAAACGCTCAGGCTTTACTTTGGTTGAGTTATTGGTGGCAATCGCGATTTTTGCTGTGCTTTCAGCTTTGGGTTGGAAGGTTTTTGATTATCTGATCAAGATTAAAGAGCGTAATACCCAACATGAACAGCGCTTAGGTCAACTACAAGAAGCATATCAACAAGTGTTACGTGACACTGTGCAAATTGTACCAATTACTGCCAATGTTGCGGGGCAGGTTCAACCCGCAGTCATGTTGCAAAATGGTCAGTTGACCTTTAGTAAAACTGGCGTGACTGATCCTTTAATGCAAGGTATACCGCCTGAAGAGCGAGTTGAATATATTTATAAAGCAGATGAAAAAAAACTGTACCGTTATAAATATAAAAATTTAAATCAAACAGGTAATGATCAACCTGAAACCAGTGTTTTACTTGATTCAGTTGATCAATTTCAAATTATGTTACTCAATCCCAATGAAATGGCACAATGGCCTGAGGTGGCATTGAGTGAAAATGATGTGACTCAGGCAAAAATACTACCGCGCGGTTTAAAAATAAACCTCACTGTCAATGAAGTGAGTTATGAATGGGTGTTTAGTTTATTAAATACAGACTTTTTAAAACAAAAAAATTAAGTTGCAGGATATGAAACTCACGGACTCTATGCAAAAACATTTTTCCTTAAATGTATTCGTTGTAAATAGGTGGATGTTTTGAAGCGCTCTCAGAATGGCATTGCATTGATCACCATTTTGGTGATGGTGGCTTTAGCAACTATCCTTGCGGCTACGATTGCGAAACATCAGCGTAATACCGCAGAGAGTACAGCCTATTTAATGCGACAAAACCAAGCTCTGTTATATGCAAAAAGTGCTGAAGCTTTTTTTTCTGAGTTATTGGTGGATGATGCTCAAAATGCAGCAGAGGTTGATCATCTACAAGAAACGTGGGCAAAGCCTATGCCTGCTTTTCCAGTGGAAGATGGTTTTGTTTCTGGACGTTTAGAAGATGAGTCGGGAAAATTTAATTTAAATGCTTTAGTTAAGTCGGATAAAAAGCCGAATGAGGCTGCAAAACTTTGGTTTGAAAAGCTGTTGGTACGTGTTGGATTGCCTGCACAGCTTTCAGAAGCAGTGATTGATTGGCAAGATGAAGATGATGAAGTCAGTGGCCCGATGGGTGCTGAATCTGCTTATTATCAAAGTTTAGCTCAGGGTTATCTGACATCAAATCGTGCTTTTTATAATGTTGAACAGTTGAAGTTGGTGCGTGGGTTTGAGGGGCGTAACTATCAACTGATTGCACCTTATGTGAGTGCTTTACCGAGTAATGAATTAAAGGTGAATGTAAATACTGCACCTGCGCTGGTGTTGGCCAGCATTGATCCTAAGTTGGATGTATCTGCTATTCAAAATTTACAAAAGCAAAGACAGGCCAATTTGGAGCATTTTTCCAATATGAATGAACTGTGGGAGGTCGATCCGTTTAAACAAGTGGACGAAGCTCAGCGGGCTACTGTTAATGATTTTCTCGGAGTTCAATCGAACTATTTTAAAGCCAGAATTGAAATCTTGTTGAATGAGCGTAAGCGTCAGTTTAGTAGTGATTTGGTGCGAAAAGATCAAGCGGTATATGTGGCTTATCGGAGTATGTCACCTTTTTAAAGGCTAAATGTAAGGCTGATATGATTTACCAATTGGATTGAACAATAAAATAAATGAGCATAGGTTTACTTTTGCTTTATAATTAAAGTCAATTCTCAGAAAGTTTGATTGCATTACGGCATATGTTAATTCGTAAGTTATTTAAGTTTGAAAATGCCCATATTGTACGCAACTGTACATCGGATCGTTGTAAACGCTCCATTCATGGTCATAGTTATAAAGTTGAATTACTCCTCAAAGCATCGAAATTAGATCATGGTCAAATGGTTTATGACTTTGGCTTGCTGAAAGGGGTGATTAAAGACCTTTATGACTCTTTTGATCATGCGATTTGTTTTTGGCAAAACGATGATCCAGAATATATCCTAGCATGTAAAACCTTTAGTGCACGTTGGGTGTCGCTACCTGTTTCGCCATCGGCTGAACAATTTTCACGTATTTTCTTTTATCTTGCACAGCAAGTACTTGCGTCGACCGTGACTCAAAACGGTGAAGGCGATGTGGAAGTGTACTCGGTGATTGTGCATGAGACCGATACGGGCTATGCGCAGAGTTTTATTGAAGATATTGAAAATACACAGATGGGGCTTTTAGATTTAAGCCAGATTGAGTTTTCAGAACAAATCCAAGCGGAATGGGCGGACACTGAAATGTATACCAAATTAAAAGAAGGTATCCAATTTCACAATCCGAATGTAGAATTACAAGTCAAACTGTGAAATTTGTCACAGAATATACAGTAAGGGAATAAGGCACAAGTATGTCTTTAACAGAACAACAGCAAACCAAGCTTGATAAAATTCAGCTGGATGCCAGTTGGAAGCATGGATTAAGTGACTTTTTGCTTAGTACTAAGATGGATGCGTTAAAGCAGTTTCTTGTTACAGAAATAAAAGCGAATAAAGTGATTTATCCGCCAAATGCGCTGATTTTTAATGCATTTAATACGACGCCTTTGGCGAATGTAAAAGTGGTAATACTCGGACAAGACCCATATCATGGGCCGAATCAGGCACATGGGCTCAGTTTCTCTGTGCAAAAGGGGCTTGCTTTACCACCATCTTTACGTAATATTTTCCATGAGTTAAATAAAGATTTAGGAATTGATATTCCTAAACATGGGGATTTAACTCGGTGGGCGCAGCAAGGCGTTTTGCTGTTGAACAGTGTATTAACCGTTGAAGCTGGTCAACCCACATCACATCAAAAACAAGGTTGGGAAGACTTTACCGATCATGTGATTGATGTTTTAAATGAACAGCGCGAGCATATTGTTTTTATTCTTTGGGGAGCATATGCGCAGCGGAAAGGACAACGGATTGATCAAGAAAAGCATTTGGTGTTAAAGGCGGCACATCCGTCACCTTTGGCAGCAAACCGTGGTGGATTCTTCGGTTGTAAAGTTTTTTCAAAATCCAATAATTATCTTAAACAACATGGCATTGAGCCTATAGATTGGCAGCTGGACGCATGACATATTCTCCCGTTTCTAAAAACTACCATCCAGATTTGATTGTAGAAGAAGCAAAAAATGGTTGGCGCATTGTTCGTCTGAATAGACCAAAATCACTTCACGCTTTAGATGAAACGATTGTTTCAGCTTTATTTGAAGTGTTTCAAGATTTTCATAGTGATGACGCAGTAAAAGCCATTTGGTTGGATTCAACCACACCAAAAGCATTCTGTGCGGGTGGTGATGTACGTAAACTTCGTCAACTGGTTATTAATGATGAAGTTGAAACAGCTAATCAGTTCTTTGAGCAAGAATATGCTTTAGATTTATTACTGCACAACTATGCTAAGCCTGTCTTGGTATGGGGTGAAGGTTATGTCATGGGCGGTGGTTTAGGTCTGTTTATGGCAGCGCCATTCCGTTTGGTGACACCGCATTCACGTTTAGCGATGCCTGAAATTAATATTGGTTTGTACCCAGATGTGGGTGCAACACGTTTCTTGGCGGATCGTGGAGCAATTGGTCTGTTTACAGGTTTAACGGGTTCAATCATGACGGCTGCGGGCGCATATGGTATTGGTTGGGCAACACATATCTGTGATGCACAGCGTAATACGGTGCTTGAGAAAGTCATTAATATTGACTGGAGTCATTATCCAGCAGGTGATTTTAGAGCCATTGATGACACATTAAACAGTATGCATCGTCCGGTAGGTCCAGGCCCATTACAGAACTCTTTGGATGTCATTCATAGTGTATGTCGTGGTGTGAACTTCGAGCTTGATTATGATGCTATTGTTGGTTTAAGTGATGCGCGTAGCGATTGGCTTCGTCAAGCCAGTGAGAACTTACAAAAAGGCTCACCAACAACGGCTGCATTAACATGGTTGTTATGGCAGTGGGGTAAGCAGGTTCATTCTTGGAATGAAGTGTTTGAGCTTGAAACGCAAATTTCGGACTGGAAAATTCGTCATGCAGACTTTGTTGAGGGTGTGCGTGCGCGTTTAGTGGATAAAGACTTGTCACCAGCATGGAAACAAGGGGTCAATAACAGCTTAAAGGGTATTTTCGCTGGTAATCCACCAACAACGAGTATTGAAAGCTGGAATGAACTCCTTAAACATTATGATGTAATCTAATCTTTATGACTGATGTTTTAAAAACAGATAGTGAATGGATGCAGCTTGCTTTAGAGCAGGCTGCTATTGCAGCGTCAAAAGGTGAAGTCCCGGTCGGGGCAGTCATTGTGAGTCAAAATAAAATTATTGGTTCGGGCTTTAATGCGCCTATTACGCTAAATGACCCTACCGCGCATGCCGAGGTTCAAGCACTTCGCGATGCTTGCCAAAATACACAAAATTATCGTTTACCTGATGATGCGGTCATGTATGTGACGCTTGAGCCTTGTACCATGTGTGTAGGTGCTTTGGTGCATGCACGCGTTTCAAAAGTGGTATTTGGTGCGACAGAGCCGAAAGCGGGCTCTCTTATAAGTGCACGTAAATTATTTGAAACGGGCTATTATAATCATCAGTTCTTGGTTGAGTCGGGTTGTTTACATGAGCAATGCTCACAGCAGCTCAGTCACTTTTTTAAAATGCGCCGCGAACAAAAGCGACTATCTCGTCTACAAGAAAAGGGGTGAATCCATTCGTAAAATAATAATTTCATGTAAAATGAAATGACAATAATTATTGTCAAATAAGGCGTTGGAACCACCATGAACAATATTCAGATTAAAAAAGAATTTAATGCACCCGTAGAGCAGGTGTTTGATTTACTTTCTAAGCACTCAACGTATAACGTCGCTTTTGCACCAGTTCAAGTGGTGCGAGTGAAAGATTCGGCAGATCCAGAACGTCCAGATGGGCTTGGTTCTGTGCGTCGTATGGGTTTTGGCCCAATTAAGCCGTTGCAAGAACAAATTACATTAATGAATGTGAATGAGCGCATTGAATACAAAATTATTAAAAATCCACTCATCAAACATCATTTGGGTATTATTGAGTTTGAGCCGATTGACTCGAATAAAACTTTAGTGACCTATACGATTGAATTACAGGCACGTGCACCTTTTGTGAGTAAATTAATCCTTGCACAGCTTAAATCTGCGATTAAACTAGGTTTTTCAAAACTCGCTAAATCTGTATAACAAACTTTGGGTAAGCAATGACAGTTCAAATAATCACAATTGATGGTCCAAGTGGTTCGGGTAAGGGCACACTGGCTGCGAAAATAGCAGCTCATTATCAATTTCATTTACTTGATTCGGGAGCGTTATATCGCTTGTTGGGCCTGTCATTGCATCAACAAGATTTGTTAGATGCTTTGTCAAGCGAACTGAGTCAATGTGTCGAAATTGCTAAACATTTAGACATACAATTTTTAAGTTCCGCACAAGGCACACAAGTCTTGCTTAATGGCGAAGACGTTAGTCAAACCATTCGAACTGAGCGAGTTGGTGAGTTTGCATCAAAAGTTGCAACAATTCCTGAGCTTAGAGCTGCGTTAGTCGACCGTCAGCATGCTTTTGCACAAGCACCAGGCTTGGTTGCAGATGGCCGAGACATGGCAACATCTATCTTTCCAGAGGCTCAAGCCAAGATTTATTTAACCGCTTCAGCCCAATCTCGTGCTGAACGCAGAGTAAAGCAGTTGCAGGGTATGGGGCTGGATGCTAAAATAAACGATATTTTAGCTAATATTGAGGCGCGTGATAAACGTGACATGGAGCGCGAAGTTGCTCCACTCAGACCAGCAGCTGATGCCTACATCATTGATAGTTCTGAATTGAACATTGATGAGGTATTTCAGCTTATGACGGCTTATATCGATAAGCAATTAGCAAACTAACGAATTTTTATATTCAGCAGAAGCATAGCTTGATCAGTTCAAAATGGACTATGTAGACGCTTAACTAAACCGGCCTTGTCTGATCCAAGACCGCTGACTTTATCAGGTATATCATGACCGAATCTTTTGCAGCCCTCTTTGAAGAAAGCGAATTAAACCTCAACGTTGAAAAGGGTGCTGTCATCCAAGGCGTTGTAGTAAACATCGATTCTGATTGGGTAACAGTTGACACTGGCCTTAAATCAGAAGGTATTGTTGACCGCGCTGAATTCTTAAATGAACAACGCGAACTTGAAGTTCAAGTTGGCGACACTGTTGATGTTGTTGTTGAAGCGCTTGACAACGGCATGGGTCAAACAGTTTTATCACGTGAAAAAGCGAAACGTGCTGAAACTTGGACTAAACTTGAAAAAATCTTTGAAGACGGCGAAATCGTTACTGGTGTTATCTCTGGTAAAGTTAAAGGCGGTTTCACTGTTGACATCGGTCCAGTTCGTGCGTTCCTTCCAGGTTCTTTAGTTGATACTCGTCCTATTCGTGATACTACTCACTTAGAAGGTAAAGAGTTAGAATTCAAAGTAATCAAACTTGATGCTAAACGTAACAACGTTGTTGTATCTCGTCGTGCTGTTATGGAAGCTGAATCTTCAGCTGACCGTGAAGCTCTTCTTGCTCAGCTTGAAGAAGGTCAAACAGTTACTGGTACTATCAAAAATCTTACTGACTACGGCGCATTCGTTGACCTTGGCGGTATTGATGGTCTTCTTCACATCACTGACATGGCTTGGAAACGTATCAAGCACCCATCAGAAGTTGTTGAAGTTGGTCAAGAAGTTACTGTTAAAGTACTTAAGTTTGACAAAGAACGTAACCGCGTATCTTTAGGTCTTAAGCAATTAGGCGAAGATCCATGGTTAGCGATCATGAATCGTTACCCTAAAGGTTCAATCGTTAAAGCTCGCGTAACTAACTTAACTGACTACGGCTGTTTCGCAGAAATCGCTGAAGGCGTTGAAGGTTTAGTACACGTTTCTGAAATGGACCACACTAACAAAAACATCCACCCATCTAAAGTTGTTCAGATTGGTGATGAAGTTGATGTTATGGTTCTTGAAGTTGACGAAGAGCGTCGTCGTATTTCTCTTGGTATCAAACAAACTCGTGCTAACCCATGGGAAGAGTTTGCTAAGAACCACGACAAAGGTGAAAAAGTTTCAGGTACGATCAAGTCAATCACTGACTTCGGTATCTTCATCGGTCTACCAGGCGGTATCGATGGTCTAGTTCACTTGTCTGATATTTCTTGGAACGAGCAAGGCGAAGAAGCTATCCGTCGTTACAAGAAAGGTGACACAGTTGAAGCGGTTATCTTGTCTGTAGACGCTGAAGGCAACCGTATCAGCCTTGGCATCAAGCAAATGAACAGCGATCCGTTCAACGATTTCTTAGCTGCTAACGAACGCGGTGCACTTGTAAAAGGTACTGTAACTGCTGTTGACGCTCGTGGCGCAACACTTAAGTTAGCTGACGAAGTTGAAGCGACTCTTAAAGCATCTGAAATCAACCGCGACCGCGTTGAAGATGCAACTAAGTTCCTTGAAGTTGGTCAAGAAGTTGAAGCGAAAATCATCAACGTAGATCGTAAATCTCGCTCTATCAACTTGTCTATCAAAGCGAAAGACGAAGCTGAAGAGAAAGAAGCAGTTGCTAACTTGAAGACAGCAACTACTGGTCAAGACAATGGTCCTAAGACTATTGGTGATTTGATCAAAGCTCAAATGGGCAACTAAGTAGATGTTTGAATTGTATTGTTAATGTAAGTTAACTAATACTTTTTACACAAATACAATAAACGGTAGCGTAGTATTCACTTATTACGCTACCGTTTTGTATTTAAACAGGTTATTATCAATCTATCTACAAGGTAGCTTGATAATTAAAGAGGTCGCAGATGACTACTGAAGCACTTAATAAGTCTGACTTAATAGAGCGTATTTCTCTTAAAAACCCGCACTTAGCAGAGCCATTAGTGGAAGAAGCTGTTAAGATTATGATTGATCAAATGATTGCATCTTTGTCTTCTGATAATCGTATTGAAATTCGTGGTTTTGGTAGTTTTGCACTCCATCACCGTGAACCTCGTGTTGGGCGTAATCCTAAAACGGGTAAGTCGGTAGAAGTGGCTGCTAAAGCTGTTCCACATTTCAAACCAGGTAAAGCATTACGTGATGCAGTAAACGAGACTGCAGGCGAATAAAATTTATTGGGGTGCTTATGCGTTACGTATTATTCGCATTATTAATTGTACTGTTTGGCTACTGCCTAGCTTTAGTGCTACAAAACGGAACTGAGCTAACCGTTGATCTGTTGTTTATACAGGTTCCAGCAATGCGTTTAGGCCTATTGTTATTATTAACAATGGCTTTAGGGATTGTGTTGGGTTTGTTAATTGGTGTTCAGGTATTTCGTGTATTCCAGAAAGGTTGGGAAATTAAGCGACTACGTAAAGACATTGATCACCTTCGTAAAGAGCAGATTCAATCCGCTCAGTTGGCTGCTGCTGAAGCTGCAGCACATACAAGACATGAAAAAACAGTGTTAGATATCAATCCTAATGATCGTCCATCTACACCGCTTTAAGCCACAATATGAAGTAAGATTTCTATCTTAGAAGTATTGAAGCAAGTTTGATTTAAACGCCTTTGGATATATAGCCAAAGGCGTTTTTTATTGTGCTTTAAAATATTGATAACTATATAAAAAGCATATGAATAAAGAACTTAGTTTGAATTTTAAATGGTTTTTAGAAAAATAGTCTTGGTCGTTTTAGGCTTAATCCGTATAATGCCATAATTTTGTGAGTTTGAAGGGTCTCCCCATGAGTATTATTGTTGCCTTAGACGCAAAAAGTCATTATGACGCAATGACGATTGCTGGGCAATTAGACCCTCAATTATGCCGTGTAAAAGTCGGTAAAGAATTATTTACCCATGAAGGCTCATCTATTGTTAAAGCTTTACATGGTGAAGGCTTTGAAGTCTTTCTAGATCTAAAATTTCACGATATTCCAAATACGACTGCGCAAGCGGTATGTGCTGCTGCAGATATGGGGGTTTGGATGGTAAACGTCCATGCTTCAGGTGGCCGTAAAATGATGGAAACCTGTGTTGAGCGCTTAAAGGCTGGCAATTATAATACTCAACTAATTGCAGTAACGGTGTTAACCTCGATGGGCCGTGAAGATTTAGCCGATATTGGTCTAGATATTGAACCATTTGAACAAGTCAAGCGTCTAGCAAAACTGACTAAAGACAGTGGTTTAGATGGTGTGGTATGTTCAGCGCAAGAAGCAAAAATGCTGCGTGAGGCTTTGGGTTCAGAGTTTGCCTTGGTGACGCCGGGCATTCGCCCTGAGGGTTCAAGTGCGGATGACCAAAAGCGTATTGTAACGCCAAAACAAGCAATGTTAGACGGTGCAACACACCTAGTGATTGGTCGACCAATTACACAGTCTGCAAACCCGTGTCAGATGCTCAAAGATATTTTAGCGACGCTTTAAGCGACTAGAAATCTAAAAAGCCTTTCATTCGAAAGGCTTTTTTATGGATTAAATTTTAAAAAGAATTGTTGGTGAGCGAAGTGGCAATAGCAAAATAAAAAGACAGCATTGAATAGAGCGCTACGCTTTATAGTGCAGCCAATACGCTGACGACAATTGGTGCCAAAACTGACAGGATGAAACCGCTCACCATGGCATGTGGAATAAAGTCATTCCCACAGGCTTGTTTGACCATCGGTAGTGTAACATCCATTGCTGTAGCACCTGCAGATGAAATCGCAGAGCGGGGGTAACGCCAGCCAATGATATACATAAACACAATCGCAAAGATTTCTCTGAACAAATCATTCATCAGTGCAATACTGCCTAAATGTGCATTCTTTAACTCTGTGACCACAATGCCAGTCATGGAGTAGAAACCATAACCTTGAGATAACATAATCAAGTCTTTTAGTTGAATGCTCGGCACAAAATAGGCCGTTACAAACGCCCCGATAATTGAACCCAGAATACAACCAAGTGGAACGAGCAGTATTTTCCAGTTCAACCATGAGCGATCAAGTGGTGAATAGGCCAAATCAAGCCCGATCAGGAACATGAAAACCAGTAACAAGTTCCATGTACTGATATGAAGTGTATAGCCGAAACCTGAAGATAGCTCTGCCAAGCCATAACCCAAGGCCAGTGCGATAAATGCATAACTGATATTGATTAATGACTTGCTCACAAGGCTCATGGATACTTTGCCATGACTCGGTTGGTAGCCCAAAAGTTTAAATAATATGTAACAACAGACGAAAGCACCGATACTGGTCATAACTGCTAAAAGCGCTGCATGATTGAGTATCTGCCAAGGTTCGGCAATGCTATGCAAAGTCGTTGAAAACTCAATCGCAATTGCGATTAAGAGAATATACGTAAAATAGGGCAGGATTTGAAAGGCAAGTCGTTCAAGCCATTTGGGTAAACGACGCGCCAAAACAAATCCAAGTGCTAAACAAATAAGAAGCTGAAAAATCAACCAAAACGATTGCATGTCAAATAAAGTGTGAAAAAATACTAACTTATTATGACCGCGATCTTAATTTATTGCTTGACTATCTTGCTTAGAATTTAAAAAACGATAGTCTGCTGGATTGGCTTTTCGTGTTTTTAGCCAATACTTCCATGTATAGCTGGGCCATAAAGAGAAATTTTTCCCATCCGCTTGTTGATACCAGCTGACGCAGCCAGATTGCCAAATGGTATCTGTAAATTGACTTTGTAAATGCTGATTAAATTGATCTTGAATATCTGCTTTCACAACGATCGCTTGAGATTGGGCTTTTTGTGCCATCTCGATGAGCTGTAGAATGTAATTTACTTGTGACTCAATCATAAAAATAACCGAGTTATGACCTAAGACCGTATTAGGCCCTAAAAGCTGAAAAAAGTTTGGGAAACCTTTGGTGCTAATTCCATAGTAACTTTCGGCCCCATCTTTCCATGCGTCTGTAAGCTCGACATGATTCAGTCCTGTACAGCTAAAGGATTTAAGATAAATACGTGGGTCAGTCACAAAACCTGTGCCATAGATGAGGCAGTCAATTGCACGCTTTTTCCCATCTTTGGTGATGATACTGTCCTCAGTTAATTCCAAAATATCATCGGTAACCAATTCAACATTTTTACGGTTAAAGCTTGGGTAATACTTGTTGGAGACCAAAATGCGTTTACAACCCATAATATAGTTGGGAATTAACTTATCTGCGGTTACAGGGTCTTTGACTTGATGGCGAATATAGGCTTCTGCTAGTTTTTGTGCATATTTCATGACCTGTGGTTTCATAATGGGAACTACACGAGATTCATTTGTCCAATACAGACGAGCTCGATGAATTTTTCGAAACCAATCAAATCGATTAAACAGTGTTTTTTCAATGGGTAAATAACGACGTTCATCCCGAGGAATAACCCATGCAGCTGTCCTTTGTATTACGTAGAGTTGCTTCATTTTTTCTGCAATTTCAGGAATATATTGAATCGCGCTCCCCCCAGTGCCAATAGAGGCAACATTTTTATTGCGGAGGTCATAGTCATGATTCCACTGTGATGAATGGAAAACTTTGCCTTTAAACTTCTCGATACCCGCAATATGTGGAGTTTGCGGTACATGCAGGGGACCAGATGCAAAAATGACAAATTGAGCGGTCAGAGTTTCATTTTGATTAAGGGTGAGTTGCCATAAACACTGATTGTCTAAGTAATGTGCAGCACACACTTCGGTGTTAAAGCGGATATAAGGCTGCAATTGATGTTCAGCGGTAAGTGTTTGCATGTATTGATAAATTTCAGGTGCTTCAGCATAACGTTTAGACCAGTCGGTCTTGGGTGAAAAAGACAAGGAGTAGAGATGTGACTGTACATCACAAGCAGCGCCCGGATATTGGTTTTCACGCCATGTGCCACCTATTTCACTGGCTTTTTCCAAAATTACAAAATCACGAATATTATTTTGCAAAAGGCGAATAGCCATAGCTAAACCACCAAAGCCTGCACCAATAATGGCGATTTTTACCTGCGGGGGTGTTGAATTTGCTGCCTGCATTTGTTTTTCCTTTTTGTTTTACTTTATTGTAGAGCAACTATCCAGAAGGTCTATGATAGCCCTGACAAGAAAATTGATAGATTCGGCAATTGTTGTACGCTAGGTGACTGTAGTAAAACATAGGCCAATATTTTGCTTTTAATTGATTATGAAACGTTCTGTACTTGGCTTGATGTATTTGATTCAAGGAATGCGTAAAGCAGGAGTCGCAGTCGATCAAAAGTTACAAAGCATTGGCTTACGTGTGGAGTCGCTTGATCCGAATGCGATCATTCATCCTGCTCTAGAGTGGGATATTTTGAAAATCATTGCAGAGGATATTGAGCCTGAGCAAGGCTTGTTCATTGGTCAGCATTATGTCTTGGCAGGATATGGCCCCTTACTGATGTTATTGATGACCAGTCCAACGACGCACACCGCGTTAGAACAGGGTATTCGCTATCAAAGTTTGACGCATTTGAGTGGCTTATTGGGTTTAAAAAAACAAAATGATCAGGTCGCACTGTGTTATTTGCCGAGAGACTTGCAAACACCTGTGGGACAATTGCGTGCACATTCTGAAATAGCGGGAACCTATAAGTTTTTACAAGATATTTATAAGATGATTGGGCTGGAAATGCCTGAGATTCGAATTACTTTACCTGTTGCACGACCTGAAGATGCGAAAAAACTGGCGCTCTATCAGCAGGTTTATGGTCAACAAGTGAGTTTTGGTACGCAGCAAGCTGAATTTTGGTTTGATGAATGGGTTTTAAATGTACCAATTCCTTCAGCAGATTTGATGACATTTAACGTTTATGCAGGCAAATGTCAGGCGGAATTGCAGCGTTTGGAAGAAACGGCAGAACAGCCGAGTCTGATTCAGCGGGTACAGGATTATTTGGAGTTGCAACGAGGTTTACTGCCGACCATGGCTGAAACCGCGCAAGCGTTGAATTTGCCAGAGCGAACCTTAAGACATCAGTTGCAACAGTTAAATAGCAGTTATAAACAAATTCGTGAGCAATTAATGAAAGACCGTGCACTTCATTTGATGGAATATCAGGAATATTCCATTGAAATGATTGCAGAGTTATTGGGTTACTCGGAGCCTGCAGCCTTTAATCATGCATTTAAACGGTGGTTTGGTTACAGTCCACGACAATATGGGAAATAGCCTAAGCATAATTATGCCAAAGTGTTATATATTAACTTTTCCACTCCGCTATAATTGATATAGCCTAAAAACAGTATTAAATGATATGTCAGATTTTAATTCACCTACCGCATTCAGTCCTTTATCTCCTGCAGAGCGCTATGCGCAAGCCTTAGCATCCGGGCAGTTCATGTCTGATGAGGCACAAGCTCAGGCCGTTCATGAGTTGGATCGCGTTTGGCATGAATTAATTCAACGTTTTAAGGCATCTAAAAAAGCATTCCGTCGTTTCCGCCGTCAAACTTCTCCACGTGGTGTATATATGTGGGGCGGTGTAGGCCGTGGTAAAACATGGCTGATGGATCAGTTTTATGACTCAATTCCATTTCGTCGTAAAACACGGATGCACTTTCACCATTTTATGCAACATGTACATCGTGAGCTCAACAAGCTTTCAGGTCAGCGTAACCCTTTAGATGCGGTTGCGGATCAAATTTATAAAGAAGCAGTGGTTATTTGTTTCGATGAGTTCTTCGTCTCGAATGTGACGGATGCCATGATTCTTAGTGATTTGTTCCAAAAGCTTTTTGCACGTGGCATTACCTTGGTGGCAACCTCAAACATTGCGCCAGATGGTTTATATAAAAACGGCATTCACCGCGATCGTTTCATTCCAACCATTGAAATGGTGAAACAGCAGTGTGTGATTTTAAATGTAGATGCAGGCGTGGACTATCGTTTACGTGTTTTAAAGCAAGCGCAACTCTTTAAATCTCCTTTAACACATGAGCACCAACGCTGGATCGCACAGCGTTTTAGCGCATTGACTCAGACCCAAAGCATTTCAGATGAGCCGATTATTATTAATAATCGTATTGTAGAAACGGTCGGGCATACTGAAGATGTTTTATGGTGTGAGTATTCAGAGCTGTGTTTAAAACCACGTAGTCCTGCTGACTTTATCGAAATTGCAAATATTTATAATACGGTGTTGGTGAGTAATGTTCCGCATTTGACCGATTATCTTTCTGAAGGGACGCGTCGTTTTATTTATCTGGTCGATGAGTTTTATGACCGTGGGGTAAAACTGATTTTAACCTCAGAAGATACAATTATCGATTTGTACTCTGGTGATAAATTAGCCTTTGAAATTGAACGTACGCGTTCACGTTTATTGGAAATGCAATCAGATGATTACTTGAATGAAGCGCATCGACAAATACAAGCTGAAGCAAGTAAACAACAAGAAGAAATTTAAAAATATAAGCACCCAAAAGGGTGCTTTTTTTATGTGCATTTTCATCGATTAATTTATCGACTTTTTTGAATAATCATGGCTTAATCAGGATTGAAAATAGGGAGAATATTGGTTTTAAGTGTAAAAAATATACAAAACTGCACTTAAGTCTAATTTCGGCATTTCAAAAACTTAATAAACTACTAAAGAGCATTTTGTAAATTGATAATGCTTGTGCCTTGAGCAGTATTTTATTTGGTAGTTTGTATACTTTATTAAATAAAAAATGATCACTATTTCGCACGGTGATATTACTATTCAGCCAAGTTTAAATCGGTATACTAGAATCTCTTGTATAAAAAGTAGCAATATCAGGAAAGACAATGACTGCACGTATTCAAAAAGGCAAGTTAGCGATTGCTAAAGAACTTTACGATTTCATCGAAAATGAAGCACTTCCAGGTTCAGGTTTGGACAGTGAAACTTACTGGAAAAACTTTGAACAAGTCGTTGTCGATCTTAGCCCAAAGAACAAAGCACTATTGGCTAAGCGTGACGACATTCAAGCGAAGATCGATGAATGGCACCGCAACAACAAATTTGAACTTGGAGCTTACAAAGCTTTCCTTACTGAAATTGGCTACTTAGTACCAGAAGTAGAAGATTTCCAAATCAGCACAGAAAATGTAGATGAAGAAATCGCATTATTGGCTGGTGCGCAATTGGTGGTACCTGTGCGTAATGCACGTTACTGCTTAAATGCTGCAAACGCACGTTGGGGCTCTTTATATGACGCACTTTACGGTTTTGACGTGATCCCAGAAGACGGTGGCGCGGAAAAGGGTAAAGGTTATAACCCTGTACGTGGCGGCAAAGTTATTGCATTTGCTAAAAACTTCTTAAATGAAACCTTCCCATTAGCAAATGGTTCGCATGCTGATGCGACAAAATATGCAGTTGAAGGCAAAAAGTTAGTTGTGACGTTAAATGATGGTTCAACATCGACTTTGGCTAAAGAAGCACAATTTGTTGGTTTCAATGGTGATGAAGCTGCACCAACAGAAATCGTACTTTTAAACAACGGCTTACACGTTGTGATTGAAATTGATGCGAACAGCCCAATTGGTAAAACAGATGCCGCTGGCGTAAAAGATTTAGTTCTTGAAGCTGCTGTAACGACTATTCAGGATTTAGAAGATTCGATCGCTGCTGTAGATGCAGAAGAGAAAGTTGAAGGCTACCGTAACTGGTTAGGTTTGATGAAGGGTACGCTTTCAGAGTCTATCGAGAAAAATGGTAAAACTGTTACGCGTACTTTGAATAAAGACCGTACACACAAAAACTTGATCGGTGGTGAAACGAAACTTCATGGCCGTTCATTGATGCTTCTTCGTAACGTGGGTCATCTCATGACCAACCCTGCGATTCTTGTAGATGGTGCTGAAATCTACGAAGGTATCATGGATGCATTAATCACTCCGCTCTTGTCTTTTGCAGACATTAAAGGTGAAAACGAAAACAAGAACTCTCGTAAAGGTTCAATGTACATCGTAAAACCTAAAATGCATGGTCCTGAAGAAGTTGCTTTTGCGGTTGAGTTGTTTGAGCGTTCAGAACAAGCGCTTGGCCTGCCTGCAAAAACGTTAAAAATCGGTATCATGGATGAAGAGCGTCGTACTTCTGTAAACTTGAAAAACTGTATTGCTCAAGCGAAAGACCGTACGATCTTCATTAATACAGGTTTTATGGACCGTACAGGTGATGAAATCCATACCTTTATGGAAGCAGGTCCATTCGTTCGTAAGGGCGAAGTGAAATCACAAATTTGGTTCCCAGCATATGAAAACCGTAACGTGATGATCGGTCTTCAAGCGGGCTTACGTGGTAAAGCACAAATTGGTAAAGGCATGTGGCCAAAACCAGACATGCTTTTAGACATGTATAAAACCAAGATTGAACATCCAGAAGCGGGCGCAAGCTGTGCATGGGTTCCATCTCCATCTGGTGCTGTCATTCACGCGATTCACTACCACCAGTGCAACGTGTCTGAGCGTCAAAAAGAATTATTGAATACAGAGCCTTTATCTTTAGATGATTTGTTAACACCGCCTTTAGCAACAGATACCAACTGGACTGAAGAAGAGAAAACCAAAGAGCTTGAAAATAACCTTCAAGGGATCTTGGGTTATGTTGTACGTTGGGTTGACTTGGGTGTAGGTTGTTCGAAAGTTCCAGACATCAACAACGTTGGTTTAATGGAAGACCGTGCAACTTTACGTATTTCATCTCAACACGTTGCAAACTGGTTGCGTCACGGCATCGTATCTGCAGCGCAAGTTGAAGAAGTGATGCAGCGTATGGCGAAAATCGTTGATGAGCAAAATGCAAACGATCCGCTTTACACACCTATGGCGCCAAGCTTCGATGGTTATGCATACAAAGCAGCTTATGACCTTGTGTTTAAAGGTGGTGAGCAGCCATCAGGTTATACAGAACCACTTCTGCATGCTGCACGTTTGAAGTTAAAAGGTTATACAGGTGACTAATCTGTAAAGCTAAAAAGCCTCTTCGGAGGCTTTTTTTATTGGCTGGAACAAGTCGTACACTGTCTATAGGGGAAAACAATAAGACTGATTTAATTTTGGGTAATAGTGTTCTATAGATTAGCGCTTACTCAGAGCTATGAATGGGTTTAAGCGTAGGGCTAAACAATTATCTCAGCTAGACGCTGCAGATAAAAGCCTTATACAATTCGCTATATAAATCTCATCATACTATTGTTAACCATCAAGTTGGATGAAAATCCATGTGCGCTAATTTTAAGCCTTTAACCCTTGCTCAAGTACAACAGTTTGGTCTACCTGAAATTCCGTTTGATTATGTCGAAGAAGTCTATCCTGGTTATGAGCTACCTTTATTGTTCAAATCAAATATAGGTTTTGAGTGGCGAAAGGTACATTTTGGTTTAATACCAAAATGGGCAGAAGATAAGAGTATTGCAACGAAAACCTATAATGCTCGAAGTGAGACACTTCTGCAAAAGGCCAGTTTTATTGAGGCCACTTCCAAATATCAGTTTGGGGTGATTCCCGTTTTTGAATTTTATGAGTCCAAATATATAGAGCAAAAGCCGCAGAGATGGGGTGTTAGACGACAGGATGGGCAGGTTATTTTTGTTGCTGCACTTTATGAAATCTGTCGTATAGCAGGCGAGGTAGTGCGTTCAGCAACGATGCTTACGATGGATGCCATAGACCATCCAATGATGCGGGAGTTTCATGAGCCGGGTGATGTGAAGCGCTCAGTAATCGTGATTCCACATGAACGCTTAGAGGAGTGGCTCAGCTGGAAATCACCAAATATTCAATCCTTTGTACAAGGCTTTCCTGTTGAAGAGTTTGAATGTTCACATGTGCCTAAAATAAAAGTCGAAAAAGAGAGTCCCCAACTCAACTTTTTCGACTTTTAAACGGTTTAGCGAGCTAAATTTTTAAAAACGTGTTTTAAGCTTTCCATCATTTTTTCAATTTGCAAAGGTGTTAAGCCTTCAAATGATTGCTCAAGTACAACACTGGTGAGATCATTGATCTTATTGGTCATTTCAACACCTTTTTCGGTGAGAAGGACGCGGGTGATACGAGCATCGTCTTCACAAGAATAAGTTTCAACCAATCCTTCGTCCTTTAAGCGATAAACAATTTTGGTGGTTGTCGACATTTTAGAGACCACCATGTCAGATAAATCAGAAACACTGGCATGTGGCTTTGAGTCTAGAGCCAGTAAAATACGACGACGTGAGTTATCTAAACCATACTTTTTTAAAGCGTGATCGACATTGAGTACATACTGTGCATGTACTTGAGTTACCCAGTAAAATGGAAAACTTTCTAAAGAAAAATCTTCAGAACCTGGTAGGAACTTACTGTACTTTTTGGTCATGTGACGGATTCCCCGTGAATCGTATTTTTATTTTATAGATCATTTGAACACATTTTATGTGAACACTCATACACTTATCAATACAAAATTACTGGATTTATCACCATAAACGAAATTTGTTAATGGATAACCTTGGCCAGTAATCAAGAAAAGTTAAGCGTGGCTGTTTAGATGAGACAGGGTATAGCCGTCTTTATCTTGATGGAAGCTCACAATGCTTTGTGCAAATTGTACAACTTCATCTTCGACTTCAGCATTCTGGTGAGAATCTAAAGAGAGTTTAGCCATGGGAACACCGTCCTGTAGAACGATAGGCAAGTGCATTTCAAACTTTTGGTTATTATGCGAAACCACAACTTTAACTTGATGCTGATCAAATGAGGAGTCTAAATGCAGATATGCGCCTTCATAGCTAGTATTGGCAAGCATTTTTGACGTCTTATTGAAGGTCAATGCTTTTTCATTGTTCATAGCGATGAATCCTGTCTTCGATTACTTTGATCGGATTGTCAATCCGCGCATCCTTGGTTTGGGTGATTGACCACTTTTACAACAATGCTGGTCGTGTTTCATTTTAGTGAAAAAAATGGATTTGTGAACTAGTGTTTTTAACAAAAAGTGTCATTTGTGGAAATCATAAATGTAGTGAATTGATATTTTTTAACTATTATTAAAATAAATAATTAAATAAAAACAATTATTTGGTTTTTATTTGAGATGGGTTTAATTAGAAAAACTAAAAAATGACCGTGGCGTCTAATCTTTATAGAATGCGACAATTGGCATTAAGTGACAAAATTTCGAACAGTGATTTCGATATTTTTATGTATTTTTTGCATAATAAGTGGTCGAATATTAAAATTTTGTTAAAAACCATAAAAAAATTATTACAAGCCAAACATCTCAGGCATAATTATTTCATCTTTAGTTGAACAGGTCACAAATATGGATCCGTCGCCGTGCAGGTCTATGCTTTTAAAACAGAAACATAATTCTGGGGTAATGAAATAATGGAATTTTTATTAGATCCGGGAATATGGGTAAGTTTACTTACGCTTATTATATTAGAAATTGTTTTAGGTATTGATAACCTAGTCTTTATTGCCATTTTGGCTGAAAAACTTCCTCCTGAGCAACGCGATAAAGCGCGTGTCATTGGTCTGTCGCTTGCACTTTTAATGCGTTTGGGCTTGTTGTTTATCATCACTTGGTTAGTCACGTTGACCCGACCTCTGATTACTGTCTTAGATTGGACATTCTCTGGGCGAGATCTGATTCTTTTATTTGGTGGCTTGTTCCTAGTCTATAAAGCCGTTACCGAATTGCATGAAAAAATTGAAGGTAAGCCCGAAGTTAAGTTGACCACCAATGTGGTCTACGCAGGTTTCACCGCAGTTGTGGCACAGATTGTGATCCTTGACGCGGTGTTCTCACTGGATTCGGTGATTACCGCGATTGGTATGGTCGACAACATTAATGTGATGATGGTGGCTATGGTCGTTGCCATGGTGGTCATGCTGTTGGCGTCAAAACCATTAATGACTTTTGTAAATCGTCATCCGACTGTGGTCATATTGTGTTTAAGCTTCTTACTGTTGATTGGTATCAGCCTGATTGCGGAAGGTTTCGGCTTCCACATTCCTAAAGGTTATATCTATTCGGGTATTGGTGTTGCCATTGCGATTGAAGCCTTTAACCAGTTTGGTGAGCGTAATGCGGCAAAACATGAAGCGAAAATTCCACTGCGTCATCGTACTGCGGATTCTATTTTAAAACTCATGGGTGGCAAACTCCAAGCTGAAGACCCTGATCAGCTTCAAGCACAAGAAACTTTTGCGGATGAAGAACGTTATATGATTGGCGGTGTACTGACATTGGCTGAACGTTCAGTCGCGTCGATCATGACACCGCGTAGTCAAATTTCGTGGGTCAATCTTGATGATTCACCTGAGAAAATTCGTGAACAGGTATTGTCTGTACCGCACAGTTTATTTCCAGTGTGCCGCGGTAGCTTGGATAAAGTGATCAGTATTGCGCGCGCCAAAGAATTGCTCGATGTCTTAGATGATGAAGAGCAATTGAAAGACCTGATCAAACGTCATCGTCCAATTTACATTTTTGAAAAAATGAAAGTCATTGATGCGATAAATACGCTAAGAACGTCTAAAGGTTCATTGGTTTTGGTGAGCGATGAGTTTGGCAATGTGCAAGGGCTCGTTTCACCGCTTGACGTATTTGAAGCGATTGCTGGTGAATTCCCCGATGCCGATGAGCAACTTGATTTGGTGAAGATAGATGATCAGACGTGGAAGGCGACAGGCATGCTGGATTTATATCAGCTTGAACTGGAACTAGGGATGATCGATTTGGTTGAAGAAGATGCAGGCTATATCAGTGTTGCTGGTTTAATCCTGGATAAAACCCACGGTGATGTACACGTTGGGACTCAACTGGACTACCGTGGTGTTCACTTTGAAGTACTTGAATTAGATTCAAACCGAATTAAGACAGTCAATATCACCTATCGTACTGCTTAATCATTACAAAAATAGATTGTGATAAAAAAATGTCAGTTTCGCGCTGGCATTTTTTCTGCTTATAAAATAAGCGCTATGCACCTAAATAAAAAGCAGTTATTCTATGCTCGCAATTGGGCTGTCGTATTTGGTCCTTGAAATTACCTGTTTGGTGAAGACAGTTTTTTCTATCCCTGTGATCATCAAAGCATTGCATTTAGACTATAGCAGTAAAACAAGTGATCAAAATAAGAACGGAAACACTTCATGCAACTTATGGAAAAGGTCGTTGATTTTAAAAAGCTTTCAGTAGAGAAAAAACAAGTACTATTTGAAGAGCTTGAAAATTTTGATCGACAAATTTTCCCAAATGCAATCCCAGCAGAACTGCATCAATTGTTGTATAACCCTGATGTAGTGGCATTACCAATTATTCGTTTTTATCATCGCGGAAAAGTAGTTGGGCAAAATATTATTGCCATCTTGAAGCTTAAGACAGCGCATCAACCTTTATATATTCTTAGCTCGCGTGCCGCTTTTTTAACTGATTACCGAAATCAAAACAGAACACTTTTATCTGCAATTCGAGTAACTTTAGGTTATCGTTTAAAATATCCCACGCGTCAGTTATGGTTTGTTTCGAGTTTGATGCAGCCAAAAGTATATCGGCTTTTTGCTTCACGTTCAAAACGCTTTTATCCACGTGCAGAAGTGCCAATGCCTGAGGATTATTTACAGGTACTTGATCTAATGCAAAACCGTCATGTGAATGTGCAACAGCGCAGTGATGATGTGTTTGTGCATCCTTGTGTACTGCCACAGACCACGCCTGAACAATTGATTCGGCTTCGAAATCGAGCCAGTCGTCATATCAACTTTTATATGCAACATACGCCTGATTATTTTATTGGTATGGGCTTAATATGTATCTGTAAATTAGATGTGCTGACTCTGCTGGAAGCAGCGATGAACGTGTTTTTAGGGCGAGAAGTTGCCTAAGCAGAAACTCTCGCCATACTTTATTTAGGCTGAGGTACGGATAAGTTGTATATCCGTATATTCATAAATGGTTTCAGCTTTCATTTGATGAATGTGATCCATAAACGCTACATTAAAACTGCCTGTGCTTTGGCTTTGGGTATAAGCAAGTTGCCCAGCAATGGCAAAGTGGACATGGGCAGACAGCGCTGCAATGACAGGATTAGTGACTGCGCTATAGGCTGCGATCAATGCACCAAGGGCGCAACCCGTAGCAGTAACTTTAGGTTGTAAATGTGAACCACCATTGACTTGGATCACAGCATCAAGCTGTTTCGAGAGAATGTAGTCAGACTCACCAGAAATAGCAATGACTTCAGCCTGCGCTAAAAGTGTTTTTGCTTGATGGTAAACATCAGCACTGCTTGCAGTACTATCAACGCCTTTGGTTTCGATCTGGTTTCCCGCAAGTGTGCTGATTTCCGATGCATTGCCACGAATAACGGTGGGTTGAAAAGCTAAAAGCTGATCTACCATTTCAGAGCGCCATTTTAAAAATGGCCCATATCCTACAGGGTCTAATACCCAAGGTATGTTTTGCTGCTGCGCGGTTTGTGCCGAGATTTGCATGGCTTGCATTTGTTCAGAGGTTGGCGTACCTAGGTTAATACTGAGTGCTGCACTAATGCGTGTGAAACTTTCCGCTTCAAAGGGATTATCAATCATCGCAGGAGAGGCCCCCGCAGCCAATAAAACGTTGGCTGTATAGTTGGCAGCAACACTGTTGGTGATACATTGCACCAAAGGTTGTTGCGTTTGCAGGGCAGTCCAAGCTTCAGCAACATATGCCACCAAGACATCGGTTTGGTCTTGAATCGATTGTTTTGTGTTAAGCAAGGACAGGTCTAAAAGCTGGGTCATAGTGGGTGCCCTTATTTGGTGAAATAGTGGTCTTGATGCTTACATTTACGACAAAATAAAGTCACATATTGGTCAGCATCATAATCTACTGTGAGCTCATTTGACCCACAGTACATACAGCGTTTTTGTGAATAGAAGCTTAAACGCGGCTCAATTTTTTGCCATGAACGAGAGACAGGCTGGAAGAAAATAGCTTCGTCATAGCCTAAAAAGCGGAAAAATAAGACTTCGCTCATTTTGCTGAATGGTAGGTTATGCGGTCGAGGCAGCGTTGAAGTTTCCCATTTTTCAGCCACACTGCGTTCACGGTATTGTTGTAAAGTTTTTTTCAACAAATTGGTGTTGATGAAGTTTTCATTTCTGGGTTGTAAGGCTTTACGTTCATATAAATACTCCAATGCAGTTTGGATTAAATAATAAATTTGTCCGACCGCGAGTACATCGAGTAAACGATAACAAAACACTTGGAAACTATTATTTCCTGCAATTTGAATGCCCCAAGTACGGCAGTAAAACTGCATAAATTGGATAATTTCCTGATAGAGCAATTGGTACAAGGCATTTTTGACTTCATCCGCAGTCTTAAAAGGCACACCAAGGCTAAGATTTTCATAAAACCAATAACGTAACTGCTGCGTCACACTAAATAGGCTGGGTTCAGAATAGCCGTCCAAACGCACATTAATATAATACTGGTGGGCTTCACTGGCAAAATCTTTGGCAACGAGGATCTGTTCTTTTACCAGTTGTTTGACGAGGCTATTTTGAAACAGATAATTGGGGGTGATGCTAAAATATTTGATCTGTTCCCAATCAATAAACTCTTGATGTTGGGTATGTTCTTGTGCGTAGTCATCTAACAGGGACAATAAAAATAATTTATGCATAAAACTGAGTTGACCCAGTTCAAACTCATAAATGTCCTTGGTTTTGGATTTACGCTGTTCTTGCTGACGAGTTTCTTTCAATATTTTTTTGCGCTGTGCTAAGCAACTGTCGCAGTGGCAATTTAGATTTGAATTGCTAAAAACACGATGTTGGCAGTGGCTACATTCATGAAAGTTAATTTCTTTGTCGTATTGTTCAGCATCCACCCAAAACATGGCCGCCTGACAAAGTGGACAAGGCGTGCTTTCATCAAGTTGTTTGTGCAAAATTTGAAGCGACATAAGATGAATTTGAGACTCAGGATTTTCTCAAATTATACACGCTAAAATTTCAGAAAGGCGTTGTAAATTGCAGTGTAATTGAACAAGCAGAGGTGCTTTGTAAACGCTAGACGGGTGAAGCAACGCAGTGGCGAATATAGGGCAAAAAAAATACGGCATGCACCGTATTTTTTGTAGAAGTAGAATTTAAACGGGGCAAGGTAGAGAGTCATCTTCCATACCTAATTTTTTAGCTTCAATCATGGCTTGAACTTTTTTGCTCGGCAACTTTTTACTCCCTAGTGTGTCGTAGTGATTTAAAATGCTACTGACATCGTGTGCTTGTAAAGGCATTCCTTCACAGCTCATGAACAGGGCAATGACTTTATGATCAATTTTTGCAGCATGCATTGCTTGCAGCATTTTTATATTTTCGACGCGGACGGTATGGTCTTTTAAGTACATCTCACACCTCTATTTGTTTTGCTTAGGTTTTATCATGCGCTATGCATATCTAGATACAAGCAAAAACTGTGCACAAAATGTAGCCGATTTGAAAATTAAGTTAGATATTTGAAAAGAGCTGGCTTTATATCTTATCGATGTCTTTAAGTTTCTCAGCGTTTGAATGGTAGAGAGCTAATGGCACTGTGCAAGTCTAAAGGCTGGTGCAAATATTGCTAGACAAGCACGGCACGATGTGAGGAGTTGTTTGTTTATTATTCACTTGGTGCAGTCATATGCGCGGGATAAGAACAATAGAATTGAAAAGCCTGTTCAACGTGCCCATATAAATATCATTCAACATACACAGACAGTACGGCAAACTTGTCGTATGATCAAAACATACACAATATAAAGCTGTAGACCAATAGCATTAGGACATGACATGAATATTGCGGCAAATCCAATTATTGAAGCAGATCAAACCGTCTATTTAAAAGACTATCAAAAACCATCTTTTTTAGTAGATAGCATTCACCTCGATATTCAAGTCTATGATGAGCATAGCAAAGTTGATGCTGTACTGGAGCTGACGCGCCAAACTGAGGGTGATTTGGTTTTACTCGGTCGTGATTTAGAGCTGAAAAGTTTAGTGCTGAATGGTCAGCAACTTAGCCAAGAGCAATATGTGCTTGATGCAGAGCAGTTGGTGATTCGTAATGCACCAAATCAGATCAAGCTTGAGACATCGGTGATCATTCATCCTGAGTCAAATACACAACTTGAAGGCTTATACCAAGCCGCATCAGATTTGTTTGTTACCCAAAATGAGCCTGAAGGATTCCGTAAAATTACCTTTTACCCGGACCGTCCTGATGTCCTTTCAGTCTTTACCACACGTGTAGAAGCTGACAAAAAATATCCAGTGCTCCTTGCCAATGGTAACTTGATTGAAGCGGGCGAGGCAGGCGAAGGTCGTCACTATACCATTTGGCAAGATCCAACCAAAAAACCAGCGTATTTGTTTGCTTGTGTGATTGGTGATTTGGCTGTTTTAAAAGACCGTTATGTGACCTCTGAAGGCCGTGATGTGGCTTTGGAAATATATGCCGAAGAAAAAGATATTCCGAAATGTCATATTGCGATGGAAGCCTTAAAGCATTCAATGCGTTGGGATGAAGAACACTATGGTCGTCCCTATGATTTAGACAACTATATGATTGTGGCTACCAGTGCTTTCAACATGGGTGCGATGGAAAATAAAGGTCTCAACATTTTTAATACGTCATGTGTTTTGGCAGATGAAGAATATACGACAGATGCCGCGATCATGCGTGTACAGTCGGTCATTGCCCATGAATACTTCCATAACTGGACAGGTAACCGCATTACTTGCCGTGATTGGTTCCAATTGTGTTTAAAAGAAGGCTTAACGGTTTTCCGTGATCAATCTTTCTCAGAAGATTTGCAGTCGGCTGCGGTTCAACGTATTGACGACGTTGCGGTACTCAAAGCGCATCAGTTCCCAGAAGATTCAGGCCCATTGTCTCATCCACCGCGTCCAGACCATTTTGTGGAAATCAATAACTTCTATACTGCAACGGTCTATGAAAAAGGTGCGGAAATTAACCGCATGATGGCAACCTTATTAGGCAAAGAAAAATTCCGTAAAGGAACCGATGAATACTTTGAACGCCATGATGGTCAAGCTGTGACAGTTGAAGACTGGGTAGCCGCTTTAACCGCAGGTTCAGGCATAGATTTGTCCAACTTCTTAACATGGTATAACCAACCGGGTACACCAAAGTTAGAAGCTGAAGGTCATTATAATGCTGCTGCGCAAACCTATACTTTAAACTTTAAGCAAAGTTTAAAAGCACATCCTAAGTATCCGAACCTAAAAGCTGTTCCAATCCCTGTCGCTTTAGCGCTGTTCGATGCTGCAACAGGTGAGCAATTGGTTTTAAACTCAGACAGTTTATTTGAAAATGCAGTCAAAGACGGCGTGTATCTTTTTGATCAAGACCAAGCCAGCATTGTGTTTAGCGGTTTAAGTGCGAAACCTGTCGTGTCATTACTGCGTAATTTTTCTGCGCCCGTCAATTTAGAATTTAACTATACCGATGAAGATTTGGCGTTCCTGATTCAATACGAAACCAATGGTTTTAACCAATGGCAAGCGACGCAAACCTTACTTGAGCGTATTTTACTCAATGGTCATGATGCGCATATTTATATTCAAGCCATTAAAAACACGCTACCAGATCTCGTTGAACAAGATCCACTCTTGGCATCACGTTTATTTGATGTACCAAGCGAAGGTTATTTGGGTAGTCGTATCGACACTGACTACGAACCAGCGAAGATTAAAGAACAGCGTAATGCTTTAATTGAAAAACTGGCACGTGAGTTAGGTGATTTCTGTAAAGACACGTATTTGGCTTTAGACCCAGATTTGCAAAAAGAGTTCTCACAAGCCATGGGAGTCCGTGCGCTAAAAAACATCATGCTCAGTATGATGGCACGTCAAGGTGATGAAACCGCTTTTGAACTGGCATATCAGCAATATGAAGCTACAGCCAATATGTCTGAACGTTTAGGTGCCCTACGTGTCTTGGTTTGGAATGATGCACCGCAAGCAGAAGCGGCTTTACATGATTTTTATCAACGTTTTAAAGATGAGGCTTTGTCACTAGATCAGTGGTTCACACTTCAAGCGGCACATCCTTGTGCTACGACGGAAACCATTCAATACCTCACTTCACATGCCGATTATGATTTGGGCGTGCCGAACCGTATTCGTTCAGTGAGCGGTGGCTTAAATGCAAACCCAGTGAACACATGGAGTTTTGGTGTGGATCATTTTATTGGACTAGCAAAATATTTAGATGAGAAAAACCCAATAGTTGGTTCTCGTTTACTTCAGGTTTTGTCACGTTGGTACACATTGGCAGAGCCACAGCGTAGCGAAGTGAAAGCAAAGCTTGAGGCTTTAAAACCACAAGTGAAATCTAAAAATGTCAGTGAGACTTTGAGTAGCATGTTAAGTATTTAAGTGATCTACGCATAAAAAAAGCCAGTCTACTGACTGGCTTTTTTTATGCAAACTGAAGAATGACAGCATGAAGAGCTCACATTGGTATTTTTCTAAATAATGAACATTCATGTGAATAGTGTGAAATGAATCGCATTTTATGGGTATAATGTTATGGCATAACAGATGATTAGCTCAATATTCTGTATTTTTTTCGGCTTATGTATACAGGCTATTGGGCAGACAAACATGTAGAGTGTAAACAGATATGTTAGTTAAAATTGAAGATGGGTTTTATTTAAATACCGTTCATATTATTGCTATTCGTATTGCGAAAAGTGCTGAACTGGGAACATTTCAAGTCAATGTTGAGTATAGCCCGCATAACCATCAGGCTTCGGGTTTATTTCAAAAAACTTTTATGCAACAGTCGGCAGCAGAGCATTATTTGCAAAATTTGCATCAGCAGATTAGTAAAAGCTAATGAAGTGAACGAGTTCTGCTAAACAAAAAAGACTGCTTTGGCAGTCTTTTTTGTTTAAAACAATACTTAAACTTTTACGATCAGCACAGGTATCGGAGACTGTGTGAGAACATTTTGCGCCACACTACCTAACATCATCTTTTTAAAGCCTGTACGGCCATGTGAGCCCATCAAAATCAGGTCTGCACCGACTTCATCGGCCACATGAATAATACCTTCAGAAGGAGAGATGCCGCGAATCACTTTGGTATCCACCTCAATTTCATCACGGTCAAATGAGAGCTTTACTTCGGCTAAACGGTCTTGAGCGACTTTTTCAGCATGTAGGAAATAGTCGGTGATGGCTGGTGCAACTTTATAGAAGTCGACACCGACAAATGGATCGACCGCAATCACACTCATGAGCGTTACACGACTATTTAAATCTTTGGCTAACTCAAGTGCTTGTTCAACAGCAGCATAAGACATCGGGGATTCATCGACGGCAACCAAAATGTGTTTGTAGCTCATTATTTTCTCCTTAAGGGTACGTCTTTTTGCGGATCATTTTGCAGTACATGCGAAATCAGCTCACATAAAGACGCGTTATGGTTGATTAAGCTTTAACAATGAGAACTGGGAGCTCAGTAGACTTGAGAACATCTTGAGCAAAGCTGCCTAATAGGAATTTTTGAAAGCCTTTACGGCCATGTGAACCCATCACAATCAAGTCATTTTTTAGTGAAGCAGCCGCTTCGACCACAGCATCCTCAGAGACTTCACCTTTGATGATTTTAGACTGAGCTGTCACACCTTGTTCTTGTGCAATTTGAACTGCATCCTGAAGGGCTTTCTCAGCATTGTTATAGGCTTGTATGAAATAGTCTTTCATGATTGGAGACGTATAGTAAAAATCAGCATCTTTGAGAGGGTCTTCAGCAACTAAGCTAATCAATGTGAGTTGACTGCCAAAAACTTTGGCAATTTCAGCCGCTTGTTTCACCGCAGAAAAAGAAATTTGTGAACCGTCAACAGGGACTAAAATATGTTGGTAAGCCATCAGAGGGACTCCTTTTTGTATAAGATTTAGTTCTTAATTTATTGATAACACACTGCCATTAAATGTTCAATTTTGATCGGGCTAAAAATTGAAAATTCATGAAATTTAAAGAAAATAATTCAAAAAAAAGCCAATTTACGTGTCCAAAATCTTGAGTAAAAAACTCAAGTTTCAGATTTAAAGCGATATTCTTTAAAAGATACTTCTGGTGTTTAAATGAGGCTGAAATGAGATCTGTTTAATCATGCGGTGTGATAAAGATTGTATTAGAATCATTTGAAAAAAGGGTGGAGCCGAACAGTATGATTTTTCAACCAATAATAAAAGTACTTAGTACTGTTTTCATGATTGTGCTATTGAGCGCGTGTCAAAGTGTAGAAAAGAACACCAAACTGATTGCGGGTACATTTAACACAGCAACCAGTATTCAAATGAAAATGCTGGATCGTTTTGCTCCTCCCGATGTCATCGTACATAATAATATTCCATATCAAGCTAGTCCTGAGCTGAATGTTGACATCTATCAACCCAAAAATATTGAACAATTAAATGCAGTGCCCACGGTGGTTTGGATTCATGGCGGCGGATGGGTTTCGGGCTCAAAAGAGCATGCGCGAGGTTATTTCAAACTTTTGGCCAATCAAGGCTTTAACGTGGTCTCTGTACAGTATCAGTTTGCACCTGAGGCTATTTATCCCACTCAGTTACAGCAAGTCGATCATGCACTGAATTTCTTACAATTGAATGCTGCTCAGTATCATATTAACCCGAACCAACTGTATCTAGCAGGAGACTCTGCTGGAGCCAATATTGCCAGTCATTATGCTGCGCTTTTGACGAATCCAACATTTGCTCAAGCATCCAATTTTAAGCCGAGTATTCAGCCGAAGCAGCTTAAAGGGCTAATTTTGCACTGTGGTATTTATGACTTATATCGCTTTGTGAATACAGCACCTGAGGAACTTAGGCTTATTGAATGGGGCGTCTATAACCTGGTTCAAGCTTATACGGGGGAGCGTAAAGAGGATGCAGCTTTTTTAAAGTCAATTTCAACCAGTGAACATATTACGTCACAGTATCCACCTGTATTTATCAGTGGGGGAAATAAAGACTTTTTAACCAAGAGCCAGTCTTTACCTTTCGTCGAGGTGTTGAAGCAGCATCAGGTTGCAGTGACGGAGGCTTTTTATCCAGACTCTAAGGAGTTTTTGGTGCATGAATATCAGTTCATGATGAGCAAACAAGCGAGTCAGATCACCTTTGATCGAACCATTGATTTTATAAAACAGACCTCAAGGTCGGCCGAAACAAAATAAAAAAGTATACAGAAAGACTTGTTTAGTTTTTGCTATTTTAATAACATACCGACCGTTCGGTATGTTTATTATTGAGTTCCTGATGAATCCTATATTAATGGCTTATGCTTTGCTGGCGATGGCAATTATTTCTGAAGTGATTGGTTCGACTTTTTTGGTAAAGTCGGAAGGTTTTACCAAGCTATTGCCTTCACTGGCGGTGGTGGTTTTATTTTCGTTGGCATTTTATTTATTGTCTCAAGTGATTAAAGTGATTCCATTGGGTATTGCTTATGCGATTTGGGCTGGTGTTGGTATTGTTTTAACCGCTCTGATTGGTTACTTTGTTTTCCGACAAAGCCTAGATTTCGCAGTAATGATCGGTATTGCACTGATTGTTTCTGGTGTGGTCGTAATTAACTTATTTTCAAACTCAACAGGGCATTAAGTTCGATGCAACAAGCAAGTCCACGTAAAAAGGCACCAGAACAGGTTCGCCAAAGTATCCTACAACATGCGATCTGTTTGGCTGCTGAAAAAGGTGTGACTGGGGTTTCCATACAAGCTGTGGCTGATTTGGTTGGTGTGAGTAAGGGCGGGGTTTTTCATCATTTTCCAAACAAACAAAAGCTACTTGAAGCGATGGTTGTGGAACAGCTTGAACAATTAGATCGTGTTGTTGATGAGTTGATTAGCCAAGACCGAGATCGTTTTGGTTGCTTTACCCGAGCCTATATCGAGATTACTTTGGAAAAGCAGGTACTAGGTTTAGAGCATTCTTGGTCAGCTATTTCGATGATTATGCTGACGGATCGTACCTTTAATGAGTATTGGATTGAGTGGCTAGAAAAACGTTTAGCGCGACATCAGGATACAGACAATGATTTGGAGCTTAAAATTCTACGCTATGCTGCGGATGGCATTTGGCTCACAGCATTTACTGAGGTGGAAAATTTGTCTGAGACGATGCAGCTTAAGCAAGAATTGATTCAACGAAGTTATCAGCATTAATTTTTCAAGTTAGCAATATTTGAAAATAAAAAAAGCACCCTCGATGGGTGCTTTTTTATATGAGGGCTTAAACTTTTTTGGCTTTAAACTTAAATATAAGCATAACTGCAAAACCAAAGAGTAGTCCCCAAAAGGCAGAACCAATGCCAAAGAACTGTACCCCAGATGCGCTGAATAAGAATGTCATGAGGGCTGCCTCACGGTCTGATACCGCTTCAAATGCAATCGCGATGTTATGACTAATCGTGCCAAACAAAGCAATACCAGCCAAAGCGGTAATAAAGATTGCAGGGAAAGACAGTAAAAGGCTGGTCAGGGTGGCTGCGAATAGTCCCATTAAGATGTAGAAGAAACCGCAGCTCATGCCCGCAATATAACGTTTTGATGGATCAGGGTGAACTTGTTCATCTAAACTGACAGCTGCACTAATTGCTGCGGTATTGACACTATAACAGCCAAAGGGTGCGAGTAAGGCTTGAGCGGTGCCCGTCCATCCAATCAGTTGATTGACGTGGGGGTTATAGCCATAGCTTTTAATCATGGCAATACCCGGTAAGTACTGCGATGCCATATTGATCACAAATAAAGGCAGCGCTAAACCTAAAATAGCAGACATACTGAACTCAGGTGCCATCCAAACAGGTTGCGCTAGGCTCCATGTGATTTGAGGAGTATGGAAGTCTAAGAACAATGGGCAGAGTAACAAGCCTGCAATCACTGTAATGACAATGCAATAACGTGGGGTAAGTCGCTTAGAAACAATATAAGCCGCCAGCATGGATAAAATAAAACCCCAATGGTCTTGCATACTGGCGAACAATGAAATACCAAACTTCAATAACACACCTGCCAGCATGGCATTGGTTAGGCTTTGCGGGATATACGTCAGTACTTTTTCAAAGATACCGAAAAAGCCCAAAATGGCAGTAACTAAACCACAGACCAAAAATGCGCCAATCGCTTCATGCAAACTATAACCACTGCCTGTCGCAATAATTAAGGCCAATGCTGCCGTAGACCATGAGGTCGATACAGGATATTTAAGTTTCCAAGATAAAAGCAGGCCACTCAAACCAATACCCAGACCTAAAGCCCAAAACCATGAGTTGATTTGCGCGGTATTTGCACCTAAGACTTGGGCGGACTGAATGACCAAGACTGAAGACACACTAATGCCAATGAGGAAGGTAATAAAACCTGCGAATACTGCTGGAACTGAGAAATCTTGAAATAATTTTTGCATGAAGATCAAAACATAATTTGAATGAGTGAAAATTACTATTGTTCAAGGATCATACGCTGGTTCTTGAAAAAGAAAACAGCACATGATGGGTTTTTTATCGAAAATAATGAGATTATTCACGAAAATTACAGTGTAGAAAGCGCCAGTTTTAAGCCGAAGCCACAAAACAGCAGACCGACAGTCGCCACCGCAACGGCTGCAACTTTAAACTGTCGGTTGAAATAGCTCGCCAACTTAATACCTGAAAAAATCAGGATACTAAGATAGGCCATACTGATGATTTGTAGAATAATGGAAAGTAAGGCAAAGCTCAGTGCTGGGTAAGCATAATTTGGGTCGACAAACTGTACAAAAAAAGACAGATAAAACAAAATGGCTTTTGGGTTTAAAAGGCTAATGGTCAGTGCTGAACGAAAAGGATGTAAGGTTTGTAATGTGCTCTGGTCTGTACTTGCTGCAAGCTGTTGTGGGCTGGAGTTCCACGTTTTGACTCCTGCAATCAAGAGTTTTATACCTAAGTATGACAGGTACAGCGCACCAACAATTTTTAATAAAATAAACAGCCAAGGAAAAGCATGTAAAAGAGATGCTGCACCCAGCACGGTACATAGAATGAGAATCAAATCGCCTGTGAAAACACCTAATGCACCCCAGTAACCTGTCTTAATACCAAATCGTGAGGCAATGGACATCACATAAAGAGAATTTGGGCCTGGCAAAATCACAATTAGAATTGTACCGATGATATAAGTACCGATGTCGATAATACCAAACACAACGTATTCTCAATAAAAAAGCCGATGTTGCATGATAACAAAATCGGCTTTTAAAAGAAGAAAAATCAAGTTAAGCTGAAATTTCTTCATCTAAACCAAAAGACTGACGTAACAGTGTGTTCAGTTGTTGACGAGCTTTAATAAATCCATCAATCCCCCCTTGTAGCAGTTGCGTTGCCATGAGGTCATGTTCAATTTGATCTCTAAACTCAGTTTCACCGAGTGCGTTAAGTGCAGTTGTCGCTGGTGCAATATCACTTGCTGACAGTTGTGCTTTGACTTCACGCGTGTCTTGTTCAAGTGCAGCCAATAAATTAGGTGCAACAGTCAGCAGGTCACAGCCAGCTAGTCCCAACACTTGGTCAATACTACGGAAGCTTGCGCCCATAATTTCTGTTTTAACCCCATGTGCTTTATAGAACTGGTAAATTTGCTTCACAGACAGTACGCCAGGGTCTTTTTCAACGGGATAGCTGTCCACGCCTTCGGCCTTTTTGTACCAATCTAAAATACGTCCAACAAAAGGTGAGATTAAAGTGACATTCGCTTCCGCACAAGCATGTGCTTGATGCACACCAAACAAAAGCGTTAAGTTGGTATGGATACCTTCAGCTTCCAGCACTTTCGCTGCTTGAATACCTGCCCATGTCGAAGCAATTTTAATTAAAATACGATCTTGATCTACGCCGTAGTTTTTATATAACGCCAGCAGCTCTTTGGCTTTTTCAATGGTGGCATTGGTATCATAAGACAGCGCGGCATCCACTTCTGTGGAAACACGACCCTCAATCAACTTGAGAATTTCAACACCAAATTTGACGGTAAGAATGTCGATTGTGCGTTCAATAAGTAAGTCATCTTCAAAGCCTTCCGCTTTGGCTTGAGCGAAAGCATCTTCAATCAACTCTTTATTTTCAGGTTGACTTGCAGCTGCTGTAATTAGAGAAGGATTGGTGGTTGCATCGAGCGGGCGAAATTGGTTAATCGCCGCTAAATCGCTACTGTCGGCAACAATGGTGGTTAAGCTTTTTAATTGGTTTAATGCGGTTTGTGTCATTGATCGTTCGTTCTTAAAGTTATTACCCGTAAATTATTTATAACACAAACTGCTTTTAACCCAAGTGGATTCGGACGTTTTAACAGCAGTAATTATACTTTTTTACGCTGATTTCGGATGTGTTGGATTAAAAAACGTGCAGCCGCGCCCAATTCACTTTCACGACTCCAGACCAAGTCCACAAAATATTCAAACTTTGGTGTGAAATCCAGCAAATCTAATATTTTGAGCTGCTTTTTGAGCTGAGGGTTTTCATTCAACATTTCTAAGGGTAAAACGCCCCAACCAAAGTTTTGCATGATTAAGGCGCAAGCAGAGTGATGGTTGTCTGTCCGCCAATACTGCTTGGAATACAGCAACTCTGGCTTAATGCTTTTATCACGACTGGCAACCACGATTTGACGGCTGTGTTGAATTTGTTCAAAACTGACTTGTGGAAATTGCGCCAGAATAAAATCTTTATTGGCGACGGGAACTAAAGTCTCGAGTTTTAATTCTACAAACTGTTCGCTGCTTTCCAGTTGCTCACGTTCAAACATCAGTGCCAGTTGTGCTGTGCCATTGAGTAACATTTTCTGCGCATCTTCTTGAGGTGCAGAAAAAATATTGATTTGTAGACTGGGAAATTCGGCTTCTAATATTGCGATGTAGTCGATCCATTGCATATGTAGAAGCTCAGATACCACTACAATGTTGAGCGAGGACTCCAAACCGTGGCTTAGGGCATAGGCATGTTGCTTCCATTGATTCATTTCGGTCAGCAGTTGCTCGGTCTTTTCATACAAGGTCAGGGCTTGCGCTGTTGCTGTGGGCTCACGTCCTTCGCGTAAGAAGAGTTGTAAGTTTAAGTCTATTTCTAAGTTAGCAATTGACATACTCACGGCCGATGGTACTTTACCCAACTTGCGTGCAGCAGCTGAAAATGAGCCTGACTCAATTACGGTTTTAAAAATAATAAGTTGCTCTTGATTGATATTCATAATTTCCTATCTTTCAGTTTTATTGAAAGAACCTAACTCGATTAATCAATATTATAAAAATAAAATAGCCAACATCCAATCATGAAAGAGTAATTAAAAATGTTGATTTCCAAAAGAAGGATTATTCATGCGCTCAGCTATGAAATCATCCTATTGGTGATCATTGCTGTTGCCTTAAGTTTCATATTCCATATGCCTTTAGAAGTCACAGGTGTACTCGGTATTGCCATGGCTGTCACTTCGGTCATATGGAATATGGTGTTTAACCATTTTTTTGAAAAGTTTGAAGCGAAAAGAAAGCTAAAAAGAACCATCGGTGTGCGTGTTCTTCACGCGATTGGTTTTGAAGGTGGTTTGATGTTTGCAACCATCCCAATGGTCGCATATGCAATGCAAATGAGTATTTGGCAAGCCATCGTGCTCGACTTTAGTTTAACCATGTGTATTTTGGTTTATACCTTTATTTTCCAGTGGTGTTATGACTGCCTAGAAGAACAGTTAGGCTACAAACCAAAATATCATTAATAATTAATTAAAAAATCCATTAATTAGTCATAAAGGCCTTATCTGATAAAGTAAGGCCTTTATTGATATTAAATACTTTATATTTTAACAAAAGATAAAAATTGATCACAATTTGATCATATAAATAACTCCATTTATTACATAACTTCTAAATATAAAAACAAAGAAGTGTTTTTATAAAACTTAATAAAAAATATATCGTACAAGGAGTTAGACGATGAAAATAGGCGCTTTAGTTGTATCTATAGCTTTACTGAGTGTTACACAGTCAGGCTTTTCAGCTACAGGTGGAAGTTTTAAACGGTTTTCTGTTTCTGCGGGGTGGTTACATGCTATGCCTCAAGGAAAGGCCAATCCATTTAATATTTCGACTCCAATTGCAAATGGTAGGAATGCAAATATTGGATCGGTCTCATTGAATGCTGTTGTTAATTCAATTGATCCTTCGGATGTAAATGCAGATGCTATGAAAAGTATTCTTAATATGCTTGGAGATATGTATAAAGAAAATCCGAACGAACCTGAATTGAGCCAGTTCTTTGAGTTAAAAAATGTGAATGGCACAGATGAGGTCTATTTAAAAGATGCTTTGTCAGGTAGTGCAGACTTATACGGTTTAGAACAATGGACAGCAGGGGGGAGTGGCCTTGAAGTTCAAGATGCAGATACGCTCGGTTTAATGATGAATTATTATGTAAATGATAATGTTTCATTACAGCTGATTGGAGGAATACCGCCAAAAGTCGATATTAAAGGAAAAGGAGAAATATTAGCGCCTATGTCAGGTATAGGCCATACAGGTATAGGTCTTGATTTGCCTTTAGCACAAGATATTCCAATTACAAATTTAGGAAGTAAGTCTAAAGTTGCGACAGTCCGTGCTTGGACTCCTGCATTTGAAGCACAATATCAGTTTGGTAAGTCTGGGATAAATAAATTCCGCCCATATGTTGGCTTAGGCATCATGTATGCACATTTTGGTAGCATTAAAGTGAATGGAGAAACCAAGGCTGACTTAGTGGCAGCAGGCCATATGATTCAAAATATTCTAGATGGGAAAGCTGGAGCCGCTCTAGATCGGGGGCAATCAAGTGCATCTCCTTATGTAAAAGTAAAATCTGAAGATGCCTTTGCTCCAATCGTAAGTCTTGGTGCAACATATGACATAACTTCTAATTGGTACGGCGTGGCGTCTGTTTCATATTCAAAATTAAATAATAAAACGACGATCGATGTTATAGATAGAAATACAGGAAATCGTTTAATTCATTCTTCTACTAAAATCGATATCGATCCTTTAATTACTTACCTTGGCGTAGGTTATCGTTTTTAATCTAATCAGCGAAAAAGCATTTAGGAATGCTTTTTCTAACCATCATGTTTCATTTCAGCTATAAAAAATAAAAAGACCCTTGGAAGTACAATTTCCAAGGGTCTTTTTTTCAAAAGTGAAAACAGTTAATTATTTTTCAATAATTGCCGTTACACCTTGGCCACCAGCAGCACAAATTGAAACCAGTACGCGACCTGAACCTTTTTGGTTGATCAGCTTCGCAGCAGTAGCAATGATACGGCCACCCGTTGCGGCAAATGGGTGACCTGCTGCAAGTGAAGAACCTTTTACGTTGAGTTTAGTACGGTCAACTGAACCGAGTGGAGCATCTAAACCTAAACGGTCTTTACAGAATTTTGGATCTTCCCAAGCTTTCAACGTTGAAAGAACTTGCGATGCAAATGCTTCATGAATTTCGTAGTAGTCGAAGTCTTGAAGTTTAATGCCAGCGCGCTCAAGCATACGTGGAACTGCATAAGCAGGTGCCATCAATAAGCCTTCTTTTTTCTCAACGAAATCAACAGCAGCCGTTTCTTGGAAGGTTAAGTAAGCAAGCACTTCGTGACCGTTTGCTTTGGCCCATTCTTCTGACGCTAAAAGCACACAAGATGCACCATCCGTAAGTGGGGTTGAGTTACCCGCGGTCATGGTACGCGCATCGCCTTTACCAAAAGCTGGTTTGAGCTTAGCAAGTTTTTCAACAGTAGAGTCAGCACGTAAGTTGTTGTCACGCTCTAAACCTAAGAATGGTGTGATTAGGTCATCGAAGAAACCTTCTTCGTAAGCCGCAGCCATTTTTTGGTGTGAAGATGCAGCAAGTTCGTCTTGTGCTTCACGTGCAATACCCCATTCAAGCGCAGTAATCGCTTGGTGATCACCCATAGAAAGACCTGTGCGTGGCTCACCATTTTTTGGCGCATCCATCAAGTCTTTTAGGTTGATTTTAGTTAAAGCTTTTAAACGGTCTTTACCCGTTTTTGCAATGTTGAGTTCAAGCAATGCTTTACGTAAACCATCACCAAATGCAATTGGTGCATCAGAAGTCGTGTCTACACCACCAGCCACACCCACTTCAATTTGGCCCAGTGCGATTTTGTTGGCAACTAAGAAAGCTGCTTGTAAGCCAGTACCACATGCTTGTTGAATATCGTAAGCAGGTGTTTCTGGTGCAAGTGCAGTGTTTAGTACACATTCACGGGTCATGTTAAAGTCACGGCTGTGCTTAAGAACAGCACCAGCAACAACTTCACCAAGACGTTGACCTTGAAGGTTAAAACGTTCAACAAGACCGTTTAGCGCTGCTGTGAACATATCTGTATTCGAAGCGGTGAAATATGCGCCATTTGAGCGAGCGAAAGGAATACGGTTACCACCGATAATAGCCACGCGGCGAACAGTGTTTTGACTCATGGTTTGATCCTGTTGAACAGCAGTTTGAGTTTTTGGTTTTGAAGCATTTGTAGAAGAAGCGGGGCTTTTACTACGAGTTGACGCAGCACGGGTGCGAGTCGGCTTAGTCGTATTATTTACTGATTGGGTTGTTGTGCCAGTACTTTTAGTTCTACGCGGTGTACTTTTTGATGTATTTGACACAGTTTCCGTAGCAGAATTTTCCACTGCTGGATTTTCTTGAGTTGTTTTGCTCATAAGGCTTTTCCAAGCATGTTAATCTATTCTTAGGGTGTACATTAGCATATTATAAAAAGGGCTGAATTGACTAGAATGACATTGCAACAGGCTTTCAGGTCAAGACATATCATCTATAACTCAAGTATGATTCTATAGAAACCGATGGAACTATTGAAATATAAGACTCTAGACATCACTTTGAAGTTAAAAGGATATCTTTGAATCCATCAACAATTAATTTGTATGAGAGATAAAAACATGACTGATCAATACCAAACTTTTGCAAAATCTCCGATTGGTAAATTTGTCATTAAAAATTTGGGTTTACCTGCACCAACTTTTTTAGACCGTTTTGAGTCGGCAACGCCTGTGATTAAAGGTGCTGTTTTACTGGGTGCAGCAGCAAACAGTTCATTATCAGGTGCAATTGCGCAAGTGTTGGCAAATGTTCATGCCAATAGCTATGCAGGTAACAATGCACAGTTACAACAAGTTGCGGCTCAAGTGGGCTTAAACTTAAGCGCATTTAATGCAGGCGACAAAGAGTCTAAATTCAAAGTTGTTATTTTTGATGCATCTGGCATTGAGTCATCAGAACAACTCAATGAGTTATATAACTTCTTTAACCCTATCGCACGTCAAGTGGCTGCTTCTGGTCGTGTGATTGTGGTAGGTACTACTCCTGAAACTGCGGGTAGCGTGAAAAAAGCGATTGCACAACGCGCGCTTGAAGGCTTCGTGAAGTCTGTCGGTAAAGAATTTAAAAAGGGGATTGCAGCACATTTGATTTATGTGGATGCAGGTGCAGAAGCAAATCTTGAGTCAAGTTTACGTTTTGCAGCATCTCCACGTTCTGCTTATGTCTCTGGTCAAGTGATTCGCGTATCTAAAGCTGATGTTGTAGATGTAGACTGGGCTAAACCATTGGCCGGTAAAACTGCTGTAGTGACAGGTGCGAGCCGTGGTATTGGTGAAGCGATTGCACATGTCTTGGCACGTGATGGTGCGCATGTGATTTGTTTAGATGTACCACAGCAGCAAGCAGATCTTGACCGTGTTGCAGGTGAGATCGGTGGTTCAACACTGGCGATTGATATCACTGCAAATGATGCTGGTGAGAAAATTAAAGCTGCGGCAGCTGCTCAAGGTGGTTTAGACATCATCGTGCATAACGCAGGTATTACTCGTGACAAAACTTTGGCAAATATGAAGCCTGAGCTTTGGGACTTGGTGATTAACATTAACTTGTCTGCAATTGAACGTGTAAATGATTATTTACTTGCGAATGATGGTTTAAATGCCAATGGTCGTATTGTTTGTGTATCATCTATTTCAGGTATTGCGGGTAACCTAGGTCAAACCAACTATGCTGTGTCGAAAGCAGGTGTCATTGGTGTAGTTAAATTTACTGCTCCAACGTTGACGAATGGCATTACTATCAATGCGGTTGCACCAGGTTTCATTGAAACGCAAATGACTGCTGCGATTCCATTTGCAATCCGCGAAGCGGGTCGCCGTATGAACTCGATGAGCCAAGGTGGCTTGCCTGTAGATGTTGCTGAAACTATTGCTTTATTTGCAGCGACAGCATCGACTGGTTTAAACGGCAACGTGGTACGCGTTTGTGGTCAAAGCTTGTTGGGTGCTTAATTTAAAAGCTTGAATTTATCTCTCCTTTAGAGGGGGATAGATTCTTTATATTATAAATGGGATGGCATTTCCCTCATCCCAACCTTCTCCCTGGGGGGAGAAGGAGCTTTCAAAAATATTGAAATAAAAACTTCTCAAAGGTTCAGTATGAAGACTCGCCATTTTAGTCAACTTCCAAAACCATATATGGCTTATCCAAAAGTCATTCAAGGTTTGATCTTTAAAAAACCAAAAGGTGAAAAATTCTTACCGCAGGTTGAGTATGTGGTAGATTCTTTTAACGTCGATCAAAAACATTTGAAAGCTTATAACCAAGTGTGTGGCTTTAAAAATAATGGTTATATTCCTGCGATTTATTTGGCTGTATTATCGCAAAGCTTACAAATGCACATGATGGGGCAAGAGCCGTTTCCATTTCCAGTCTTAGGTTTGGTGCATATTCGCAATCAAGTTAAACAAATGCGTAAAGTTGGCGTCAATGAAACCCTCACTTTATCATGTAAATATGGTGCGCTTGAACCACATGATAAAGGTGTTCAGTTCGATTTCATTACCACGGTGAAAGTTGGCAATGAAGTGGTGGTTGAAGCCTTAACCACGTATTTAGCACGTCAAAAGACCGATGGTAAAACAGCACCAAAATTAGTTGAACCAACGACTCCAGATTATCAGCCAAATGCAGTCTGGGAAGTCTCTGAAAACACAGGCCGTCGTTATGCAATGACCTCGGGCGACTTCAACCTGATCCACATTCATGCGGTGACAGCAAAAGCTTTTGGTTTCAAACAGGCCATTGCGCATGGCATGTGGAGTAAGGCCCGAGTGTTGGCTTCGATCACATTGCCTGATGCTTATGAAGCAGATGTTTGGTTTAAACTGCCGATGTATTTACCGTCAACAGTCGATTTTATGACTGCGACAGAAGGTGTAAATACAGCTTTCTTCATTCGAAATAGTAAGAATCAAAAACCGCATGTGACGGGACAGGTCAAAGCACTATAATTTTAAAAAGCCCAGTTTAGATTACACTGGGCTTTTTTATGTCCGCTTAAAAATACAAGGATGTGTAAATGAAAATTTTAAAACAATATTTACAAGCGAATCCGAACCATTATCAAGGCTATGTTGACCCACGTTTTCAAAGTATTGCCCATCTCTTTAGCTGCTTACAGGATGCTCGTTCAGCATATGGTGGTGCAGCCTGTGTTTTATATTTTCAAGGTGAAAAAGTTGTCGATATCTATACTGGTTTAGCAGCGGTAGATTCTCCTTGGCAGGCCAATACCATGTCGGTGTGTTATTCGACAGGCAAAGGTGTGCTCGCAACCTTGGCGCATATTTTAGTCAGTCGAGGTGTGCTGAGCTACGATCAACCAATTGCGGATTATTGGCCTGAATTTGCCCAAAATGGCAAAGGGAAGATGACGCTAAGACATGTGCTAAGTCATCAAAGCGGATTATTTGATATTCGTAATAACATTGCCGATGCAACAGAGATGTTGGATTGGGCACATATGTTAGACGTATTTGAAAAGGCACAACCTCGTTTTGCAATTGGTGAAGATGCTGCCTATCAACCTTTGTCATTTGGTTGGCTAGTCGGTGGTGCTTTGGAAAAAGCAACAGGGAAACCTTTAACTGAACTCTTTCAAACCTATTTAGTTAAGCCACTTGAACTTGATGGGGCTTACTTTGGTGCACCCAGTGCTGAATTAAAACGTATCGCGAGACCTATTACTCGTCCTGTACCTGTCCAACCAAATCAGAAAAGTCCAACGAAGGTGCGTAAAGTTTCATTGCTGGATAAAGCGATGCAGTGGTCAGGGCAAGATCCACAAGACTTTCAAGATGGCATGATACCCAAAGGCATGAAAAAGGTCAGTTTTTATCATGATGATGCGATTCAGGCGATCATTCCTGCTGCAAATGGTGTATTTACAGCCAATAGTTTAGCCAAAGTGTATGCGATGCTATCTCAAAAAGGGATTTGGGAAGGTCAGCAGCTGATTTGCCCTGATGTGTTTTCTGAATTGAGTCGAGTGCAATATACCTATCGAGATCGCGTGATGCCGATACCTATGCATTGGCGCTTGGGATATCACCGTATATTAACTTTAGGAAAAACCGCAGAGCAGGGTTTTGGTCATATGGGCTTTAATGGTTCAGGGGCTTGGGGCGATAGTGAGCGAGGCTTAAGTTTTGCCTATACACATAACTTTGCTACAGGTTCTTTAACTGGGGATTATCGACTTTGGGCTTTGAGCCAAGAAAGTTTACGCTGCGCAGATGCGGTCTTAACAGGCAAAAAAGGCTGGTTTTGACAAGTCTGAGATTTAGTCATCGTCTAAAATATGTTATGTTCGTCGCGGTTTAGGTTTTGAATATTTGTGACATGAAGACTCCCATTCTTATCCCGCTGGTTGCTACAGGATTATTGTTAGGTTGTTCCGAGGCGAATCAAACGCAACATGATCAGTCTAAACTTCAAGTGGCAGAACAAAAGCAGATTATTCCTGCGTGGGTTGGGAGTTATCAGGGGACAACGCCGTGTATGGGGTGTTTGTCCCGTTGTGAAGACTGTCCGGGTATGGCAGTAGCACTAGAGCTGCATGAAAACATGACCTATACCCTAAAACGAGAAAGTTTGAGTGGGCATAACGAAATCGAAACTTTGACTGGAGCACTTCGTTTTAATGCTCAAGATCAGCACAAGGTAGAGTTAGTGAACGTGACAACGCGAAACTTGCTTTATGTCGATTTAGAAGATCGTATTTTAGAAATACGTGAAGATGTGACTGGAAAAAAATATCAAATGCAGAGTGATTTTGTTTTGGTGAAACCAACTTAATTTTCTAAATATCTGTATTTTAGAAATTCATTTTAATATTTACATCTTTTTATTTTTCCAAAGCTCTCACTTTATTTCAAATCTATAATCTAAATACATAAATAGCTTGAGATAGGGAGTGGGATAAAAATGGAGCTAATGGTTTTTGAATTATTGATCTAAATCAGCTTTATAGCTTAGAAATGCGAGAACGGAGTGAAGTAATTCATTCACTCTTTGGCAAAAAAACAGTATGCTTAGGCCTATAAAAAGGAGCATACATGTATCAAGTACTTGCACGGAAATATCGTCCTCGCAATTTTAATGAGCTAGTGGGTCAAAACCACGTTTCTCGAGCACTAACCAGTGCTTTAGAGCGCGGGCGTTTGCACCATGCTTATTTATTTACAGGAACGCGTGGGGTCGGAAAAACCACCATTGCCCGTATTTTGGCGAAGTGCTTGAACTGTGAAACAGGTGTGACTTCGACACCATGTGAAGTTTGCCCAACCTGTACCGCCGTGAATGAAGGCCGTTTTATTGACTTGATTGAAATTGATGCGGCATCGCGGACTAAAGTTGAAGATACGCGAGAGCTTTTAGACAATGTGCCTTATGCGCCAACACAAGGTCGTTTTAAGGTCTATTTGATCGATGAAGTACATATGCTGTCTACGCATTCTTTTAATGCTTTACTCAAAACATTGGAAGAACCACCTGAACATGTGAAATTCCTTTTTGCAACCACAGATCCTCAAAAGCTCCCAATTACTGTGATTTCGCGTTGTTTGCAATTTACACTACGCCCGTTGGCTGTAGATGAAATTACCGAGCATCTGGGGAATATTTTAAATAAAGAAAGCATCCAAGCTGAACAAGATGCGATTTGGCAAATTGCAGAGTCTGCCCAAGGCTCATTACGAGATGCACTTTCTTTGACAGACCAAGCGATTGCTTACGGTCAGGGAGCCATCCAGCACCAAGATGTCAAAGAAATGTTGGGTTTAATCGACCGTACTATTATTTATGATTTGATACTTGCGATACATCAAAACCAAAAACAACGGGTGAGTGAGTTGCTGATGCAATTCCGCCAGCAAGCACTGGATGTATCTTTAGTTTTGGATCAGCTGATTTCGACTTTACATGAGTTGGCGCTATTACAATATTTGCCTGAACTTAGTCTCAAATATAGTGCTGAAATTAATAAAAAAATCATGCAATTGTCTCAGCAAATTGCTGCGCAAGACTTGCAACTTTATTACCAAATTGCATGTAAAGGGCGTGCTGAATTACAGCTAGCAGTCACCCAAGAGCAAGGCTTTGAAATGTCAGTGCTGCGCATGTTGGCGTTCCGTCCATTACAACCAAATGAAGTGTTGGTGGCTCATGCCAATAGTGCTGTAGTTGAATCTGTACAACAAACGGCAATACCGAGTGCTGCTCCAGAAACGGCTTTGCAGCAAGATGCTCAAACTGTAGATGTTGATGCGGCATTTGAAGACGCTGCAATAACTCAGAATGCAGAACCTGAGTTTAAACCTGAACTTGATGATGTCGATCTTTCAGAAAGCGCCGAAGATAATAAACCACCAGTGGACTCATCTCAGCAATCTGATCAAATCGTATTCGACCCTTCAAGCGATGAAGTGTTGTTCGATTTAGATGAAGCAGACGAATTTAATGCTCGAAGCAATGACGATGAGCCAAATAGTGATGATTTCTTATTTGATGAAATTGTACCGCTAGACCTAGAAAGTCAAAATGATGCGTCCCTTGAAGATGTCGTAGCAATAGCTGAACCTGCTGTGCAAGCGGAGTCTTCTGATTTAGCAAATGAAGTGCTTTCAGCAGATAGCGTACAGGACACCCAAGTTGTAGAAAATGAAAGCCTGCAAACTGTTGCCGCTATTGTAGAGCCTGTTCAACCTGAACAGGTTTCAACTGCATCAGCCGATTTAATGCCGCAAGATATTTTACAACTTCAACCGCAGCAGTTAGTCGGTGAGTGGACGGTGGAGAAGTGGGAGTACTGGTTCAGAAGCAGTGGCTTATCACCCGCGGTACAAGAGTTGGCTCAGCAAGGTTTAATGGCTGGGCAAATTAATGCCGAGTCTGTATTTATGATTCCGCAGCGTTATGAGCAACTCCTCACCCAGTTACGTCATGTCTTGGAAGATGCGCTCAAAGCTGAATGGCCTCAGACGCGTTTTGATGTGAAATATGCAGAAGTTGAAACAATTACCCCGTACACCATGCAGGCGCAGCGCAAGCAAAGAGCATTTCAACGTGCGCATGAATTACTGCAAAACGAAGATACGGTCAAAGGCCTTGTACAAACTTTTGATGGTGAATTGCAGAATATCCAACTTAAGTAATGCCATGGCTTAAGTAGTGGCGCAAAGCACTCCGCATTTCAGATGGAATCGGGGTGCTTTTGCGTGTTTCACGGTCTACAAAGACATGAACAAAATGTCCTTGAGCTGAAGCAGTTTCTTGACCAAATTTGAAAATGGCAAGTTCGTAAGTGAGTGAAGAGTTTCCTATTCTAGAAATAGTCACACCAATATCAATAATCTCAGGATAAGACAACTCATGTAAAAAACTGCATGCTGAGTCGACCACTAAACCAATAATAGGGGATTGGTGAATATCAAAATTTGCTTTTTCAATCAGTAAGGCATTTGCGGCAGTATCAAAATAACTATATAGTCAAATTATTATAAAACCAATACAAATCAGTCGATGAATTATTTCTATTTTTTTTCGAATCCTGTATGGATAATAAAGTAGTTTGACTATAGTAGGTGACGTTGTTGACATGGCCATAGAGGTCATTGTCTGACCAACGTGTTTGAATCGGTAGAAAATAATGAAATTGGTCACGTGTCTTTGCAGCTTGTCTCATCGATATCATCCTTAAAATCGTCTTATAAATAGCCTAAGCTAATTATATGGCTTAGCTGTAAATGGCTTGATAAATTTCCCGTGCCTGTTGCCACTCTAGTTCTCTTGGGTTGTTTTGTAGTAGGCGTGTTTGTAACATGGCATCGGTTGCAAGCTGGTCTAGACTATGTTCAGAAATATTCAATTCTTTGAGTTTTAAGGTTAAACCGCTACGGTCCAAATGGTTTTGCATATGATCGACGAAAAGATCAGAAAGACCATCGGTACAGCCTGTACTTTTTGGGTCGAGCCAGCAGATCAGTTCCGCATAATGTTGCTTGGCTTGGGGGAGGTTAAACTTTAAAACCTCTGTCAGTACTAAGGCATTACTGTGTCCATGAGAAATATGAAAATGCCCACCCAATGGATAAGCAAGCGCATGAACAGCACCTACAGGGGCATTGGCAAATGCTTGTCCTGCCAACATCGAACCGACCAACATATTTTGTCGAGCTTCTAAATTTTGACCATCTTCTAGCACCAAACTGAGGTTTTGATTCAGCAGTTTTAAAGCCTGTTTCGCCAACATGTCAGCATAGGGATTTTTCTTGATTTTAGAAGTATAGGCTTCAATCGCATGTACCATCGCATCAATGCCTGTAGCAGCACTAATATGACGCGGCAGGTTTTCAGTAAATGTCGCATCCAAAATCGCGACATCGGCAAAAAGAACGGGTGCTACGATTCCAGTCTTTGTCGTTTCACCTGTGGTGACGATCGAAATTGGTGTGACTTCAGAGCCTGTCCCTGCAGTGGTAGGGACTAAAATTAAGGGTAGACGAGGTGCTTGGGCATTATTCATCCCATAAAGATCTGATAACTTTTGCTGCTGTGCGGGATGGCTGAGGATGGCAATAATTTTTGCAACATCCATAGAGCTGCCGCCACCAAAGCCTAAAACGATATCTACCTTTTGCTGTTTGGCATAATCAACCGCATTTAAAACAATTTGTTCACTCGGATCCGCTTCAACCTCACTGTAAATACTATAAGTGAGCAAGAGATCTTCTAAAATTTCTAAGATGGGAAGATGAAGCTGATGCTTTAACATGCCTGCATCTGTAACCAATAACAGATGCTGATAAGGACGTGCTGTTAAAATGCCTCTGAGCTGTTGAATGCTGCCTAAGCCAGAAATAATATTCGGCACAGTTTGAAATTGAAATTGGTTCATATCAGCATCCTTTTTTATATCTTATCCAACAATATTGTTTTGTACTTCTATAGGATTCATCCTCTAAATAACTTAACATAAGACACTTGAAAATAAAGCTGTTTCGAGGTGGTTATGTCATTCACAGCGCCCTATAAGGTGTTATGTGTCTGTTTAGGAAATATTTGTCGTTCTCCCACGGCAGAAGTGGTTCTCAGACATTTTTGTGATGCACATCAGCTCAATATCGAAATCGATTCAGCGGGAACCAGTAACTACCATCCCAACAAAGCACCTGACTTACGTAGTCAAGAACATGCTTTAAAACGGGGCTATGATTTATCCAGCTTACGCGCACGACAGTTACAGACCCATGATTTTGTTCATTTCGATTTAATTTTGGCGATGGATCATCTTAATTTTGATGATATTCAAGCCTTGTATCAAACAGCGCAAACTGAATTTGGTACTCAGCCTCTCCGCGCTAAAATTGCACTGATGTCTGAACATGACGCGCAGTATCCGCAGCAAGCATTACCTGATCCTTACTATGGTGGCTCTGATGGTTTTGAACGTGTTCTTGACCAATGTGAGTCGAGCAGCCAAGCGTGGGTCAGTATTTTTAAACAACACTTTGAACAGTAATTAAGGTTCGTGCATGCAAATCGAAACACAAAAACAGCTTAAACCTTTTAATACGTTAAGCTTAAATGCGATAGCCTCTCATTATGTTCAAATTCACAGTCCAGATGAGCTTGTAGAAGCATTGGACTATGCACAGCAACACGCTTTGAATGTCATGATTTTATCTGGTGGAAGTAATATGCTGCTTCCTGCACAAATTGATGCTCTAGTTGTGCATATGAACATTCTAGGCGTAGAAAACCTGTCTGAAGATGTGAATACCAAAACTATACGAGTCGGCGCGGGACAAGTTTGGCATGACTTTGTGCTTTGGACGACAGAACATCATTTATTTGGCTTGCAGAATTTGGCGTTGATTCCAGGGCTCGTGGGCGCATCTCCTGTACAAAATATTGGCGCTTATGGTGTAGAGGCCGGCGAGTTCATTGAAAGTGTACAAGTCTATGACCGACAGTTGAAAACGTTTAGCGATATTCAAGCCAAAGACTGTGCATTTAGTTATCGTCATAGTATTTTTAAAGATGATCCAACTCGCTATGTGATTACGCATGTGACTTTCAAGTTGTTGAAAAAAGAAGATTTGAAAATTAGCTATGGTGACTTAAAACAAGCCGTGGGTGATGAGCTAACAGCTTTTAATTTACAACAACAAGTGATTCAGATTCGTCAAAGTAAACTGCCTGACCCGAAAGAATTTCCAAACGTAGGCAGTTTTTTTAAGAATCCAATTATTAGTCAGCAAGCTTATGACCTTTTAGCCCAACAATTTGAAAAATTGCCACATTATCCGCAGTTGAATGGTGATGTTAAAATTGCAGCAGGTTGGCTGATAGATCAATCGGGCTGGAAAGGTAAGAAGCTCGGTGTGGTAGGGATGTTTGCCAAACAAGCCTTGGTTTTAGTGAATTATGCCAATGCAGATTTGAACGATGTACAGAGCACATACCGTGCAGTACAGCAGGATGTGTATAATAAATTTAAAGTTTTGTTGGAACCTGAGCCTGTGCTTTTTAATTCGGCGGGTCTCATCCAATCTCATCAGGATCGTTAAAAGTATGAGTAAAACCCATAAAATGGTGCGTTTAATGCAAATCACTTCGGTGCTGTTTGCATTTTTCGGCTGTTTAATGATTTTTATTTATACGCCTTTTTATTCTAAACTGATTGTGGCGACATTGAATGCCTTTGTCCCTGCAGATGTCAATGAAGTTGCAGCACAAAGTCAAAAAATGGCAGCACTCAGTGAGCAAGAAAGCTTAGAACCGGGTTCTGATTTGTGGATTGCTCGTCAAGCGTACTTACAGTTGATGGAAGAGCAAATCAAAGAACATAATTCGCAAAACCTAACCACGATTCAGGCACGTTATAAAGCACTGCAACAGTTAATTATTTCTGAACAGCGTGAAGAGCAAGAAAAAGAGCAAAAGCCTCAAATTCCTTTGGTGGTTGAGACGGCAAGTTCTGAGGTTGACCCGACTGAAAATGTCAAAGAACTGCTAGAGCTGAATAGCAAAGAAAATAAAGCCCTGATGGAACATTATCTCGACTTTTTAAAAACGCATAAAGTTGAGACTGTAGAGGAAGAGCCGATAGATGAACAAATCTATCAGGACATTGCACAAATACATGCACAAAATGAAGAGAGAAAAGCGGCATTAAACATGCCGAATGCCATAGTTGTTTTGGGTGGCGGATTAACTTTAGATAAAAATCGTAAAGATATTGTGGTGAATGAATATACGCGATTACGTCTTGAAACCACATTGCAGGTCGAACAACAGTTCAAGCTCCCCATTGTGCTTAGCGGTGTCGAAGCCCCGTATATGCAAAGATGGTTAAAGGCACGTGGAGTCGATGCGAAACTATTGGAAGATCGTAGTATGAACACCTGCGAAAACTCGCGCTTTAGCTCTTTGCTGTTGCAGAAAAAAGGTGGTGCACCACGAGTGATTTTAATTACAGATCAATATCATATGCCACGTACACGTCGTTTATTTGCTTTAAATGGTATAGAAACACAGCCGATTGAAGCACCTATGCCGACCCAATTAACCCAATGGCGCCCAAGTGAACAAAATTATGACCATAGTCGCCGTGCCAATTATGAAATGCTTGCGACAATTCGTGATGTTCTGGTGGGTTCGAGTGACTGTCGGGAGATTCCATAATGCCTGAACTTCCTTTTTTAAATCCTTCCGTACTCAAACAACTTGAACTTCCTGTGCCGAGCCGTGAGACGACACCACAGCTTTTAATGCCTTTGAATCTAAACCAGCCGTATGAAGCATCGGTGGAGATGGTGTCTTATCGTCGTTTATATGGTTTAGATGCGTTGGACTGTGATCACTGGCAAGGTTATGTTCAAATGCCTTTGTTTAAGTTGCATGTCCAAGTTTTTGCACCAAAAATTGAAAAAATCAAAGGTTCAGTCTGTCTGTTGCATGGTTATTTAGAGCATAGCGGAATTTATCAACCCATTATTAAAGAGTTGCTTGAACAAGGTTTTAGTGTACTGACCTATGATCTTCCAGGGCATGGACTCAGTGATGGATCACCTGCGAATATCCAAAATTTTGATCATTATCAAGATGTGTTACATGCGGTGGTGCGTTATGTTAAACATGCTGAGCAGTTGCCGCAACCGTGGTTAGGTATAGGGCAGAGCACGGGTGGTGCAATTTTGATGCATCATTTGCTTGAATTTGCCGAACGCCGTGAAAACCCTTATGTGCAACGTGTTTTGTTGTTGTCGCCACTCATTCGACCTGCAAAATCCGCTTGGTGGCATAACTCGGTTGGACTAGGCATTATTCGTCGGATTAAACGTCAAGTGCCGCGTCATTTTAGGCGGAATAACCATAACCCTGAGTTCTTACGTTTTGTTCGTTTAAAAGATCCACTACAACCTCGCATGATGGGTATGGATTGGATTTTGGCTATGTCTAAATGGATGTTGGAAATGGAGCAGCGCCCAGCTTGTCGTATTCCAGTTTGGTTAGCTCAAGGTGCCTTGGATCAGACGGTAGACTGGCGTTATAACATTGAGTTTATTCGTGAAAAGTTCCGCCTACAGACCTTATTGATGTTGGAGGAGGGTTCACATCAATTGATCAATGAGCGTTCGGATATTCGTGCGGCATTAACAGGTCTAATCCCAGCCTTTTTACATGCACAGGGTTCATCGAGTGGATATTACTAACACTCTGTGATTTCTGTTATCGAAAATAAAAAGGAGGCTGATAGAGCCTCCTTTTATTTAGAAGTGTTCTAATTTGGACATATTCCACATACGGAAATAGAAGTTCTCTTCATCTTTATTTTCACAAGACAGCAGCTCACCATCTTTTAACCAAAAATGTAGCTGCGCATAGTTTCGAATTTCTCGGTCATTAATACGCTGTGCTAAATGGCGTGCTTTAATTTCTGCTGGGTGTTTTAAGCCCGCTGAAGCAATCATTTCCGAAAGTGCCTTTAATGTGTTGTCATGAAAATGCAGCACACGTTCGGCTTTGGTGGGCACATGTATTGCTTTTTGACGCTCTTTGTCTTGCGTTGCAACACCGACAGGGCATTGGTTGGTATGACAACTTTGCGCTTGAATGCAGCCCACCGCAAACATAAACCCTCGTGCAGAGTTCACCCAATCTGCACCAATTGCCATTGTACTGGCAATATCAAAGGCACTAACCAATTTGCCACTGGCACCAATTTTGATCTGATCACGTAAACCCGCACCGACCAGTGTGTTGTGTACGAAAAGTAAGCCTTCACGTAGTGGTACGCCCATATTGTCTATCAGTTCGATAGGTGCTGCACCAGTCCCGCCTTCGGAGCCGTCTACGACAATAAAATCAGGAATAATTTGAGTATGCAGCATGGCTTTGACAATGCTCATAAATTGCCAAGGTTGACCAATACACAGCTTGAAACCGACAGGTTTGCCTTCAGATAACTCACGCAGTTTTTGAATAAAATGCATCATCTGAATTGGAGTTTTGAAGGCAGAATGACTTGAGGGAGAAACACAGTCATGATCGCGACTGACGCCCCGTATTTCGGCAATCTCTTCAGAAATTTTATCTTTCGGTAGAATCCCGCCATGACCAGGTTTTGCTCCCTGAGAGAGCTTGATTTCGATCATTTTGACTTGAGGTCGTTTGGCTTGAACGGCAAATTTTTCAGGGTCAAATTGGCCATCTAGAGTACGGCAGCCAAAATAACCACTGCCTAACTCCCAAACAATATCGCCTCCATACTCAAGATGGTACGGACTTAAACTGCCTTCGCCAGTATCATGGTAAAAACCACCCATTTGCGCTCCTTTGTTTAAAGCGCGAATGGCATTGGCACTCAGGCTGCCAAAACTCATGGCTGAAATATTGAAAATAGAAGCACTATAAGGTTGTGAACATTGCGAATTGCCCACTAGAATACGGAAGGTTTTAGGGTCAGCAGGTGTGCATGGGCTCAGTGAATGAGTCATGAAGCGGTAGTTGTCTGCATAGACATCGATAATGGAGCCGAAGGGTTTATCCGCATTTTGGTTTTTTGCACGTTGATAGACCAAACTACGTTGCATTCGTGAAAAAGGCAGTGCATCTTGATCGGCCTCAATAAAATATTGGCGAATTTCGGGGCGGAAATCTTCAAAAATAAAACGAAAGTGCCCCATGATCGGGTAGTTCTTTAAGATCGAATGTTTATTCTGTAAAACATCATGCAAGCCAACAAGACTTAGTAAACCTGTGATCAGCCAAATACTGTTCAGTAAAGTGTCCGAAATAAAATAATTAATATAGATGGGCGTATGGCTATAATGAAAAAAAGAAATGCTCAAGAAAATAAAAATACACAGTAGCCAAATGGAGTGCCGGGAAAAAAAAGTATTGAGTAATTTATGACGTATGGATTGAGCAGGGCTAGACATATGGCTGGGCATCCTTCCTGGTTGTTTAGACCTAATGTGCCAAGTCTCTATTTCATCTACAAGTAATAAATTGTTGTTACGCCCGTTATTATTTGCAGGAGGAATCCAATATTAAAATTGCGGATAAATTTTATACAGATTGATATCTTTCAGAATTTAAAGTATATAAAATGAATATGAACAAGCGCTTATTGTTCAAAAGAAAAAATTATAAATTACTTACTTCTAGGGATAGGTTAGGCCAAGCTTGCATCGGTATAGTGTGCTTGAAGAATGATAAGAAAAAGGGGAAGCTTCAGTGAAAAATAAGGAAACTGTTTTGCCTGCACCTGTTTTAATCGTGGAAGATGAAGCCATGATTCGCTCGCGCCTAGATCTGATCCTGTCGGAGCTGGGCTATAGTCAAGATATGCTGATTTTTGCTAAAAATTTAGCTGAAGCCATGCAAATCATTGCATCACAACCGATTTCTTTAGCTTTAGTTGATTTAGGGTTGCCTGATGGAAATGGCATCACCTTAATTGAAAAACTTAGAGAGATAGACGAAAGCGCCTTAATTTTGGTGATTTCGGCATGGAGTACACAGCAAAGTTTATTTGCCTCGATTAAAGCGGGAGCGAATGGCTATGTATTGAAAGAACGTGATGATGCCGAAGTGCTAATGTCGATACGGAGTATTTTGCGCGGCGGAGCGCCGATTGATCCCTTTATTGCCCGAGAGATTTTAAATCAAATCTCAACCTCAAATACCCCCCAAACTGAGCGTGTAGAGCAGTTGGATGGTCAGGACTATGATCAACTGACCAATCGAGAAACTGAAATTCTCAATTTGGTGGCACAAGGCCTGAGTAACCGCGAAATTGCTGAGCAATTATTTGTTTCGCGCTATACCGTTGAAAGCCATATTAAGCATATTTACCGCAAGCTTTCTGTTTCAAAAAGAACCAAAGCAGTCAGCACTGCGCGTTCTTTAGGTATTTTATGAGAAATGGCTGGCTGAGCATTTTTGTCACACTGTGTTTGTGTGTGCTTAGTTTTGCCAGTTCCGCACAAACCAACTTTGCTGTTAGTCCAACTTGTAAAGTGAATGTCGATAAAATTTCTGCGGTGAAAACAAGTTCTATCGATGTTGTTCCGAAGACGGGATGGGTAGAGGTCAAAAACCCTGATGTGTGGACAGAACGCTGGCCACATTACGATGGCGGCGTTTGGTACCATTTTAATTGGCATTGGAGTTGTAACGACAGTAATGAACTGAATCAGCCTTTAGCATTTTCTGTGGAAGGCATGAGTAGCGCAGGCGCTGTTTTTTTTAATCGAAATTTACTTTGGAAAGATAAGCATTTAGTTGAACCCTTGTCCAAAAGTTGGAATACCCCACGTTTTTGGATCCTTCCTGTCGAAAGCTTAAAACAAAAAAACAATGACATTTGGGTGTACGTGGTTGGTAATAGTTATGAAAGTCCGGGTTTAGGTAATCTAGAATTTTCTGATATCACAACAGCATATGATAAACAACAAAAAAGAATTTGGAACAAGAGAGCACTGTTTCAAGTCAATTTAGTCATTTCCACCACCTTAGGTTTGGTGTGCTTTGTCATTTGGTTTTTTAGACGCAATGAAACGACATTTCTGTGGTTTTCTGTTAGCTGTTTGTTTTGGGTCTTGTTTATTTGGAATGTCATCAACCGAGAAGTGTTTCCATATCCAAACTCCTTGTGGGTCATGAAAACTAACCTGACTTTTTTTGTTTTATACAATGTTTGCTTTTGCATTTACTTGCTGCGTTTTGTGAAGACAAAATTTGCTGAGTTAGAGAAAACCTTATTTTTAGTGGCTGCAGTGTGTATTGTCACCATCTTGTTTATCCCGAGCTTGATGGTCAATATCGTATTTGCTGTGATTTTCCTGTTATGTATTGCATTATTTATCGCATCATTCTGCTTTGTGATTTATCGTGCTTATAAGACCAAGCGCCGTGATTATATCTTGTTGGTGGTTTGTTTAAGTGTGATTCTTATCGTCATGCTTTACGATATTTCACTACTTTTTGATGGGCATATTAATGACCATCAGCCTTTGTCGCCGTATACCTCACCGGTGATCACTTTTTTTATTGTGATTATTCTCGCAACACGATTAGATAAAAATATTAAAAAAATACAAAGATTTAATAGTGAGCTTGAGCAACGAGTGAGCTTTGTGACCAGTAACCTGTCCTCTAGTTTATATGCTCGACACCAATTAGAGCTTGAAAATGTCCGCTTACAAGAGCGTATTCATTTAGCACATGATTTGCACGATGGTTTGGGTGCATCTTTGGTTCGTTCCATGATTTTGGTGGATCAGAGCTCCAGCACCATGTCGAATCAACAATTTTTATCCATCCTCAAATTGCTTCGAGATGATTTAAGACAAATTATTGACAGCGGTTCTTTAACCAATAACAAAACGCCAGATAATCCTGTGTTATGGATTGCTCCTGTTCGGCATCGGTTTAGTCAGATCATGGATGAGTTGGATATTGAAGCGACTTGGAGCATTCCAGAGGCATGGGAAATACAACCGACAGCACTACAATGTTTGACTTTAATTCGTGTGCTTGAAGAAAGTTTGACCAATATTATGAAGCACAGCCAAGCACGGCATATTGATGTAAAAATGTATTATCCAAGTACAACTCACTTGGTCATGATTATTCAGGATGATGGCGTAGGTTTTAATGTGGAGTGTGTGCTTAACCACGGGATGGGCATTGGTATGCGCAGTATGAAAATGCGTTTAGAAAAAATTGGTGCTGAGCTCAATATCGAATCTGAAAAAGGCTGTACCAAAATTATTGCCAGTTTAAGGTTTGGTGAGGGAGAAAGTGCTGAGTAGTTAGATTCCTCAGCACTTGGTTTGCTTAAGCTTCGTCAGGTGGGAGTAGCATTAAGACGGATTCGTTCATCAGCATTGCAATGTCTTCTAGAATATCGGCATCATATAAGCTTTCATCAAGCAAGAGTGCTTCACCATCTGCTAAATTCTTGAGTAATGGTGCAAATTGCTCTGAAATGCATAGCCCTTCACCATTGGCCCAAAATAAGAATTCATCTTCATCGTGTGTATAAAGTAGGCGAGAAGCGGGTTCTAAGATCAGCTGATAGCCTTGGTCTAAAATACCTTCTAAATCTCCTGTGCCAATTTCTTCAGCTTCAGGAATATTTTCAGGGTATTTCGGCTCTGACATCAAGGTCATAATAGCATCTTCAAGCAAAGTTGAATTTTGTAGCTGAGCCAAAATTTCTGCTTTTAAATAATCCAATTCGTTTTGTGTTAATTGACCGATCGGGCTTTGTTGATCACGGACAATATCGAGCAAAGGATTACGCAGTAGCGCGTTATCAGATAGTTTATCGCCTACACGGTCTACCATGTCGGTGACGTTTGGCATACGGAAGCCAAAAGAGAAGGTCAGACAGTCATCTTCAGCTACACCAAAATGTGATAAACCTGGTGGTACATAAAGTAGATCACCTGGCGCTAATACTTCGTCAAAATGTACGTCAATTTCAGGCAGTAATTTTAAAGGTTGGCCTGCAACAATCTCAGAGTCAGCATCGCACATTTGACCCAACTGCCAACGACGATGACCATAACCTTGAACTAAAAAGACATCGTAAAAGTCAAAATGCTTTCCGACAGAGCCACCCTTAGGCGCATAGGACACCATGATGTCATCACGGCGCCACTGCGGAATAAAAGGAAATTTTTTCCACAGTGCAGCTAAGTCAAAAGAGTAGTGATCTACGGCTTGAACCAATAAAGTCCAGAGTTTTGGCATCTTTTGGAAATCAGCTTTTAACAGCGGTGAAGACTTTACCGACCACTGATTTGGGTCACGGTCTTTTTGTTTGATGAGACGAGCTGTGACATTTTCATCTAAAGCCAGTTCCATAATATCGCTAGGTTCTAAAATATTGATAATTTCAGGCAGCGCGTTGCGGACCAATAATGGTTTTTTTTGCCAATATTCGGCAAGGAATTGTTCAGCTGTAATACCGCCAAGAACATCAAGAGATTGGGACATGAAAATAGCCTAAGCAAATTTAAAACAATATTGTGACTATTGTCTTATGATCGAAGGCCTATGTGCAAGTATCGTTAGATTTATTTAAATGCGCTTGGTTGATTTAAATAAATTAAGTTTGTCTGAGTCGTTATGATTGCAGGCATCAAAATTTTTACAGCATAATAGGTCTAAAATATAGTGAAGAAAAATAATGTTAAGTAAAGAAGACGCCGAGAAAATGGCGAATGAGATATTGCAAAAAGAAAGAGAGAAAAGTCAGTCCAAATTAGCGGAAAAATCATGCTCAATCGATAGGATATATAAAACAAAAAATTTGGCTAAGGTGCCCCAATATCAGCATATCTTACTTTTTAGACAAGCCAAAAGTCTTGCTGAAGATCATCCGCTATATAATAAAATGTGGTATGGCTATTTGGTATTGGCATTGTTATTTGTCAAATATCTCTTTAGACAGAGGGAAAGTGTGAGTAGCTTTGACCCTAATAATATTGGTCTATTTTCCTTTCTTATTCTTTTTATGCTGATTACGCTGTACCGTAGTCTATTAATTCGAATGTATTTTAAACGACTCATTCAAGCTTATCTCTCAGCAAATTTGTCTAAAAATCTTTGAGCGATTGGCTATATATTTTATTCATGCTGTTGTTACATTTAATGCTCAAAATTGAACAGCAACATCTGCAGCTGTTCAATTTGTTGAGGAACCAACTAAAAATACTTCTACATAATTATGGCACAAGCACTTTTAATTCACGCAGAATATGACACAGCTGAATCATAGGCATACCCATCAACGTGGTTTGATCTTGTCCTATCATTTGTTCAAATAAGCTGATACCAAGACTTTCACACTTGAAGCTTCCAGCACACATCAGTGGTTGTTCAACTTCAACATAACGCTGAATTTCAGGCAGTCCCAGTTTACGGAATTTGACTTTATAGTGTTCAACCAGACTACGTTCAAAGCCAGTTGAGTGTTGCTGCACGCTGAGTGCGGTACTGAAGTAGACAATTTTGTCCGAATTGGCCTGTAGCTGTTTAATGGCTTTTTCAGTACTCAATGGCTTACCAATAAAAATATCGGGTGCACCTTCACGCCATGCCACTTGATCTGAACCAATCACGATTGCTTCAGGGTTTTGTGACGCAATGACATGCGCTTTTTCATAAGCCAATCGTTTGGCTAAATCATCGGCATGGCTTTCACCACGAGGCGATTCGTCTATATCAGGCACAACGCAGCGGTAGTCTAGACGTAAACGATTCATGAGGTCTTTACGAGTTTGACTGCTTGATGCCAAGATAATTTCTGAAGTATTCATTCGACTGCATATTCCATAAGCACATTCAGCGGGACATAGGACAGTACAGCTTGATGGCAAGCTTGAACTTTAACAGGAGGCGCAAAACCGGCCTGATAAGCTTCTACCCAACGGGTCACACAGATACACCAAAAATCACCAGGTTGTAGACCTGGAAAGTCAACTTCAGGCACAGGGGTAATGAGATCATTACCTACACGCTGCGAAAAATTTAAAAACTCAGAGGTCATTTCAACACAGATCGTGTGTTGTCCCAAATCAGATGGTGCTGTATGACAAAAACCATTACGGAAATAACCCGTGATCGGGGAGTAACAACAGCTGGCTAAAGGTTCACCCAAAACGTTTAAACGGTTTAGATTTGGATCAGGATGAATAGACATAAATGCTAAATCTAGTGAGACTTTTCACTATGATAGCAAAACTTTGCCTTTCGTTTGCTTTTCTGCAAAAGAAGCTAACCTTTTTCTGCATAATCATTTAAAATCGACGCGATTTTTATATATAGAAAGAGAGCTCTACATGAATTTTCAGCGTATGACTGACCTCGATTTAACAGGTAAACGTGTTCTTATTCGCGAAGATTTAAACGTTCCTGTTAAAAATGGTGTGATTACAAGTGATGCACGTTTACGTGCCGCTTTACCAACAATTAAAGCAGCGTTAGCACAAGGCGCAGCCCTAATGGTTTATTCTCACCTTGGTCGTCCAGTTGAAGGTGAGCCAAAACCAGAACAATCACTAGCACCTGTTGCTGCGTATTTGACTGAAGCATTGGGTCAAGACGTTCAATTAGTGACGGATTACCTTGATGGTGTTGACGTTGCCGCAGGTCAAGTGGTACTCCTTGAAAACTGCCGTTTTAACGCGGGTGAAAAGAAAAACAACCCAGAACTTGCGGCAAAATATGCAGCACTTTGTGATGTATTTGTGATGGATGCATTCGGCACAGCGCACCGTGCAGAAGCATCAACTGAAGGCGTGGCACGTTTAGCGAAAGTTGCAGCGGCTGGTCCTTTATTGGCGGCTGAGTTAGATGCACTTGGCCGTGCATTACAAACCCCTGAAAAACCAATGGTTGCTATTGTTGCGGGTTCTAAAGTATCGACTAAGTTAGATGTGTTGACATCACTTTCTGATATTTGCGATCAATTGATTGTGGGTGGTGGTATTGCCAATACGTTCTTGGCAGCAGCAGGCTTCAATGTCGGTAAATCATTGTGTGAAAATGATTTGATCGCTACAGCAAAAGCAATTGCTGCGAAAGTTTCTGTACCGCTTCCAACGGATGTCGTAGTAGCTGATGCTTCTGAAATCGATTTTGCAGACTTCTTGGGTTCATTGGCTGCTGCTAAAGCAGTCGTGAAAAAAGTTGAAGATGTGACTGACAATGACATGATTTTGGATGTAGGTCCAGAAACAGCAAAAGCATTTGCAGACATTTTAAAAACGTCAAAAACGATTCTTTGGAATGGCCCAGTGGGCGTATTTGAGGTTGATCAATTCGGCGAAGGCACAAAAACTTTATCTTTAGCGATTGCTGAATCTGCTGGCTTCTCTATTGCAGGTGGTGGTGACACTTTAGCTGCTATTGATAAATACGAAGTTGCAGACAAAATTGGTTATATCTCAACGGGTGGTGGTGCTTTCCTTGAGTTTGTCGAAGGCAAAACACTTCCTGCAGTTGCAGCGCTGATCGAGCGTGCACAATAATTGTTGTGTGCTCATGCTGTTGTAAAAAGGTTGACTTCGGTCAACCTTTTTTTATGGGCTTAACAAATCTATTCATCATTCAGTCATGAAAATGAAATAATGCTGAAATAAACTACAGGGCATTAAATCATCTGTTCTAGGAAAACATTATGAATTTAAAAATGACCCTTGCTGCACTTTTGTTAGCACCATTGGCACTGACTGCTTGTAAGAAAAATGAAGCACCAGAGCAAACTGCTGCAGCATCTGAAACAGCAGCAGTTGAAGAAGCTGTAACGGCTGAACAACAAGCGGCAATTGATGCGATTGATCAGCCAGAGTTGGATGAAAAGAACAAAGACATTCCTGCTGAAGTTGCAAATGCACCTGCAGATGCTGCAACTGCGGATCCTGCGGTAGAGGCTTCGGCTGCTACAGCACACTAAATACACGCGAATTTCGTAAAAAGTCCCTGCAATTGCGGGGATTTTTTTTAAATAGTGTTATTTGTTGCTGAATTGAAACCTTTGAGCATGTAGAATATGTCGCATCAACTGGGAGGACATTATGGCTCTTATTTCATTGCGCCAGCTCTTGGATCACGCCGGCGAACATGCTTACGGCGTACCAGCATTCAACGTAAACAACTTAGAACAAATGCGCGCAATCATGCTTGCAGCAGATGCGACAAATTCACCTGTTATCGTACAAGCATCAGCGGGTGCGCGTAAATATGCAGGTGCTCCATTCTTACGTCATCTTATTTTGGCTGCAATTGAAGAATGGCCACACATTCCAGTGGTAATGCATCAAGACCATGGTACAGATCCAGACGTTTGCCAACGTTCAATTCAATTGGGCTTCTCATCTGTGATGATGGATGGTTCATTGGGTGCAGACGGTAAAACACCAACAACGTATGAATACAACGTTGATGTAACTCGTCGTACAGTACAAATGGCGCATGCATGTGGTGTTTCAGTTGAAGGTGAAATCGGTTGTTTAGGTAGCCTTGAAACTGGTATGGCGGGTGAAGAAGATGGTGTAGGCGCTGAAGGTGTTCTTGATCATTCTCAACTTCTCACTTCAGTTGAAGAAGCACGTCAGTTCGTTGCAGATACCAATGTAGATGCACTTGCAATTGCAGTGGGTACTTCTCACGGTGCGTACAAATTTACGCGTCCACCTACAGGCGATATTTTGGCAATTGACCGCATTAAAGAAATTCATGCGGCGCTTCCAAATACCCACCTTGTGATGCACGGTTCAAGCTCTGTTCCTCAAGAATGGTTAGCGATCATTAACCAGTACGGCGGCGACATCAAAGAAACTTATGGTGTTCCTGTTGAGCAATTGGTTGAAGCAATCAAGCACGGTGTTCGTAAAATCAACATCGATACAGACTTGCGTTTAGCATCGACTGGTGCAATGCGTCGTATGATGGCTGAACAACCAAGCGAATTTGACCCTCGTAAATTCTTCGCGAAAACTGTAGATGCAATGAAACAAATTTGTGTTGACCGTTATGAAGCATTTGGTACTGCGGGTAATGCCGATAAGATTCGTCCAATTTCTTTAGAGAAAATGGTTGATCGTTATAAATAATTCTTTTTGAATAATTTATATTGGAAAAGCCCACCCTGATGTGGGCTTTTCTATGTGTGTTTATATTCGAGGCGACAATAATAAGAGTGTGCTATGGAACTGATATTTGCTGCGGCCTGTTGTAGTGTGGTGGTCTCCATTCTTTTAAAATGGGGCAAAAACAAAGGATTTGATCCGATCCAGATGATTAGCTGGAACTATGCTTCAGCCAGTTTACTGTGTTACTTCTGGTTTAAACCTGATCTAAGCCATGTTTCTATTTCAAATACTCCGTGGTGGCTGATTGTCGCGCTTGGTGTTTTGTTGCCGAGTGTATTTTTATTTTTAGCTAAATCTTTACAATATGCAGGCATTGTCAAAACAGAAATCGCACAGCGTTTGTCGGTGATTTTATCTTTATTGGCGGCTTATTTTATTTTTCAAGAACAGTTTAATCAGCTCAAAATTGTCGGGGTAGTCTTGGGGCTTGCCGCCGTGATGTGCATTTTATTTACCCATGCTTCAGGTGGGGGTGAAAGTCAAAAACAGGCTGTGTGGTATTTAGCACTAGTCTGGTTTGGTTATGCGCTGATTGATGTCCTACTCAAATATACAACAGGGCTGGGTGTGCAGTTTTCCGTTGCGTTAAACCTGATGTTTATTTGCGCGTTTTTATTGTCAGTCGGTTATGTTGCTGTGACCACGAAAAATATCGGCTTAACCAAGAACGTCTTGGCAGGTTTATGTCTTGGCGTATTGAACTTTGCCAATATCGCACTTTATGTCAAAGCTCATCTGCTACTCAAGGACAGCCCAGCAGTGGTCTTTGCGGGCATGAATATTATGGTGGTGCTGTTAGGCGTATTCAGCGGACTACTTTTCTTTAAAGAGAAGCTCAAACTCCCAACAGCCATCGGATTGGTGTTGGGTATCACAAGCGTGGCTTGTTTAGCTTATGAAATGTCTGTTTAAAATAGTTCTGCACAAAGGAAAAAGGGTGTTTGAGCAGATCTTCAATTACTGCAATCCCTAATAACAGCCCTGGTTGCTCACAACTGGGGCAATCGGGATAGTGAGGGCGCATAATATGTTGATACTGACCTAAATAGATTTTATTGCAATGTGCACATTCAAATTTCATCGGCATATTGGGCTTAACAGACATCAGCAACCTCACTATTTTTGTTTTGACATTGAACATGATGAAGCAATTTTCAGGCCCAAAATATAAAAGGGACTGAAGTCCCTTTTATATACAAATAGCATTACAGCTGCGTGAAAATATCTTGTTTGCTTAGACGAGACTTGGGTAATTTGGCATTGAAGTCGGCATCACTCCGATAGCCTAGTGTGAGCAATACAGAAGGGACTAGACCTTGTTCGGTTAAACCTAGCTCTTCACTAATAATGGATTCATCAAAACCACCAATTGGCGTCGCATCAATTTTTTCAATACCTGCAGCCAATAGAATTTGACCTAAAGCAATAAAGGTTTGGTTTTCCGCCCAGCGCTGTATATCACCTTTTTCATTGCGGTAATAGTTGACATAACCTGAACGACTGTCTTTTTGGCCTTGCTTAGCTGCCTTATCTTTAAAACGACCATGTAGGTCATCTTGATGCAATAAATTTTCCAAATGTTGCTCAGAAATATCGGCTTTGGTGCAAAATAAAATTGTATGTGATGAATCTAGTACTTTGGGGGCATTGTATGCGCATTTACCCACCAGTGCTTTTGCAATGCGTTCTTTGGCGTTTGTGTTTTCTGCAATGAAAAAATGCCAAGGCTGGATGTTGATAGACGATGGTGTTAAGCGGAGAATTTCTAATAATCGAGTAAACTGTTCATGAGGGATCTTTCTATTTGGGTCATAAGCTTTGGTGGTATAACGACTTTTTGAAATATTTAGCAGATCCATAATCGCACTCGATTTATTGTTGATGTCTCATTCTAACCGATGAAAGGAGACTTGTGATCACGCTACAACTCGAACAGACTTAGATTTTAGTTGAATATGTGTGCCGGATGAACACGCATTTAAGTGCCTGTGAATAAAGTATTTATATGAAAAGTTTTTTATTTCAAACAGATAAAATAATAAAAAAGTCATTCTATTAAAAAATGGGCTACTTTTGCTTAAATCTTGACAACCTAGTATAATGCAGACTACGAGTAGGTATTGTTCCTACTTTTCTATGATATAGCTGATTGTGATCTATCTGAGTTCAGGCATTTGACTTGAATATCATCATTGTAACTACAGAATTATTATTCAAAACCCGTTTTATTAATCTCTTTGTTCCATCACAAAAAGCTCACTTAGTGAGTTAAAATTTTGACAACTTTAAATACATGGCGTGTTGCTACAGCCGTAAATGGTAGTGAAATCAATGTAAAATTGGTGCCACTTAAACGTCAACAGAATACAAATCACGGTTTAATCTGGGTTGAAGTCGGGCATATGATTCAACTTGAATCTGGCGAAACTCTTCCAATGAACTTAGATGGTTTGAGCTTTTATACCGGTGTTAATCAATTGTACCGTCTAAATGAGTTGAACTAAGGCGATAAGTACTTGAGTTAGCATTATGTATAATATTGATTGGTATAGTAAAAAAATGGCATTAATACTGCCATTTTTTTAATGCCAAATTTTGTAGATGACCATTCGCATTAATTTCTAAAATCTGAGCGGAATCTTCTTTCCAGTCACCGAGTACAATTCTCTTTTTCCCATCGACATCATGAATGTTGGCACGATGCGTGTGTCCGTGAATCAGTAAATCGACATTTTTTAGTGCTGCTTGAACAGCATCTTGATTCACATCCATGACTTCATAGCTTTTAAACTGTTGTGCTTGACGGCTTTTTTTACGGAACCCATTGGCCAGTTTTTGTCTAAAGCCAAGCGGTGTACTTTTTAAAAATTTTAGTAGAAGTGGATTACGGATGATTTTACGAAAACGCTGATAGGATACGTCGTCCGTGCAGAGCAAATCACCATGTTCAATACGAATGGTGTGATCTGAAAGTTTGAGTGTGCAAACTTCAGCTAACAGTTGACCATTAAATTGGTCGAGGAACTGTTGTCCTAGGGCAAAATCACGGTTACCTGTTAAGAAATAGATGTGATTGCCTGCATTTGAAAATTGCTTTAAAGCGCGAATGATTTCATTTAGCCAAGGGGCTGTGTAGTCGTCGCCAATCCATGCATTGAACCAGTCGCCTAAAATATATAGCTGGGTATTCTTGTTTTTATAAGCCTCTAATAAATCTAAAAACCCCCGAACGAGTCGAGGGTGATCTGGTGACAAGTGTAAATCAGCGATAAACAAATAGGTCACGGAAGTTTCCTTTTAAAAATCCCTCCCGACCTCCCTTTAAAAAGGGAGGAGAATCTCATATTCGAATGAGAGTCTAGCTCCCTCCTTTATCAAAGGAGGGTTGGGGAGGATTTAAAAATTACTCAGAAATGATCTTAGCAGATTCAATAACAACGTTTTCAAGTGGAACGTCAGCGTGGTAGCCACGGTTGCCAGTACGAACGCCTTTAATTTCGTTTACTACGTCTAGGCCTTCAGTTACTTTACCGAAAACTGCATAACCCCAACCTTGTGCATTTTTGCCAGAGTGGTTAAGGAACGAGTTGTTACCCACGTTAATAAAGAACTGAGCAGATGCAGAGTGAGGTGCTTGTGTACGCGCCATTGCAATTGTACCAAGGTCATTGGTTAAGCCGTTATCAGCTTCGTTTTCAATTGCATCACGTGTTGCTTTTTCTTTGAAGTTTTCATCCATACCACCACCTTGGATCATGAAGCCATCGATCACGCGGTGGAAAATTACGCCGTCATAGAAACCGTCACGTACGTATTCTAAGAAGTTAGCAACAGTAATCGGTGCTTTTTCGTTGTTAAGTTCAAGAACAATACGACCTTTATTGGTGTTTAATTCGACTTGAGGAAAACTCATTGTGTAATCTCCTAATCATGGACATCAAAGCCATGGGTTTTTTGGTTGTGAGAAGCATAAGCAAACTGTAAACTACAAGGCAAGCAAAAACGTTATTTTCTTTGTAAAATAGATCAAATATCGTTTAAGGGGCTGTAAAATATTCATAAATCGACTGATAGATCAGTTAGAATTATGCTCGTATAGCAGGACCCTATTTTTCCTTAATTTTTTTCATCAAAGTGATTTTTAAACTATGAAGCCGAATGATGTTGTTTCAACACTGCCAAATAACCCGACACCAAGTAACAATGCCTCTGTCGCAGCGCAGCAAGAACAACAGCCAGGCTTAGACTTTGTTCGCCAAGTGATTACCGATGATTTGGCTGAAGGTCGTACGCAAAAAGTAGTCACGCGTTTCCCGCCAGAGCCGAATGGTTATTTACACATTGGTCACGTGAAAGCGATTTGCTTAAACTTTGGTATTGCCAACGAGTTTGATGGTTTTTGCAACCTACGTTTTGATGACACCAACCCAGATGCTGAAGAACAAGAATATGTAGATGGGATCGCCAACGATGTTAAATGGTTGGGTTTTGAATGGAATGGCGAACCGCGCTATGCATCAAGCTATTTCGATCAACTCCATGCATGGGCGATTCAACTGATTAAACAGGGTGATGCTTATGTGGATTTGCAGTCACCTGAAGAAATTCGTTTGAACCGTGGTAACTTTATTGAGCCGGGTAAAAACTCGCCTTACCGTGATACTTCAGTTGAAGAAAACCTTGCGCGTTTTGAAAAAATGAACAATGGTGAGTTTGCAGAAGGTGAAGCTGTTCTGCGTGCCAAAATTGATATGGCATCTCCAAATGTGCATATGCGTGATCCTATTTTGTATCGTGTACTCCATTCAGAGCATCACCAAACAGGTGATAAATGGAAAATGTACCCAATGTACGACTATGCGCATCCATTATCAGATGCAATTGAAGGCATTACTCATTCATTATGTACTTTGGAATTCCAAGACCACCGTCCGTTTTATGACTGGGTGGTTGAGAAAGTTCACTCGGAAGCAGTGCCGCGTCAGTATGAGTCTAGCCGTTTAAATATTGACTACACCATTACCTCTAAGCGTAAATTACGTAAATTGGTTGAAGGTGGTTATGTCAATGGATGGGATGACCCACGTATGCCAACAGTTGTAGGTATGCGTCGTCGTGGTTTTACCCCAGAAGGTCTACGTGACTTCTGTAAGCGTGTTGGTGTGTCGAAGTCAGACGGTATTGTTGATGTTGCAATGCTTGAATATTGCATCCGTCAGTCTCTAGAAAATGTTGCGGCACGTGGTATGGCGGTGTTGAACCCACTTAAAGTTACGCTCACCAACTTGCCTAACGATATGGATTTAACCCATTCACGTCATCCAAATGTAGACATGGGTGAGCGTGTGATTCCGTTAACCTCTGAAATTTACATTGACCGTAAAGACTTTGAAGAAGAACCACCAAAAGGCTTCAAGCGTTTAATTCCGGGTGGTGAAGTTCGTTTGCGCCATGCTTATGTCATTAAGTGTGATGAAGTGATTAAAGATGAAAACGGTGAAGTTGTTGAGTTGAAATGTTCAATCGACCCTGAAACTTTGGGCAAAAATCCAGAAGGGCGTAAAGTTAAAGGGGTGATTCACTGGGTATCTGCAAGCAAGGGCATTCCTGCTGAAGTGCGTATTTATGATCGCCTCTTTACAGAGTCGGACCCTGAAGTGGGTGATGATTTCTTAGCGAACTTGAATCCTGATTCATTGAAAATTGTACGCGCGGTGATTGAGCCTGCATTAGCGCAAGCACAGCCTGAAGACCGTTTCCAATTTGAGCGTGAAGGTTATTTTGTTGCAGATCAGTATGACCATACAGCAGAGAAACCTGTGTTTAACCGTATTTTAGACTTAAAAGACAGCTTTAAGCCTAAATAAGCGCTGTTTGCTTGATGTGGATAGATATAAGGCTCAACTTCGGTTGAGCCTTTTCGTAGCGAAACCAATAGGAATACACTGTGATTGTTCGAGATAAAACCAATAGCTTTGCATTACTATTTGCTTGGCGCGGCACTATTTTGCCGAAAGTGTTTCCGGCACTGATGGTAGGTGTTTTAATTTCAACACTGTTGGTTTATCTAGCGACTCAACATTACGTGACTGCTCCTGCAGTGCCTGTCATTGGTTTTACTGTATTTGGCGTAATTCTTTCTATTTTCTTAAGCTTTCGAAATACAGCGTGTTATGACCGCTGGTGGGAAGGGCGTAAGCTATGGGGCGCACTGATTGCGAACGCACGGCATATAATCCGTGATAGTTATGTCTTAAATGATGCAGAGCGTACAGTTTTGATGTATCGCGTGATGTTATTTAGTCATTTGCTTCGAGATCGTTTACGGCAGCAAAGTCATACCTATGACCACTATCAAGCCAAAGTACAACTGACAGTAGAGCAGTGGCAGGTATTGGCTACGCATATTAATCCACCGCAATATCTATTAGAGCTTACGCAGAAAGATCTGGCGGTGTTGTATAAGCGTGGTGAGATTAGCGATATTATTTACAGTATGCTGACTAAGCATACAGTGGCAATGGGCGATATTCACGCTGGTTGTGACCGTATTTCATCTACGCCGTTGCCATTTTCTTATTCGGTTTTGTTACACCGTGCTGTGTACTCTTTCTGTCTCATTTTACCTTTTAGTTTAAGTTCCAGTCTTGGTTTTTGGTCACCTGTGATCGTGGCCTTAATTGCCTATCTCTTATTGGGTTTAGATGCACTAAGTGCAGAGTTAGAAGAACCTTTCGGGCTTCAGGAAAATGACTTGCCTTTAGATGCTATTGTACGGGGCATAGAGCGTGAAATGCTGAGTTCTTTAAATGAATCCTTGCCAGAACCAGTAAGTGCGCATAAAGCCAATTTAAGTTAAAGCCGTGAACAAATCCATAACAGAAAATGAGTGGATTGCCTGAGCCATAACAAATTTTCGATATGATTGGTTTGTTGAGATGTGCTATCACTAAGTTTAAAAGTGATAGGGGATATAACAATGACTACCGTGATCGAAACTCAGATGTTGATTCGGCGTTCTGTCAATATTGTGTTTAACGCTTTTGTTGATCCACTTATAACCACCAAGTTTTGGTTTAGTCAGTCTTCGGGCTATTTAGAAAAAGGCGCAATGGTCGATTGGACATGGGATAAATACCAAATTACACATTCGACTCATGTCCTACAAGTCGTTGAAAATGAGCTGATCTGCATCGAATGGGGCACGCCTAAAACTAAAGTTGATTTTGTATTTGAAAAAATCGACAGCATGAATACCTATGTGATCATTCGAAACTATGACATTGAGTTACAAGGTAATGAGCTGATTCATTACGTGATGGATGCAACAGGTGGCTTTACTACAGTGTTAGATGGTGCCAAGGCATGGCTTGAATACGATATCCAGCTCAACTTGGTTGAAGATAAATTTCCGCCTTTTCAACTGCGTTCACATCAGTGATCTTTTTTAGAGCGTTCCTCTTTAAACTCAAAATAGTTCCCAAGCTGCTGTTTGGCCTTATCACGTAATTTCTTTTTGATGTAGAGCACCAAGGCAAAACAGGTGGTGGTCAGCGTTAACATCAGGCTGTTCATGAAACTCATCATAGAGCTGACATAGCCAATAGTAGTAAGTCTGTTCATCATTTTGATGACTTGTGGGCTACTTTCAACGCCTGTAATGGCCCATGTGCATAAGTGTTCACAGTTATTGATAATAAGATGGTAGTTGTTTTCATGCATGCGTGAGCGCATACGGCGAACCACTTTACGGCCTTTATATTTGGGGGCTTGGTACTGATTAACTGTAATTTTACGTCCGTGGCTAAAGTTCTCGATGGAGGTTATTTCAATCGGATGCTTTTTAAAAAGATGTGCAAAACCTGAATAATGAATCACACGTCCACGCCCCGCATATATGCCGTGATGCGTATAGCCAAAATGTTTGACTATGAGATGAGCCCCCAAGGGGTAGTGGACTTTTTGTTGTTGCATGCCTAATACGTGCTAATTCATTACAGTTGTCTTTTATCTGTATTTTAAAGCTTCTGCTGTGAATTAGCGACTGTTTAGTGGGTTTCGGTTATTTGAGTTTACGATGATAGAAATAAAAGAGACCGATTGGAAAGGAGTATCTAGCTTTTGTGATCGCATTAAAAGAGGATGCAAGCATCCTCTTTTAAGATGAAGTAGTGTTTATTGATCCACTAGACCTAAAAGTGAGTTTTGGGTACTGCACATGCGTGTTGCTTCTTCAGTGTTCATCGCTTTCACGTCTTCTTCAAATTTCTTTTTTTGTTCTTTGAGTTGTTCTTCAGGCAAACCCATCTGCTCGGCAAGTTTTTCCATTTTTTCCCAAGACTCAACACAAGCTTTCGGCATCTTGCTACATGCTGTTAAAGATAAAAGGGTAATACATGTGCTGATTATGAGTAGTTTTTTCATTACTTAACCTTTTAATTTCAAACATTATTGATTTTTATATTGAGCCTGTAAGGTAACAAAAATTTAATGCTTTGTATAATATTTAAACGTGCAAAGTGTGCTGTGCTTCATATACCGTGGTTTTTTATACGCAGAATGATGTACAGCCATTAAAAAAGGCACTTAGATCAATCTAAGTGCCTTTTTGATGAATATTCAGTGACTCTACTACTGTAGAGGTCGATGCTGAAGTTCATTTAACTCCTTACGGCCATAGCCACGAGAAGCTAATACTTTTTTAATCCCAACAATCACGTCTTCATCGGTCGCTGTTTTAAGCTTTTCGATGAGCTGTTCATTGGTTTTACAAGAGCAGTCATTTTCAACACAAGCAATTTGATTTTTATGCTCGTTTTGCTGTTCATTTGAAAACAGCTTTTGCCAAAAACTCATATAGACTTCATTTACAACCTAACATAGGGTGAAATATAACCAATCTGTAAAATAATGCAAGTCAGTGTGAGAGATAAAAGCAGCGATCGATGTCGAAAAATTCCGATTATAGCGCAAGGTATTAACGTTATTATGACAGTTGAAATACTTGCATTTTATATAAGCTTATCTTTTTTCATGAAAATTAAAAAAGAAGCTCATTCGTGCTTCTTTTTTATACGGTTTAAGTTGCAACAAATTGTTTAAATTTTTTCCAGCAAAACCCCAGATTCGACATGATGGGTATAGGGGAATTGATCAAACAATGCAAACTGTGAAATTTTATGGGTTTGGCTGAGTGTTTTTAAGTTGTCATGCAAGGTGTCAGGATTACACGAGATATAGATGATTCGTTCAAAACGCTGAATCAATTTCAAGGTTTCATCATCAATACCTGCACGCGGTGGGTCAACAAACACCGTATCGAACTCATAGCTGCTCATATCGATATTTGCTTCTTGTAAGCGACGGAATTCGCGCTCGCCGTTATAGGCTTCTGTGAAGTCTTCTGCCGATAAACGCGCGACTTGAATATTATCGATGTGGTTTTGTTCGATGTTCCACTGTGCTGCATACACTGAAGACTTAGCCAGCTCAGTGGCTAAAACACGGTTAAAACGGGTGGAAAGCGGTAGGGTGAAGTTACCATTACCACAGTAAAGTTCTAACAAATCTTTATTTGACTGCTGTGCAGCATTGCAGGCCCATTCGAGCATTTTTTGGCAGACTTGCGCATTGGGCTGCGTAAAGCTGCTTTCAATTTGTTTGTACTGATATTTACGCTCAAAAACTTGAAGTTCTTCCACTACAAATTCATCGGTGAGTACCACTTTTTGACCACGGCTACGGCCAATCAACTTAATATTTAATTTGTCTGAAAGTTGTTTGGCTAAAACCTGCCACTGTTCATCGAGTGGGCAACGATAAATCAGCGAAACTAGCATTTCACCTTTTAAGGTCGCCAAGAAATGCACTTCAAATAAGCGTTTTGACAGGAGATCATTGCTTTTTAATTCTGCCAATAAAACAGGCATGAGTTGATTAATACTGGCATCAGCGATTGGGAAGTCATCAATACGAATGACTTTTTTCTGATTGTCTTCATCGCGTTCAAACATGGCATAAAACATATCATCTTCGGTATGCCAAATACGGAATTCTGCACGCATGCGAAAGTTTTTTTCAGGAGATTGAAAAACTTCAAGCGAAGGTGGAGTGAATTCAGCAAATTGAGCTGTAATTCGTTCAATTTTGGCGTCAAGTTGTTGTTGATAAGAAGAAGTCATATGCAGTAAAAATCGCAAACATATTGAAAAAAGAGATGGTAACAAAGTTTGCCGAATTAGCCTAAAGATATTCAGCAAAAGCGTGGGGTTTATTCATGTTACAGATGGTTTGATACTTTGCTATATCGAATATTTTCGAGCAGATTAAGTCAAACCGAGTCGCATAAAAAATGCCAATTAAACAGACAAGGAGATGTTGACTTGGCAATAGAGGAAAGATAGTAATAAACCTGCAGTCCTGATGAGGACTGCAGGTTTAAATTGGGCTTAATTCAAAGTCATGAGACTTGCATTACCACCAGCAGCTGCAGTGTTAACACTAATAGCACGCTCAATCACAAAACGTTCCAAAGGAATGGCAGTTTGTGATGGGCTAAGATGAGTAATACCCACAATCGCACCTTGACGCTCAGCAATCTGCTGTTGCAACGCTAAAAGCTGCGCCGTTGTACCATGGTGCAGTACTGCATCAAAAGCATCAGCTTTGATGTCTTTGATGACATGGAATGCTTGAGCCAATGCTTTAGGCATACTTGGCATGTGTTTTAACACAAAGCTGTTATCTGCAAGCACCGCTGGACGGCTACCAACTGCAAAAATCGCATTCAACTGTTGTAGCTGATCCGCTTCTTGTTCAGCTAATGACAAGACTGCATGACGCGGAATCACCATGTATTGGTTGCTTTCACCTGTCGGACCTTGCAGCTCGTAATGATGACCTGAACAGAAGTTCTCAATTTTTGCCAATTTCACTGCTGGGAAGATTTTAGCTGCCCACTCAATGAACAATGCAGAGTTGCTGAACTCGACTTGAGGGTTCAAATCAGCACCTGTTGCAAATGGTTTATTCAACTTTTTCGCAGAACAGTTTTGCATTAGGCGATACAGATAAATTGGACCACCCGCTTTAGGACCTGTACCTGATAAACCTTCGCCACCAAAAGGTTGTACACCGACAACTGCACCTACGATGTTACGGTTGATGTAGAGGTTACCTACTTCAGCATGGGTCATGACAGTTTGAATAGTTTCATCAATACGGGTATGTAGACCCATCGTCAGACCATAGCCTTTGCTGTTAATGTGCTGAAGTAACTGTTTGAGTGAACCTTGGTTAAAGCGAATCACGTGCAGCACAGGACCAAACACTTCGCGCTCTAAATCATTGAGATTTGGCAGTTCAATTAATGTTGGTGTAATGAACGTGCCTGCATCTAGTTCAGAGTCTTGAGCATCATTACGCATCAACTGGTGTACGCGATGACCTTTTTGGCGCATCTTGTCGATGTGCTTTTGAATGTTTTCTTGCGCTTCAGCATCAATGACTGGACCAATATCTGTTTTAAGTAGATATGGGTTGCCCACTTGAAGTTGCTGCATTGCACCTTTAAGCATTTGAATCACAGCATCGGCATTGTCTTCTTGTACACACAGTACGCGAAGAGCAGAACAGCGTTGACCTGCGCTGTCATAAGCTGAACTGACGACGTCAAGTACAACTTGCTCAGTCAGTGCTGATGAGTCAACGATCATGGCATTTTGACCGCCTGTTTCAGCAATCAGGGGAATGCTTTCACCATTTTTGCTTAGACGCTTCGCCACAGTTTTTTGCAAAATCTTAGCAACTTCAGTAGAACCTGTGAACATGATGCCTTGAACTTGCTCGGCTGCACTGAGTTGTGCACCCACAGTTTCACCGCGACCCGGCATCAGCTGTACAGCAGCTTGAGGCACACCTGCTTGCCATAAGATTTGAATTGCTTGCGCTGCAATCAATGGCGTTTGTTCAGCTGGTTTAGCAATCACGGTATTACCCGCAACCAATGCAGCAGCAACCTGACCTGTGAAGATGGCCAATGGGAAGTTCCATGGGCTAATGCATAGCATAGTGCCTAAAGGCTCAACTTCTGCGTTTGCATCTAGATCTATCATTTGCGTTGCGTAGTAGCGTAAGAAATCTACAGCTTCACGAACTTCTGCAATGGCATTGGCATACGTTTTACCACTTTCACGACAAAGTAAAACCATCAGTTCTTCTAAGCGAGCTTCCATTAAGTCAGCAGCGCGAAGTAGGTAACTTGCACGGGTGTCTTTAGCCGTACGTGCCCAAATGTCTTGAACAGCCTGTGCATTGTTTAATGCTTGCTCAACTTGTTCAGTTGTTGCTTCTTGTACATAACCGACAACATCTGTGTGACGTGCTGGGTTGATAATGCTTTGCGGAGCAACGGCGTCATTGGTCTGGATGTGCTCACCCATTGGTGCAGCAGACCATTGATGCTTAGCAAACTGTTGAGCTGTTTGGTTCAACTGAACTAATGCAGAGTCATTTGCAAGGTCTAAACCTTTAGAGTTTGCACGTAGCTGCCCATAAAGCTCAGCAGGAAGTGGAATCGAAAGGTGCTTTTGACCCACGATATTTTCACGTTTTGCACTGCTTAAAATGGTTTGAGTTGGGTTTTCAATCAAATCATCAATTGCGAGTGACTTGTCTGCAATACGGTTGACAAAAGAGGTGTTTGCACCATTTTCAAGTAAACGACGTACAAGATAAGCCAATAGTGTTTCATGGTTGCCCACAGGTGCATAAATACGGCAAGGTACACCCAGTTTTTTATCTAGTTTTTCGCCGACTACTTGTTCATACAGTGGCTCGCCCATGCCGTGTAAGCATTGGAACTCATACTGACCTACGTAGTATTTCTCTGGGTTGGCCATTTCATAAATGGTCGCCAAGGTTTGCGCATTGTGCGTTGCAAACTGTGGGTAGATTTGTTCTGGTGCAGCCAATAATTTTTTTGCACATGCGATATACGACAAGTCTGTATGTACTTTACGAGTAAATACAGGGTAGTCAGTCATCCCTTCAATTTGCGCTTTCTTGATTTCGCTGTCCCAGTACGCGCCTTTCACTAAACGGATCATTAAGCGTTTTTCGCTACGTTTAGCCAAGTCTACGATGTAGTCAACCACGTAGAAACAACGTTTTTGATATGCTTGGATAACGAAACCAATGCCTTTCCAGTCTTTCAGTTCTGGTTCAAAGCATAGACGTTCAAGCATTTCTAAAGAAATTTCTAAACGCTCAGATTCTTCAGCATCGATATTTAAACCGATGTTATAGCCGCGTGCTAATTTAGCAAGGGTAAAGACTTTGCCGTACAACTCTTCATGCATACGTGCAACTTGTGCGCGTTGGTAGCGAGGGTGTAGAGCAGATAATTTAATTGAAATACCCGGACCGTCGTAAACATCTTTGTCTTTTGACGCTTGACCAATGGCATGAATGGCATCGGTATAGTCTTTCATATAACGATCAGCATCATGATCGGTCAGTGCCGCTTCACCCAGCATGTCGTATGAATAGCGGAAGCCTTTTTCTTCAAGACGTTCAGCGTGTTGTAATGCTTCACCAATGGTTTCGCCAGTCACAAACTGTTCGCCCATCATACGCATAGCTACATCAACTGCTTTACGGATGATGCCACGACCACTACGTGCCAATAAGCCTGTTAAAGTGCCTGATAAGCTATTTTGCTTTGGCGTTTCCATCAGCTTGCCAGTCAACATGAGACCCCATGCTGCCGCATTGACAAACATCAAGTTACTTTGACCAACGTGTTCTTTCCAGTTGCCTTGGTTGATTTTGTCTTTAATCAATAGGTCACGTGTCGCCATATCTGGAATACGAAGCAATGCTTCAGCTAAACACATCAGCGCGATGCCTTCTTGAGAAGACAGTGCAAATTCTTGTAAGAGCCCTTGTACAATACCTGCTTTACCGCTGCCGCTTTTACGTTCACGTAAAGTATGAGCCAAATCAAACGCAAGTTCATGAATGCGTTGATTCATCTCGTCAGAGATTTTGCTGTGGTCTAATAAGTTTTGAACACAGTCAGTTTCGGCACGTCGCCAAGCGGTATTGATTTCAACTTCAAGCTCACTTTTTTCTTTGAATTCGGTAATATATTCAAATTGAGTTTGAGCGTCGTTGAAATGCGTATTGCTTTCCATCATATTCATGCCTACATCCTGTGCATACAATAATGTGTTGAGAGATCTATAGTAATTAATTTATGATTACAGAAAGAATGCCGAATAACTCACTATAATTTGTATCCTATTTAGAGATTAATTCAGATGACGAGCCCAATTTTTAGCTTGGACCGAACAGATATCAAAATATTAGATATTCTTCAAAGAGATGGAAAAATATCGAATATTAAACTTGCCGAAGAAGTGAACTTATCAGCGACGGCTGCTTTGGCTCGGGTGCAAAAATTAACCAAGGAAGGCTTTATTCTGAGTTATGAAGCACGCTTAAATCCAAACATGCTGAATTCCAGTTTTGTGGTTTTTGTTGAGATACTTTTGGATAAAACCACGCCACATGTCTTGGATGACTTTCGCCATGCCGTACTACAGCATGATGAAATTGTGGAATGTCATATGACCAGTGGGGGCTTTGATTTTGTGGTGAAGATTCGTTGTGCCAGTATGGATGAGTTCCGAAAAATCTCAGGCCAAGTCTTGTGGCAACTACCGGGCGTTAAAGAAACGCGCAGTTATCCTGTGATGGAAGTCATCAAAGAAAGCTCACGTATTCAACTTAAGTACAAACCTTTGTCGAAATAATTGAGTGCATGAGATGCAAAAAAAAGGGGCTTAAAAGCCCCTTTTTTTGTTGGTCTACACGTTCAATTAACGTTGTGTAGATTCTTCTTTCATTTCAGCCATGGCTTGTTTGTACATGCTATCTGCTTGTTCAAAGCGTTGTACTACTTCAGCTTCAGGGGCTTTACCCATTAAGCTTACAACTACAATGCTGATCCAAGAGAAGATGAAGCCTGGAATAATTTCATATAGACCTAAGTGTCCTAATGCATTTTTCCATACAATCACAGTTACCGCACCAACAATAATACCTGCAATAGCACCATTCAAGGTCATGCGCTTCCAGAACAAAGACAAGATAATCAGTGGACCAAATGCCGCACCAAAACCTGCCCATGCATAAGCTACAAGGCCTAGAACTTTACTGTCAGGGTTGCTTGCTAAGCAAATTGCAAGAACAGCAACTGCAAGAACCATGAAACGACCCACCCAGACCAATTCTTTTTGAGAAGCGGTTTTACGGATGAATGTTTTGTACATGTCTTCTGTCAATGTTGTAGAGCAAACCAGTAACTGACAGCTTAATGTACTCATCACCGCAGCTAAAATTGCAGCTAAAACAATGCCTGCAATCCATGGGTTGAATAATATTTTAGTCAGTTCCATGAACACAGTTTCAGGGTTTTGAGAAACCACAGCCGCCAGTTCAGGGTGTTGTTGGAAATATGCGATAGCAATAAAACCTGCACCTACCGCACCACCTAGACATAAAATCATCCATGTCATACCAATGCGACGCGCAGCAGGAATTGTTTTCACAGAGTCTGCAGCCATGAAGCGCACTAAAATGTGTGGCTGACCAAAATAGCCTAAGCCCCATGCCAATGATGACAGGATGGCAACAGTACTGAGCTCAGAGACAATGTGCATTGCTTGTGGGCGAGCCGTTTCAAGTAGGACTGTGAACTGTGCAGCATTACCATCAATCGCAAGATAAGTCATGATTGGGGTAAGCAGCAGAGCAAAAATCATTAAGCCTGCTTGAAAGGTATCTGTCCAGCTAATTGCAAGGAAGCCGCCGATACATACATAACTGATAGTTGCAATTGCGCTAATCCAAAGAGCAGTGGTGTAGTCCCAGCCAAAGATGCTTTCAAATAAACGTGAGCCAGCGACCATGCCTGAAGCACAGTAAATCGCGAAGAATACTAAAATAACGATCGCTGAGATCATACGCAAGATACGTTTACGATCTGCGAAACGACCTGTGAAATAATCAGGCAGGGTGAGGGCATTGTTTTGGACTTCAGTATGCACACGTAAACGTCCTGCAACCAATAACCAGTTGAGCCATGCACCAATGATCAGACCTACAGCAATCCACGCTTCAGACAAACCAGACAAATAAATTGCGCCCGGTAAGCCCATCAGTAACCAGCCACTCATGTCTGATGCACCTGCAGAAAGCGCAGTAACCACACTTCCTAAACTACGACCACCTAAGATGTAATCATCAAAGTTGTTTGTGGACTTGTATGCATACAAACCGATGCCAACCATGGCAATGATATAAACTAAAAATGTGACGAGGGTGGGGTTAATTTGACTCATAGGCATTCCTTGGCAAAATCCGACTTGGGAGATTTTTTAATCGCTTTGTTTGAGACGGCGATTCAAGCATAAAAATAAAATTACACTCTGTAACAGTTGTGAGGTGTTTTTGTATATTTTGTGTAATTGTTAATTGTTTTTTAAAATTAAACAATAAGTTGTTGAAAATATGTTGTTTATTGGTCAATTATTATTCTTTTTTTATAGGCTGGATGCAATTCTAAGCTTTTATTTCGTAAAATCAGCAGGCTAATTATAATTTTTGATTTTTTATTGCTTACGAAAAATTACATTACCTACAAAATAGGCGCATTTACATATAAAGTGTTTCATTTATGGAATGTATTTACAGCCATGAAATGGGTGAAAAAGGCGAATATTTCACTATTTAACTAACTTTCTTAGGGCATTCATACTTTGGGTGCATAAGAAAACTTTCAAATTTCTAATTAGAAAATAGGAATTCAATGGCATTTTCTGCATGCTTTGGCGCAAGTGAAAAAAGAGTCGGCATAAATTAACTGCACATTTGGCAAAAATCTCTCCTGAAATTATGTAGGCCATTGCAGTGGCATGTGAACAATTGATCCAACCACCTGAAAGTTGGTCACACGCTTTTCCCTTGCATCTAACCATAGATGTCTATCAAGGTGTAGCGGGCACTTCAATTAATATGAATAGCAACGAAGTGCTGGCTGGCCAATCTTGCATTGGAGCATCTATCCCTTACTAAAGGTAAATATGATTTTATTTTCAAAAACGATCATATCAATAAATATCAATCGACCAATACTTTCTACAGTGGCGCTATGTTTAGCAATTAATTGGTGTTGGTATTCTCACTTTGTTTAATCGAATCTTAGGTCATGCGAAATGTGATGAAATGGGTAAACAGTGTATTGCGGAAAACAAAACAGTTCAGTGAGTGGTATTGGAGAAAGGGTTGTTGACTTAATAACCCTTAGGTCGCATTTTCTCATTTGAAACTTGGCTGCTGAGGTGACGCCTAAGGTTGTATCTTTAGCATACGCTAGCTAGAACATTTATAACTATATATAGGTATAAAAGTAGTCAATGCGCTGCTTTTATACTTTTTAGCCGATACAAACTAACAAAAGGTAGCAGTTAGAACTACAATAAGCTTGAGTGAAGAACCATGATTAGATGTCTATGCTGAGTAAATTAAGCCAATTATTTAAATTAAAGAAAGATGCGCCAGAACAACTTTTTTTGCAGCAGCATCAGATTGAATATGATGATGAAAAAGGCTTTATCATTGAAGGTATTGTGCTAAATGCCATACATGCTGAACGTTTGGTCTATTTTTCAAATCGTAGAATTAGTCAGTTTGATGACCTCAATGCACTTTTTTATAGTGCTATGTTAATCAATGAGAAACTCGACTTGGAAATTGCCAATGAACGATTTGTCGCACGTTTAGGTAATAATCTAGAAAACTTAACTGAACTAAAGCGAATGATTAAGCTACTCAATGACTATTATTACCAGTTTATACGCGACAAAAAATAAGTCTTTTAAAAGCCATAAATTTGAGTTGTAAAAAGGACTTAGCGCTAGATTGATGTTGTTCTTGTCGTGAAAAATAACATGCAACGAGAGGACATCATGCTAGTATATGACGCATGTTTTTAAACGCTAAAGCCATGTCCATGTTCCAAGAAAAAATCTCCCAACTGAATGTGCAACAACTAAAAGCAGGCGAAAAACGTTGGCTGGGAAATTTGCTCGGCTCTTCAGCTGCATTATTCATTCATACGTTAAGTACACAAAATAAAAAGCTCTTTGTAGTTGTGGCAAAAAATAATCAACACTTAGCACAACTCGAAAGTGAGTTTGAATTTTACGGTATTCGACCGACCATTTTTCCAGACTGGGAAATTCTGCCTTATGACCGTTTATCTCCTCATCAAGATATTGTGTCTGAGCGTCTCGCGATTTTATCCAATATGCCGCAAACAGGTGTCTTGCTGATTTCGGCTTCGACCTTGGCGCAGCGTGTAGCGCCGACTTCGTGGGTGTTGGGAGAGCACTTTGATATTCACGTCGGTCAAAAGTTTGAATTGGAACAGCAAAAGAAGCGTTTGATTCAAGCAGGCTATCATTTGGTCGACACAGTATATGACCATGGTGAATTTGCGGTTCGGGGTAGCATTATGGATATCTATGCCTCAGGTCAAGCCGCACCAATTCGCATAGACTTGTTTGATGATGAAATTGAAACCCTCAAATTTTTTGATCCTGAAACACAGCGCACTACGCAAAACTTACAACAATTTTCCGTATTACCGGCTAAAGAGTTTCCGCTGAAAGAGGCACGCAGCATATTTCGTGATCGCTATGCAGAAATGTTTCCGACGGCAAATCCAAAGAAAAATCCAATTTATCAGGATGTGTTAGAAGGGATTGCATCACCAGGGATTGAGTTCTATTTCCCGCTCTTTTTCAGTGCAGCGCAGATGGAAACCCAAAGTACACTGCTTTCGTACTTACCAGGTCATTCCATTGTCATTACAGATAAGCAAGTTGATGATGGTTTAGATAGTTTTTGGAAAGAAATCGATCGCCGTTATGAAGACCGCCGCCATAATGTTGACCAGCCAATTTTAGCCCCTAACCATCTTTTTATTTCGACCAATCAAGTTTTAGAACAACTCAATACCTTTCCACGTATTATTGCTTCAGTCGAGGCTTTTGATCTAAAAGCGGGTGTGACCAATTTAAACACTGAACTTCCACCACGTTTAGCGGTCGATCCTAAAAATGAAAAGCCCTTTCACGCGGTTAAACAGTATATTGATGCTGCTAACCATCCAGTATTACTGGTTGCTGAAAGCGCGGGGCGTCGCGAAACTTTAAAAGATGCATTGCGTGCAACACTGGGAGAGATTCCTAATGTTGAGAATTTTGCTGAATTTCAAAAATCCTTACATGCCATTGCAATTACCAGTGCACCATTAGAGCGTGGCTTGGTATTAAAAGACAGTATTAGCATCATTTCTGAAAATCAGTTGTATGAGCATCGTGTTGTACAGCGTCGTCGTAAACGCCAGCAAGAGGTTTCGGAAGAGTTTCTCATCCGCAGTTTGACTGAACTGAGTATGGGCGCTCCGGTGGTGCATATCGACTATGGTGTGGGGCGTTATGCGGGCTTAGTTACTTTAAGCATTGATGATCAAGACTATGAGTTCTTGCAGCTCGATTATGCCGATGCGGCCAAAGTTTATGTTCCTGTCACCAATTTACATTTGATCAGCCGCTATAGTGGCGGTGACCCGGACTTGGCACCCTTGCATAAGCTGGGTACTGACGCTTGGAGCAAAGCAAAGCGTAAAGCATTGGAGCAAATCCATGATGTAGCAGCGGAGTTATTGCATATTCAAGCCCGTCGTCAAGCCAAACCAGGTTTTGGTTTTGAGTTAGATCAAGGTCAATATATGCAGTTTACTAGTGGCTTTGCCTATGAAGAAACACTCGATCAAGCCAATGCGATTGAGGCAACTTTGTATGATATGCAACTGGCTAAACCGATGGATCGCTTGGTCTGTGGCGATGTGGGCTTTGGTAAAACCGAAGTTGCGATGCGCGCAGCATTTTTAGCGGTACAGAACAACAAACAAGTGGCTGTTTTGGTGCCGACGACGTTGCTGGCTCAACAGCATTATGAGTCTTTTAAAGACCGTTTTGCAGACTGGCCTATTCGTATCGAAGTTTTATCACGTTTTGGCAGCAGTAAATCACATACCAAAACGATTGAAGACTTAGCTGAGGGCAAAGTCGACATCGTGATTGGTACGCATAAAATTCTACAAGAAAGTGTCCAGTTTAAAGACTTGGGCCTGATGATTGTGGATGAGGAACACCGCTTCGGTGTACGTGATAAAGAGCGGATTAAAGCGATGCGTGCAGATGTGGACATGTTGACTCTGACTGCAACTCCAATTCCACGGACTTTAAATATGGCCTTTAGTGGCATGCGTGATTTATCGATTATTGCCACACCACCTGCACGACGTTTAGCGGTAAAAACTTTTGTGCAAGAACATACGGGTGATTCAGTTAAGGAAGCCATCTTGCGTGAGTTACTGCGTGGTGGACAAGTTTATTTCCTGCATAATGAAGTAGAAACCATTGAGCGTGCAGCGGAGAGTCTTCGAGAGCTGGTCCCTGAGGCACGTGTAGCTGTTGCACATGGTCAAATGCGTGAACGCGAGTTAGAACAAGTCATGCAGCAGTTCTACCATAAAGAATATAACGTCCTGGTTTGTTCAACCATTATTGAAACAGGGATTGACGTTCCCAATGCCAATACCATTTTAATTGAACGGGCAGATAAACTGGGTTTAGCGCAGTTACATCAACTACGTGGGCGTGTGGGGCGCTCGCATCACCAAGCCTATGCCTATCTGTTGGTGCCATCCATCAAAGGGTTGAAAGGTGATGCTGAAAAACGTCTGGATGCGATTCAGCGGGCATCGACATTAGGCGCGGGCTTTATGTTGGCTACGGAGGACTTGGAAATTCGAGGAGCGGGTGAGCTACTCGGCGAGCAACAAAGTGGATCCATGCAAGCCATTGGCTATAGCTTGTATATGGAGATGCTTGAAAAGGCGACCAAAGCCATTCAAAAGGGCAAAACCCCAAACTTCGATGCGCCACTCTCACTGACCGCAGAAATCAATTTACATATGCCAGCCTTGATTCCAGATGAATATCTGGGAGATGTCCATCAGCGTTTATTGTTCTATAAGCGCATTAGTAATACGGACAGTCAGGAAAAACTCGATAACATTCGTATGGAGTTGATTGACCGTTTTGGGATACCACCACAACCTGTGAAACAGCTTTTTGCTGTGCATCAGATGCGTTTGAAAGCAGAAATACTGGGTATTACCAAAGTGGATATTGCTGCCAATGGCGGTGCGATTGAATTTTCACCAGATACTCCTGTTCAGGCTATTAGTATTATTCAGATGATGCAAAAACATCCGACCTTTTTTAGGATGGAGGGTGGTCAGCGCTTAAAGGTCATGGTGATGCTAGAGGAATATGAAAAACGGATTCAATTTATCAATGACTTATTGGAAAGTTTGTTGAAAGAATTGCATTAAAATTTAGGTTTAATTTGCTGTGATTTCATACAGATATCAGGTCTTTCTTGTGGACTTGCGCTATAAAAAGAAAGACTTGATTTTTTGATGAAATTTATTAAAGTAATAAATGTGATGTAGTTCAAAGTAAAACGCAGTTTATTTGTGTTGAAACACATTGCTTGCAATATTCACCTCTGATTGGATGTGATAGTATTAGCCATTATTCTAATTTGCATCATTTATAAAGATATGTTTAGTTTGCATCCACAACTTGCTCAAGATACGTTTTTTGTAGGCGACTTTCCACTTTCAACATGTCGCTTAATGAATGATATGCAATTCCCGTGGCTAATTTTAATTCCACGCGTGCCAGGCATCACTGAGTTATATGAACTCAGTCAAGCCGACCAAGAACAGTTTTTACGTGAGTCAAGCTGGTTATCAAGCCAATTGGCTCGTGTATTCCGTGCTGACAAAATGAATGTTGCTGCTTTAGGTAACATGGTTCCGCAGCTCCATTTTCACCATGTTGTACGTTATCAAAACGACGTCGCATGGCCAAAACCAGTTTGGGGTACACCCGCTGTTCCTTATAGCAATGAAGTACTTGCGCATATGCGTCAAACTTTAATGCTTGCACTACGTGGTCAAGGTGATATGCCATTCGATTGGCGTATGGACTAATACACGTGAGAAATCAAATCAGGGATGATTTGATCGTGCGCATAGTGGGGAACGAGCAGTGCCATTAGACGATTGGTTATCTAAAGAGCCCAAACAATTTGAGTATTTCCATCGCGTGATGGGATATGGAATGCTGTCTTTAATAACCATCGTCTATCATTATACGATGGCAGATACGCAATATCAGATTTATGTGCCGCTGTTGTTGCTCATTGTGTTATTGATCACACCACCATTTTCAAGGTGGTTAGGTTATCGCTTCAATAATACGATGCGACGCGGTGTGATGTTTGTTATTGATATTGTCATTACAGCAATCATTTTAGCCGCTGTACATCTCAGTATCGTACTCACATTTTTAACCATTTTTGCTATGCTTTACACGGCTATTAGCAATAAAATTTCTTTTTTGATGGTGTCTTTGGCCAGCCTGATTGGGGTGGTTGTCTTTTATATATCAATTATCTTTGTCTTTGGTTTTGGTGAGTATTTCGAGGCTACCAGTACAGAACTGATCGTATTGGGCTTTTTATGCCTCACCACTTATTTTGGCGTGGGTAGCTATTATCAGCGCAACCAAATGCAAGACATATACCGCCGCAAAAATCACTATTTTGATCAGATGAACCGTTATATGGAGTTTGCCAATCAGCTGAGTCGCTATGCACCTGTTCAGTTGTGGCAATCGATCATGAAAGGTGAGTCTGAAGCGAAAATTGAATACAAACGTAAAAAACTTACAGTTTTCTTTTCAGATATTCAGGGTTTCACCGAGCTTTCTGAAAGCTTAATTCCAGATGATTTAGCATTCCTACTTAATGATTATTTAAAACACATGACCGAAATTGCGAAGCAATATGAAGGTACTGTTGATAAATTCATGGGGGATGCAATTTTAGTGTTCTTTGGTGACCCTAATTCTGAAGGTGTAGAGCGTGATGCTCAAAACTGTTTGGAAATGGCTATGGCGATGCGTCAGCAAATGAAAATCCTGCGCGAGCGTTGGGTAAAAATGGGTTATCCGCCATTACATATTCGTATGGGGATTTCTACAGGGTATTGTCACGTAGGGAATTATGGCGCGTCGCACCGTATGGCTTATACTATTGTTGGTCGTGATGCAAACCTTGCTGCACGCTTACAAAGTGCAGCGCAAGTGGATGAAATCTTAATTTCGGACGATACACATAATTTAGTAAAAAATGATTATCTTTGTGCGCCGAAAGCGCCAATTTTCCTCAAAGGGATTAAAGGTGCTGTGAAGACGTGGCAAGTCGTTGAAAAATATACCTCGCAAAAATCAGACTATCAACGCTGGTTTGATTATGAATATAAAGGATTTCATTTACTGCTGAACTTAGATGAAGTACAAAATTTTGAATATCCGCAGTTAATTCAAGTCTTAGAAAAAATGATTCAACGCATTCAAACCCAACAAAAGATGACCAACTCGCAAGGTATCGTCAAACTCAATCTTGAAGATGAAGTCATAGAGCCTGTTCAGAAAAATGAATATCATTAACTTGATGGTGTGAGATACAAAAGTAAGAGTCGTAAAAAAGCCACTACAATGAGTGGCTTTTTTATGCTTTGAAAATTAGTGATTTTCAGACGCGTGGTTAATTGTGTATTTAGGAATTTCAACTTCTAAGTCTTCATCCACTAACTTCACTTGGCATGATAAACGAGAGTCAGGTTCTAAACCCCAAGCACGATCCAGTAGATCGGCTTCAACATCATTCATTTCTTCTAAGCTGTCAAAGCCTTTACGTACCACAACGTGGCAGGTTGTACATGCAGCGGACATATCGCACGCATGTTCAATCTTGATTCCATTTTTCAGTAAGCTTTCACAAAGATTTGCATTCTGTTCAACTTCAAACTCAGCACCTTCTGGGCAGATTTGCGCATGTGGGAGAACTTTAATACGTGGCATAGTCTTTACCTATAAATTAGTTTGAGTTTGACCAGTCGTCGAGTTTTGTGCCTTTCAGCGCTGCATCGATATGCTGATTCATACGTGCTGCTGCAAAAGCATCACTGTGTATTTTAAGCTGTTCAACAGCAGATTCAATTGCTTTGATTTCTGTTGTTTCAAGTGTTGCTTCTAATGAAGTTTTGGCCGCATTTAAGGTAGCTTGTTGTTCATTCGTGAGTAGGTGAGCATCTGCTTTTAGGGCTTGATCTAAAGCTTCGAGTTCGCGTTTTGCTTCAACTTTGGTTTCTTGTAAGTGACGAAGATTTTTATCTTCTTCAGCAAACTTATAACCATCAAGCAGTAAGCGTTCCATGTCACTATCAGCCAAACCATATGATGGTTTGATGTCAATTTGTGCATGTACGCCAGAGGTTGTTTCTTTAGCTGAAACCGTCAGTAGGCCATCGGCATCCACTTGGAAGGTCACTTCAATACGCGCTTGACCCGCAGTCATGGGTGGAATACCGCGAAGGACAAAACGACCTAAGCTACGGCAATGCTCAACCAAATCACGCTCACCTTGAACCACATGAATCAGCATCGCGGTTTGGCCATCTTGGTAGGTGGTGAACTCTTGGCGACGTGCAACTGGGATTGCGGTATTACGTGAAATAAGACGTTCAACCAAGCCGCCCATGGTTTCTAGACCAAGAGAAAGCGGTGTTACATCAAGCAGTAATGCGCCATCGGCTGTGTTTCCAATCAACTGATTGGCTGTAATCGATGCACCAATAGCAACAACTTCGTCTGGGTTGATGGTACACAATGGCTCTTGAGCAAATACATCACGTACAGCGTTTTGTACAGCATAAGAGCGAGTTGAGCCACCGACCAAAACCACATTCTGAATGTCACTGAGTTCAAGCTTCGCATCACGGAGGACGCGTTTACACACACTAATTGTTTTATCTAAAGCAACTTTGATAATGCTTTCAAATGTCGCACGATCAAGAGTTAAGCTATACTCTAGGACTTGTAAATGAGCGCTTTCTGCATCGGTTAAAGCTTCTTTGGCTTTACGTGCAGCAACTAAAACGTGTGCATATTCAGTGTCATCGAACTGCTCAATGTTGAGTTCTTTTTTTGACCATTTTACGATTAAACGGTCGAGATCATCGCCACCTAATGCGGTATGTCCACCCGTCGCTAACACTTCAAATACGCCTTGAGAAAAGCGTAAAATTGAAACGTCAAAAGTACCGCCACCCAAGTCATAAATCACATAGTTGTGATCATGTGCAAGATTGGTTTCTTGGTCGAGACCATATGCAACCGCAGCAGCAGTAGGCTCATTTAAAAGACGTAATACGTTTAAACCCGCAAGTTGTGCGGCATCACGTGTCGCTTGACGCTGAGCTTCATCGAAGTATGCAGGAACAGTAATCACTGCACCATTGACTTCATTTTTTAAGCTCGCTTCAGCACGATCTTTCAGTTGCTTTAAGATTTCAGCGGACACTTCGACAGGGGTTTTGCGGCCCTGAGCAGTTTCAAAAGCAGGCATTTGATTATCTTCACCCACTAAAGTGTAGGGGTGTTGAAACTTAATGTCGGCTTTAGAGCGCCCCATAAAACGTTTGACTGAAACGATGGTGTTTTTCGGATCGGCAGTCAAAAATGGTTTTGCTTCGTCGCCATATTGGGTTTGGTTTACACCATAATGCGCGATCGATGGGAGTAAGACACGACCTTGTTCATCATGCAAAACCTTTGCTTTGCCTGAAAGTATAGTTGCAACTAGAGAGTGAGTTGTACCTAAGTCGATACCAATGGCAATACGGTGTTCATGTGGCGCACTTGATTGTCCAGGTTCTGCAATTTGCAAGAGAGCCATGCGTTACATCCTTTGAGCGTCAAAAATTAAAAATAAGTTAAAATTCATCATCTAAATCAAAGCTATCGTCATCTTCAAAACGATCTTCAGCTTTATCTATGTCATGCATGACTTTTACAAAGAAGCGAAGTTTGCGGACATCATCACGTGCCTCGGCCCAATCTTCCTCTTCAAAATCAATTTTGAATTCGCGGACTAAACCATCAATCCATTGTTGAACGTCTAATTTGAGTGATTGTAATTCATCTGCTGAACGTGCTTCATCAAGTTGTTCACGGATTTCTAAGGCGGACTGGAGAAATTCAAAATCATTGATGGATTGATCAAGATGATAATCTTGTTTTTTTAATCCTAATAAATATCCTGCACGGCTATCAACCTGAGATAAAACTTTGAATGCTTGATTGATCTCACTTGATTTTATGAGGGCTTGATCTTTATCGAGAGCTTTATCTGGGTGATATTGTTGCTGCAACTTTAAAAATTCTGATTTTAAGGTTGCTAAATCAATATCGAGTGCTACTGGGAGGTTAAACAACTCAAAATGATTCATAGGAGAGGGATTCCGCGCTAAATTGGGGGTCATTGCGAAAGCAAAAACACTCTATGTAAATGCAATTAAAACAGTGTGATACACACTGTTTTAATGTTGAAAAGCAAGTTAATGAACTGTTATACGGTGAAAGATTCGCCACAGCCACATTCGCCTTTTTTGTTTGGGTTGTTAAACTCGAAGCCTTCATTTAAACCATTTTTCACGTAGTCCATCTCCATACCATCGAGATAAACTAAGCTTTTTGGGTCTACAAATACCTTCACCCCAAACTGCTCAAAGGTGGTGTCATGTGCATCAATTGAATCGACAAATTCAAGCACATAAGCCAAACCAGAACAGCCTGAAGTTTTCACGCCAACGCGAATACCTTCACCCTTACCGCGATTTTTTAAATAATTGCTGATATGAGTTGCAGCATTTTCAGTTAAGTTGATCATGAAAACTCCCTAATCTTTCTTTAAAATGCGAAGCAATTAAGCTTTAGATTTTTTGCTGCGGTAGTCTTCAACAGCAGCTTTAATAGCATCTTCAGCCAGTACAGAGCAGTGTACTTTTACTGGAGGAAGCGCAAGTTCAGTTGCGATATCAATGTTTTTGATCGCTTGAGCTTGATCTAAAGTTTTGCCTTTTAGCCATTCAGTCACTAAAGAGCTTGATGCAATAGCAGAGCCACAACCATAAGTTTTGAAACGTGCTTCTTCAATCACACCGTTGTCATCTACTTGAATCTGTAAACGCATAACGTCGCCACATGCAGGTGCTCCGACCATACCTGTACCTACGTTTTCAGCATTTTTGTCTAATACACCTACATTACGAGGGTTTTCGTAATGGTCAATTACTTTTTCGCTATAAGCCATGATGCGTCTCCAAACCTCGGGGTCAGCGTTAATATTAAATATGGGGTCAAAACTTGATTTTTCAATGAAGCCATCCAGTATGTGAATGACTTCAATGGGAAAAATTAGTGTTCAGCCCACTCAACTGTAGAAAGGTCGATACCGTCTTTGTACATGTCCCAAAGTGGAGAAAGTTCACGAAGTTTTTCAACCGCGGAACGCGTCACTGTAAGTACATGGTCAATGTCTGCTTCAGTGGTGTATTTACCAAAACTGAAACGAATTGAACTGTGCGCAAGTTCGTCAGACAAACCTAGTGCACGTAATACATAAGAAGGTTCTAATGTTGCTGAAGTACAAGCTGAACCCGAAGATACAGCAGCGTCTTTCAACGACATCATTAACGATTCACCTTCAACAAAGTTGAAACTTACGTTTAAGTAGTTCGCAACGTTTTGTGTTGGGTGGCCGTTTAAGAAAATTTGTTCTAAGTCTTGTAAGCCATTCCAAAGCTTGTCACGAAGTACGCGAATGCGTGCTTGTTCAGAAGCTAAGTTTTTACCTGCAAGTTCAAATGCTTCACCCATACCAACGATTTGGTGTGTTGCAAGTGTACCAGAACGCATACCGCGTTCATGACCACCACCATGCATTTGCGCTTTTAAACGAACACGTGGAGTACGACGTACATAGAGTGCGCCAATACCTTTAGGGCCATAAATTTTATGAGCAGAGAAGCTCATAAGGTCAACTTTCATAGTTGAAAGGTCAATTTCAACTTTACCTGCAGCTTGCGCCGCATCGACATGGAAGAAGATCTTGTGTGCACGAGTAATTTCACCAATTGCCGCAACATCAGTCACAGAACCAATTTCGTTGTTTACCATCATAAGTGAAACAAGAATAGTGTCTGGACGAATAGCTGCTTCAACCATTTCAGGGGTAATTAAACCCGTGTTTGGAAGTGGCTCAAGGTAAGTGATTTCAAAACCTTCAGACTCAAGCTCACGGCAAGTGTCTAAAATAGCTTTGTGTTCAATTTTACTTGTAATAATGTGCTTGCCTTTAGACGCATAGAATTGTGCTACTCCTTTAAGAGCTAAGTTGTCTGATTCAGTTGCACCTGAAGTCCAAACGATTTCGCGTGGATCTGCTTTGATCAAGTTCGCAACTTGTTCACGTGCATATTCGACTTTTTCTTCTGCCTGCCAACCGTAAGCATGAGAACGAGATGCTGGGTTGCCAAATGTGCCGTCAAATGTCAGACATTCCATCATGCGTTCAGCGACTTGCGGGTCTACAGGAGTTGTTGCTGCATAATCAAGATAAATTGGACGTTTCATGTCAAATACCTGTTACCGATAAAAGGGCTGAATCTGAAGGTGCTGTGTTTTGGCGAATGGCAACTTTTTGAACGTTGTCACGTGCTACAAGGTCAGCAAGAGTGATTTTAGCGAGATAGTCGGCAATGTGATGGGAGAGTTCTTGCCATAAATCGTGAGTTAAGCACATTGCGCCATTTTGGCAGTTGCCTTTATGGTCACAGCGAGTGGCATCAACTGTTTCGTTTACAGCTTCAATAACTGCTAATACCGTGATTTCATCAGCGCGACGAGCTAAATGGTAACCACCGTTGGCACCACGAATACTAGAAACTAAGCCGTGGCGCTTTAATTTCGCAAATAACTGCTCAAGATAAGCAACAGAGATAGTTTGACGAGCTGCAATTTCTGCAAGCGTGATCGTTTGTTCAGTTGGCTGCAAAGCTAAATCAAGTAGAGCAGTCACTGCGTAGCGTCCGCGAGTTGTTAAGCGCATGATTCGATACACATGATTAGACTAGATGTGCCGATTTTAAGAATCCTGACTAAAATAGTCAAGTTTTTTTAATAGGGATTGTGCGTATTTAATTTGCTTGAAATATTATGTAGTTATGCAAGCCAAATATTATATACCAATAAGCTAATCAAAAGTATAGAAAACACAAAAAATGTGGCATTTATACGTTTTTGACGTTGCTCGATACGGCGGATACGATTTTTGTATTGTTTCACTTCAACCTGTAGGGTGTTGATTTTTGAACGTTGTTCTTCTATTTTCTCTAAAAGTGGCGCAATGCGCTTTTTAGATGCAACCACATTTTGTGGATCAGTTGGTTCAGTTAACCAGTTTTTCCAATCGGCAAGAACTTTAGGTGCACTAAAATGTAAAATTAAATCTCGGAACTCATCTTTTAAGGTGATGTCACCATCAATACGCATGGTTTTAATACTACGACGGTTTCCAAAGACGAAAATTTTAATTAAATCCATCAATGTGGTGCGTACATCTAGGTCGACCGGTTTTTCAGGTGCTTTGGCGTCAAATAAAACACCTTGAGCGGTAAAGGTGATATAGAAGTCAAAATAAGGCAGGTAGCTATTTATTTTAATCGCAATATTTTGCTCAACAAACTTTTTACAGTGAAGTGCAACCACGCGGTCGTGTTTTAAAATAAGAGAAAAGATCGTCTCAAGAACAATCATCACCATAGTGAGTAGCATATGTGTTTGATTGTGTTCTTTTTGAGAATCACTCATAAGTAGTAACCTAAATCCTGACCTGAAATGAGCATCCTGCTCGCAAAAACTTCAGACTTAAAAATAAAAATGTAATAAAGATGCTTTGTAGAACAGTTTTACAAATCGATCAAGTCTAATATTTGCTAGTATAGTGCAATCTATAAGATTTTTTGGATGTTTTTGCACATAAATCATGCAGGAGATGGTGCTAATGGAAAAAGCAGATATAGAGTTAGATGATATTTCGCAAGAAGATGAAACACTAAAAAAAACAAAAACTAAGCATCATTTTCACCGTAAAAATAGTTTGGATTTTAGAAAGTATACCAAACAAATCTGGTTAGCCGGTTTGGGTGCTTTTTCACGTGCAGAGGAAGAGGGGAATAAATTATTTGACTCGTTGGTCCAAGTCGGCGAAGAGTTAGAATCTAAAACCACTGAGATTGCTGACCAAACGGTTGAAAAGGTATCTGAAAAAGCGCGTGAATCGGTGACGGATACTAAAGACAAGGTTGAGAAGATTGTAGATCGCGGGGTAAATCACTCTTTAAACCGGATTGGATTGGTCACAGTTAAAGATATTCAGTACTTAGAAAACCTGATTCTTCAACTGAATGATAAAATCGATGTTTTGATTGAAGAAAATAAGAAGTTAAACGAAAAAGTGAATAAAAAGTGATCTGGTTGTGCTTTTGTACCTTTTTCAACGTTTTTTTGTGATTTATTTTCCAAAAAAGCATATACAGAGTATTGCGTTTTCACCTAAAGCATTGCTATAAAGGCGTTACGGTAATTTATACTAAATTTTTGGACCTTAAATAAACGATATTAAGAGGACGCGATCCACATGAATAAATCAGAATTAATTGATGCAATTGCAGAGAAAGGGGGATTGTCTAAGACTGATGCTGGTAAGGCCTTAGACGCTACAATTGCTTCAATCACTGAAGCGCTTAAGTCTGGTGATACAGTTACACTTGTTGGTTTTGGTACTTTCAACGTGAAAGAACGTGCTGCACGTACTGGCCGTAACCCACAAACTGGTGCTACTTTAGAAATTAAAGCAAGCAAAGTACCAAGCTTCAAAGCTGGTAAAGGTTTAAAAGATTCTGTTGCTTAATCTTTTAAATAAATACTAAACGCGCCTTTTCGGCGCGTTTTTTATTAAACATTAGAAAATGTGTCGATAACACATTCATTCATTGCTGCTTTTCAGTTAAAATCTCGGGCAAATAAAATATTGGAATACTTATGGAATCTTTTCGTAAAGTTATTAAGGGTTGGTTGGGCAAAGCTTTGCTCATTTTGTTTTTGACCCCTTTAGCACTTGTAGGTATTGAAGGATATTTTAGTAGCGGATCAAAAGACGCTGTAAAATCAGTCAATGGCCAAGATATTTCTGAAAAGGAATTAGAGACCTTAACCGCTTCCTTTAAAGAACAATTCTTAGCTTATGCCAATGGGGATGAAACTTTACTCAACCAAAGCTTTATTAAAGATAAAGCGATGGACCAACTGATCGCAAATACTTTGTTATTACAACAGGCTGAAAAGCTGGGCATTTCACTCAGTGATACTCAAATTGAACAGATGATTGCTCAACAGCCAAGTTTTCAAGAAAATGGAAAATTTTCAGAAACGCGTTATTCAAGCTATTTGCAGTCTGTGGGTATGAGTAGTGATGCGCTCGTTGCAAACTTACGTCAAGACCATGCATTAAAAATGATGCGTTCGACTTTTGTTGATTATGCATTGGTGAGTAAACTAGATATTCAACAAATTGCTAACTTACAAACAGAACAGCGTACTGTGCAGTTTGCCAATGTAAATCTTGATGAATATAAAAAGAACGTCAAGGTTTCAGCACAAGAGATTGAAAACTATTACAAGCAACACCCAGCTATGTTTAAACAAGTGGCAAGTGTAGATGTTGACTATGTGTTGTTAACACCAGCCAATGTACCTGCTGCTGCTTTACCTGTAACAGAGGCCGAGTTGCAGCAAGCCTATACACAGTTTGTTGAAGCACAAAAAGAGAATATTGCGCCTTTGGTTAAACATATTCTGATTACGACTGATGCACGTACAGATGCTGAAGCGAAAAAACGTGCAGAAGAAGTTGTTGCGAAAATTAAAGCAGGAACAAGCTTTGCAGCAGCTGCGGCTCAATACTCTGAAGATACTGCATCTAAAGCGAATGGTGGTGCTTTAGCAGTTTATAACAAAGGCACTTTTGGTGATGCTTTTGACCAAGCTGTAGCATCACTTAAATCGGGCCAAGTGTCAGCGCCTGTAAAAACTGAATTTGGTTACCATGTCATTGAAACTGATGCGCCAGCTGTGAAGTTGCCATCTTTTGAAAATGAAAAAGTACGTTTGACGGCGGAAGTTCAAAAGAATAAAACAGCCAATGCATTCTCTGATACTGTAAACAGTTTAAATGAACTGGTTGTAGACTCAGATGCTTTAGACGTGGTGTCTCAAGAAGTTAAAGGTGTACAAGTTCAAACAGTAAAAGGCATGACCTTATCTACACAGCATCCTGTATTAAGTAATGCTGCGGTGAAAGTGAAACTGTTTAACGATGACGTTAAAAATGGTGATCGTAACGCGACCAGCAGCATCCAACTTCCAAATGGGGATGTAGTTTGGGCAAAAGTACGTGATTATCATGCGGCAGGTGTCCAAACGCTTCAAGAAGCAACACCACGTGTGAAAGCAAAATTGGTTGAACAAAAAGCTTATGATGCTGCTAAAGCTAAAATTGCTCAAAGCTTAAAAGACTTTAAAACTCAACCAGCAGCATCAGTTGTTGCCAAGAGCGGTTTGACCTTTACTGCACCGCAAGTGTTTATTCGTTCACAAGGCTTACCACGTGCAGTTGAGCGTGCGGCATTTAGCCAAGCGGCACCAAAAACAGGACAGTGGTCTGTAACAACAGCATTATTGCCAACAGAAATGGTGGTAGTCGCAGTATCAAACGTAAACAAGACGACGTCTAGTGCATTGACGGATGAGCAGTTGGCTGAGCTTTCGAAGTTATATCAACAACTTCGTGGTCAGCAAGAAGCTGAAGATTATGTGCAATACTTAAAAGCACATGCGAAAATTAAATAATCGCATGCTATAAAAAAACCTGCATTCGTGCAGGTTTTTTTTATGTGTGTAGATAAACAAATTTTATTTAAGGATAAACAAGCTTAGGCACGAATTTTGAGCTCATAACCTGAATATTTACGAATATTAATCACGCCTGTATCTAAAATCAGGTACTGACCTTTAATCCCTTGTAACTTACCGCGAATAACTGGGGTTTTATCCAGATTGTGGGATTTAATTTTCTCAGGATATTGCTCAACTGGATAAACAAACTCGCGTGGTAGTTCAGTTTCCAAAAGGTCAACCGTTTCATTGAATTCAAGATTTTGACTAAATTCCTCACGAATGGTTTGGATTTTAGGTGCAAATTCTTCGATGAGTTGTTCGCGAACTTCAATCAAGTCGAGTGGTTCAGCTTCGCCTTTGAGTAATTTACGCCAATCGGTTTTGTCTGCCACTTGTGTGCCAAACATAATTTCGAGCTGGCCTGAAAGACGACGCGAACCGACTTTCATAATTGGAAGGGCTTGGGTTGCACCTTGATCAAGCCAACGGGTTGGCATTTGGCTAATCCGTGTAATCCCAACTTTTAGGGCACTTGAGTTGGCTAAATAAACAATATGTGGCTGGAAACAAACTTCATGCGCGAAGCTGTCTTCTCGGCAGGTACCTAGATGGTAGTGACAGGTTTCAGGTTTCATAATACACATGTCACAAGAGGCTTTGGTTTTAAAGCACTTAAAGCAATGGCCTTGCGAAAATGATTTAGAAGTCTTCGTACCACATGAAACACAAAAGATTTTACCAGTCCATTCAATCTCGATTTCTTGACCCAAGTTAAAAGGAAGGTCAACTTCTGAACGATCTAGGATAAATTTATATTCAACATTTGCCTTGTGTGTATGTTGATCAGTTACACTAAGGTCCTTAAGACCTGCATGCATTTTATGGCAAATGCCTTGAAGTTCCATACAGAATTACTCACTCAATATTAAGGATGCGGTTATGGCTGAACTGAACGTCATTACTTCTATGCTAGACGATTTATCTCAAGAACAGCCTATTTCAACTGCATTGTGCATTGGGCAGGATCTCAGCCCAAATCATCATCAATCTATTCAATGGCAATATTTTAGCGTATCTGACTTTTTAAGTCTGCCTTTTACCCAGCGCTATGATTTAGGTTTTGTGCTTTTTGACACGGCAGAAATGCAAAATATAAGCTCACAACAAAAATCACAACTATTGGTGCGTTTAAGAGATTTGATGGCAAAGCGTATTGTGGTGGTCAGTCAATTGCAGGATGAACAACTGCTTCGTGCTTTAGGTTTTACTCAACTGATCGATAAAACGACGCATGGTAAAGACTTTGCTTTATGGCAATTTAATATTTTGACCTATAAGCATGTGCCTGACTGGTTCAATTCAAAATTTTGGGCGAATCCTGAAAACTGGAATAAATTCCGTTGGTGATTTGACTGCGACTGTATTTTTCCATTCATAGCAAAAATTAACAATTTATCTCTATAGGGCTTTTTTAAACATCGTATGCTGTTTAAAAAACCTAGAAAGGATAAAGTGATGACGAACCTGAATAATATTATAGAAATTTTAGCAAAGCAGGCCATGGGCGGTCAGCAACAGTCAAACCAACAAAGTGGTTTGGGTGGAATTTTGGGTTCGGTGCTTGGACAACTCGGAGCGGGTGGTGCAGGCCAAACACAACAGGGTGGTCTGGGTGATATTTTAGGCTCGGTGTTGGGTGGTTTGACTGGTGGGCAGTCGCAGCAGGCGCCAAACTCGCAGAATTCAGGATTCGCAGGCGGTGGAAAAAGTTTATTGATTGCGGTATTGCCTTTGATTTTGGCATGGATTCAACAGCAAGGTGGTTTGCAGGCAGCTTTAGATAAACTCAAAGGGCAAGGTTTAAGCAGTCAGGTTGAAGACTGGGTTTCAACAGGACCAGGGGAGAATGCCAGTGTAAATCCAGAACAAGTGCAAAACTTGTTTGATGATGCCGCGGTGGAGCAAGTTGCAGAGCAAGCCAATGCGCCTAAACAAGATGTATATAGTGCTATTTCACAAGTATTACCGCAAATTATTGACTCACTCACCCCGCAAGCCGGACAAACCAACCCTCAAGAAGCCAACGCGGATATTCAACAGGTATTGAACTTAGTTTCGGGCTTCTTAAAACGCTAAATTCACAATAAAAAAGCTATTCTAGAATGGCTTTTTTATTACTTAAAATTCTAAATTAAAAAACACGCCGAAGCGTGTTTTTTAATTTTTAGGGGAGCACAACTTAGAAGTCGTAACGCATACCTAGAGAAAGACCAAGGCTATTTTCACCCGCTGTACCACCTACGCTGTTTGAGCGACCTTGTGACCACGGTGTTAAGTTAGATTGGTCATCGTTAAGTACAGTGGCTAAGTTGCCGTATAAGCGCACAGCTTTATCTAAGCGGTGTTCTAGGCCAATTGCAAGCAATGTTGCATTGGCATCATCTGCATCAACATCGCGGTAGAAGACTTCACCACGTACCAATGTTTTAGGTGCAAATTTATATTCACCTGCAACACCAAAGACTTGTGCATCTGGGTTTGCATCCGAGTTGTCATGTTGAAGGAATTGGTATAAACCGCCTAAGTTAAAGTCAGGAGTGATTTTATAGGCACCCGCAATACGGAAACCGTCACGCTCTCCGCGGCTTGCATCTTCTTCATAGTGTTCATATGCAGCAGCAAAGTCCATCGGGCCTTCTTTGTAGGTTAAGGCTAAGTCATAAGCTTTGTCTTTGCTTTCTTCATTATCAACGGTATTCGCTTCGTGTAATGAAAGTGCACCAATCACGTTAAAGCCGCCACCAAATTTTGGTGATTTATATTCGATGGTATTTGCGTTACGTTCATCAAAACGTAAGTTGCCTGCACGAGTTAAGTTACGTACATCACCAACCATGTCACCAAAGAAGTTTACTGGACCGCGCGCTGCTTTGAATGGGCTGTCGAAACGACCGACACGTGCTTGACCAAAGTTACCTTTTAAACCTACGAAAGTATCGCGAGTTGCAAACTCAACCTCATCGTTTGCAGAACCACTTGCGAAGTTAATTTCTTGTTCGATTTGACCGAATACAGTCATGCCATTTTCTAGTTCTTGTTCAGCTTTGAAGCCTAGGCGTGAAGAATTTGAAGAAAGACCGACTTCGTTGTAGTCAGCACCATCATCAAGATAGTCTAAAGAAACATGCGCACGGCCATAAATTTTTACGTCAGCAGCCATTGCCAAAGCTGGTGTAAGTAATGTTGCCCCAACTGCTAATGCGCAAAGTGTTTTTTTCATGTGTAGCTCCAAGAAAGACTTTTGTTGATTCGTCTATAAAAGGTTATTCAGTCGTCTTTTTATTCATCAGACTTCTGTCTCTTGGCGCTCATTATTGATTACAAATAAGTCATTAATATTAAGGTAATATTACAAAAATATTAAACAACTCAATGTCAAATGCATTTCCGCGATAAATTGTTAAGCTTGATTTTGAGAACTTAGATTATTGATTCTATTTACTTTTAGACCTAAAAAAGGAGCCGAAGCTCCTTGATTGAATAGGTGGAATTACAAAGCAGCACGAATTTTTTCTGCTTGTGCTTTGATTTTTTCTTGATCACCCATTTGTAAGGCATGCTTACCTAGCTCATGTACCGAACTCGGAATGAGGTGGAAATGTACATGGGGAACGGTTTGGCCAGCAGCCGCTCCAGACAATTGCATGAGGACAATGCCTTGGGCATCCAAACCGACTTCAATGGCTTTTGCTACTTTTTGTACCACTTGAATGGTGTAGGCAGCAGCATCGGTAGGGAGGTCGAGTAAAGTCACCGCAGGTGTTTTGGGTATGACTAAAGTATGACCGTCTGCTTGAGGCATAATATCCATGAATGCAAGAACTTGGTCATCTTCATATACTTTAATGGCTGGAAGTTCACCACGTAAAATTCGTGCAAAAATGTTTTGCTCATCGTAAGCCATGTCTATTCCTTAAGTTTCGCTTAAACTGATTTACTTACAGTTTAATTCTTTTTGACGTTCTTTAATCGCGTCAAGACGTTGTTGCTCTTTTTCAGAGAATTTCGGTTTAGTGGTGTAGCAATTATCATTGCCAAATTTTGCTTTCGCTTCAGGGTCCTTAAAACAGAAACCTTTAGATGCATAAATGACATCATGATCATCTTTTAATTTTTGACACTCTTGCTCAGGTGATGCCGCAAAACTTTGCGCCCCGATTAGTGTTGCAAGACTGGCAAAAACCGCTACAGTCAACTTTTTCATGAGAATTTCCTCAGTTTGTAACATTGTATGTAGTCACGCTATTACTTTATAGGGGTTTGTTATGTTTATTCAATGGTGAGTTCTTACTCAATTGTAATTTTACTTCATAATTGCTGCATATAATACATAAAATTTATATATATCAATTGCTTTCTAAATAGCAGATAGAAATGGATATTTAATTTTTTTATGTAATTTAGCCTATTTTTGCAACTTTTTTTAGGCTCTAACATTTTTAAATTTCATTGAGAGGGTCACAGTGCTTCGGTACTTCTGCATTTTAACCTTTAATGTTCGCCTCATCTCAAATGCTATTTCAGGCATTTCTTTCTATACGATTAGCAATGAATTTTATTAAGTTATTCATTTCTTTCTGAATTAAGTACTTATGTATCATTATCGCTTAATGTTATTTTTTTGTCTTAAATGGACTCTTTTGCATGCTTATTTTAGACAGTCTAAAAGCTTTATTTATTATTGAATGCCTTGTGCTGGGGATTTACTTGAAATAAGTGGGTGGAAAATAAATTATGGAAATATAAATTATTGTCTGTGACTTAGGTAATTATAATCTTTAATGGCTAAATATAAAATGATGAATAAAACTTGATTTAAACTTAACTTAAGTTTAAATCATTATGCAGTTGGTTATGAAGGGATGAATTAAAATATGAATGGTTTAGGTCGAACATTTCTAATTTATGGCGCAAGTAGAGGCTTAGGCAAAGCGATTGTAAACTTAGTGCCTGAAGCTCAGGATAAAGTTTATGGTGTCTCTCGTTCTATTCCTAAAAATAATGCTCAATTGAATTGGATTTGTGCAGATTTATCTACTCCTAACGATGCGGTGGATAAGGTAAAAGAAACAGTCAAAGATGAGAAAATAGATGTTCTTATTTATAATGTTGGAATTTGGGAAAATAATGCTTTTACAGAGAATTATAACTTTGAAGAGGTTTCATCTACTGAGTTAAATACCATTCTAAATACAAATATTAATACCTGTATTCAGTCTCTTCAGTCCTTGATAGAAAATTTAAAGTTATCGGATAACGCTAAAGTCATATTGATTGGTTCTACATGGGGTGTAGATAATCATAATGGCAAAGAGTTGGTCTTTTCTGCAACGAAATATGCTTTGCGTGGAATTGCTCAATCATTGCGTGAGATTTTGCGTAACGACCTGATTGGGGTGAGTGTTTTAAATCTAGGGTATTTGGCGACAGAATATGAAGCAGATGTTCCAACCGCAACTGTATTGGCAGAGACCAATCATGCTTTAATTCCTTTATCTGATGTCATTCTAGCCATAAAATTTATCATCTCCACCAGTAATGCATCTTGTGTTAAAGAAATCCTTATGCCTGCAATGAAAGATGAAAATATTTAAATCAAGATGTTTGGTTGCAATTATACAGGGACGTATTTATCGGATAGTTTTATTTTTCGATACCATATTCGATCTAGGTGAAGCTACTTTGGTGTGAAAACTCATCCATTAATATATAGGTTCCTGCAGCTCTTTGGTATTGGTCAATCAACGGCACTAGTCTTTTAAAATGCTCCGTTTCGCAATGCGCATCTAGCGCTGCGCGATCAGGCCATGCTTCAATAAATATAAAATGCCCAGTATCTTTCTGATCAATAAATAGGTCGTAGGATATACATCTTGGTTCAGCTTTTGTTTTTTCTACAAGTTCACGATATAAAGGCATGACTCTATCAATATGTTCTAATTTAATAAAATCCTGAGCAATGACTTTGAGCATAAATTGTTTATCCTAAATTTAATTCGGTTTTTTATACACAAGTATATGTGCTGAATTAATTGAGTATACAGAGCTCTACTATAAAATTAATCAAGCTCAAAACAATCTTTAGTCTTAATTCATTATAAAAGTGGCAGTAAAAATATTGACCTTGGACTAACTCCATAGTTTTAAATCAAATGACTAGACTGGAGAGCTGAGTATGCTAAGGCTATTAGAACAGACACCGATTTTAGATTATTACCATCCATCGATTCAAAATTTGATTGAACAACGCAAATGGAGAGATCTTGATGAAGTTAATAAGGTGAGAAATATTTATAACTTTGTTCGTGATGAAGTTCAATTTGGCTATAACACGGGAGATACGATACAGGCATCTCAAGTCTTAAGCGACGGTTATGGTCAGTGTAATACCAAAGCAACGTTATTGATGGCGTTACTCCGAGCAGTGGGTGTAGCCACGCGGATACATGGGTTTACCATCGATAAAGCCCTACAAAAAGGCGCAATCAAAGGCATTTGGTATAAGTTATCGCCCAAGAATATTTTACATAGTTGGGTCGAAGTTCATGTGAATGGACAATGGTATATTCAGGAGGGTGTAATTCTTGATCGACTCTATCTAGAAAAATTACAAAGTATAAATAAGCATCAAACAACAACCTTTTGTGGTTTTGGGGTATTTACCGAGAATTTTGAAAATCCACCTATTGATTGGAATTTGAATGATACTTTTATTCAAGACAAGGGGATTAATCAAGATTTCGGTTTATTTGATAGCCCAGATGATTTTTATAATCTACATCAACAAGAGCTCAGTCCGATACAGCGTATAATTTTTAAATATGTAGTTAGACATTTAATGAATCAAAACGTCAATAAAATTAGAAATATACAAAAAGCCTCTTTATGAGGCTTCTTGTTCGTTCATAGAAATAACTTAACTTATGATTAAAGTTAAAGTACGACTTATTGTGATAAACATTACTCTAAAGTAATTTTGCTCCATGACTCATATAGTTTAACTGCGGAAGAAAAATCGCTGTCTGCTTCAGATAAATCACTGGCACTTTGAATTAAACTTTGAGCCAGTCCAATCACAGGTGCGGATAGTTTTGCTTCGCGGACTAAATCAACGGCAATGCCCGTATCTTTTGCTAATAGAGGGAGTGCAAAAGTAAGCGGGAAGCTGCGGTTGAGAATGCGCTGGGGCAAAACAGTTTCAGTTACGCCACTTTTACCACTCGATGCATTAATGCAATCCAATGCTTCGTTTAAGTTTACGCCATGAGCCTTGAGTGTGGTAAACCCTTCGGCAACAGCACAGAGGTTCACAGCCAAAAGCATATTGTTTACGGCTTTAACTGCAAAACCAGCACCCGATTCACCCACGTGTTTAATCAGTTTACCAAACGCTTGAATAGCTGGTAGTGCGCGTTCAAAAGCTGCGGCATCACCACCGATCATAACCGTAAGGGTTGCATTATCAGCGCCAATGGTTTGACCACTCACAGGTGCATCTAAAAAGTCCACACCATGTTGTTTAAGCTGTTCAGCTACTTTTTTTGCAGAAGAAGGTACACCGCTGGTGCAATCGACCCAAATGCTGCCTGCTTTAAGCTCAACTTGTGCAAGTAAGTCTTCAATATCTTGACTGGTTGGAAGACAAGAGAAGACTACATCGGCCTGAACTGCTTGCGCAAGTTCGACCGCCTGCGTGCCATAGGCTTCTGCATGTTGTTTTGCTTTATCAAAATTGCGATTCCATACCCACACGTGTTCAAAGTGTTTAGGTAAGTGTGATGCCATGCGATAACCCATGGCGCCTAGACCGATAAATGCAACTGACTGAATCATGTCAAACCTTAGTATTTAAATTTTACTTGAACGTTCACTTAACCACTGAGCCAGTTGTGGCCAAAATTCATCGGCACTACGTTTACTCGACATCAGTCCTAAATGTCCCCCTGGGATAAGAGTAAACGTGACATCGGTGCTACTTGTCAATTGGGTTAATGGCTGAGCTGCCTCTGCTGTAACAAGTTGGTCTGTTGTCCCCGCAGCTACAAGCAATGAGCACTGTATATTTTTTAAAGCAATGCTTTTCTCATTTAATGTGATTAGTCCAGTTTTGAGTGGATTACGCAGCCAAACATTAAAAAGCATGTCTTGGTTAATGCCGCCGGGATAATCAATCATACGATTGAGAAAACCGCCAATGGTGGCATGTTCATACAAGGCTTCATGGTCATCTAAATTAAGCAGTAGGTTCTTATGACTTTGAAACCAACCGATAGGATCAATGATTTTAAAACCAAAAGTATTTAAGCCCCCAGAGGTATGAAGCAGACGTTTCGGTATCTTGCCCTGATAAATTTGCTGTTGTAATGCTTTGCTTTTTGAAATGATTCGATTGATATATGCAAATAACTGTCCATTTCGCCCAGATTTATAACTGTCAATTGGACTCCCCAAAACCATTAAATTTTTCACAAAATTAGGTTGATGCAGGGCGGTATACAAGGTCACGAAAATGCCAGCCATACTCCAGCCATGCAGAGAAATTTGCTCGCTATCACTATGTTTTAAAATGCTTTGTATACAGAGTGGAATATAATGATCAATAAACGTCAGAAAGTTAAAATGACGGTTATGAATATTTAATTTCCCCCAATCAATCACATATACGGCAAAGCCTTGCTGTTGGAAGTACTTCACCAGTGAGCGATAAGGATAAAGGTCGTAAATAGACATATTGATGGCTAGTGGGACCACAAAAACTAAGGGTTCTTTATACTTACGCACTTCAGGTGCGTAATAGCGAATTTGGGTCAGATCAAATGTTTCAATCACTTCATAAGCTGTGCTTTGTGACAAAATGAGTGACTTTCCATTAAAAATGCGCGTAGAAAGATTCTTTAATTTATTTTGATGCGTTGAAATTTTAGTTTTTAAAGAGTGCATATAGGTCTTAGATCTCAAATAAGCAGAAAGTTTGATCGAAGTCTAATCAATATTTGCGTATTTTACCTTGACCTTAAATAGCCTAGACGCTCAAAATGTTGGCAATTCTTTACAAAGGCAGTCTGTCGACTGAACCAGAGCCATGAGCCTACAAGACGAATTTGAATACCAATTAGATACCTTAGCCATTCGTACTGGGCATACGCGTAGTTTCGAGGGAGAACATGGCGAACCTATCTTTCTAACTTCATCATTTGTCTATGAAAATGCAGCAGAGGCCGCAGCAAAATTTTCAGGTCAAGAGCCAGGGAACATCTACTCACGTTTTACCAACCCAACTGTTGCAATGTTTGAAAAACGCCTTGCAGCTTTAGAAGGTGCAGAACGTGCAGTGGCAACCAGTTCAGGTATGGCCGCAATTATGGCCGTGGCAATGTCATTTTTAAAACTAGGCGATCATGTGATTTGTTCACGTGCGGTATTTGGTTCGACCGTCTCTTTGTTTGAAAAATATGTGGCTAAGTTTGGTGTAACTGTCGACTTTGTCGATTTAACAGATTTAGATGCATGGAAAAATGCCGTTAAGCCTGAAACTAAATTACTCTTTGTTGAGTCTCCATCGAATCCTTTGGCTGAAGTGGCAGACGTTCAAGCACTTGCTGATATCGCACATGCCAATGGCGCACTTTTAGCAATTGATAATAGTTTCTGTACGCCAGTATTACAGCGTCCAATTGAGTTTGGTGCGGACTTGGTGATTTATTCAGCGACGAAGTATTTGGATGGTCAAGGTCGTGCTCTTGGTGGTGCAGTAGTAGGTAGTCATAAACTACTCGAAGAAGTATTTGGTTATGTGCGTACCACGGGGCCTTCAATGAGTCCTTTCAATGCATGGGTATTCTTAAAAGGCTTAGAGACTTTACGTTTACGTATGCGCGAGCACTCAGCAAGTGCGCAAAAGCTGGCAGAATTCTTAAATACACACCCGAAAGTCGAAAAAGTGTATTACGCAGGCTTACCTGAGCATATTGGGCATGAACTTGCAGCGAAGCAACAAACAGGCTTTGGTGGGATCGTTTCTTTTGAAGTGAAAGGCGAGCGCGAAGGGGCATGGACTGTTATTGACAATACTCAGTTTATTTCAATTACAGGCAACTTGGGCGATGCCAAATCGACTATTACCCATCCTGCAACGACTACACATGGCAAACTTTCACCAGAAGCGAAACAAGCAGCAGGAATTCGTGAAGGTTTAATTCGTGTTTCTGTTGGTTTGGAAGATATTGATGATATTATTCGCGATATCACACGTGGTTTAGACTTAATCTAATTTTTTAATTTTATGTTCGGAGATTTTAATGAACATTAATATGTTAATGCAGCAAGCTCAACGCATGCAAAAAGACATGGAAAGCAACATTAAAAAAGCTAAAGAAGAGCTTGCGCAAACTGAAGTGCATGCTGAAGCTGGTGGTGGTTTGGTTAAAGTGACGATGACTTGCCGCAATGTGGTAAAACGTATCGAAATCAATCCTGAATTATTGCAAGATGATGCAGACATGATTGAAGACTTAATTGCTGCGGCAATGAATGATGCTGCACGTCAAGCAGAAGCAATCACTGAAGAGCGTATGAAAGCTGCGAACTCAGGTGCAGGCTTACCACCGGGTCTTGCTGGTTTATTCTAATTAAGGAATACGTATAGTGTTTAGCGATCGTTTTGATCAATTGGTACAAGCTTTACGTATTTTGCCAAGTGTTGGGCCAAAATCGGCTCAGCGCATGGCGCTTCATCTGATTATGAAAAATCGTGAAGGGGCTGTGGGCCTTGCACATGCTTTAAACGAAGCCACTAGCTATATTCACGAATGCAGTTTGTGTCACTCACTGACTGAAAACGAAGTTTGTGATATTTGCGTCTCGCATGAACGTGACGATCAACTACTTTGTGTGGTTGAGTCACCCGCAGATGTGATGGCGATTGAGCAAAGTGGCAGTTTCCGTGGTAAGTACCATGTATTGGGTGGGCATTTATCTCCACTTGATGGTATTGGGCCTGAAGAGATCGGCATTCCTTATCTAATCCAGCGTTTAGGCGATGGTAAAGTAACAGAAGTGATTTTGGCGACCAATGCAACGGTAGAAGGTCAGGCCACAGCGCACTATTTGGTCGAGGCAACGAAACATTTACCGATCCAAATGACGCGCATTGCACAAGGCGTACCACAGGGTGGTGAACTTGAATATGTCGATAGTCATACCTTAAGCCAAGCTGTACATAATAGAATGCGAATGAAATAAGTATTTCGATACTTGTTTCATTTTTTAGTTGAGCTACAAGATTGAAAATCTTGAGTAAGATAAAAAAAATATTAATTTGAATCTAGTTGTATAAAAAAATCACAAAAAACGGCAAATAATTAAAAAACCCTTAGAAATCTTGATAGCTAAATGATCTTATTCAGGTAAGATAGCCCAAAGAGCATCTAGCATTAGACGCAGTAGGATATGTTTCAGTTTATTCAGCAGCAACAAGACTTAACACCAGTCTTAGAAAAAATGGATCGTAACGAAGTCTATGGACTCGATACAGAATTCATCAAAGTCGATACCTTATGGCCGAAGTTAGGCGTATTTCAAATCAATGTCGAAAACAATGTCTATTTACTCGATGGTACGACACTCGATTTAACTGAATTTTGGAATAAACTTTTTCGCGCACAGCAAAATGTCTTTCATGCCTGTAGTGAAGATATCGACCTGATTTATCACTATGCACAGCATAAAACCTTAAACAATGTATTTGACACCCAAGTGGGGATGTCTTTTTTAGGACATGGCTTACAAGTGAGCTATCAAAATGCCCTGAAACAAATGTTGGATGTCGATATCGATAAAGGGGAAACGCGTTCAAACTGGTTGGCACGTCCATTAAGCCCTGCACAATTGAGCTATGCGGCAAACGATGTGCTGTACTTGATGAATCTTTCAGAAAAAGTTAAACAAGAATTAGATTCAAAGTCACTCCTAAATTTTGCTCTTGAAGACTGTCAGCATCTGACGCAAGAAATCGCGACAGAAACGCCTTTGCATTTGCTCTATCAAGATATTGGTAACTATCGACATTCACGACGTCAGTTGATGCAGTTGCAGCAGTTGGCTGTATGGCGTGAACACATGGTGAAAGCGCTAAATACACCACGTAGTTTCATTTTGAAAAACTCAAGCATGATTGATTTGGTTGAGAAAAATCCGAAAAATGCGTTTCAGTTATCGGGTGTAAAAGACATACGTCAAAATGTTGTCCGTGAGCACGGCAAAACCATTTTAGATTTGGTGAAGTTCTTGCCTGAGCAAGCAGATTGGCCACTACGTATGGCACGTCCGATCCGTCATTCTTCAAAAGATGTGGGAGAGAAGATTGATCACTTAATTCAAAATGTGGTCAATGAAACCAGTATTCCTAAAGAAGTATTGATGCGCAAAAAGTGGATGAACGCACTGCATCAACATGTGGTTTTTCATAATGATGAGCAAGACTTGCCTGATTATTTATTAGGTTGGCGCTATGATTTGTTAACCCAACCTTTAATTCAACTCCTACGCCGTGATGAAAGCTATCTTTCGACGCAAATGAAAGTCATGGATTAATAATTAGTCAATTGGTCTGAAGTTTGAATATTTATACAAAATCACGACTGATGCGTTAATCATGACTAATGTCAGCTGCTTTTATTTGATGTATCCTGTGGCTTGAGTTATTTGAGTGCTGTTTTAGATATGCAATGTTCTATTTATAAATCAAGTAAAAAAGATGAAATGTATCTTTATATTGCTTGTCCAACTGAAGCTGATCAAGCCGCTGAAGATTTTAGCCCATTGAATGTTTTGCCTGAAGCTGTTCGTGTTGCATTTGGTCGAGCGACTTTTGTGATGTCATTAGAGCTGAGTGAAGCGCGTAAATTGGCTCGTGTAAATGTATTGCATGTCATGGATTCGATTCAAACTCAGGGCTTCTTTCTACAAATGCCGCCAGAAGGATTAATCAATCCGAACGCTGCGGCACCAGAAGGCCTTCGTGGCGCATAAAGCATAATTCAGGAGTTGCACCGTGGATAGTTTTCTTTCAATGCTCGATTCAATTCCTGAAGATAGTATTGCTGTCACAGTTTATCTTTTGGGCAGTTTGCTGATTTTGTGGTGTTGGTATTCCATTGCTACACGCCTGCCGAAGCTGTTGGGTGGCATTACATGGATGATGATCTTTGCCATTTTATTGACACCAACGGTTTCCGAAGGGCCAAACTCATCGATTGCACCGGCTATTTTTGGCTTGCTTTTCGGTGTGTTAACGAAAGAATCAGCACTCATTTGGTCAAATTTGTCACTGATTCTCTTTGTCATGGGTGTGGGGCTTGTGATCGGTTTCTTTTGGTCAAAATATGTGGCTAATAAAACCAAAGCAGTTGTCAGTAACAATCATTCACCGCTGTAATTAATAAAAATAAGGTTTAATCATGTCTGTTGAAACACAACAATTTACGGGTACAGATCAGTACATCGCTACCGATAGTTTAAAACTTGCTGTAAAAGCTGCACGTAGCTTACAAAAGCCTTTATTGGTCAAAGGTGAGCCAGGTACGGGTAAAACTTTACTGGCTGAACAAGTGGCTGAAAGCTTAGGCTTAAAATTGTTGACTTGGCACATTAAGTCAACCACAAAAGCCCAGCAAGGTTTATATGAGTATGATGCGGTTTCGCGTTTGCGTGACAGCCAATTGGGTGATGACCGTGTTTATGACATTAAAAACTATATTAAACCGGGTAAATTGTGGGAAGCGTTCACCAGTGAAGAACGTTGTGTTTTATTGATTGATGAAATTGATAAGGCGGACATTGAGTTTCCAAACGACTTGTTGCATGAACTAGACAAGATGTCTTTTTATGTATATGAGACGGGCGAAACCATTACTGCATCACAACGTCCTATTGTGATTATTACTTCAAATAATGAAAAAGAACTTCCAGATGCATTCTTGCGTCGTTGTTTCTTTCACTATATTGAATTTCCAGACGACGCAACCATGCGTGAAATTATTGATGTTCATTTCCCGCAAATTTCAACGGCATTGGTCAATGAAGCATTACAAGTTTTCTTCAAATTACGTCAAGTTCCGGGTCTAAAAAAACCACCATCAACTTCTGAATTGATTGACTGGTTAAGCTTGCTCATGGCCGATGATATGCCAGAAGATGTACTGCGTAATCATGATAAGTCTAAAGCCATTCCACCTTTATATGGTGCACTCATTAAAAACGAACAAGATGTACAGTTGCTTGAACGTTTAGCCTTTATGTCACGTCGTTAAAGGAGAAACACGCATGTTTGTGCGCTTGTTTTATACCTTACGCAAATACGGTGTTCCCGTCTCGACGCGTGAACTGATCGATCTGAATGAAGCTGTTGCTTCAGGTTTGGTCTTTGCCGATCAAGAAGAATTTTATCAACTCGCCAAAACCATTATGGTTAAAGATGAGCGCTTCTTTGACAAATTTGACCGAGGTATGAAGGACTACTTTGATGGCATTTCAACTTTTGATTTAGATGATTTACTGAATAAAGTTCAAAAGTTACCGAAAGACTGGTTCGATTTAGAACTCTTAGAAAAGCATCTAACTCCTGAGCAGCGTGAAGAATTAAAGAAAGCAGGCTCATTAGAAGAACTTATGAAAATGCTGGAAGAACGCTTACGCGAGCAGCATAAGAAACATCAGGGTGGAAACAAGATGATCGGCACTGGAGGAACGTCTCCTTTTGGTGCTTATGGTGATCATCCTGAAGGGGTGCGTATTGGTGGGCCGGGACGTAAACGTTCTGCTGTAAAAGTTTGGGAACAACGTAAATATCAGAATTTGGATGATGATCAAATTCTCGGAACGCGCCAAATGCAAATGGCATTGCGTCGTTTACGTAAATTTGCCAGACAAGGTGCGGCTGAAGAGTTAGACATCGACGGTACAATTCGTGAAACCGCGAAGCAAGGCATACTCGATGTGCAGCTCGTGCCTGAACGTCGTAATCGCATTAAGGTGCTGATGTTGTTTGATGTGGGTGGATCGATGGATTCACACATTGCACAATGCGAAAAACTTTTTAGTGCGGCGAAAACTGAGTTTAAAACCTTAGAGTATTTCTATTTCCATAACTGTTTATATGACTATGTTTGGAAAGACAATGTACGTCGCTCAAGTACCCGTATGAATACATGGGATTTATTCAATACCTACGGACGCGACTATCGTGTAATTGTGGTTGGGGATGCTTCTATGGCACCTTATGAACTCAATTCTGTGGGTGGTTCGGTTGAATATATGAATGATGAAGCAGGAAATGTCTGGCTACAGCGTTTACGCAATCATTTTGAAAAAACAGCATGGTTGAATCCAGAAGAAGACCGTTATTGGCATTACACTCATACGATTGGTTTGATTAAGCAAATTTTTGAAGACCATATGTACCCAATGACCCTCAAAGGCGTTGAGGATATGACCAAGTATTTAGCACGATAAAGCTGGAAAGAAAGCGCATTTTAAGAATAAGGATCATAAAAAATGGATCATCAAATTAATGGTATTGCTTTGCCGAATGACGCGGGCTTTTTTGGCAACTATGGTGGTCAGTTTATCCCACCTCACTTAAAAGCGGCAATGGATGACATTAAAGTCGCCTATGAACAAATCCGTGAAACCGAAGCGTTTCAAACTGAACTTGCTGAACTGTTTGCGCACTATGTTGGTCGTCCAAGTCCGTTGTTTTATGCAAAACGGTTATCTGAACAGTTGGGCGGGGCACAGATCTATCTAAAGCGTGAAGACTTAAACCACACAGGCGCACATAAAATTAATCACTGTTTGGGTGAAGCGTTGCTTGCGAAATATATGGGTAAAACCAAAGTCATTGCAGAAACGGGTGCCGGCCAACACGGCGTTGCATTAGCAACAGCCTGTGCTTTGGTGGGGATTCCGTGTGAAATTCATATGGGGCAGGTCGATATTGAAAAAGAACATCCCAATGTCGTCAAAATGAAAATCCTTGGAGCAAAACTCATTTCAGTGACACGTGGTACTGCAACGTTGAAAGATGCTGTGGACAGTGCCTTTGAAGAGTATTTAAAAGATCCAACCAATTATATCTATGCTATTGGTTCGGTTGTTGGGCCACATCCATTTCCAATGATGGTCCGTGACTTTCAGTCGATTATTGGTAAAGAAATTAAAGAACAAACCTATGAGCGCTTTGGTGCGAACCCAGATTATGTGGTTGCATGTGTGGGTGGTGGTTCAAATGCTATGGGTGCTTTCACCGCATTTTTAAACGATGCAGATGTGAAACTAATTGGTGTAGAGCCTGCTGGTCATGGTTTAGATACCGACATGCACTCGGCAACCTTAACTTTAGGTAAACCAAGTCAGATTCATGGTATGGCGTGTTATGTACTTGAAGATGATCAGGGTGAACCGTTACCAGTACACTCGATTGCTTCAGGTCTAGATTATCCTGGCGTCGGGCCTCAGCACAGTCTGCTGAAAGACTTGGGTCGTGTCGAATATACCACTGCGACTGATCAAGAGTGCTTGGATGCGTTTATGCGGTTGTCACGTGTTGAAGGGATTGTCCCCGCACTTGAAAGTTCACATGCCGTAGCATGGGCACTTCGTGAAGCTCCAAAGTTGGCCAAAGATATTAAAATTGTGGTGAATGTATCTGGTCGTGGCGACAAAGATGCAGACTATGTCGCTGCAAAATTAGGTCTGAACTAAGTTTTAAGCCTTTCATATTTACATATAAAAATCCCTGCTTAGTGCAGGGATTTTTATATGGTTTCGGCTTTATTTTTTTATCATTAGTAGCCAATGCTTAGTATAAGTTCATTATTGAACACCTAAACATTAAAACTTAACCTGAAATATACTGTTGTAGTTGCTCAATCAGTTTCTTTTGGTCATCCATTGCCGCTTTCACCAAGTCACCAATAGAAATAAGTCCTAATAATTTATCTTGTTCAACCACGGGCAAATGACGTAGGTGGCGGTCTGTCATAAGGTCTAAACATTCTTCAACCGTAACTGCTGTTGTGACCGTTAGTACTTTGGCTGTCATAATTTCATTGACTGTGGTTTGCTTCGAACTACGTTCCATCAACATGACTTTGCGCATATAGTCACGTTCGGACAATATACCTACAACGAGTTCTTCGTGTGTGACCACAAGTGCACCAATGCCTTTATCTGCCATAAGTGAAATTGCTTCAAGAACAGTGGCTTCAGGGCTGATGGTGTAGATTGCTTGATGTACTTTATCTTTTAATACTTGAGCAACATTGGTCATAGGGCATATCCTTGGTTGTGGTTATTGTTTTATATTTAAATTAGCGCGATTTAAAAAAAAAGCAAATACTTTACAGTCATAGCTCTCAATAAAATAATAAGTTAATTACGTCTTATTGTTCTTAATGAGCCTTAAGCTGGCGACAGAATACGGTCATTGAAGAAAAAGTGACGCATTTGAGACGTGCTGAGCTTCATACGCTTTGTGCCATTACATAGCGCAGGGGTGACTTTTAAGCGTGACAGAGTAGGCAGTAATGCGCTTTGGAAATCTTGTGGCGTGATTTTTTTAGGAATATAGTTTGGCCAGTGCAATTGAGCATATTGGTGTGCGTGTAAACCATTGAGCCAAAAAGGGAAAACATAGTCATCATGATCTGAGGTCATCGCCCAGCCTTGCTGTTCAGCGTTGTAAAGCCCCCAAAGAATACCGCAGTACATCATGCCTCTTAGAATATTGATTTTTAAATATAAATGATTTGAAATCGGTTGTAGTTTCAAAATTTTGTACATAGCGTTATGTCATTAAGGAACATGACGCTATTTTAAATAATTAAGATGAAAGTTCAGTGTAAGCTTTGCATAACTATGTAAATAAATATGTCATATCAAAATGTTAGGCTCAAAAAAACGCCACCTAGGTGACGTTTTATTATGCTTTCATGGTGGCAAGCTGTTGCCAGTATTGTGCTTTCAGCGAGTCGCGTTCTACGCGGAAACCTTGATAATAAAGTTCTGCCAAAAACAGTGCTGCTTTACCGTGGCCAGCGCGTGCAACGCTTTCTAACTGTTGTACTGCTTCTACAAAGTTCATTTGTGATTGAATGGTGTTTACTGCATCCGCATACGCATGTTCTAAGTCATGATGAGAGATTTGTTGAATCATATTAAGCTCCTTATTCTAATTATGATCACTTAAAGGTATTTTTACCTTTAGATATAAATATCACGCTAATGTTAAATATTTATTACAAATTGCTGGAATTGTCAAATATATTATCGAGTATTCTTCATCTTATTTTGTTTACATGATTAAACAATGAACAATCAAAAGATTGAATATGATAATAAAACAGGAAACTGTATTTTATAAGGAGAATAACATGACAAATACATTAGACGGTTTTGATTTTGATATGCCTCCAACTGTTTCTCAAATTGTAGCGTTGGCGCAATATCACCGAACACTATTAGATGAAGCAGTTTTCCATCAAGAAATTCATCTTGGGGATTTTTGTTTGGCACAACGTAAACGAGTTTATGATTTCACACGTCAGCTTGATGAAAATCAACGGGTTGATTTTTATGAAACATACAATGGGGAGCTAAGACGTATTGCAGATGACGATCCTGCACACCCTGCAGATGCAGAAAATGGTGTTGGGGCTTTCGCCATTATGATTGCATTGGGGGTAATTGCCTTGGTGCTCTATTTTGCAGTTATTCGTAGCATTGTTGGTTAGACTTTTGCTTTACAAACAATCTGACTTGCTGAAATTATGTCCTCTTTAGCATTAATGGGGGCATTTTTCAGCATTTCAACTTGTGATTATGCAATTCGCTACTTACACTAGTTTCATTAGAGGTAGGTTATGCACATTGCGATCCAAAAAATTCTTAAATTAAAATCACAGATTACGCTTGTACAAATTTATAATGGTCTGATGGCGTCGATCATTATGCTCATTGTCATTTTATCGAGTATTGCTTTATCTCGGCCCATTTCTCCAAGCCAATTTGAAAATGTAAGTCGCTTATCTCATCAAGCGACTTTCCCAGAAACCCAAGAGATGGCACAAGATCTGGTTTTGGAAAACCAGATTTCCTATATTGATTACTTTAGATTAATGCAGGCTCATCAGTTTGAGCAGAATCGGGCGAAGCAGCTTCCGGCATTGGCTCCGGAGGTTCAATAATCGCAGGAATTTGATCAGGATGCGGTATGCTTTGCTTAATGTTCGGATCAAGATTCAATTCTAAAATATGTCGAAGTTGCTCTTTATCTAAGGCGTTACTGACAATCACAAGCGTAAGACTTTCAGGGTGAATGTGTTTACGTATTGCATTTTGGACATCTAAAGGTGTGATCTCAGCTAAACGTTTTGGGTAGTCTGCTAAATAATTCGCATCTTGCTGATAAAACCCTATAGATCCGAGTTGTGCATTGATGTTTGCATTGCTGCTATAGCTGTTAGGTAGGCTGCGTAACATACCAGCTTTAGTTTCTTCTAACTGCTGTGCATCAATTGGTTGATGGACAAAGTCAACTAGGGCTTTATGCGCCACTTGTATGCTGTCCATGAGCTGATCTTGCTGGGTTGAATAACTTAGACTAAAACTTCCAGCCGCTTGGCTAAATGTAAAAGCACTGTTTGCTCCATAGGTGTATCCACGTTTAACGCGTAGTTCTTTCATTAAAATGGAGCTAAATCCACCCCCACCCAACATACGGTTAGCCAGTTCGAGCGCTAAACGATCCGGATCATCCCGCGTGGTTGATACATGTCCCATGGTGACATGGGCTTGAGTTGAATTAAACAGAATGTGTTGAATATCAAAGTTAGGTTTATCTTGCGGTACAGCAAGTGGCTTTGCTGCTTCAGCTTGTGGGAGGGCTGCACTTATTCGTTCAGCCAGTTTCTGTGCTTGTTTCACACTGAGTTGGCCTGTCAGTGCAATATTCATATTTTGACTAACGAGGAATTCGTCTCTGAATTTTTTTAAGTGCTGAGTCGTAATTTTTTTAATACTGCCATTGGTTCCTGTAATTGGTTCAGCATAAGGGTGCGAACTGTAGAGCGCGCGATAAAAACGAATGCTCATCAATCGACTCGGGCTTTCTTTCAACTGCTTCTGGCCTACTTGGGTATTACTCACCATCAAACTAATACTGTTATTTTTAAAAGTAGAGTCTTTTAATACTTCAAGCATAGTACTCACTGCAGCATCTAATTTTTTAGGGTCAGACAACGAACGCAGTCGAACCACAAACATGTCTCGGTGTGCAGCTACACTAAAACGAGCTCCGACTTGTTCAAAGGCATTCGCGATTTCAACTGCATCATGTTGCGTAGTGCCTTCATCGATGAGTTGTGCCGCCATATTGGCAACGCCATATAGTCCTTTTTCTACTTCTATATCTCTTGCAGAGCCTGCATTAAAGGTAAGTTGAATATCCACCATAGGTAAGGCGGGTGACTCAACAAATAGACTTCGAACTTTGTATTTGTTCTTAAGTTCATGTACATGTGGTGCTGTATAAAGGTCGCTGGTTTGAACTTGTTTTAAGCTTTGTAGAGAAGCAATAGACTGTAATGTACGTGGGTCATCATTACTAATACTACTTGTACTTACATCTGCAATTACATTGGTAGTGCAAAAGGTAGACATGGTAATAAATAACAGGTGAAAGATGGTCTTTTGTTTTTTCATTATTTTGTGGCCTTCTTTTCTGGTTGAAGGTACAACGTACTTAAGTTATCTCTGACAAAAGCAGTTTGAGCAACGTGCTGAATCTCTTCACGTGTAACCGCTTCAAAATGCTGTGGAAGCTGATCCATTAGTCGATAATTCAAGCCATTTACGGCTAAGTTTCCAATCATCTTTGCTTGCCCGACTATGTCATCTTGACCATAAATTAAGTTTGCAACAAAGCGTGTGCTAATCCGTTCAAGCTCTTGTGGTTGAACAAGTTCTGTTTTGAGTCGCTCAATTTCATATTCAATGGCTTTTTGTAGCTCAGGAAGTTCCACGCCAGTGACTGGAAGTGCGGAGATACTAAATAGACTGTCTCCACGGTTATAAGGGTCATAACTGACACTCAGTGCGGTCGCTAATTTTTTGTCGCGTACAAGGCGCTGTTGTAATCGAGAGCTGATCCCGCTATCTAACAAGCTTCGAATAAGTGTGAGTGCATAAACATCTTCTGGATTGCTTGCTGTTGCAAGCGATTTCACATTCCAAGCCATATATAAATTTGGCACTTCAACATTGGTATTTTGTTCCATGTGACGGTAACCAATGTTCTCAAACTCAGTCACATCATTGCGTACAGGTGTTGGATGACTTTTGATGTCGCCAAAGTATTTTTGAACTTGTCTGAGGGCGGATTCTGCATTGACATCACCCACAATCACCAAGATCGCATTGTTTGGGCTATACCATTTTTGATACCACTGCTTCACGTCATCTAGACTTATGTTTTGCAAGTGTTTCATGTGGCCAATGACGGGTTGACGATAGTGACTTGTGGGATACGAAATCCATTTGAAGCGTTCGAAAGCAAGTGAGCGTGGGTTGTCGTCGGTACGCAGGCGTCGCTCCTCCATCACCACTTTAATTTCAGGGTCAAAGTCTTGTTTCCGTAGTAAGAGATTGCGCATACGATCTGCTTCAAGTTCTAGAGCCATGGGAAAGTAGGTTTTTGGATAAAGCTGATAGTAATTGGTGTAATTGGTAAATGTCGCGGCATTTACTGTACCGCCATAGATTCGACTTAAGCGACTGAATTCGTCATTGGGGACCTTGGATGTGCCTTTAAACATCATATGTTCCAGTACGTGCGAAATACCCGTTATATTTCCAGACTCATCAGTGCTACCGACTTTGTACCAAATTTGGGTCATGACCATCGGGGAGCGGTGATCTTCACGGATAATCACCTGTAAGCCATTGCTTAAAGTGGTTTCAAAACTACTGCGGGTAAGTTCACTGCGTATTTGTGCATGGGTGGTAATAGGTAAACAAAGTAGAGTTAAACCCAGTGCAACTAAACTTTTTTTATAAGAATGCGTGACTAATAAGTGATGCATATAAAATTTGGGCTCAGGTTGAAGTGAAAGCATTTCAATAAATAACCATTCTTAAGAAAAATACGAAGTAGATCAAGCGCCAGAAGTATTGATTTGTTAAGTGTTTACATAAAGTATTGTTGCTAAGCGAAAGCCTATCTTTTATGGTAGAATCCGTCTTTTTTAACGCAGTGCTTTTCAAGGATTCGGCATGCAACAGCAATCTAATGAGCAGAACAAATTTTTGATTGATGCTGATATCGGGGATGACGATGTCACACTACCAAGTTTACCTGTGGTCAATGTGCCAATCGTTGAAACAAAAGAGCAAACAGTTGTTAGTCCAGTTGTGGTTGCTGAAACAAGTGCAGAAGAAGCAGATGTATCTGCAAAAGGCGGTTTCTTTAGCCGCATGAAAGAAGGGTTAACCAAAACCCGTAAAAACCTTGCCGATGGTATGGTCAATATTTTGATCGGTGGTAAGGAAATTGATGACGAACTGCTTGAAGAAGTTGAAGAGCAGCTTCTCGTGGCCGACATTGGCGTTGATGCAACGAAAACCATCATTACCAACTTAACTGAACGTACTGCACGTGGCGATTTAATTTACTCGCACTCGCTCTATAAAGCGCTTCAAGAAGAGTTGGTGGCTTTACTTGCGCCACGTGTGAAACCTTTACACATCGATCCGAACAAAACGCCTTATGTGATTTTGGTGGTGGGCGTAAACGGTGTGGGTAAAACCACAACCATTGGTAAATTGGCAAAACGTTTACAAGGTGAAGGCAAGAAAGTGATGCTTGCTGCGGGGGATACTTTCCGTGCGGCAGCGACTGAGCAGCTTCAAATTTGGGGTGAACGTAATAATATTGCCGTAGTAGCCCAAGGCCATGGTGCTGATAGCGCTTCTGTCATTTTCGATGCGTTTGAAAGTGCACGCGCGAAAGGTGTTGATGTTTTGATCGCAGATACCGCAGGTCGTTTACATAATAAAGGTCATCTCATGCAAGAGTTGACTAAAGTAAAACGTGTCATGCAAAAAATCGATGCGACTGCACCACACGAAGTTATGTTGGTGGTCGATGCAGGAACAGGTCAAAATGCGATTAATCAAGTAGAAATGTTTGATGAGGCAGTTGGTTTGACAGGCCTGACGATTACCAAACTCGATGGCACTGCGAAAGGTGGTGTACTATTTAATATTGCCAGTCGTACGCATGTTCCAATTCGCTTTATTGGTGTTGGTGAGAAAATTGACGACTTACGTCCTTTCTCTGCAAAATCCTTTGTTGCTGCTTTGTTCGAAACAGAGAAATAATATTGTACAGCACAATTTTCAAGTGTTAGATCAGTCACATAAACTCCGCTAAATGCGGAGTTTATTTTTTGATTCAATTTGTTTGTTTTAAAAACAAGCATTTAGAAATCACGTAATGAATATAAGTGATTCTCCTGCGATTACACTAGCGCCTAACACAATAGGCATCACTGTACATTTTGGGGAACACGGTATGGCTTTATTACATAAAATTGGACAAGTTCTAACAACTGACTTAACCAAAGACTTAAAATTTAAAAAAAATCACGAAGAAGACCTAAAACAAAGCACATTTATCGATCAACTAAAAAAGCGACGTAGTATTTATGTTTTAGGGAAGCGTGTGCACTTAAGTCAGGTGTATTTAGCTGAATTGATCCAAGAGGCTGTGCGAAGTTGTCCTTCGGCACATAATTCACAAAGTACTTGTATTGTGATTTTAATGGGTGACGCGCATCATCACTTTTGGAATGTCGTAAAAGAAGTGCAGCGCAAGTTAGTCCCCGCGCATATTTTTGCTGGTGCAGAACTGAAGGTTGATCAATGCTCGGCAGGATTTGGTACAGTTCTATTCTATGAAGATCAGCAGATCATTCAACAATTACAAAAAAAAATTCCTTTTGATGCGGCAGAATTTCCAGTTTGGTCAGAGCAAGTTTCAGGTATGGCCCAATATGCTGTATGGACTTGTTTAGCAGATGCAGGTTTGGGTGCATCATTACAACATTATAACCCGAGTATTGATGCTGACATTTCAAAGGTTTTTGAGATTCCAAAACATTGGCTGTTACGCGCGCAATTGGTCTTTGGTTCGATAGAAGAAAAAGTCGCTGAAAAAGAACATTATAAAGATGAAGAGCGCTTTATGATTTATGCATAATAACATGAGATAATCTTTAGTGGTTTCTAGATCAAGTTTTGTAATGTTATGGCATATTGTTCTATTTTTAAGACACTATGTCGCTGAATTAAGCATGTTCAAATTTGAAATTATAGCTATGATGAATATGAATCTGCATATAACAAGATCGTGAGATCGCTGAGGAAAATAACATGTCATTTTTAGACCACATCAAACAACGTCGTACCATTTATGCTGTTGGTAAAAATGTAGCATTAACACCAGAACAAATTGAATCTGTAATTAAAGAAGCAGTAAATCACAGTCCTTCTGCATTTAACTCACAGACTTCTCGTATTGTGACTTTGTTTGGTGAGTCGCATTTACAGTTTTGGAATGTGGTGCGTGAAACTTTACGTAAAATTGTTCCAGACGCTGCTTTTGAAGGCACAAATGCAAAAATTAATAGCTTTGCTGCAGGCTATGGTACGGTTTTATTTTATGAAGACCAAGATGTTGTAAAATCATTGCAGGAACAATTTGCGCTTTATGCAGATAATTTCCCAGTTTGGTCTGAACATTCTTCTGCAATTGCTCAATTTGCCGTATGGACTGCGTTATCTGAGCAAAATATTGGTGCGTCATTACAGCATTACAATCCAATCGTAGATGCTGAGATTGCAGAAATCTTCGATATCCCTGCGAATTGGAAACTTCGCGCACAACTTGTTTTTGGTTCGATTGAAGCGCCTGCGGGTGAAAAAACATTTATGGCTGAAGCTGATCGCTTTAAAACATTTAATTAATCGCTAGTCATTAAAATGAAAAAGAGCAGAATAGATCTGCTCTTTTTTTTGTTTAAGGGTTTATCTTTAAAATATCAAAGCTTAGCAATATATATTGTAGTTGTGAGTTGGTTCTAAGCTCAGAAATTGTCATAAAGTTGTCATTTATACACTGCATAGTGCAACTAAACTTTAATAAACCATCGATAGAGTGTAAAAATGACCTTACGCATAACCCTTGCAACAGCAGCATTGATGTTGAGTACTTCAGTATTTTCAGCAGTGACTATTACTGCTCCAGAGGAAATAAAAATTGAAGGCTTAAATGGGCAGGAGGTTAAGAGTCGTTTATTCAGTTCTGACAATAAATATAATATTGATGCTGGTGAAAATATTATCAGTGTTCGCTACACTCAGTTTTTTGAAGAGCATCCGGGTATTGGCTCACACGATATCGTTCGCTCAGGGATTGTGAATATTAAGACCCCAATTTTACAAGACCAACAGTCTTACCGTTTGGCACTGATCAATCCTCCGAAAAACCATGATGATGCCAAAGCTTATGCCAAGCAGCCGATCTTTGGTCTATACAATGCCAAAAATCAGTTACTGGTTGAGCAAAAGGGTAGTAAAACTCAAAATGCAGGCATTCTTCAAAATCTATTTACTGATGCACCAACCGATCTAACTCAAAAAGCAACGACAGTGGTACAACCTGCACCGGTCTATACGTCACAAGCTGTTGTTGCGAAAGCTGGAACAGATAAACAAAAAGATTTAATAAGTTCTGGCAATGCTCAACAATTAATTAATACTTGGAAAAGTGCATCTAAATCTGAACGCCAAGCGTTTATGGCTTGGCTTGCTGAACAAGCACAGTAGCTGGTACATTCTAAAAAAACAGCGTTAGCTGTTTTTTTTATTTAGATAGCGCATTTATATGGTGGATAACTTGATAATATTGACTATAATTTAACCTAAAACGCATTTTTGCGTTAAAAATAACCAGTTGAATGGGTTTTTTGAATTATTTATTTAAATGCACTTGCGCTGCAAATAAAACTGTATAGAATACGCAGCACACCAACGCAATGTAGTGAATAACTTAAAGCGAAGGTCTTGCTGATGACGAATCAGCAAGAAGATCATTAAGAGATTATGAAGAACAACTTGTGTGGATTTTTACTGATTGATCGATCGAAAATATTTCATTGATTGAAGGTAAAAATTACTCGAAGTTTATTTGAGAAATATTTGTCAGAAAATTGATGAGCCAAGATTTGTAGCCATAAGCTACTAATGATTTTTAACTGAAGAGTTTGATCATGGCTCAGATTGAACGCTGGCGGCAGGCTTAACACATGCAAGTCGAGCGGGGAGATGTAGCTTGCTACATTTCCTAGCGGCGGACGGGTGAGTAATGCTTAGGAATCTGCCTATTAGTGGGGGACAACATTCCGAAAGGAATGCTAATACCGCATACGCCCTACGGGGGAAAGCAGGGGATCTTCGGACCTTGCGCTAATAGATGAGCCTAAGTCAGATTAGCTAGTTGGTGGGGTAAAGGCCTACCAAGGCGACGATCTGTAGCGGGTCTGAGAGGATGATCCGCCACACTGGGACTGAGACACGGCCCAGACTCCTACGGGAGGCAGCAGTGGGGAATATTGGACAATGGGCGAAAGCCTGATCCAGCCATGCCGCGTGTGTGAAGAAGGCCTTTTGGTTGTAAAGCACTTTAAGCGAGGAGGAGGCTACCGAGATTAATACTCTTGGATAGTGGACGTTACTCGCAGAATAAGCACCGGCTAACTCTGTGCCAGCAGCCGCGGTAATACAGAGGGTGCGAGCGTTAATCGGATTTACTGGGCGTAAAGCGTGCGTAGGCGGCTTTTTAAGTCGGATGTGAAATCCCTGAGCTTAACTTAGGAATTGCATTCGATACTGGGAAGCTAGAGTATGGGAGAGGATGGTAGAATTCCAGGTGTAGCGGTGAAATGCGTAGAGATCTGGAGGAATACCGATGGCGAAGGCAGCCATCTGGCCTAATACTGACGCTGAGGTACGAAAGCATGGGGAGCAAACAGGATTAGATACCCTGGTAGTCCATGCCGTAAACGATGTCTACTAGCCGTTGGGGCCTTTGAGGCTTTAGTGGCGCAGCTAACGCGATAAGTAGACCGCCTGGGGAGTACGGTCGCAAGACTAAAACTCAAATGAATTGACGGGGGCCCGCACAAGCGGTGGAGCATGTGGTTTAATTCGATGCAACGCGAAGAACCTTACCTGGTCTTGACATAGTAAGAACTTTCCAGAGATGGATTGGTGCCTTCGGGAACTTACATACAGGTGCTGCATGGCTGTCGTCAGCTCGTGTCGTGAGATGTTGGGTTAAGTCCCGCAACGAGCGCAACCCTTTTCCTTATTTGCCAGCGGGTTAAGCCGGGAACTTTAAGGATACTGCCAGTGACAAACTGGAGGAAGGCGGGGACGACGTCAAGTCATCATGGCCCTTACGACCAGGGCTACACACGTGCTACAATGGTCGGTACAAAGGGTTGCTACCTAGCGATAGGATGCTAATCTCAAAAAGCCGATCGTAGTCCGGATTGGAGTCTGCAACTCGACTCCATGAAGTCGGAATCGCTAGTAATCGCGGATCAGAATGCCGCGGTGAATACGTTCCCGGGCCTTGTACACACCGCCCGTCACACCATGGGAATTTGTTGCACCAGAAGTAGGTAGTCTAACCGCAAGGAGGACGCTTACCACGGTGTGGCCGATGACTGGGGTGAAGTCGTAACAAGGTAGCCGTAGGGGAACCTGCGGCTGGATCACCTCCTTAACGAAAGATTGACGATTGGTAAGAATCCACAACAAGTTGTTCTTCATGACGATGTATCTGAGGGTCTGTAGCTCAGTTGGTTAGAGCACACGCTTGATAAGCGTGGGGTCACAAGTTCAAGTCTTGTCAGACCCACCAAATCTGACTAACAAGCATTATTAAATGCTGAATACAGAAAAGCAGAGACATTGACTTATTGATAAGCTGGGGACTTAGCTTAGTTGGTAGAGCGCCTGCTTTGCACGCAGGAGGTCAGGAGTTCGACTCTCCTAGTCTCCACCAAATTTCAAGACAAGAAAAGCATGCTTTTCCTTGAAATTTAAGCAAGAAGCTATGCTTCGCGCAGATAGGTTGGATTACAGAAATTAGTAAGTAGATAACTTATTAACTTCTGTGATTTATCACAGTTTCCTGACCTGACGAAGGCTGGAAAAATCATTAACAGAATATATTTGAGTTGAAATAATTTGTTCATACTCGTTTTAGTTAACTTAACAAGCAATTGTTAACGTTGAATGAAATGAGTTACTAGCGAAATTAACTGAATCAAGCGTTTTGGTATGTGAATTGAATTGAAGCTGTACGGTGCTTAAGTGCACAGTACTTCAAACTGTAATGTTGAACGTTCTCACTTGTAGGAACGATCGACTGTTTGGGGTTGTATAGTCAAGTAATTAAGTGCATGTGGTGGATGCCTTGGCAGTCAGAGGCGATGAAAGACGTAATAGCCTGCGATAAGCTCCGGGGAGGCGGCAAATATCCTGTGATCCGGAGATTTCTGAATGGGGAAACCCACCTGTCATAAGGCAGGTATCGTATGATGAATACATAGTCATACGAGGCGAACGAGGGGAAGTGAAACATCTCAGTACCCTTAGGAAAAGAAATCAATTGAGATTCCCTCAGTAGCGGCGAGCGAACGGGGAAAAGCCCATTAAGTCATATAAGTTCTAGTGGAATGCTCTGGGAAGTGCAACCATAGTGGGTGATAGTCCTGTACACGAAAGGGCTTATATGATGATGTCGAGTAGGGCGGGGCACGTGAAACCTTGTCTGAATATGGGGGGACCATCCTCCAAGGCTAAATACTCCTGACTGACCGATAGTGAACCAGTACCGTGAGGGAAAGGCGAAAAGAACCCCTGTGAGGGGAGTGAAATAGATCCTGAAACCGCATGCATACAAGCAGTGGGAGCCGACTTGTTCGGTGACTGCGTACCTTTTGTATAATGGGTCAGCGACTTACATTCAGTAGCAAGGTTAACCGCATAGGGGAGCCGTAGAGAAATCGAGTCTTAATAGGGCGTTTAGTTGCTGGGTGTAGACCCGAAACCGGGTGATCTATCCATGAGCAGGTTGAAGGTTGGGTAACACTAACTGGAGGACCGAACCCACTGTCGTTGAAAAGCCAGGGGATGACTTGTGGATAGGGGTGAAAGGCTAATCAAACTCGGTGATAGCTGGTTCTCCCCGAAAGCTATTTAGGTAGCGCCTCGGACGAATACCATTGGGGGTAGAGCACTGTTTCGGCTAGGGGGTCATCCCGACTTACCAAACCGATGCAAACTCCGAATACCAATGAGTACTATCCGGGAGACAGACTGCGGGTGCTAACGTCCGTAGTCAAGAGGAAAACAATCCAGACCGCCAGCTAAGGCCCCAAAATTATAGTTAAGTGGGAAACGATGTGGGAAGGCATAGACAGCTAGGAGGTTGGCTTAGAAGCAGCCACCCTTTAAAGAAAGCGTAATAGCTCACTAGTCGAGTCGGCCTGCGCGGAAGATGTAACGGGGCTAAAACTATATGCCGAAGCTGCGGATTTGCAATTTATTGCAAGTGGTAGGGGAGCGTTCTGTAAGCCGATGAAGGTGTATTGAGAAGTATGCTGGAGGTATCAGAAGTGCGAATGCTGACGTGAGTAACGACAATGCGAGTGAAAAACTCGCACGCTGAAAGACCAAGGGTTCCAGTCCAACGTTAATCGGGGCTGGGTGAGTCGACCCCTAAGGCGAGGCCGAGAGGCGTAGTCGATGGGAAATTGGTTAATATTCCAATACTTCTATGTAATGCGATGAGAGGACGGAGAAGGTTAAGTCAGCCTGGCGTTGGTTGTCCAGGTGGAAGGTTGTAGGCATGTATCTTAGGCAAATCCGGGGTACTCTATGCTGAGAACTGATAGCAAGCTGTACTTGTACAGTGAAGTGGCTGATACCATGCTTCCAGGAAAAGTCTCTAAGCTTCAGTTACATAGGAATCGTACCCGAAACCGACACAGGTGGTCAGGTCGAGTAGACCAAAGCGCTTGAGAGAACTCTGCTGAAGGAACTAGGCAAAATGGTACCGTAACTTCGGGAGAAGGTACGCTGCCGACGGTGATAGGATTTACTCCTTGAGCTATTGGCAGCCACAGAAACCAGGCCCCTGCAACTGTTTATTAAAAACATAGCACTCTGCAAACACGAAAGTGGACGTATAGGGTGTGATGCCTGCCCGGTGCTGGAAGGTTAATTGATGGGGTTAGCGTAAGCGAAGCTCTTGATCGAAGCCCCAGTAAACGGCGGCCGTAACTATAACGGTCCTAAGGTAGCGAAATTCCTTGTCGGGTAAGTTCCGACCTGCACGAATGGCATAATGATGGGGGCGCTGTCTCCAGCAGAGACTCAGTGAAATCGAATTCGCCGTGAAGATGCGGTGTACCCGCGGCTAGACGGAAAGACCCCGTGAACCTTTACTGCAGCTTGACATTGAACTTTGATCTTACTTGTGTAGGATAGGTGGGAGGCTTTGAAACCGAGACGCTAGTTTCGGTGGAGCCAATCTTGAAATACCACCCTGGTAATATTGAGGTTCTAACTCTGTCCCGTTATCCGGGACGAGGACCATGTCTGGTGGGTAGTTTGACTGGGGCGGTCTCCTCCTAAAGAGTAACGGAGGAGTACGAAGGTGCGCTCAGCGTGGTCGGAAATCACGCGTAGAGTATAAAGGCAAAAGCGCGCTTAACTGCGAGACCCACAAGTCGAGCAGGTACGAAAGTAGGTCTTAGTGATCCGGTGGTTCTGTATGGAAGGGCCATCGCTCAACGGATAAAAGGTACTCTGGGGATAACAGGCTGATACCGCCCAAGAGTTCATATCGACGGCGGTGTTTGGCACCTCGATGTCGGCTCATCTCATCCTGGGGCTGAAGCAGGTCCCAAGGGTATGGCTGTTCGCCATTTAAAGAGGTACGCGAGCTGGGTTTAGAACGTCGTGAGACAGTTCGGTCCCTATCTACCGTGGGCGTTGGAAATTTGAGAGGATCTGCTCCTAGTACGAGAGGACCAGAGTGGACGAACCTCTGGTGTACCGGTTGTGACGCCAGTCGCATCGCCGGGTAGCTATGTTCGGAAGGGATAACCGCTGAAAGCATCTAAGCGGGAAGCCTACCTCAAGATAAGATTTCCCTAGGACTTTATGTCCTCTAAAGAGCCGTTGAAGACTACGACGTTGATAGGTTGGATGTGGAAGCATAGTGATATGTGAAGCTGACCAATACTAATTGCTCGTGAGGCTTGACTATACAACACCCAAACAGTTGGTGTTGTGGTTCAAATCACTGCAAACAACTTGATTTAGTTATAAAGCTAGATA
>NZ_KB849708.1:0-171300 GCF_000368805.1 Acinetobacter johnsonii ANC 3681 | reverse complement strand
AGTGGATTCTCAGGCTCTTCATTTGGTTTTTTCTGAGGATCTGGATTCTGATAGGTTTTCTGATCACCCTTGTCATCGTTTGATTCTTTTTGAGGTTTTGATTCTGGATTTTGCTTATTAATCATGTCGGTTCCATCACGTGAAATACTATAATAATAGATATGACATCAGGCTCTATCTATCAATAATAGATATGTTACGCAATACTACCCTGTAAAATAATTAGCACCTTAAATTCATTACTATTTCCCTAAACTATTATGCATTGATCACACCTGATAGTTATAGGTGGCTTTGTTGCACAAACCTACCGATAAAGTCCTATTCAGCAATATAATTTATAAATGAATAAGCCTACACCTAAAATTTATCGTACAACCAATTGGTCATCCTACAATTGCGCTTTGATCAATCGTGGCAATTTGACAATTTGGTTTGATCTGAATACTAAGTGGCATGCACAATCACAAGGCAAACAAGGTCGAAATCAAACCTATTCTGATATAGCAATTCAGTGCTGTTTAATGATCAAATCTCTATTTCGACTTTTTTTAAATATGATCACAGGCTTTATACAAAGCCTTATTAAGCTTAGTGGGTTAAGTTGGACAGCACCAGATTACTCCACCCTCTAAAGACGGCAAAAACATATTGATATTGCAATCAGCTATCAAAAAAATCATGAAGGACTATATCTATTAGTAGACTCAACTGGCCTTAATTTTTGGTGAAGGTGAATGGAAACGCAAGAAACACCAACCTGAATATCGTCGGCAATGGCGTAATCTGCATATTGGTATAGATGCTCAAACCCTTCAATTATGTACACTACAACTGACCAAAAATAATGTCAGTAATTCACAAGTTCTTCAGGATTTACTTAATCAAATCCCATCTGATGAGCAGATTGATTCTGTCTATATAGATGGATCATATGTTACAAAATATTGTAGACAAGTGATTTCAGATCGACAAGCACATGCCATGATTCCATAAAGAAAGAATGAAAATGCCATGGAAAGATAAGAAAGTGAGATGCATGGAGCGAAATGAGTTATTTAAAACAGTTAAACGTCTAAGAGGAGCACTTTGGAAAAAGTGGGTCTGGTTATCATCGGCGAAGTTTGGTCGAAACCAAGATAAATTGCATCAAATTATTAGGCGATAAACTCTGCTAAAGGAATTTTGACAGCCAAGAAAATCAGATCCATGCAAGCGTAGCCGTATTAAATAAATTTACAGAATTATGTAGTCTTCATACCTAAGTTGTAACTTAAATTTTAGTAACTTAGGAAAACTTTACCTTCAAAGACTTTATGTAACAAAACCCCTTAAATTAAAAAATCAACGATAAGATTTTCTTTATTTCAATAGCTTATTTTCCTACGGGATAGCCTTGTTCAAGCCAAGCCTGATAACCGCCCCGAACAGACTTCACATAAGTAAATCCCATATTTTGTAATGTATCTGTTGCTAATGCTGAACGGCCACCCGTGCCACAGATCAAATATATCGGCTGATCTTTAAGGTATTCCAGTGCCTGCTGAGTATCGCAATGATGACTGGCTAAAGGATGCTGGTGAATTCTCATTTCCAAAACACCACGAGGATAATTCACCGCTCGGTCTATTGCTGCCGCCTGAAATTCATCCGGTTCCCTGATATCAATCAGAATGGTTTTATGGTTTTTCATCGCTTCAAAAAGTTCAGCTACACTCACTTCCTGAATCCGGCTTTTCGCATTCAGAATCAATTGCTCTGCAGTTTTCATCATTTTCATTCTTCCTCGTGCATCATATTCATATTTTATAAACTAGGGCCAGGTAGATTAAAAGCTGTTTAGCTTCAATGCCCAACCAGCTTGTTTCAACCCTGTTGATACGATCAGGCTATGCAAACCTTAGTTTTGCTAACGTCTTCTCATATGCTACCGCTGTTTAGATATCAAGCCAGATGAGACAGATCATATCCAACAGGCATCAACTCAGGCATTTTTATCTAGACAGCGTACAGAACTACCCCATGAGTGCGGAATAGATTAAATACATCGCCACCCCAACCACGGTGGTGGCAAATATTTTCTGTACTTTGTTACTGTCAATCCGATGCATCAGACTGCGTCCAATCAACATCCCCACAGTACAGGCCAGGACAAAAGTCAGCGTGACCGAAACAGGATATTGAAATCCATCCAGCACATGGGCATAAATACTGACCCCGCCAATCAGGAAAATAATCATCAGGGAAGTCGCAACGATACTGCGCATATCCAGGCCTGTGAATTTACGCAGGGCTGGAACAATGACAAATCCCCCACCCACACCAAGCAAACCGGTCAGTAAACCCGCCACGACACCAATACCGGCGAGGAACGAGGCAGTTTTGGCATCCCAGATCAGGCGACCAGTGGTTTGATTTACCTTGCACGGTGCATTTCCATGATCATGGACTTTATTAAAGAAGGTCCGCTAAGCCACAATCAGCATCACTAAACTGAAAGCCAGTGTCAGCCAGACCGGAGAAACAATAGCATCCAGCTGCACCCCGTAACGTGCAGAAGGAATACTAATGAGAGCAATCCAGAGCGCAGCACGATAACGCACAATACGCTTGAATAAACCCTCGAACGTTCCGACCAAAGCGGACAGCGTGACTGCAATCAATCCCACCGGCGCAGCTTGGGCCACGGTCCAACCCTGACTCGCCATCAGTGCGGGTACAGCCAAAATGCCGCCACCAGCACCGGTTAAACCCAGCAAGCCACCAATTGCCAATCCTTCCAGTATTAATGCCCACATCGCCCTCTCCTTTATCCACAAAAATGATTCAATAAAAGTTGAACTTTTTGTTGAATCACGACACAAGCTTATTTGAAGTAGTTAAGAGGAAGCTTGAGGTAAGAAACACCATTTTGTTCAGGCTCAGGAAACTGCCCTGCTTTTATATTGATCTGAATCGAGGGCAGAATCAGTTTAGGCATACTCAGTCCTGAATCCCGCTGATTTCGCATCTGAGCAAATTCAGTTTTGCTGATTCCCTGATGAATATGGATATTCTGTGTTTTCTGCGTCTGTATATCAGATTGACATACATATGATTCACGTGTTTCAGGCAAATAGTCATGACATAAAAAGACCCGGGTATCTTCTGGCAACTGAAACAGGCTTTGTACCGAATCATAAAGTTGTTCTGCACTGCCTCGCGGGAAGTCACAACGGGCAGTACCATAATCTGGCATGAACAACGTATCACCCACAAAGACTGCATCGCCAATCAAATAACTCAGGCAAGCAGGCGTATGTCCCGGTGTTGGAATGTTATAGGCTTTCAATGTTCCGATTTGGAACGACTCATGATCTTCAAATAAATAATCAAAGAACTGCTGGGCATTCCATTGTTTAATATCCAGATGATAAATCGCACCAAAGGTGTCCTGTACAATGCCAATTTTCTGGCTCATAGCAATCTTGCCACCTAACTCAGCTTTGAGATATTGCGCTGCAGTCAGATGATCAGCATGTACATGGGTTTCGAGAATCCACTCAACCGTTAAACCCTGCTCTTTAATATAGGCAATAATTTTATCGGCATGAATAGTTGATGTACTTGCTGATGCCGGATCATAATCCAGAACGCTATCAATAATGGCGCAGGCTTTGGTCGCAGGATCACGTACAACATAACTGAAGGTATTGGTATCTTCGTGAAAAAAATCTTTTACTATAGGTAAGTTTGACATCGTTAAGCTCCTGACCATTTACGGTGAATCCATACACCCACCAGCATTGCTACAACAAAATAGAGCACTTGATAGTGACCCAAACCGATCAAGATGAAACTTGGTGCCGGACAGATGCCCGCAATGCCCCAACCTGCACCAAATAAAACCGCACCCGTGATCAGCTTCTTATCTATCTGATTATTTTTAGGCAAATCAATAGGTTCATTAAATACTGTTTTCGGTTGAGCCTTACGTACTGCTTTCTGGAAAGGAATAAAGGCCACCGCAATCGCGCCCATCATCACAAAGGCCAGACTGACATCCCAATCACCAAACAGATCCAGGAAATCGAGTACTTTTTCCGGATTGGACATGCCCGATACCATCAAACCCACAGAGAACAGTGCACCAAATAAAAAGGCAAACACATTTTTCATTTTAGAATGCTCCTGTGATATGACGGATAATATAAACAGCGACAAAACCTGCAAACATAAAAGTCATGGTCGCGATGATAGAACGTTTAGACAGGCGACTGATGCCACAAATTCCATGACCACTGGTACAGCCCGAACCCAGACGTGTCCCAAAGCCCACCAGCAGACCTGCCACAATCATCATCAATGGGCTGGCATTCAATTCGATTTCAGGTTGTACAAACAGACCATAAATAAACGGTGTGAGGATCAAGCCTGATAAAAACCAGATTGCAGGTGTTTTAAACATGGTTTTTGAGTTTATGACTTGCCCAATCAAACCACTGATTCCTGCAATACGGCCATTGACGTACAGATAGCCGACCACGGAAAGCCCGAGCATCAAGCCGCCAATAAATGCGATGAGGAAGTCATGCATGATGAATTAATCCCTATACAATATACTTTTTTATATTATATAATAAAAAATATTAATCAAGCAGTTTTATGGTAAATTATGTAAACTGCACGGGCTACATCAAAAGTTGTGAGGACATTTATGGATATGATTGCTGAAAATGCCAAAATTGATTTTTCTCAAGTCGATTTCGTCAGCCAATGCCTGAAAGTTTTGGCCAATCCTGATCGCCTGAAAATCTTATGTGTACTGGTGGATGGGGAAATGAATGTTCAGGAAATTGAAGAATCCACTGACATTCATCAACCTACACTTTCACAACAACTGACTGTCCTACGTAAGGCTGACATGGTCAGCACACGACGTGAGGGTAAACAGATTTTCTATCGTCTGAGTGATCCCAAGGTCTTAAGTTTGATGCAAAAGCTGTACGAGCTGTATTGTGCGAATTAATCCGCTTAGTACAGCCAAAAAGAAATGATCAGAAGCAGTAAACCTTTGTTTTTTTTAAATACTCTTAATATTGAAAATATCTTGTACTCATTTTTTCTCTAGATTATATTTAGTGAACTAAATCTGAAAAATATTTTATTCAAATTACACAGGGTTGTAATTTATCGATTTACAAGTTTGTTCTTATATCGTGCTAGGATTTTGATGTCTACTCAATGTTTTGAACTGCTTTTACCAGAAGAGTGATCTACATTCCGGCTCATTCCATCTCGTGTTTGGAATCACTCTGAATTCTCCCATCCACCAAATTAATGGTTCGATCACAGGTTGCCGATAATCTAGGATCATGAGTCACCAATAAGACTGCACAGTCATGTTCGCGATGTACTTTACGAAATAATTCAAACATTTCCGCAGCAGTTTGAGTATCCAGATTACCTGTCGGTTCATCGGCCAACAATAGTGCAGGCTGAGTAATCAGTGCACGTGCAATCGCTACGCGTTGCTGCTGCCCTCCAGAAAGCTCATTGGGTTTACGGTCAGCGAACTTATCTAACCCTACAGCGGCCAATAATTCATGGGCATATTGCAACGCAGATTGATCTGGCTTACCTTGCTTCAGCATTAATGGCATGAGTACATTATGTAAGGCAGTAAAAGCCTGTATAAGATGATGGAACTGAAACACAAAACCTATACTATTGCCTCGTAATGCTGTCCGAGCCGTATCATCCATACGGCTTGTCGCCTGCCCCAACAAGTACAACTCACCACGACTAGGCTGATCTAATAAGCCGAGAATATTCAGTAAAGTACTTTTGCCTGAACCAGAAGGACCAATTAATGCAGCAAAGTCATTCCGTTGAATACACAGGTCAATTCCATGTAATACCTCCACTTCATTAGGCTGCCCAACATTGTAAGACTTTCGCAATGCTTCTAAACGCAGTACTTCCTGAGATGGATCAAACATGACGAATTGCCTCCACAGGATCAAGTGCAGCAGCCCGACGGGATGGTATTGCAGCAGCCAAAATACCTGTCACTGTCGCCAAGAATAATGCCGACAAGATAAGGTTGATTGAAATCGAAATATAAAACAAGCCGGGACCAAACTGATTAAATCCCCAGATCAAACCATAACTGACTACACTACCAAGCATCGAACCAAGCAGACCAAAAATTGCTCCCTGAAACAAGAAAACTCTTAAAATTTGTGCTTGTGTCGCCCCCGTCGCACGTAAAATACCGATTTCCCGAGTCCGTTGCACCACACTCACCGACATCACACTGGCAATGCCAAAAGCGACTGAAATCCCTACAAAAACAATAATCATGTTTGTAGAAAGACTTTGAGCGGTAATCGCATTCATTAATTGAGCATTGGTTTCAATCCAGCTTTCTGCTTTTAATCCTGTCAGGCGTCCAACTTGTGAGGCAATTTGATCCGCCTGAAAAATATCCTGAATCGTCAGATCAATCACGGTCACGCCGCCCGGCAAATTAAGTAAAGATTGCGCCTGTTTCAAATCTAGATAGACATAGCGCGCATCCAATTCACGCACGCCCAGTTCAAATATCCCAGAGATATTCACCACCGCATTTTTCTGTTGCCCAGTATCTAACCTTAATTTGCTCCCGACTTGCACACCCAAATCTTTGGCCAATTGACGCCCAATTAATACATTATCCGCACTGACCCGTAATTCACCACTCACCATATATTGCTTTAACGGAATAATTTGTTGATAACGTTCAAGATTGATACCAACCAAAGCAACCGATTGAATCGCCTCTCCACGCTGTACAAATGCAGGACCAGAGATCACAGGAGAAACCGCCGTCAACACGGGCAACTGATCTAAAGTCTCAGTAATCTGCTGCCAATTATTAATAGAGCGTAAGCGTTGCGCACGCTGATCTTCTTGTAACAACTGAAGTGTTCCTGCTGCTGGTGGCACAATGTGATTCACCTCATCTGGTGAAAGCAAACGAATATGCGCCTGCGTCCCTAAAGTCCTTTCTACAATATTCGATTGTAAGCCCTGAATTAAGGCGCTAATGAACACAATGACTGCCACCCCCACCGCGATGCCAATGGTAATCATCATCGACTGTGTGCGACCCTCTCGCAGAAAACTGATTGCGATAGTCCACTCTGTCCAAAGTCGCCCAAAAAAGTTTTTCAATCGAATTTCACCGGTAATTCGTTTTTGCTATTTGTCGGATCCGTTTGACTCTGCAAAACACGTTTAGTTTGCTCTATTCGGACACGAGTTCCATCTTTAAGCACTGATTCTGCATCGGTAAGGACGTGATCACCTTCTTTCAATCCAGCTACAACTTCCGACATGACCAAACCACGTAAACCCAGTGTGATGGGATGACGTTGAATTTTTCTATCTCTTACTAAAATAACCATAGCCTTGTTTCCACTTATACTGCTTAAAGCATCATTTGGAATGACCAGGGTTCGCTCGCGCTTGTTGGTTTCAACATTTACCGATACCGTCATGTCTTGACGCAAAAAATCAGGGACTGGATCAACTGTTAATCGAATGTCTATTGTGCCACGTTGAGCATCAATACTTGGGGCAATAAAATTAATATGGGCAGGAAAAGGTTGATCTGGATAGGCATCCGTAATCACTGATGCTTTTTGTTGTAAAGCCAGCAGTGGTAAATTTCGCTCATCAAATGGCACTCGTATTTCAGTCGCGCCATCCAGTGCAATAGTGAAGAGAGTCTGACTCGGTTGTACCAAATCCCCTGGCTCAACATTACGGGTTAAAATAATACCTGAAACTTCTGCGCGAATTTTGGTCTTGGCGAGTTGCGCTTGTAATGCAGCGAGTCGTTCACGTAATTTTGTCTCTTCAACTTTATCTGGGGCAAGTGAAGCACCTTTTAATCGAGCTGATTCCAAATTATTACGGGCGAGTTTTTCTACCTCTATCGATTTCTCCCTTTCCTCTGCTGATAAGATTCCTAATTCGGTATTTCGTCTGCGTACCGCCTCTCTTTGAGCCTGTTCTAATTGCACTTTGGCATTCGCTAAATCGACTTCTGCTTGCGGACGTCTAGTAGTTGCGAGTTCCTTTAATTCAGCTTCTGCCTGCCGCACCTGCGCTGAAATTTCATCAGATTTCAGTACTAAAAGAACATCCCCTCGAGAGACCCGATCTCCCTCTTGAACCAAGCGCTCAAGAACAACCCCTGTAATTTCACTACCAATCTGAGTCCGAGATACTTTCTCTACCCGTCCTGAAGCAACAACTGTCTGAATCAATGGACTAGATACGACTTCATAACTAGGTAACAATGGTCCTTGCCACCAGCGATATGTAGCAAAACTGACGAGCAAAACCAGTAGTATGATCATGATCCAAGGCTTATAACGGGTCACAAGCAATTCCATTCTCCAAGCCAGATTAAAGAAAAGTTTTTGAATTGAATAATTAATGTCTAGTTAAATATATATGAAAATTTAGTTACAACACACCAAATTAAAAAAGCACACCATTTTTATTAAATTATTTTCTCTTACTGTTATAATTTTTTCATAATATTGATTAAAAAAAACAAACAATAAACCTATATTTTTATATATTTCATAATTTTATATAAAATAATAACACGTTTTAGACTTTAACATTCCAGCTATCAATAACGTAATACATAGCCATATTTAGTAAAGTAGCTGTGATGGTGGGTGTTTAACAGAGCTTATAACTACTTAAATTCCTATGCTTATTTTAGATTTCATTTACCCCAATTTACCCACCTATAAAAAAGAGGATTTAGTGTTGGCCACAGTCTTTTTTTCATTTATAAGATTGCCTATTATTTCTGCAATCCATACTCGAATGAACAATTCTTGATACAAGTGTGCCACAGTATCTGTACCTTTAGCATTTGATATTCATTACTACTCATACTCGTATATTCTTTTATTAATATTGTAGAGTCTTCATACCTTGTGAGCCTTTATGAAGATAATTTTATGTAAGTCACTTCAAATGCCTTGCATGCACGATACTTTTGGTTGCGGTTAGCAAGCTGAAATGCATCCCCCATATCGTACTGCTGAAAAATATCAAGTCCTCGATCTAAGGATATTTTCCAGCCAGTATTAGTAACTATATGTCTAGCATGCTGAGAACCTGAATTATCAAATGAATACGCAAATTTAATTCCTACTGTGAACATTTCATTCTGTATCTTGTCAAAAAATTCACGCTGTTGATCACCCTTTAACTCATCCTCAACCGTTACAAGGCTAACAACGATTTCATCTTCTTCAGCTTTTAATTTGACAATAGTTTCTAGTAATTCCATCAAATTACGAGCTTGAAAAAATAGACGGATATAAGGATCTGTAATAGTAATGTGTTTCACACCTTTCAAGTAAGGTCCGAACAGTTCCTCATAGGAAACCCCTCGTTGATTTTCAACAATGGTTAGATGCCCTTCCTGAGGTAGTTTCTCATCTGTAACATTAGTTTCAGATGTTAAAGGAGCGGAAGCTAGTGTCGTTTCAACCTGCAAATCAGGCAGATCAGCATCATCACTTGAAACTGTTTTATGAAAGTAATTTGGGTATTCAAGCTCTTCAAGTGTAGCAACTGGCTTTTCTTTGCCTACTTTGTCAAAATAAGCGAAATTTACATCCGTATAGGTGGTATCAATTCTGAATAGCTGGTCTTTAACGCGCTTCCTGCCTTCCATTGCGAATTTCAAAATTTCTTCGATTTCAACTTCCGTTGCCCCTCCTTGAGGGAACAATATCTTCATCAACCCAGAGAACGTTTTGTTGATAGCATCCCGATCACGAGTTGATATATTTGAAGAAAGGGTAAAATACTTTTTATATTGATCTGAATAATCTTGGTTACGAAGGTGACGTAAAATTTCAGCCAAGTAATCCACCACAAAGCCGTATCCATTTGAAAACATTTCGCCACGGATAATATCCACTTCCCAGCCAGGAATATAAAAGTGTAGACGATCAAGAAATGCCGAGTCGTAAAACTTCTCTGGCAATGCATCAAACAAATCTGAATGTTTGAGCATATAAGGCAGACTGTGTTCGGTGTTACCTACAAATGCCATGGAGGCATCTGCACCCAAAGTTTCAACACCTCGAGAAAATGACTTGTTCGCCATGTAGTTCTTCATGATATCGACAAGTGCTTTATCGACCTTCTTCTGTTTCCCAGCAAATTCATCGAAAGCAACAGCGTCCCAATAACCTACCAAGCCAATTTTCCCCGAAGAGTTATTGACGAATAACTTAGGAACGCTTACCTCACCTCCAGAAAGCAGAATACCGTGGGGTGAAAACTCCGAGTATATATGTGACTTACCTGTACCTTTAGGTCCCAACTCAATAAGATTGTAATTCCGCTCACAAAATGGAATAAGTCTGACTAATTGAGTGAGCTTGCTACGCTTGCCAAAATATTCAGGATTAAAACCTACACTCTGAATAAGTACATCAATCCATTCGTCTAATGTGAACTGACCACGTGCCTTAATATAACTATCATAGTCGAAATGAGACATTTGGATAGGTTTTAATGTGCTGAGTATCCAAGGACTGGAATCTTTATCCTCCGTATGCTCATATTCAATATCAGCGATAACCCATACACCTCCCACTAAGAGTTTGGGATGCTGCTTAACCGTTCCTGAATCAATTAATACTTTTTTAATACCAAGATTAGCAAACTGAGCTTCGTAGCAATCTTTTTTATCATTCAACTCTACACTTACTTTGTCGATGATCTTATGACGGCCTTTTTCTCGAATTGTTGAGCGAATCAAACCAGCTTCACTTCTATGCACATAGTGCTTGGCCAAAATTTCTTTCACTGTTTGAATGCCGCTTTCAATACTGTCTTCGTCGTTTGTGGCGCAATATTGCCCCAGCAGGTATTCGAGAACATAGGAAGGAACAATGGCATTACCTTTTACGGTTTTAACCAAATCTTTACGTACCACCAAGCCAGCAAACACATCACATATTTTTTGGTTTAGGTCTGTCATTGTCTTTCCTCAAAAGTTCCGGCTTTTGTTTGTGTAGCTATGCGATTGCTATTTAAAAATCAAAGTCACTCGTAAATGAACGCCGAATGGTGTAACGAAGCTCTTTGTATTTTCGATATTGATTTGAACCATCCTCGGGCTCTTCAAGCTTTAATAACACTTCTTGATTATTTGCAGCATCAGCTTCTTGCGTAAGTAGGAACCTCAGTTTCAATTCACGCTCACGAGGATTCTCCGAAGTTAAATCAAGTAATACATCATGCCTTTCAGATATAAGCGTACCGTTCTGTGTATAAATACCTACTCTTAACTGTCTAGGGCGAATTTTATCTGTAACAGGCTCAGCTTGATATAAAGTGACTGAAAGTTGGCCAGAGGTAATGATATTTGTACCACCACGTAATATATCCACGTCAACATAAGTCAGATCACTCTGACGCTTTTTGTTAATAGATATGATAGGAATTATCACCTCTTGTAGTGAAGCCCCTCCGTGTACAAATCGGCTACCTGAACCACTTAAACGCAGTCGTTGAGCCCCTTTCGGTATGACCGCGTGTACATCACCGGACAACCCTAGTTGTTCAACAGTAAATGCCTTTAAGGATTGTCCACAGCTCAATCTTTTACCCAATACAAAACGTCTGTCGTTATAAAGTACTTCACCTTTGACATCATTTGCCAAAAAGTCACTTTCCTCTAATGGTTTGTTTTGATAAATAAAGCCATGGTCTGCAGTTATCAGCAGGTTATTGACGTTGGCATTTGCAAGCTTTTTGATCAACTTCATTAAATCGTCAAACGTCTTTTCTACAGCCTCAAATGCCTCACCTTCAGACTGCATTTTGTCACCAGTATGATCGATGCGATTGTGATAGATATAAACCACATCGTGCGCTTTAATTAATTCACGATTTTCAGAAATCGTCATCTCCAGCACCTGTTTAGCCTGAATCGTACAAGCACGCTCACCTAACGCCGATTTAAGCACCTTATCTCGATTTTCTGTGCCCTGTGTAGAATTAATACCTATGTTCACTGTCCCCGTCTTGTTATCAACGATATTCAGTAAGGTATCACTTTGTGGTAAAAGCGAGGCCATACCAAGTTGCGTATAGCTTGGTAATGAGGAAAGCGCATGGTCTAACTTGGCTTGGTAACGATCTTCCTGACGTATTCTACCCACCATCTCTTCACCCGCCTCATAGCGGAAGGCATCTGAGATAATCACACAAATTTTGTTGTTCTTATCCAAGTAAGGTTTCACCCACTTATAAAAGAATTGGTTTTGAGGTGTTACATCTGGCACTTGCCACTTCGACATAGTATCAACATGGGATTGCCAAGCATTATTTAGCGGCAGCAAGTAGCGATTGGTATAAAGGTTTTCAATCTTTTCACTAAGTGAATTAAGCAAGGTATTTTGTGAAGACTCTTTCAAGCAGTAGATATACTGACGATAAAGCTGATCTAATTTATACCAGTGGCTCACATAGCCCTGAACAGCTTCACTCGATGTTGCCATATTGAGCTGAATAACATCCAATAACGTAAGGAATTGGCTAGCAATATCCACTGCCTCATAAAGATATTTAAAATCGCTAAACCAGTGGCTTTGACGTCTATCCCGACACCATAAAGTAACCTCACCCTCGGATAAGGTACGATGCTCAACTGCTTTCACCAGTTCATAGATGACTTTCTTATCAATCAGGCGGAAGTAATCGAGCTCGATTACTTCCTTCAAATTACGCTTATTTAGATCTTCTTCAATCGAGAGTAATTCAGCATATTCATCCGATAGTTTCTCGAAAACTTCCTGATGTGTACGACTGTCTTTCCATCGTTTAAAAAAGACTAATGCATCACTTGATAGATGAATACCATCACCATTAAGTGGAGAATTTACCCCCATGGAATAACATGACTTAAACAACTCAATCGCAAAGTCTTTTATCGTAGGTTGTTCGCTGTTATATCCATAAAATCGTTCAACCTGTTGCCAAAAAAAATCATCCAGCTTACAACGTTGAATCAACTTAAACTGTTCCTGCTTTGGATTCACTAATTCAGCTAATAAAGCCTCTAATATCACATCAATGCGTGCATCAGCTAATTGAGTAGCCCCAACACAAACAGCTAGCATTTTTAACCGTACTTTGCTCAAGGTATCTTCATTACTTAGCAGTTTCTTAAGCGTAGTTTTGCGTTTTTCCGCTTGCACCTTAGCTTTAGAGGTATCGAAGAAAGCTGTATGCTTTTCGATAATTTCAGTGAATTCATTAGGTAACTCTAATTCGCTTAACCAAATCGCTACCTGATCAGTTCTGAATGTAGTATTCGCTAATTCAATATCTAACAGCCAGTTTTGCAAAGATTCTGGCTGTTTGTCTGCCTTATAAAGTAAGAATGACTGTTTTGGAGCCTCACGTAACAATTTATGCTTAATGCCAAATTCGTTATTTTGAATTTCTAGCTTTTCTACACCTTCGATAGACAGACCCTCAAAAGCATCACGCAATTCTTGCTTATCGTCGTACCAGAATACGATACGATGTTTTTGAAAGAGTCGGCTAAGCGCCTGCTGAATACGGTTTACAGTCATGTGATTAACTTAATCCTGTGATATTTTTAAGCGCTTTACCAAATTCCGGATAGTTAGCTTTTACCCCATTATCCAAATCAATCTCTATTTTCTGACCTGCTAATGGGTAAAGAATATCTCGCTCATAGTCATTCACTTCATCCAAAGCTTTATTTATCTTAGCGATTTTCTTAAGTGCATCAGTTTTATCTTTCTGGCTAGCCGAAGCACTTATCTCTATCTGTTCATAGCTCTCTTTACGTGCTTGTAACTTGGTACGGAATTCGCGTAGATAATCATTCAATACAATACTTACAGTATCTGAGCGGTAGCGGTGCATATAGATTAAAGCATTGAATGTACCCTTAGGGCTTGAGAACAACCAGTAGATTGGGCGCTTTTGATAGCGTTTTACATGTTCAGCGTAGAAATCTTTAACAAAGTATTTTTTGATATCTTTGCCAAGAGCTTCTTCTACAAAAGCTAAGTTCTCAGTAAAATGATCCTCACCAAAAGTGACTTTAAGAAAATCTTTAAAACGTTCACTAATATCATCTTCGAACCAGTCACCTTCAAAATCAATAATAGGTATAACGTTATCATCTTCTGGCATAAAAGAGGGCTGTGATATTTTTGAAAGGTACTCACCAAGAGTATCACCTTGGCTAGCTAAAATTAAGCCTCCTTTATCAACAGAATATCGTCCAAACATGCATCCTACTGCATAACTGATATACTCGGCTACAGTATCTGCACGAAGACGGTTTTCTCTATCTTCCTCGTTACCTTTTACTCCATATCGATAGGCTGGATTGCAGGTAAGCGTAATATCTTCGATTGAAACATTGGGTATCAACTCACTCCCTAGACTATAAGCATCAATGAAAATACGGTTATTTTCTTCTTCTAGCCTTTGCATATCATCAGACATACCTTTCCAGTAAGCGCGTAGTTTTATATAACTGTCTTGTAATTTTTTACTGTGATGAACAGGTAAAAGTATCGGGTTTATAGTGAAGTCCCAAGAGGTTTCAAAAGTATCCCAATCAGATTTAGAAAGCTGAACTAATTTTTGACTATTGACCCTCACTTTATCATTTAAAATAATACTGTCCGACAAAGGCAAACTTGAAATTGTTCCTGGAAGAAAGTTTAACGTTGGATTAATTGCTGCCATCATGCCGGTAGGCACACATGAATTTAAGAATCCTATACAAACATCAGAAAATTCATCCTTTTTCATAAAAGCATTTGCTGAGGCATCATTGAATAAAAAACCATGAGGTTGCAGACGTGCAGAAAACTTTCCAGATGATAGTTTCGTCCAAGTCACAGCAGGCTTAAAGATCTTATCTAAATTAAAATTATGGGCGAGCAATCTTGTTCCAGAAGAATGCATCCGTGTTTGTAATTCATAACCATCTTTACTCCAGTCTAGAACTGTTTCATTATTTCCGTACCACTTTCGGTATTCTCCACCTTTAGACTGAGGGAACCATTTTAGACCAGATTTTTTGGCCTCAGTACGTTCCAAGCCTACCCCCATTCTTGACCATGAAATCTCTGACCAATTTCTAATATACTTCTCATTATCTCCAGTTATTAGGCCAATTCTCGTATCAACCTCAGAAGATAATGATTTAAATGTACGAAAGTTTTTAATAATTCTTTCAGAAAGCCAATATGCGATTGGAGAACCTGGTATGTATTTAAAATCTTTTGATTCCTTCCGACACAGCCTCTCATTTTGTGGAGGAAATTCAATTGGAATACCTTGTTCATCAGTTTCAAAATACCTTACACAGCAATAGTCTCCCAATGCATCTGACTTAGAAGCATTTTCCAAAACAAATGCTGTAGTACCGAAATTGATACCCATGCTAGTGCCACCTTTTCCTAAATATGGCATATGGGTCATGCATTTTATATTACTTTCGCTTACAACTTTTTCCCTTAATTTAACGAAAGATGAAAGAAACATCCAACTTTCCATCGTGACCATGGAAATATAACCAAATTTTGGGACAAACTGGTAAGCTCGATCCATGAATGCTGCATACAAATCAGCTTTAGCATTTGGATAGTTTTTTTTAACCCAAGTACTAAGCAATTCATTCATTCCCATTCCTCCCATATATGGAGGATTTGCAACAACCACATGATATTTTTGTTCAAGGTAATTAGCTTGATCTATAACTTGCAATACTCGCTGGTGAGTTTCAGCCAAAAATAACTGCCCAGAAACATCCTTAGCTTCCAAGACCGACAGCACATCTGCTGCATTTTTTAATGTAGGCTGAATCAAGGAACCAAAATTATCAGCCTCTCCAAATTCTTTTAATGTAGCTCGTAAGTCTTGAGTAAATAAATCTCGACCTACAAAATCAAAATATTCATTAAGTTCATTATCGTTAAATGCAATGTTTTCTAATCGACAAATATTTGGCTTAATAGGATTTCGGAAAAAACGACGACGATTATTGCCCTCAGTATTTGGATCGCCTTTAATCGCTTTCATTGAAAGCGCAAATGCTGCTAATTCAGCGGCACGTTCATCAATCTCAATGCCATATAGATTTTTAGTAAGGATTAATTCTGGAATATCAACAGGATCATATTCAGCATCTAGATAGATAGCATAAAGCAAGTCGTAAGCATAAGTTAGCATGTGCCCTGAGCCACACGCTGGATCACAGATTTTAATCTCTTCTGGACTACGGATCCTCAGAAAGTCAGTCTCTTGTTCAACAGGTTTGATGTAATAATACATTTGTTCAATCACTTTTGAACTTGGATTATTTAGCATCCATAAACGACCCAATGAATTTTCCACTAAGTAACGCACAATCCAATGTGGTGTGAACAGCTGTGTAGCAGCTGGGATATTCTCAGGTGTAATCTTTTTGTTTTTCTTTAAGCCTTCAAAAACTTGATCTTTCTTCTCTGAAATATAAAACTGGTAAAGCCAACCAATACATTCTACAGAATCACAAGCTTCGGGTGTCATTGCTTCACGAGTATAAGCAAGAATCGAGTTACCTGATAACAAATCATCAGGCATCAATAATTCCATATAATCTTCAATACGCTCAAAAAGGTATGGCATGATACGATAGTATTCGTTACACACTGCCACTATGAGCAAACGATAAGCTTCTGACTGGCCATCTCGACTTTTGATTGAGCCGTTCAACAAACCAAATATTTTTTCTCTGATCTTATCATTTACAACACTATCATCGATATGACCTGCTTTGGCTTCTGCAAGAATTTCTGGCTGGAACTGTCCATCTAATGGTGAAAGCACCATAATACGATTGTATTGGTTCACATCCATAAAACGTAGAGCACAGAAGCGATTAAACCAAGTATACGCAGCTTGCTCAATAAGTTGTTCTTTGCCCTTTTGTTTTAATTCACTCTCAAGCTTAGTGACTACATTTGGTAGTTCACGACGCTCCGAACTTTCATCTTTAAGTACTTGTGCAAGCTTACTACCCACCTGTTCAATCAAGCTACGGCGTGCGTATTGGGCGAATTTTTTGAGTTTTGCAGTTTCCATTAAGCCACACCTTCACTAATTCGACGCACTGATTGTTCGCCAAATATTTTCTTAAACTGTTCAATATTTAAAATCAGACAACTTTTTGCCATTACCGCACCCCACTCTTTGTGAGATATAGGAATCGCCTTTTTCAAAGCATCATTTCTAGCCATCAATAATGCTGGATCCATACTTTTCATTGAAAATAACACAATGTAATGCAATTCTTTTTGAGCCGAATTACAAAGCGTTTTAAACAACAAGCTATCTCGATATTTTCCCGCTAAATCATGAACCAAATTTCCATTCAGAAATTTGTCTCTGTTCTCTGCGAGATTTTGACTAGCTTTAGGATGATCTGGATCTTTTATTTCAATGAAAAAACACTGATTTCCTTTTTCTGCTATGAAATCAACTCTCTTCATTTGATGACCAGCATGTCTCGTATCACAATCAAAGTTTTCACCAAGATCAGCCCAAGAAAAATCAAACTCTAAGTCATCCTCTACAAACTTTGTCATAAATTTCAACCCAAAGCTTTTGTTATTTCTTCGTCGTATAACTCACCATACGTTTCTGCAATCGCATTCTTAGACAACATGTTGTAATCATTTTCTGATTCACTTCTAATCACTTTATTTTCATCACGATAAAGTGCGTGATACATAATATGATCGCTTTTACTAGAATCAACTAACAAGTCAAACCACTTCAAAAGAACGTAATTGTGAGTCGCTACAATTATTTGTTGCCCATTGCGAGAAAGCACTAATAAACACTCAACCAACATCCGCATTAGGCTTGGATTCATATTTGATTCTGGTTCGTCCCACAATATAGTATTAACGCCTGACTGAGTGAGTGTCCCATTTTCGAGTAAGCGCTGAAGCAATCCAATTTTTCTATAGCCCTCTGCCGTCATCATGACTGAAGTTTCTGTACCCTCGGTTTTTTCAAATTTAAGCTCGGTATAGTCGTTATAAATCTGTGCCTGCTGAGCTTTAGAACCGCCTGGAAGTTTCTTCTCCCAATAGCTTCCAGCCACAAAATATTGCTCAGATCCATCTATGATATATCTCCCGCCCAATGCCTTTGATAACTTAGGAGCAAGTGTAGAAGCTCGTGGGTCACTATTTAAAATCTTTTCGGCTTCTTCTGAGGGAGCTTTTAAAACTAATTCGCACAAGTCAATCACTGATTTATCAAATAATGCACTTAAGCTTTCTTTGCTCGTCTTTCCACTGTTGATCGCTGGAAGTAATGAAAGTATTTCTTTAGTTGGTATAAGCAAACACGGAACACTGGCGTCAGATAATACCTCACTAAATTGGCTTTTTGATTTTGCTGAAAAAACTATCTTTGATTGTCTATCACTTGCATCTTTAACTGATAATAAGGCATCCTCGGAACTGGAACGGTGATGCAATGAGCCAAGTGATTCTTTGTGAGGTTTAAATAAGTCAAATAAGTTCTCACTTTTCAACATATCATTTCGTGATAGCGCATAAATACTCTTTAGTATTTGCGTTTTTCCACAACTATTTTCACCAATAATTACATTAATTTTTGGCGAGAAGTTTAACTTAAGTTCTTTGAAGGCAGCAAAATTATAAAGTTGTAACTCACTAATCATAATTGAACCTTCTTACCTTGTTTAATTTCATTTAGCAAAGCATCTCGGTACTGAGCCAAATATTCATCGATATCAGCTTCATCAGCTAGCCAAGGCTTGCGAAAGTTAACCTTAATATTTTTTGCAGATATTGTTGCTGGTCTTTGTTGGTTTTCTACTACAGTTTTTGAGTTTTCCCCACACCTAGTAGTATCTGTAACTTGGTCATTATCTTGAGGTTGGCCTTGATCTTTTTTAGTTACTTCTACTTGTTTATCTTGAGGAAGCTGATTCCACTCCATAAGTTTTTGTACAAGCAAAACATACTGCTGATCCTCGAAGCGACGAACCTCATCACGAATCATTGCGATTAAAGATTGTTGAGTAATTTTTACTACAATCTCATCAAAAGCTTTTCTTAAGCTTTCCTGCTTATCTATATCTAGCTTTTGAAATTCATCAAAACCCAATAATTTGTCTTTTAATGACTCGACCACACCTAGAGCTTGATTTCTCTCTGTTTCAATTTGACCTTTAATTTTTTGCTGTAACGAGGCACAATCTGCTTTAAGTTGCTGAACTGCACTTCCCTTATAAATAGAAGGGGCAGCTAATGCTTCTCTTAAACTTTGCGGTTCGCTCCCTTCGACGTATTCCAAATTAGGCTTTTGACTCTCAAGTAGCTTTCTTGCCTCATCAAAACTATCTTTATTGGGCCCTTTCATAAATTTCCCAATTGGATCAATAGTTTTTTCTTTATAATCAAACCATTGATCTTCCCTTATTGTAAGCTCAGATAGGAACCACGTATAGGGTTTTGATTTCAGTTCTTGAAGTTCAGATACAATAGGACTTAAAGCACGTAAAAATGGATAATGTGCTGCTTGTGCTAATAATTTATCTAATTCAATTGTCTGCTCAGCGAAACCTTCCTGAACCTCCTTAGCTAGAGCTTTAGCCTCAGTCGCATGAGCAACTTTTTCAAAATAATCACTATAGAATTCTTTTACTTTACGAATCTGAGACTGACTAAATTCAACCTGTGGGTCAAGAATCAGATTGCCATGCGAGGCAGTATTTCTAAGTGCTCGTGATAACTCTGCCTCATCCAGCAAATTGGTGGATTCTCGAACCTCAACTTTTGCTTTCCCGCATAAATATGCGAGAGTGCATAACACTGCAGCAAAAGACCATCCATAAGGTTTAGACTCAAACTTTTGAAGCAGACTTTTTACCGTAGTACGCACACCACCACGACTATTGCTTTGAATATGCGATAGCATCTCTTGTTGTGGCTCAGGTAATTGTGCCTCTTCGCCAAACAAGCCTTGTCCAGCTTGAGTAAGAATTTCTGGTATTTGAGCTTCACTGTATTGCATATCACGAAGCATTTTTAAATTTGGATAGGTATGCTTAATCAGCTCACCAAAAGCTCTTATCATTTTGCTTTGGCCATCTACACCACTTAGTTCTAGCTCTTGCCCAGCAACAAAATACTTTGCCTCACCCACCAGATTTGAACTCAACTGCTTTAACTGATTAAGTCTCTCTGTATTTTGTAAGCCTTTTTCCGTAAGAATACGCTTTATGCTATCTTGTTGTGTTGCTCTGGTCTCATGAGCAACATACTTCTCAGTTTGCTTATATAAAATCAGGTCTCGAACCAGTCTTTCACTTTCTGGCAAGACAATACGTAATTCATCATTAAAAACAGTATCTGATCTATGTTTTTCAAAGGCATCACGGTGATCGTGAAATGACGTAATAACATTTATGGCTAATTCGTATTCACGGCCACTTAGATTGTCATCAAGTCGTTTGGTAAAGGGATAGTCTTGGCTATTTACATCCCAACGAATTTTTCGTGTTTTTAAAACACCATCGTAAATAAGCTTTTCAAGCTCAGATGCTACAGCTGTATTATCTACTTCAGTATTCTTAATTTCCTGCTCTACGTCTTGTTCCTCGTCTGTCAAGTATTCAAAGTAATCACCATTACGCTGAATATAAGTCTCTTTCTCAAGAATGTTTAAAGCTTCTTCTACTTGCAGCCTTAGAGTCGGTATATCACGCTCAAAACTATCATGCATTAATACACATAGATTTCGAATAGTTGGTTTAAATTCCTTGACGTATTTTACAAGGAATAATGCTTTCAACAGTCGAACAGCGAATTGGTTATCAAGATTCTGCTCTGCTTTCAGAATTGACTGCTGGATTGCCGTTTTTAATGCCGTTCGAATACCTTCAAACATTAAATCAAAAGTCGCCAGCTCGCCAAGATTGTGATCTTTAATCGCGATGGCAACTTGCTGGAATACACCAAGCATAGAGCGCTCACCCACCGAACTATGCTTTCCTTCAAATGCGCTATGGGTAGACAAGTTTTGTATAGCTGACTGGAACAAGGTGAACTGATACGGCACAAAAGGGTAACACTGAATAAAGTGTTCACGGTCACGGTAATTTCGGTATGTTGCTGATCCATCTGCAAAATCAAATAAAGTTTTAAAATTATTTTCTTGTTGGTGGAACAAGTCACTTAGTTGCTCAATATACTCTTCACGTTTCTCAAGCAAACGTAGCTGAATTACTTCCGCTACGTCTTGGCTAGTTAACTTCATTCTATTTTTAAAACGGGCTTGGATTTTGGTGAAATCATTACTCTGCTGCTTACTCGTTTCACCAACCACCGACGACATATCTTCTTGTGCAGTTACAATGATCCATGCATGACCATTACATTTTGTAGCTAAACTTTCAGCAACCGTTTGCAAGTTGGTCATGAGCTTAACATTATCCGCAATGTACTGCCCAACCTCATCAACAAAGAAGTTCAACCTAAAACCTGACTCTTTACTATCGATATAAGCTTTTACTTGGTCGGCAAAATCTTCGATGGATAGTCGATAATCCTGACGATACTTATCCAGTATCCCTGTGACCGACTGACCTGAAACCTCTGAATAGGCTTTGTCCACAGAATCTGCCATGCGCTTAGCACGAGCTCGACCTTTATCCCAATCCATACCACTGATATTCAGAAATGCTTTTTTAAATAGATCAAAGTGGCCGTCTGCATCTAACTCACGTTCGAACTGAGCGATATAAGCTTGCTTACCATAATAGCCACAGTGCTCATCAAATACTTTCACGAATACAGCAATTAGGGCATCGATTTCAGTTTTACTAATGACATCAGCTTTTTGGTCGATATTAAAAAGAATACTTTCAGAAGGAATTGAGACTGCTCTCTTCAGATCGTTCGCAAATATTCCGCCTTCATTAAGCGGTTGCTTCTCTAGAAAGATATCTAAAGGCGTAATATCTTCGATAGGTTTATTTTCCAAAAGCAATGCGAGCATTTTCAACAAGTGAGATTTACCAGAACCAAAGAATCCTGATACCCAAACCCCGTTAGCACCTTGGTAATTAAGGTAAGCATCCAGAAATAAATCAAGTCGCTTAGCGACTTCGTTGGTTATGACATACTCATCAAGCTCGATATAGAGTGATACATCATCATCAGCTTTGATAACTCCCTCGATAGGGCGGTCTACAGCTTTTACGAATAGGTTTTCTAATTGCATATTTACCCCTTAACTCATGCTACTGCTTATACTGCACGGTCTAATATATTAAATGCTCTATAGTATTTGTCATCTTGTAGAAGCCCAAATAAAATCAAAGATGCCCCACTTTCCAATGAGTGTTGATATTCACCAGGAAAAAACATTAGAGTAGGTTTATCTTTCGCTGTTTTTTGCAAATTATTTAAAATGTTATTTGACCTGATATAGGGAAATACTTCCCCTATACCTGTTAGCAGCATTAAGTCATGCTCTTCTTCTTTCATCCTTTTCGCTATTTCTGGCGTTATAACAGTTTCAACATCTAGAATGCCTTGCAACTCATCTTTTAACTCTTCTCTAGACATATCCTGCTCATGTGCTAGTAACCAGTCCCAGTCGCCTTCGCATTTCAGCAATTCAACAACTAAGTCATACAAGTTAATTTCCAAAGTCTTTATATTTTGACCTTCTAGATCATTACGGAGTTGTTTTGTTAATTGTGTAATATCTTTCTGAATAGAGGTCTCGTACGGGCAGATATGAAAAGGCACTTCATTGTTCAGGCCTTCATTATTCAAAAATGAGGTACTAGAGATCACCTTCATAAGGTGCTCTTGGCATTCCTGAAGATTCCTAGTATCTATCGTTTTATACTTTAATTTCTTCATCACTCGTTCTGTACTCAAATCAGCATCTCAATTGTCTATTCTGTTAACTATTTCCAGGGTAGAGCCTTAAGTCATCGGATGCTTTGCCAATCACTTGACACAAATGTTCATCAAGTTTTTGATAAATTAATTCATTTTCATCACTAATGAGACCACACTCCTTCAGCATTTTGAAAATCACTTGGCGTGCTTTAGATTTAGTTTGTCGTGAAGCAAAATCCAAATTATCGTGCCACTCTGCCTTCGTATTAAAAAATGCATCGTAGTCTGCATGGGTCAACAAAAAATGTGCTGCTTCATATTGAGGAATAATGACCTCAATGGTGAAGTCATAAATAAATTGATATTGGCGGCAAATAGCCAACCAGACCAATGCCTGTTTCTGTTCATCAGTTCCCATAGCAAGCAAATTCAACTGATCATCAGTTAGGTGTTTTAATCTTCTAGAAATTTCACCATACAGTTTTTTCAAAGTGCTCTCAGTACGTGACTGGAAACTGTTTTCAGCCATCAATTTAGACCGAACCTTCGGCCAATTTTGAAGCTCTGCATATAAATCTGCAACTATGACAGATTCATAAATCAAAGCTGCTCCAGTTGTGAAACTGAGAGTATATTTTGCGCTACTCACTACTTTCTAAATCTCATAAAAAAACCACCTTTCGATTATTTTTTAACCTTCTGTTCTTCTATCCACTTCTCTACATCCTCTCTTTTGAAGCGCCAACTACCACCTACTTTAAAACCGGGTAGCTTTCCTTCAGCAGCAAGACGATAAGCGGTCTTTTCAGTTAACTTGAGATAATCAGCGACCTCTTTTAAGGTCAATATTTCATTAGTCATAATCTTACCCAATTCGGACTAATAGTAGATTATGAGAAAATTAAGGAATTAACAAGAATTTTGAGTAATAATGATTATAATTTGATATAGAGAAATTACCTCTTGAATAGGTAATTAGAAATGGTTGATATAGCGTGCCCATATCTACGTGAACTGTAGCTTGAGCAAATTCATCTGCATATTGATTATAATAATCTATTGTCTCCATTATTGATGCTTAGGCTAAAAACTAAATTTAGTCTACTAAAAAACAAAAAAAATCAGGGAGCAAAAGCTCCCTTTCTATTCACGGCTCGCCAACTTACTTTCAATCCATTGATTAATCTCATAAGCCGACCAGCCGATACGATTCTGAGTTATTTTTACTTTTTTGGGAAAAGTCGGGTCATAATAAGGTGAGTATTCATCCATCATTTCATAGATCGTTGATCTACCAACACCAACAAATTTAATGACTTCTTTAATACTAATCAGTTGATTCATTTGAAAAGTTTCCAACAAACGCATTCATGAAATTTACTCCAAATCAATAATGCGAGCGTTACTGCTCAAATAATCAGGACGTCTGTAAAAAATTAACTAATTCACTGCCCTCACACTCCCCTGTAACTCTTTCTGCATATCCTGTACAAATCCATCATCTTGATTGAGCTTAGGTTTAGTCTTGGATCTCGAATCAATAGGCTGTTGCTGAATTTCAGAAGATTTATCCACGTAAAACTCCTCAACAATTTCACCACCCTCCTCCGCATTCACCTCAAACTGTGCATTAGCAAAACCTTGCCCTGCAATGAAATCCAGTGCCTCCTGATAAAATCCTACTGCCTTACTTTGTTCATCAATCTGTTTGGCTACTTGAATCGCTTCTTGTAAATGAACACCCTCCCGTAAAGTTAAATCCACGTAATACACAGGCATTCGATAGCTTTGCGTAGTACTCTTGCCTCTTAAAGTGAGTTGCAGAGGTAGGCATGAAAGTAAGCCATTGGATGCTGCGTGGTAGTAACTGAGCCGAGCGGCCAAAGTACGAATGCTGTTAAAGCCTGTCGTTCTAAATACAAAACTGCCAAACTCATCCGATTCATCTAAATTCACATATAGACGACCATAGGGCTTACATAACCCACCTTGTGCCAATGGACATAGATCAGGTGATGGGCATGGGTGTTGCTCTACGCCTTGACTTGTTAAACGTTGGCAGGTCTCACCATTCCCCATACAAACAGGTCGCCCTGTCTGTCGATCAAATAAGCTGTACTCAGCACGTAAGTTCAGTTCGGGATCATTGAAGATCATACGGACAGGGATTGTTCTTAGTTTTTGATTCGGTGCTTTGACTCGAAGTTGTTCATCCAGTGGATGTTTCACCCAGCCCTCTTTATTTTGAATTTGGGAGGTCAAGGTAAATTGGTCATCCTTTTCAGGGACACGTTTACCATTTTTCTCAACCATCTTACCGATACTGATCCGCCCGAGTATTGGCGGTGTAATTGCTAAACCTTTAATCATATTGATTTCCTCTTTTGTATTAATTGAATAGGCATAAAAAAGCCCATGCTGTGGGCATAGGCTGATATGAGCTTGCTTGTTGGTATTTCACGTGATGCTGATGTGGATAAAATCTGAGTTATCCACCATTGGCATAAATCTGAAAACGCCGTGCACCCTGTTTAGCTTGCGGAAACTGGTTTAAGTATTCAGGATGTTGTTGTAGTAACGCTTTACTGTCTAAACTGACCGAGTCTTTAGCCTTTTTCCACGTCACTGAACCCGTTTTAAAGGTGGCACGTTCAGCCTCTTGCATCTTGGCTTGCAACTGATGTTTGAGTAGGTCAAATTGCTCTTGATACTTTTCGACTTGATTGCGTACTTGAATCAGTTGCTCAAATTGTTGATTGGCTTGCTCATCTTCAGATAAGTCTGTGGTACTGAGTGGTACATGCTCTGGATACAACAGTTGTAGTGCTTTGGCTGCCGATTCACTGGCATCCGCATCAGGTGGGGTATCTTGCTCGACACAGTCCCAAAAGTAGCGTTCCGCATTAACGATGTGTTGTATCACTGACTCAGAACGGGTGACTTTAAAAATACGGGTTTCATGTCCACAGAGTAAGACACAGATATGTGCGGCTTTCTTGCCTGTCACCGCCAATTGATGTTGCACTTGGCAAAGTACATATAAAGGCACACCATCTCGCCACAGCTTGGCACCATACTCCCCTGCGGTTTTACACTCCAGTATTTGTACATCGGCATCTCCAACAACTGAGTAATCCAAGTTGGCTAACATAAAATGCTTGTCTGGATCAGGGTGTTGTAATACGGCATTGACCCGACGGACTTTATAGTTGGTGTGCATGCTGTAGTATTCAGCCACTAAAGGTTCAAGCTGTTTACCCCAATACAAGGGTGCATGGCCTTCACTTTCTTCCTCAATATTTTGTTGAATTCGTCCTGTCTTGATCATCCACAGTTCCAACATCGACATATAAGGATTAAGGCCACAAGCAGCAGCACAGTCACTACTGCCAATTCCCTTGCGTCGAACTTCCAGCCATTCGGCTTGAGTCATATTTTTAGTCTCTACGAAACGTTTTGCGGTAAACAGTTTTGGGCGATTTGTGTGAATATTCAGTGTTGCGTTGTTTGGATGAATTACGGCTGAGTTCATAGTAATTTCCTGTCATTGTTGAATTTGGGGCATAAAAAAAGCTGTGTCCGTAGACACAGCTTTGAATAAAAGAGTTAAGTCATTTGTAAGGTTGAGCGTTTAAGTTAGGTGATGAGTCAGCTTAGGCTAATCAATAAATGCTTTGGAACTAAGCCAACATGCGTAAAGCTTGTTCGAGGCCACGTTGCTTAAGCCCCGCCCCTGCACCAAACCATGCAGAATCCAGACGGTGATCCTGACTCATAGCACGACGTTCGTGATCTGCAAATTCTGTAATTGAGCATAACAAGCCATAAGCCGTGTCTTTGGCTGAACTGAGTTCCGCACCGCGTCCTTGCCCATTAAACATGGTCATGACTTTCGACATGGCACGCCCATTCGGTTCAGTCTTGTTTTCAGCTTTGGTTGCTGAATTGGCTTGTGTGGCGACATTACGATAGAACTGAATAATACCTTCATCCTGCTCGATTGGGCTCAGGCTGGTGTTATTAAACACCGCATCGAAATACGCTGCCGCTTCAGTTTGTGTGACCTTACGTTGACTGAGTTGTTTCATTTCATACATGTGCTCATCCCATGCACGCACTGAAATCCCCAGTTGTTGTTTGATCTTTTCAGCATCGAACTTGGTACTGTGCGGCACTTTCACTACACCCGCACTTGAGTTTTGTCCCTCTAAGGCAATCGCTAAAGTGTTGTTACACACCACACGAATTGAAGTGAATTGCGCTGTAGTCGCTAAGGTGCCATCACAAGCAGTGGCTAAGAGAATATAGCCATTACTGACATCTTTACCTTTTAAAGCAGAAGTTTGCCCAGTTTTGGCTAACGCCCAAAATTTCTTCCCACCTTTCAATACTCCTGCTGTTTCTAATTCAAAACCTGATTGCTCGGTCAGGTCACGATAGAACTCCAAGATCTGTTTGGGTTGCACTTCCTGATAACGTTGGCTGACCACCGATAACGGTGCATGAGTGTCCGAGCGATATAAAACCCGCTGTTCCTCATAGGGCATGATGATGCTTTGGCCTCGATCATTTTTAGCCATATAGCTGACATCTGAAGATTCAATGCGCCAGTCCATGCCTGCCTGCTGTGCCCAGACTTCAATCGGTTGGTTTTGCGTGAGTTGATTACCTAAGCCATGCCAAGGGGTTTCACCGACGTAGGCCATTTGTTCAAGTTGATGTGCCATGATTTTAATTCCTGTAAAAGTTGAATTGCTGTAAAAGGTAATTGGATAAATTCATTTAAAAATTAGTTACGGATGCTTGGACTAAAATCGCGGTCACAGTCATTGCAATAATAATGTCGGGTATAAACAGGAAGAGAGTTGTTTTGAACTTCATCCTCCGTCACCAGCATCCAAATGCCACCGATCAGGACACCCACTAAGGCGCCTGCAATCGGGGGGATGTTTAAACTTTTCGAAACACTGATGCCTAAAGTGGCCAGTGCTAGAGGTGACATCACATTGTTTTGCGCTGAAGGTGAATTGCTGTTGATGACTAAATGTTGTGGAGATTCCAGCAGTACCGTGTCTCGGGACTGACAGTAAGGACATGGCAAACTCATCTGAATAATTCCTGTAATAAAAATGAGTGAAATAAAAAAGCCTACTTTGGGGGAAAGCAGGCAAAGCGTGAATTGGGTTATTGCATAGGGCTGTTTTGAAGGAGCCACATGCTTCTCATTTAAATGATATGTATCTGTATTATTTTAGAATGTGATTTTAATTGATGCTTTTTTATATCAATTTTAACGGCTGGATATAGGGATCAATTGACCTGATTTTTATCAGCGATTATGATGCAAGTACTGGCCTACATTGCCAGTCGGTTTTGACAGACCGTTTCATCTAGCACATCAAAAAGAGTAATTTTTTTGGTGGTGAACTCGTTCGTCCCCCTTCGTTGCGGTAGGGCGAGGGAGGGACGCCTTGTGCGTGCCAGTTCCTAGATGACTGGTCTGTCAACCCTTCTTCGTTCTGCCACCATCATTTGACAGTGATCTGGTAGAACTTCTATACATCTAGGAGTCATCTATTATGACGCTATTCAATTTGTGTACTTCCCCTGCACTCGCTTCATTTATACCTATTTCTCGACTTCGGCATTTCATTCCGATTCCTACATTTTATTTAACTTCTGTGCACTGATTCATTTCACCGCATTGATCATCCACTGAGTTTTTAATTCAGGGGCTGCTTTGTGCTGGAACAACATTATGAAATTGATCGCACAGCTGATTTTAATTGTCGTCGTGGTGGCGATGCTAGGCCCCTTTGTTTTTGTGCTTGGCGGACTATGGCTGCTGATTTATCTGGCAGGCTGGCATAAATAAACCCATCCGTATGACTTTAGAACAATAGATAACAATGATTTGGAAGAGAAATGAAATATCAAACTTGGTTTGGGGTAACAACCATTGTCCTCAGTAGCACCCTGCTGACTGCCTGTGACAGCAAAGTTAAACGTGACTTTAAAGCAGGCTGTCAGGCAGGTGGTTTAGACCGCTCTACCTGTGGCTGTATTTACGACAAAGTCGAAGCGCATTACTCGCCTGAATTTATGGAAAAAATGGCGGATGTCACGGTTCGAGAAACTATGCAACCACCTGAAGATTTTAACGTGGTAATGGCAAACGCTGTTCAGCAATGCCAGTCATAAATTCAAGTATCTGGGGAAACACATGAAAAACTATTTAATCATCGGCTATGTGCTGATCGCACTGATTTGCTCAGTATATTTCAAGAATTGCAGCAGTACCGCACATTACAGCTATGCCTACAATCTTGGTAAAGCCGTAGTTTGGCCTGTCACTATTTTTAAGAACTAAGCCATAGGAATAACAAAATGAAAAAACTCATCTTGGCCTGTGGCCTCAGTCTAATCTGTACCTCGCTGTTTGCACAATCCAATAAAGCAACCGTCATCGTCAAAAAGATCGAAGGCTTTAGTGAATCGGGCGATGCCTTTAGTTTTAAGAGCACCACAGGCAAACGCTATCAAGTTTATAACGCAGGTGGTAGCAATCCGATTCAGGGTGAAGAACTGATTTCCAGTTCAATTAAAAGTAAGAAAGCCATTTGCCTGCGTTTAGATGCAGATAAAACCGAACCGCGTTTGGTGCAATCAGTTCATAAGGGCAAATGCAAATAACCACACAGAACAAACAACGACTTTATTCATAAATGAAATAAGCAATTTTTTAGGAATTCAGCCATGAAACTGATCCACCCGATTCTTTTATCCAGTGTATTAATACTGGGCTTAACCGCATGTAGTCCAGCCAAAGAATCTCAAGCCACAGTAGAACCCAAAGCAACAGCAGATCAAAATACAGCCTCTACCTCGAATAGCACTTCTGATCAGTCTGAGACATCTAATCAGTCCGAAGATGATTTTGTCGTTGATAAATCATTTTTAGAAAATGGCGCTGATGCTGAGCAAATGACTGAACTGTCACAGGAACAACCAATCCAAGAACAGTTTGAAGTGCGTGTCCGTCGTGATCAATCGCAATATTCCGGGACAGGCTATGTGGATAAACTCAATATCATGTCACTAAATGATGATCCAACCACCCTGACCAGCGTATCAATCAATCGTGGCAATTGTAGAACCAAAGGCTTTTATGATTATCAAAATATGCGCTATGGCTCAGTAGCTCAGGTGTATCTCGGTTGTGCTGCTGAAAATGTGCGTGAAGTGACCCTCACCACCAACAGCGGATTGACCTATACCTATAATTTTTAATCATGAACAATAAGGCAGCTTTGTTTTCTCTTCTGTGTCTATGGGAATAACCTTCATTCCCATAAGACCACCCATTAATACATGTTAGAACAACATGTTCCATCTTCTTTAAGCCAAACTCAGGCCTATCCGCTGACAATCAAAGGTCTTTCTACGATGCCTTGTCACTCTTAAATAATAATTTCTAGCATGGTTATTCATACGAGCTTTTATAATCTGCAAAGCACGTTGAATCTGTTTATCATCATAACAATTCACGGAGATACCTTTTAAATCGTGCTCTTCAAATGAAACGGCTCCATAGCCATTGGTTATATCCAACCATTGTTCACCAATTTTACGGGCATGATCAGTTAAGGTGACAGCTTGTACTTGTCCAGCATAGATACAGAATAACTGAACATAGTAGCCCTGTTCTGGATCATGTTTGATCTGCCAAATCACAGAGTGAATTGAACGAAACAGCTCAGTATCTCTGGATCGAATTAACTTTAGGAAAGCACTGAGGTAAAGATCAAGATCATATAGTCGAATCACAGATAGCGCTTCAGGTTTAATGCCTAAACAAATTGGAAAGATGGTCAATTGATCCTGCTGCTGCATACACTCCAATAGAAAGCGTTCAACCTTCTTCACCTCGGCTTTATGCTGCTTCTGATCGGCTTGATAATCCGCTTCAATCAACCCAGCTTGATCATGTACGTATTTGATAAAACCTTCCACCACATGATCAGGTAAGTCTTGAATAGAATCATAGAACTTAAATACATTGGCTTTAAAGATGATCTGCTCAAGATACTTAAACACAATGATTGCTGCGATGTAATTATTCCCGTCCACAAAGAATCGTCTGGATTTCTTAATCAAGGGAATGATCTGCTGTTTGAATTGCTCAACACTGATTTGATTGGCTAAGATTGCTTGAATAAAGTTTTCAATTTCACAAAACGTTTGAGATTCGTTGTAAGTCGTCATGGTAAAACACATCCTAAGCTATTTATTCCATAGACTTAGGAGTGCCGTAACTTTTTAATGGTGAATTAATTTAGAATCCACATTGCTGCAAAGTTTGTGCAACACCTCTACGCCAATGTACTTCAAATTGACCCGTACCAAAGCTGCGCATTCGAGGCAACTTGGCCCGTAAATGCTGTGCATACTTTTCAGGATTGACCAGATACATAGCAGTATTCAAAGCATTACTGATTTCCATTGCAACATTGCACTGGATATGTCCTACACCTAATCGATTAAGTTCCTTAAACTGCTGCTTATGATCCGTGGTATTACAATTAAAGTACCATCCCAGATTACCTGTAATGCTTTGCCATAATTTTCCAACTTGATCAGCGAGATACCAGTCATTCTGACGTTTGGATGGATCATAGATTAGCAATAAGTGGCAATGATAGCCTTTATTTGCACCCTGCTCTAATGCCCATGCATACCCTCTCAAACCCATGAAACATCCATCTTGATTTGCTATACGGCTTCTTAAAATATTCATATGCTGTTGAACATCTTGAATACCTATATAGACTTGTTGTTCTTCGAGATAACCCAAATCGACACGCACAAATAACAGCTCAGAATAGTGGGTAATGAGTTTAGTCAGATACTGATACAGTGAATTTCGATTCTGCTGTTCTTGCTGAATGAAACGATTCAACTCATTCCAATATTCATTTTGATATTGATAGAGTACACAGCATAGGGTTTGAACTTGCTGAGTATTAAAATTTAAGATCTGTGATGCAGGTTGTCCATTTAGAAAATGATCAATCCAGTACTTACACTGAATAAAATATTGGATGGATTCAGCGTAGTAAAGCTGTGCTGAATAGAAGTGCTGAAAGGCTTCATATAATGTATTGAGTGACTGTTTGAATTGTTGCTCACTCATCCGTTCAAAACAAACGCTATAAACAAAGTCTTCAATCGCAATACAAAGATTAGATTCATTCCAGATCGGTGTTGTCAAATTCATGTTGTGATACTCATCATGTTAGGATTCATATCACAACCATGTCTGTAATCTTTTACTTGTTTACCCATATATATGAGTAAAGAATCAATCCGATAATAAAATAAGATATTGATAATTATACAATTAGCATTAAATATAATAACTTTAATAACCTGCTAAGCTCTATCTACGACTCAACAGAGAATCGGTTAAATCAACTTAGCGTAAAGCACGTGGCTTGATCGAACAGAGTAAAGCTAAAGTTAATTTTTTGGGTTACTACTCTTGTCATTTGTTGTCTTAGAACCTTTGATCAGTACCTTTGGCACATCTTTTTGGCTATCAAGCTGAAACAGATCACTATATACAATAAATTTGATTAGAGTTTCCAAAATGAAGTGATGAGCATTTTTATCTTTGGCCTGAATCAATATAAAACTTTCAGCGTATTCAGATCTGGAACGGTATATGGGCAACAACTCAACAGGTGTATGTCTAATACATGTACTCGGCACATCCAAAAAAGTCGCGCATTTTTCTGTAATAAAATTATTCCAATATTCTGATAGCAATTGTTCAATATGACTCACCTGCTTCACACAGCCCCTTTCAAGGAACATATACATATCCACATAAGGATTATTATGAGCATCTAATTGCCATAGGCCCAAGTAACCTAACAACCATTTGAGAGGTTTAGCACGCTTTCCCGTTCTTAAAAAACTAGTAAATGCTTTTGATAAATTGTCTTGGCTCAATACACCGCTGTTCAATTCACAACTTAACTTGACATGCAGTAGATAAACATCTTCTGTTAATAGCTGCTTAACATATTGTTTTGAACTCACTAAACGCTTATCACAGACCTTCCGCTTGTAATCAAGATATAAACTTAATGTGTCCGAATTACTCTCAAGACATATTTTAAAATCAGCATTATGTTCAGATGTTAAAAAAATACTATCCATTGACTTATGCTGGAGCTCATACCAAAAGGATGCAAATTCATTGACATATTTGGCACTATGAAAATTTATTGATTCCTCAAGGATTAGTGTATTTGTGGAAAAGTTTAAATTTTCAAACATTGACAGTGCATTCAAACCGACATTTCGTTTTTTATCGTCCAGTGACAATTGGTTCAGTAAGCTACTCCGCTTCAACAGCGACAATAGCCGCTTACCAGTCAGACTCAAACATTTCCGAAGCTCTTTGTCAGTTAATGTCTGATTTGATGACAGTATAGGGATTAAAAAGGGTTGCTCAAAACTCTGCTGCAACATTGCAGCCATCATTTCAAAATCCAGTAAATATTGTTTTAAACATTGGTTATCAGCGAATCGCTCACTGTAATATAATTCAGCCAACGCCATGTATATTTTCATTTTCTTTGACAATTGGCGAGTAGACCAAATTTTCTTTTCATCAGTTTGAGTGACTAATTGTTGAAATTTGAGCACTGGCTTAGGATTGACTATAACAACATCCATAACTTGGGGTATAGCAGAATTCAAAGCATCCAAATAAAAATTAATTTCGTAAGGCTGTTCATTCAGTTCATTGATACATTCCAACTTAATATAGTCATCAACCAAATAAAAATAACTTAAAATCCAATACTTGAATTGCTCGATCTTTCCGAGATTCGCCTTACCTATATGTCCAACTGCCTTATTTGAAAAGTTTTTACGGACAGCTTCATTCCAATTTCGTACCTGTATATAAAAGTGATTCCTAAAGTTCAAATCAAACAGATATTGCAACTGTTCAACCACACCTTGTTCATCAAATTTCGGAGAATGCTTAAAAATAAGAATACAATGCAAATTCACGCCTAAATGAAAATCATGCTCAAATTTAGTGTTTGCACGGACAACGTTGGGTAAGCTTTGTAAAAGACTGTATACCATTGGAAGTTGTTGATAAATTAAATTAAAAAAATGATCGAAGTTATTGGCGTCGCGGTTTTGATGAGGATTGATAAATCGAACATCAACACAAAGGACATACACACTGCCTAGTTGTTCAAGCAATTGATCAAAAGATGCATATAATCTGCCTAAATAATCCAGTCTTCCTGATCTTTTTTCCACTTTAGCAATGTAATCGTGCTCATCTTGCTCTTGAATTTTAGATATACCTTCAAAGCACTTTTGCTTAGGAAAACTGTCTATATTCCAATTTTTGTCTCTTGCAAGATTAATGTCATCAATTTGAAAAAATGACTGGTTAAGTAAGTGCAATTCTTCCAGATCATTCACTCCGGCCATCCGAAGTCGTTGCGATAATTTTATTATTTGCTCTGGATTTATGTAGATTTCTTTAAAAATGTTGAAATTATCACTCAATCGTATATTTGGTAATTTCATCATAGTGCGATCAAAGCGTAATGCACTGAAAGTTGCGTGTACTTGATCAAGCCTCTTTTGATCATTATTTTTAATCGCACTTTCATAATTATTTAGGCTGAAATTCAACCTACCCAAAGCATCATCCACAAAAAATTCGATGTTCTTCAGAGTATGTATTGATTCATTAAAAAATAAATCACTTTCAGAGTTCTCAGCTTTCCGCGTTCTAACAGATCGCTGAACACGCTGGTCTAAAATTTTAAAAATATCTATTTTTTTAATTTCTATTATTTTCATTTTTCAATTAAATATCAGTTAAAGTAAGTATTATAGCAAACAAATCAATTCCATATTTCTACTATTAATCACATTTATAAAAACTATTAATTCAAAATAAAAACGCACATAATTTGTCAGAATATAAATAAAAATGACTATTATTCTTATTTATTAAGTGTGAAATTTACCCATGACTTATTCTTTTTTCTAAAAGATTAATTTTACGAATAATGGAAAAATAAATGAGCTTAAGACGTTTGAAGAAATAAGAATCGAACTTAGATCAGCAGTTCGAGACATTAAATATAAGTAAAGTATAATTAAATTTATCTTAATAATAATTTTAATACATACGCTATGTTCAATAACATAGCATTTCAATAAATTAGACGTTCAACCATTTCATAACCTGCTCCCCATACCACTCCATAATTTTCACTCGCTCATCCCAATACTGTGCTCTGTTATAAGCTGAGCGAATTCTGTTTTGAGGAACATGAGCAAGCTGACGCTCAATGGCATCAGGATTAAACAGATTTGATTCATTTACGACTGTACTGAATAGCGATCTAAAACCATGTGTCGTCATTCGACCGGCATAACCTGAACGCTTAATAACTGCCAAAATAGATTCACTACGCATCGGTTCTTTATTATTTAAACGATGAGGGAAAAGCAATTCTTGATTATGGGTAAGCCTTAAAGCCTGCAGTTCTTCAATCATCATGTTCGTCAACGGCACACGATGTGGAAGACGATTCTTCATACGTTCTTCAGGGATATCCCACTTACGTCCTTCCAAATCAAACTCATCCCAGCGTGCTTGTAGTAACTCACTAACTCGAACACCAGTCAGCATAATTAAAATGATAGCATGATGTGTCTGAGCATCGCTTGGATAAGCTCTGACTTTTCTTAGAAATTCGGGCATATCTGAAGCTGGTAATGATGCCAAATTTTTTACACGCTTATTCTTAAGCGCATAAACTAAATCACCCGCAGGATTATCATAACGATAACCATGAGCAATGGCATATTTCATAACCATGCCACAACGAGACAAGGTGCGTTTAGCTACTTCAAGTGAGCCTCTTGCCTCAATCTTTTTGATGATCTGTAAAATTTCAGGTGCTTGAATCTGATTAATACGCTTATTTTCTAATGAAAGATACAATTCATCTAGAGATGCTCTGACATTGCTAATATGCTTCGGGGACCACGTTTCTTTCTGATTCTCAAACCAATCTTCAGCTACCTCTTTAAAGAAAGGCTTTATGTCCTCATGAAGTACTGATTTTGAATGTTTATACTTAAGTTCATAAGCCATTTCTCTAGCTTTTTTCAAACTAAGTTCTGGGTATGGTCCTAGTGACTCAGATTGACGCTGCCCATGAACGGTATAGCGGACATTCCAATACTTCTGACCCTTAGTCGTAATAATCAGCGATAAACCATGTGAATCTGATAGACGATATTGCTTATCTTTCGGTTGAGCTTTTCTACATTCTACATTCTGCATCTGTGAGTGACATATCTTTAACCAGAATTTGTTGTGTTAATTTCTGGGTAAATTTTGCCAATTTTTACCCACACAAAGCAAAAATAGGGTCAAATCGCTTAGGACAGTATCGGACAATACAGCCAATAAAAAAGCCTTTAAACATTGAGTTTAAAGGCTTTTTTAGATTCCGATGGATTACTTCGGAAAGAATTTTGGTGGAGGTGGCGGGAGGAAAACGTAGATTATAAATACATGTAATTTAACAATATAAATATAATTAAAAGTGTTATGTGTAACATCTGTGTCACCCTAAAAATATTTTCAGTTCAATTCCCTGTTTCTCTCTATAACTCAGCCCCATAAATATTAAGCAAAGTTGCATCAAGAGAATGTGTATAACACTCAGAATCTGGGAGAAAACTTTCTTCTTATAAAAAGCTTGGCTCAAAAATTTAGGTCATAAAAAAAAGAGGTTACAAAAGTTACAGATTTCAAGAATAGCTATTAACTATATGTTTTTAATAATTAAATATTCATTTTATAAAGGTAACATTTAGGTTACTTTTAAGTTACATGTAACCATTTAAAAAAGTTACAAATGTAACCTCATATCTATTTGTTTTTAATATGTTTATTAGATTTAACCCAATTCCTGTAACCTCATGTAACCCCATAAAGGTTACAACTTTTTATTTTATTATTCATGCACTTATATATTGTTTTTTATGGGCGTAACTTTTGTAACCCCATTTTTACTTCGACTTTTAAAATAGAAAAAGCTTTAAATAAAGTAATACGCATCTATACGCATCAAATTGCGTCACTGAGTAGCCATAGAATCGCCTCTAAGCCCTTTAAACCATAAGGGCTAGGGTTTCTATGCTGTTGCATCAAAAACGCGACATTTAGGAACTGCGCAGGCGGGAGAGGAGATTGCGTTTGGTCATGAGGCAAAGGTGAAATTAATTGCCTGCTGTATTTTGAGAATTGGATATTTAATAAATCTAAGAAGATGTCCATTGCCCACCATCGCAGTTGATCATAGTCTTCCAATACAGCAGGGATATACCATCCAAATTTCAGGCATAAAAAAAGCCGACCAATAATAGCCAGCTTAGATATAAACAATTGAATTAAAACATTATTACCATATTATTTTCGTGCATTATTTAGTAAAATATGGGTGACTATTCACGTCACGTTTGTAGATAAAAGCTCGTACTGTTTGAACTTAATCACTTCATAGCCCAGTCTTTCGTTGATCTGTTTCAATAGGTTTTGATAGTAAATAATTTCATTGTAGTAAAAGACTTTTGCAGCCTTTTCAACATCACCAAAGCCACCCGCATTTTGTGGTACCACACCAATCAATTGAGGTGGGATACGATGCCCTGCTAATTGGTCATCTCGACTGGCAATTTTAATATTATAAAACTCATCTTTAGCCGCGACCTCTGCCAGTGGGATGACATTCACCCCTTTTTCTTTTCCCCCTGGTGTATAGAGCAATAAATTTTTAAAGTTCCCTGCTCCCTTTGAATTCTCAAGTGCATCCTCAAGCTCAGTGACATCTGCCTGAGTATGCATGGCATCTGTGATATGAAGAATGAATCCAGCATGTGCACCATTTTTATAATAACGTCGACGGAACAACGTCGCGGATTCATTGAGAAGAATCGCATTGATGCTGCTCAAGTAATTCGGGATGCCATATACCTCCTGCCCAATGTCTGATTCAAATAAATGAATCATGTCCTGTGGCTGAAATACATGATTGTGGGTTTGATCATAATCCAGTTGATAATAACTGGATAAGTCTAAACCTCTCCGCATGTTTAAGGCAGGACGAGATCCAAGCCCAATAATCCCACCAAAGCGATTTCTTTTGATATTCGCATAGCAATTTGCAAAGGTTAAAAGATTCAGTGCCAATGCATTGAAGTCATGCCGACTTAACAATGGATGAGGAATAAAATCACTGGTTAGGATGTTACGTTTCACTATCAAGGCACTGGTGTGATGACTGGTGGCTCTGAACAATTTAGCAGTGGCCAGCATGTCATAAGGCAATTCATACCAGTCCTGCCATTTCGGGCAATAACCGTACTCAAACAAGGTATGGCCATCAAGAACAGGTTCAGGCTGGCCAAAGTTGCTACAGACGATAGATTTTTTACTTGGTGCTTCAATTGAAGCAGCTGCAGGTGAGCTGATTCGTTGTAAAGCCTTAGGGACTAAACTTTTTAAGTTCATGATTTGAATACTCGAATTCGGCTACGTTGTACGCCTTGTTGTGATGGGTCAATAGTGTCGACAATTGGAGCGTTCTCTAATCCATTCATGATTGCCCAAGCCATATCACCATGACCGTTTTCTGCTGACCGGGTCGTGATCAATGTTTTGTTGCCACCACCGCTTGTTAATGCTTTTTTGACTGAAAGGAATGCTTTGGCCACCGTGGTGAGACCAGCATCAAAATGTAAACGTCTTTTTTGAAACAACTCTTTCGCTCGAAGTCCCATGCGGATCTTGAGTTCAGGGTTATAGTTCAGACGGGTTAATGCTGGGAAAAACTTTGCCACGTGCTCGGCCACGGCAATACCATTACCTGTGTTATCCATACCGATAAACATGACGTTATAGCGCCCACAAACTTTTTTGATATACAGTGCTTGCTCTTGAGCACTTAGGCCTTTGAACTGTTTCACCTCTAAGATTCGATAGGGTTCAAGCGGAGTACGTGGTGGAGCAATAACTGCTAGTGCTGCATTGTCCCCCGTGAAAGATGGGTCATAGCCTAACCAAACCTCTCCTTGATAATGCGGAGTCTCATTTGGCTTAAAGTCTTTCCACACTTGCCATGAATCCACCATATTTGGCGTGATGATTTTGAGAGGAAAATATGAGCCTGAATCATCGATAAACTCGCAGTCATATAGATTTGAAAACTCATCATCGCCATATTGATTAAGTAGCTTTTGGCGATCAAACAGATCACAGCCTTTGTCTTCTGCATCCGACAACGTCACAATTTGGCGGGTCTTTCCGTCCGCACATTTCACTGGCATTTTAAGTGCAGCTTTACTGACATCAATCTCGATAGGTAACTTTCTACCGCTATCCGTACCTGTCCAAAATTTATAGGCTTCATGCAAAATACTGGATGGCGTGGACATATAAATTTCTTTATACATTTTCTGTGATGCCATCGCGCTGGCCACTTTTTTGAACTGTAAAAATTTACGAATCCAAAAAAATTCATCCATGATTACATCACCATGACGGCCTTGCGCAGTCAGTGCATTGGTTCCCAAATAGTAAACCGTCGCTTGCTTAACCGGACCATTAATCACGATTGGATCACCAGTCAATTCAATGCCACAAACTTCCAGTACAAAGGCTTTGATGTATTCAATGAATTGATATGCCTGCGCCTTAGATGCAGACATGAAAATTTTATTCTTGCCTGTTTTGAGCAAGTCAATCAATGCCCATAATGCAATGATATGGGTAGCACCAATCTGACGAGATTTAAGCAAAATGAAGATGTCACTTTCCTCAATCGCTTGCATCCACTCTTGTTGGTAAAGAAATAAGAAATCTTCAAAGGCTTGCTCGAGCAGCTTGAGATCATCTTCAGTGAGTTGATTTTTAAGTTTTCGTTTTTTCGGTTTATCGTTACGGTTTTCTAGTTTTGGATTGAGATCGGCTTGATTACCACCCTCACGATAGCGCTCTATTCTCGCCCAACGTTCAAACTGACTACCAATAAAATCCATTTCTTTGTAATTCGCATTGCTCTTACCATCCATGAAAGTCAAAGCCATATAGCGAACTTTTAGGCCTAAAGTCACATCATCAAATAAGTCCGCCTTTTCCCAACCGTCGCGCTGTTTCCAACTTTCAACGGTCGAGCGATTCTCATCAAGGTGCTTTGAAATTTCAGATACAGACATCCCCATAGCAAACAGGATTCGTCCATGTTGCCGAGGATTTAATTGATCAAAAGTAATGGGTGAGGTCGTATTCATGTGCCTAATGTAGCCTTTCGACCACAAAAGCTATGAATCAAAAAATCCTGATTAAGGCTTATTCAGGATTGGACTAATTGCGAGCAAGTTTATTAGTCAGCAGACTGCATCTATCAGAAACATAGATGGAAATTTATATGGGACTTGCAGGTGAAGGACGTGTAGAAAAACGCTTTCGTGTGGCTCTTGAAGGTCAAACAGTCGATGGACGAGAACTCACTGGACAAGAAATTCAGCAAATGGGTGCAAGTTACAGTCTGGAAAAATATGGTGCACGAATCAACCTCGAGCATTATTCAGGATGGTCACCTGAACCACCTTTCAATGCCTATGGCGACGTCGTCAAAGTTGAAGCTGTACAAGAAGATGGCAAATGGGTGCTTTATAACACCCTTTCAGCCCTGCCGAACTTTGTGGCCATGAATAAAAAAGGTCAGAAAATTTATCCATCGATTGAATTCTATCGCAACTTTGCAGGGACGGGCATTGCCTATCAAGTCGGCCTTGGTTTGACGGATACCCCTGCTTCGCTTGGTACAGAACCCATTAAATTTTCATCGAATCAATTTGCCTTATGCACTCAACCCAACGCGGAGATTTTTATGTCCCTGACAGCTCCAACTGATCAAGACACTTCAGTTCCAAATGATCAAAAAGGCTTTTTTGAGCAGCTTAAAACCTTGCTCACCCCAAACCAACCGAAAATTCCTGCCCAGCCTGACGACTTTCAAGCAGTGGTGACTCAAGGGTTAGTGACGGCTTTAAACGGTATTAAAGACCTGAATGAAAAATTCAGCAAATTATCGGCCCCACCTGCTGCTGCACCCGTCCAACAAACCACTACGCCCGTTGCCCCAGTTGAACAATCTGTGCCTGGTGCAAATAGCGTACAAGACCAACTCAACCAAGCATTAGGACCGATTCTTCAGTCGCTTCAAGGTATGCAAACGCAGATTACTCAGCTCTCAACTACTGCTGTGAATCTACCTCCCGCTGCAAGCGGTGGTGATACCGACCAAGTTGCATACTAATTCAATCATCTAGGAAATAATCAATTATGGCAGTCGTTCTCAGTCCAGTTGCACGGACAAAACTTACCTCTTATATCGCAGACATTGCACGTGCCAATAATGTTGAAGATGCACGTCATACATTTGCGGTTCAGCCCGTTCCTGAACAAAAGATTATTGCGGCATACCAAGAAGCAGCGGACTTCTTAAAACAAATTAACGTATTCCCTGTTGATAATGCCAAAGGCGAAAAAATCGGTCTGCAAATTGGGACACGCATTGCAGGTACCACGGATACGCGAGTCAAACCGCGCAATCCAGTTCCAGTTGGAAATCTAGATTTACTGGATGAGTATGACTGTACCCAAACCAACTATGACGTGGCTTATTACTGGTCATTGTTAAATGCGTGGAAACATCATCCGAATTTCAAATCAATGCTTCAATCGATGGTCATCGTTGCTATTGCACTCGACAAATTATGTATTGGTTTTAATGGTCTTTACCGAGCTGCGTCATCTGACCGCGTGGCTAATCCAATGTTGCAAGACGTGAAAAAAGGTTGGCTACAAAAAATTCGTGACCTTGCTCCTGAGCAACATTATGAAGGTAAGGACGATGGTACGGGCAAATTGGTCACTGCGATCGGTGCAACGCATGAGTTCAAAACTGTCGATGGCTTAGTAGAGTTTGCCGTTGAAGAATATATTGCTGAACAGCACCGTGAAAGTGGTCTGATTGCCATTTGTGGCCGTGGCATTTTGAGTGACAAATATCTGCCTCTGTTAAATACCATTCAAGATCCAACCGAGCAGCTGGCAGCGCGAACCATTTATGCCAATAAACAGCTTGGCACTTTACCTGCAATGCATGTGCCTAGTTTCCCTGCGAAAACAATCCTCATCACGACACCGAAAAACCTTTCAATCTACCTGCAGTCAGGCACCTTGAATCGTTCTATCGTCGAGCAACCTGAATGGGATCGCGCGGTTGACTTCCAATCTGTGAATGAAGACTTTGTGGTCGAAGACTACAGTAAATGCGTCCTCATCGAAAACATTGAGGTAACAGCCTAATGTCAAATTCAATGCGTCAAGATCGTGAAAAAAAATTAGCTGAAAAGCGTTTAAAAATGGCGCTCAGTGCTGATCCTCGTTTGTTAAAAAAACGAATGATCATGGGCTATGATCCTGGTTCACCTGAAGGCGACCAATCAGTAAATGTAACATTACCTGAATCACCTACTGCAAATATTGATCTTCGCTTATTCAATCATTTGAATCAGTTGAAAGACAATAAATCGGTGCAAGACAAAATCGAGCTGAAAAAGCAATGGTTACCTGAATATTATGGCTATATCGACGGCTGCCTCGCTATTTCACCTTCGGCTCAAAACACCTCACTGGTGACCTTAATGATTTGGGCAGTCGATGCGGGGCAATATGAATTAGCCGTCCGTATTGCTGAGTATGCTTTGCTAAATGACATGGTGATGCCCGAAGGTCATAGCCGTGGAATTGCAGAATTTGTTACTGAGCAATGTGCCAATGATTTTAATGACGATATTGACCTCGCCATTGAAAATGCGGAAGTGATTCAGCGAATCATTGATCTTGGCGTCGGAGAACAGATGGTCGATCAAGTTCGCGCCAAAATTTTCCGTTCATTAGGTGATGCTCTTAACGAAGCTCAACCTGTAGAAGCCCTAAATGCTTATAAAAATGCGTTGCGACTCAACAGTAAAGTCGGCTGTAAAAAAGAAGTTACAGCACTAGAAAAACTGTTGAAAAAGCAATCAACCGAGTCGTCTCCCGACGCCACTGTCGGCTCGCAGGCAGATTCAACGACTGTTTCGGCAGCTGCTGAGTCTGATCCTGCGTCCACCGACACTAAGCCTACGGAGTAAGGATCATGTTGCTAAATGAATCCGTTTCTGAACAGGTGGTGCAAAACCCTGAAGCTGACCGTCCAAACGTCAGTATCACAGACTTGCTCGGAACGGTTCGTTTAGACAAGTCCAAAGGTCAGGATCTGCTTGCTGAAAAAATCACACTGGCGATGGACATGATCAATGATCAAGTCCTGTTGCTAAAAATTGAGACTGAAGCGCAGATCCGCAAATACAAACGTGCTGTTTGCTATGAAGCAGCAGCACTGATTTGTGAAGACAATTTGGATTTTGATACCACCACGACAGGTCAATCGCGCGGTGAAAACCAACAAGCAAAAACGCAGTCATTACGTCGAGTGGTCAACCACACGATCGCTGACTTAACCAACCAAAAACGCAATCGGATCAAACTGGTATGAATACAGTTTATGCCATCCAAGGGGACACGCTTGATTCAATTGCTACCCGTTATTTTCCGAATAACCCGGTTCAGGTTTTAGCAGACTTGATTGAATTAAATCCAACACTTGAAAGCGTCATTTTGATTGAGCACCAAGCTGTGGTTTTACCTGAAGCGATAACAACATCTACCACCCAAACACTTAAATTATGGGATTAAGTTATGTTAGAGCGCATAACAGCCCCGAAGGGGAAATCAATGAATGATCCGATTTCAATTAAAGGATTACCGTGGTTATTAAAAATTGCTGCTGCCATTTTAGGTGCAATTTTGGCACTGATTTTAAGTGGGGACATCGATACAGAAGGTCGAATTAAGATCACCGTAGGTGTGATTTTAAAATTCACCATCAGTGTGGCCATTAGCTTGTACGGTGGCTCAGCATTTATTGAATATTACCAACTCACCTCTTACTCGCTGATGTCGCAAGGCTTTGTCATGCTGATTTTTGCAGTATTTGGCATGTTGATGATCGGCATTTGGTATCAATCTTTACAGTTATGGAAAGGCAAAACAGTCAGTGAAATTATCGCTGAAGTGAAAGCAGCCTTTTCAGCACTATTCAAATAAGGATCTCAAAATATGAGTCTTACTTTTGATACAGCATTTGATCGCTTGATTGGCCATGAAGGTAAATTTACGGAAGATCCCAAAGATCGCGGTAACTGGACAACGGGAGTGATTGGTAAAGGCCAATGTAAAGGGACTAATTACGGCATTTCAGCCATGACTTATCCTGATTTAGACATCCGAAACTTAACCCTAGATCAAGCCAAAGCGATTTATAAGCGTGATTGGTGGGATCGCATAAATGCCGATGACCTTCATCCCGCAATTGTGTTTCAGGTTTGGGATTTTGCCGTCAATGCAGGCATGGGAACGGCTAAGCGTAAACTGCAAAAATCGGTCAATGTGGCCGAAGATGGGATCATTGGTCCGATGACCATTAAAGCCATCAAAAAAGCAGATCTCAATGATGTTTTGTTGAAATTCAATGCTGCAAAACTCAAGCATTACACCAGTTTAAGCAATTGGCAACGCTATGGCAAAGGCTGGACAAATCGCACCGCTGATCAACTTCTTTATGCAGCATTGGACAATTAAAGTATGAAAGCTTTAATTCCCTTGAAATCATTTCTTGCAGAAAAATTGCCTGAAATGAGCCAAGACAAATGCCATTTACTCATCGTAAATGGCAACCAAGCTCAAGGCTATATGGAATATACAGTACGGATTTTATTATTGGATTATCGCGGTGATCCAGTTCAAGTCCTGATGTTAGTACGTCATTGGCTACAGTCTAAAAATCTGCATTTGGATGCAGCAAAAAAGGACATTCAAATTTCGTTTAGCAGCGAAATTATTGATACCAATACCTTTGACCTTGAAATTGACTTCCCACAACGAGACAAAATTGTTGCGGGTGAAAATGGGTACCATGTTTGCCCCGAAATGGTCTGGAGTGATGACCTGGATAAATTTGTCCCAGTAGGAACTGAATAAGTGGATGCGATCGTTGGATTAAACCATTGGCTTGACCAAATTGCCCTGCGTTTAGAACCAGGACAACGACGAGAGTTAATGCGTAGACTGGCTCAAGGTTTAAGAATTCGACATCGTGATCGAATCAAGCAGCAGCGTGATCCTGATGGCTATCGATTTATTCCACGCAAGCGCAATCAGATCGGTCGGATTAAGCGTCAAGGTGCGCTGTTTCAAAACATTGGCAAGCATCTTAAAACGGAATATTCATCTGACCATGCTGCCGTCGGTTTTGGTGGACGTACTGCTTTTGTAGCCAAAGTTCACCAAGAGGGCGAGAATATTAAGCCTAATCAATATGTAAAACCCACTCAATACCCAATACGGAAGTTGGTGGGTTTTAGTAAGGATGATGAGAACTGGATTAAATCAGAAATTAATTATTTTTTAATTAATATTTAAACTCTCAAGTCAGTTTTAATTACTTCTACAACAATAAATGCCAACCAGCTTATACACACGCTATTTATACATTCAAAAAACTCATTTGGGCATATTAAATGCTCAGAGGTAAAGCTTTGATCTTTGCCAGTTAAAGCGTGAAAATATTTATTTCTAACATTAACTATAAGGTCTATAACTAAGTTATTTTTTATTGTTACTCTCTCATTTTCTAGGAAAGATTCAGCATTATCTTCGCCAATTAAACTAATTAATGACTGATAATGCAAAGCTTTCCAGTCATCTTCAACTGAAAATAAATTAATTTCCGAGTTGACTGACAGCAGTGTAGAACCCAAGAATGAGGACAGAAACATTTTAAATGCATTTAATTCTTTAGCATCTTTCTTCTCAAAAAACTTCTTCAATTTATCAAAAGTCCCATAATAATCATTTTGCTTAGAAGCCCAAATTAATGGAAAAGCATATGAAATTCTTTCTAGAATTCTGTATATATGAATAAAAGCAGTTTCATTATTTCCCTTCTGTTTTGCAAAAAAATACGAGCAAAACTCAAAAAAAAGTTCTTTATATAAAGCTCTATTTACATTAGCACTAATACAATCTGCTAATTCTTGATTAGTAATATTAAAATACCCCCCTAAGTTCTGATTTAAAGGTTGAATAGAGCCAGGTAATTCATAAAAGTTAAATCTTTGCTCTAAATTTAATTCTTCCTTATTACAATAGATATCTAAGTTACCAGTAAGCAATCTAATTAAAATCAGGTTATAAAATATTGCAACATCAGGGTCATCTTTTAAAATTAACTTTTCTGGTAAACTAGTTAACACACTCGAAGAGAAACACTCTATAGCTTCAAATCTTTCTAACACAAAAGTGTTCCTTATATATTAGATGATACAAAGTCTAAAATTTCATTAACACTTTTGCCTTTAAGTGTCTCATAGTTTGAAATAAACTCTTTTACAGCATTACGTCTATACATCCCTAATTTAATCTTTGAAGAGTCAAAACTTTTAAAAACTTCATCAAATTTTTCCAGATTATCTTTAAATCCTTCTACTGACTCTTCATCAAGACTGGAAAATGAATCTCTAACGCCTACACAAAAGCCTATTAAATTGTTAGATACTCTAAACCACTTTAATGTTTCAGCCGTATCATCACTATCAATAAAAGAAAATATTAAATTTATGACACTAGAAAAATCAATTTGTTTTTCTTCGAATGATTCCATTATTTTTTCAGCAATAAGCTCTTCCAACTTACTCTCAATAATCTTATTATTATCAATATTAGTAGAGTTGCTTATAAATGCTAAATATGCTTTTACAATATCAGCACGACCAATAGAATCTTTACGATAACCTTCTCTTTCAGTTGATATCTTCTCTTCAAAACTTTCAAACAGTGGATCATTTACAGTTAAAATTTCTATTTGGTGCTTGGGTGTCATTGGTTTTTGCCCATTATTTAGCGTAATCATTCGATACAGTAAATTATCCATAGATGGGCATATAAGAATATTGAGAACTATTAATCCACTTTGTTTTATATTGTCAGGTATATCTGCCTCTATCCTTTGTAATGTGCTAAGCCTTTGAATACCATCCAATATAAAGGCTTGATCAATATTCCTATTCACATAGTCAGTTATTTCAGAAATATCAATTCCTTTTAAATCCCGACTCTCAACAAATGCAACTGTGATTGGTGGCATTATACAACCAACTTTTAAATCTGCTTCTAATCTTTGATAAATTTTTGAATCTAATAATCTTCTTTGAATGGCTAATTTATCAATTAAGTGAGACAGTTTATCTATTGCAAAACTATAAGTTGTAGATGCAACAACAAAATTACTCTGAATAACATTATCATATGTTAAATCATAAACTTGGATTGACATACTTGTTTACTCTAATGATTTTAGAAAGGTTTATTTTGAGAAAAATATAACAATGTTGACATGCTATCAATTTTTGAGGAAATATAAAACTATCAGCCACATGGTGGTCGAGATTGGCATCTCGAAATTGAATATGAAGCAGACAATCCACTGCTGAAGTGGTATTTTTTTGTCTGTAGATTTGATATACCTCGCTATAGTAGATCGTACGATGGGATCTTGTGTCCACCGTCTTTGCTTTGCGTTCAACGGTACGCCAACTTCGTTCGGTCTGCCACCTCATTGGCGTAGGGTGGAATAAAAACCAATTGAATACAAGGCTACATCATCATGAATAATAATTTAACAGCACAAAATCGTCTCGTTAAAATTTTCTATCAACGCATCAAATCAGCAAACTTTGCTCACCTTTCTCTAAAAATGAAAAATCCTGAATAAACGTTAAACAGGATATAGCTCCTCGCACTTTAAAACTAAATTGCCCATGATTTCGGTCATGGGCAATTTACGTTTATATGAGCATGAATAATCAACTTTTACGCCAGTTTCAGAATCTCGCTTGCATCGGTACAGTCATTGCCGTCGATGCATCTGCATGGAAAATGCGCTTAAAAATTGATGAAAATGAAACGGATTGGATTCCCATTCCAACGATGGCTGCAGGCATCGTCAAAATTTGGCGATGCCCATCGTTAGGAGAGCAATTTTCCGTATCAGCACAAGGCGGTGAGCTCACCAGTGCGGTACCACAAATCAGCCTTTTCTCTGAAACATTCCCACCTCCAAGTACAGATCCCGATGAAGTATTTGTACAAATCGGTGAGTATTTTTTTAAGGTCAATATTGCTTCAGGCGAAGCAGTTTTCAAACTCAGCAAATGCGTTTTTGATGTGCCTGAAACAGTCTTTACTGGAACAGTGCATGCAGAAGAAACAATTTCATCGGCTGTCGACGTTATCGCAAAAAATGTGAGTTTGATCAATCACCCTCATGGCAACGTCATGAACGGAAATGGTCAAACGGCCAAACCAATCCCAACTGGAGGCGAGTCCAATGGTTAAAGGTATGTCTCGTCATACAGGCAGAGCTATTTCAGATGATGGCCAGCTCCCTGCTCATTTACAGCAATCTTTGCATGATCTTTTAACGACTTTAATTGGTACACGTTTGTGCCGTCGAAACTATGGCTCACTGGTACCTGATCTGATTGACCAACCCTGCAATAACTTTACCAAACTTAAAATCATGAATGCTTCAGCGACAGCGGTCGTTCGTTTTGAACCGCGTATCAAAATTAAGCAAGTTCAAGTTTCAAGTACAAATCAGGCCAGTGCTTGGGACATTACCATCATTGGAAATTACATCAGCCAATACCGTGAACAAGCATTTTCTCAAGCCTTTACTATTGGAGCTGCTGCATGAGTTCTCTCAATCGCGTCGATCTTTCATCACTCCCTTTTCCAAACGTCCTCGAGCAGCTCGATTTTGAGGATGAACTTCAGCAGTGTAAAAATGATATTTTGGCGCGTGATCCTGAGCTTGCCGAGGCACTTAATTTTGAAAGTGAACCGATTGTTAAAGTGCTCGAAACATTCGCCTATCGTCTTTTGCTTAAAACTGGCCAAATCAATGCTAAATCCAAAGCGCTCATGCTGGCCTACGCAACAGGATCGGATTTAGACCATTTAGCTGCAAACCGAGATGTCTATCGAAAAACAATTATCCCTGCACAACCCAATGCAAATCCCCCTATTGATGCAGTGATGGAATCTGACGAGGATTTACGTCGTCGGACACATTTACAGCCTGAAAGCATGTCGGCTGGATCAACTGGAGCGTATCAATTTTGGGGACTCAGTGCGCATGGCCATGTCAAAGATATCTCCGTCGAAACGCCACAAGAAGGTCATGTCAACATTTGGGTTCAAAGCCATATGGATGAGGTTGCACCCCAAACCTTACTGGATGTGGTAGACCAATCGCTTGATCCTGATACGCGTCGTCCCTTTACAGATGAAGTCGATATCAAAGCAGCCACACCACATGAATGGCAATTGAACGCGACCTTGGTGCTTTTCCCTGGTCCTGATTCTGCCGTGGTTAAAGCAGCTGCTGAAGCGGATGCTCAAGCGTATATTGAAACAATTTCTTCACTTGGTTATGACGTTGCCCGCAGCGGACTGTTTCATGCATTGCATCAAGGTGGTGTTCAAAATGTCCTTCTGAATAGTCCAGCTACAGATATTATTTTGCCGAAGAATAAATATTCAAAATGCACAGAGGTCACAATCAATATTGTGGAGTTCCGCGATGTCTAAACTATTGCCTCCCAATGCAACCAAACTTGAAAAAAACATAGAGCAGCTTGGTGAAAAGATTTCCAACCTTCCAGTACCTTTTGTCGATTTACATCGTATTGATCGTTGTCCTGTTGCTCATTTACCGTGGCTTGCATGGCAACACCGTGTCGAATATTGGTTACCTGAATGGAGTGAGCAAGAAAAGCGAAATGCGATCCAACAAAGCCAATCCTTTAATGCACAGCGCGGAACACGATCGTCAATTAAAAGCCTGCTCGGTACCGTAGTCACGTTTTTCCAAATCAAAGCATGGTACGAATTTACCCCCAAGCACCAACCTTTTTCATTCGTGGTGATTATTGATCCACTCCATCTACTCAGTATTGATCAACTTTTACAAGTACAAACCGCAATTGAGGCAACCAAATCTGCGCGGGATAACTATTCCATTTCTGCCCATGTTCAGTCCGAAGGCTATTTATGGCTGGGTGGTGCATGCGTCACGGGTGAAACGGTTTATATGGAAGCAATTTAGGAAAACATATGCCCTCTAAATATTATTTGACCTTGACCAATTATGGCTCGGATCTCATTGCCCAAGCGCATGAGTCTACCCCACTCAATTTAAAAAACTTAGTGATTGGCGATGCCAATGGCGTCCCCTATGACCCATTGACTGCAATTGACCGTACGCATTTGGTCAATCAAAAAGCCAGCGTCCTTATTCAAAATCTAGAAAAAGTTGAAAATATTGTTCGTGTCACCGCCACTGTTGGGGCGAACATTGGGGGCTTTAATATCCATGAAATTGGACTGACAGATGAAACTGGCCAGTTGGTGTACATTGGCAATTACCATGGTGGCTATAAGTCTCTTTTTGAAGATGGTGCAGGTGGTGAACTTTCATTTTCAATCGACATCAAAGGCGAAGCTGCCAACAAGATTAATTTGACTATCGATCCCAATATTATTACTGCAACCCAAGCATGGGTAGCACGTAACTATGTCAAAGTCATAGATGTAATCGACAATTTAACGAGTGAAGATGCTGATAAACCCGTCTCTGCCAAGCAGGCTAAACATCTACAAGACCACAAGTTAGATAAAGATGAAAATGCTGTCAGTGCATCCAAATTAGAAACAGCCCGCATGATCAATGGCATTGAATTTGATGGAACACAAGACATTAACTTGCCCACATTAGGAACAAGGTCACCCGTTGATGTCACCGCTCTTCGTGCTTTAAATACGGTATATACCAACACTGATCCTACACCAAGATTTGTCTTCATCTTTGGTGGCAGCTCCAACAGTGCTCGTAACGAGATCATTGTAGATGGCGTCATCGTATCTGAAATCCAAGCAGCAAATAATTACTACGACTCTTCCACTATGGTTGGCGTCGTGAACCCGGGTAAAGAATATGAAGTTACAGGATCAGACATTTCGAGATGGGTGGAGCAATGAGAAATTTTTTTAAAAAAGATGGACGAATATATGAATTTGAGCCTGATGGTTCTCAAGATCATTTAATCACAGATGGGATGATTAGATTAACTGAAGATGAGGTTTTCCTGCATTTGAATCCCGTGCTTACGCAAACTGAAAAAAGATTACAAATGCCGTTTCTCAAGCCCGCTGACTTTGAAATTAAACTGTATCAGGAGGGCAAGTATGAATTAGTTAAGGACTACATCGATACTCATGCCAGTCTACCCGTTCAAATTGCGTATAACAGAGCCACTTATTACAACCGAACCGACCCTTTTATCTTGGTGATTATGAATGATTTAAACATTACAGATGATGAAATGGACGCAATATGGGAGTCAGAATTAAAATTCTAAAATCCTGATTAAAGCTTATTCAGGATTGCCTTCATAGCAAAAGATAGCCCTTCAATTCATGATGATTTCAAAAGTAATTCAACTTTTATGGAGTCATCATGACAGAGTTTCACCACGGTATTACAGCGCGAGAATCCGCTGCTGGAAAAATTCCAATTCGCAATTCTGATACCAATATTATGGCGATGGTTGCCTATGCAGATGATGCAGATGAAGACGCATTTCCGCTCAATACCCCCGTACTGGTTACCTCGGTCAACCGTGTTTTACCCAAAGCCGGTGCAATGGGAAATTTACGAAAAAACCTAGAAATCATTAGCGCAATAACCTCTCCAACCTTGGTCGTGATTCGTATTGCTGATCCATATACAGAGGGTGAATTTGATCAATCAGTCGTGATTGGTACTACCGCAGACAATGGCAAACGTACTGGCTTACAAGCCTTGCTCACCGTCAAATCACAATTAGGCATCACCCCGAAGATTATTTGTGTTTCTGATACTGAAACCATCGATGTTGCAAACGCCTTAGGTGCAATCTGTAAAAAATTACGCGCTTATTCTTATATCACTCCGCGTGATGCTGATGGCGTGGTTTTTGAAGATCCTGAAGATGTGGTGAATTTCCGAAATATGTTGGCATTTCGAGAAATTGAATTGATCTGGCCTGAATGGACCAGTGGCAATGTACTGCTTGGGGAGGATACAAATACGGTCTTAAGTCCGACAAAGATTTATATTCAGCAAACGGATATTGATGGCGGAAATTTAACCTACGACCTCTATATTCAAGGCAATAAAATCGAGAGTAACGAATTCGTCAACACAATGGGGCAAGCTGACTCCCGTGCCGTCTTTTTTGATCTCGTTAAAAAAATTGTAGCCAATTACATACCGCCTATTCGTGTTGTTGATGCTGGCGGTGGTATCGGGCACTTTCAAGCTGTAGCTAACTACGTGACTGGTGGAAACGGTTTATCAGCACATGGCCTCATTCGAATTGTCTTAAAACGTAACTCCCAACAAGAACAAGACATATTCCCTCTGTTTATTGACCAAGACACAGGCCTTCCACTCGCTAGTCCTGTGGAACTTGTTTCACTTGGCGAGTCTATGTTCCCAGGATTTTAATTATGGCTCTTAAATACGGACCAGGCATTTTAACCGCTGCCGTTGTTGCTGCAGCGCTACGTGCAGAAACTGACAAAAAAGTCGGTTGGCATAAATCGCTTTCAAATATTCCAGTCGTCGGTCCGACTGGCATTAGTCAGCCGATTACATGGGATCTTGAAGATCCCGATACCGATGCGGGCTATCTCAACAGTAAAGATATCACCACCATGATTTTGCATGATGGTGCTCGTTTTTGGGGTAACCACAATTGCTCAGACGATCCACGCTTTGCTTTTGAAGTGGCGACCCGAACTGCACAGTTCTTGTTAGACACCATCATTAATGGCTGTTTTCCATTTGTCGACCAACCGCTTACGCCTTTCTTGGCCAAAGACATTATTGATTCGATCAATGCCAAATTGACCGAGCATGTCAATGCCAAGCGCCTGCTTGGGGCTTCTGTTTGGTATGACCCTGCTGAAAATACTATTGAAAACTTATCGCAAGGTTTGATGTGGATTGACTACGACTACACCCCAGTTCCAACACTGGAAAACTTAGGTCTCAATCAACGCATTACCGACCGTTATTTGGTCAACTTTGATCAACTCATCAATAACGCGGCATAACGTATAGGAGCTGGATGCAATGCTTCCACGTACTTTGAAAAATTTTAATGTGTTCGTAGATACACATTCATGGGCAGGTGTCGCAGAAAGCGTCACCATTCCCAAAATCACCAAGAAAACCGAGGACTTTCGTGGCGCAGGCATGATTGGTGATGTGGCACTGTCAATGGGCTATGAAAAGCTTGAAGGTGAAGTGGTTTATGCAGGCTTTGATATAAAACAGTACCGCCAGTTAGGTGTCTGTGGCACATCGGATCTGCCTGTCCGTTTTGTTGGAATGTATGAACGTCAGGACAATTGCACATCGCAAATTGTAGAAATTTATACCCGTGGCCAAGCGATTGAACTTGATCCTGGTGATTCCAAAAATGGCGAAAAGACAGAAATCAAAATGTCTTACAACTATACCTATTACCGCATGGAAGTGGATGGTGTAGTCGAAGTCGAACTGGATTTCATTAATGGTACTGAACGTTTCGGTGAAACGGATGTAGCCAAAAGCATCAAAGAATTGCTTGGTCTATAAGACCAGGCATTCCCTCTCCCTAATATTTCTAATGAGCATATGACATGACCCCTGAAGCACAACAACAAAACCAAGACACGATTCTAGACCCGAACCTCCGCACCATCACTTTTGACGAAGGCTTTAAGCGCGGTGAACAGACCGTTACTGAAATCGTGATCCGTAAACCCAAAACCCGTGCCCTTCGTGGACTCACATTGGTGAACGTGTTGCAACTCGATGTCGACACTTTGGCAAAACTGGCTCCGCGTATTACCACACCAACCATGACTGAAAATGACGTGTATGAACTGGCACCTTCAGATCTCACCAAGTTGTCAAAGGAAGTGATCGGTTTTTTTGTGAAGGCCGAGGACGAAGACTTCCAATAAGTGTCGATGAAATTATTGCAGATTTAGCCGTGGTGTTCGGTTGGACACCCGACGTCTGTGATGACTATGAACTGGATGAATTGATGGACTGGCATGAACGTGCGCGGGCACGTTGGGAAACAGAGAGCAAATGAGTCAAATTAGCCTAAAAGCCATGTTAGAACTGGTGGACAAAGCCACTGCCCCACTTAAAGACATCATGGGTTCAAGTGAAAAGACCTCAGATGCCTTGCGTACCCAACGCGAAGAATTAAAGAAATTGAGCAAGTCTCAATCTGATATTACCTCTTTCCGTCGTTTATCCAGTGCACTTAAAGGTACTCAAAAGGACTTAGAATCGGCACAGCAGACCGTTGCTCAACTTGCCCAAGCACATGCCAATGTTGCCAAACCTACTCGGGCAATGACCAAAGAATTTGAAAAAGCCAAACAAACGGTTAAGGATTTAAAACAGGCAGAGCATGATCAGCTTCGGCAATTGCAAATGCTTCGTACGGGCTTAAATCAGGCAGGTATCAGTACCAAGTCCCTGAGTCGTGATGAACGTGACTTAAAGGCAAAAGTGGATACAGCGACGCAAGCTTTACAACGCAAGAAAGCTCAACTCGATAAACAAGTTGCCAGTCAAAAACGACTCAATGACCTCGTTCAGCAACATAAAAATGCACAGGACTTAATTGGCAAAGTCTCTGACACTGGAGTACGTGCAGGTGCAGCAGCTGCAGTTGGTGCAGGTGCTTTAGGTGTCCCCATCAAGGCTTTTGCTGAAGCAGAAGATGCAGCGACGACTTTAAAAGTCTCCATGATGCAATCGAATGGCCAAGTGGCCAAAGAATTTACAGCCATCAATGAACTGGCCAATAAGTTAGGCACACAACTTCCTGGTACAACGGCAGACTTCCAATTAATGATGTCAAAGCTTGTCCAGCAAGGTATCAGCTATAAAGCCATTCTTGGCGGTGTAGGTCAGGCTGCAGGCTATTTGGCCGTACAACTGAAAATGCCTTTTGAAGATGCTGCTGAGTTTGCTGCAAAAATGCAGGATGCCACCAAAACCTCAGAAAAAGACATGCTCAGTTTAATGGATACGATTCAGCGATCGTATTACTTGGGTGTCGACTCCACCAATATGCTGCAAGGTTTTTCCAAACTATCAGCAGGTATGAAAACCATCAAAGCCGAGGGCTTAAAAGGTGCTCAGGCGATGGCTCCCCTCTTGGTCATGGCAGATCAAGCAGCAATGGCGGGTGAATCTGCAGGTAATGCCTACAGTAAGATTTTTGCATCGATGATGGACAGCAAAGGCATTAAAAAGGCCTTGAAAGGTTCAGGTATGACCATGAACTTTACCAATGGCAAAGGTGAGTTCGGTGGACTGGACAATATGTTCAAGCAGCTTGAAAAACTCAAAGGCCTTTCAACCGAAGCACGTTTGCCGATCCTATCGGGTATGTTCGGCAATGATGCAGAAACTATCCAAGCCTTAAACCTACTGATCGACAAAGGCAAAGCGGGCTATAACGAAACCTTAGCAAAAATGAATGCTCAAGCCGACCTGCAGAAACGTGTTAATGAGCAGCTCGGTACGTTAAAAAATCTATGGGATGCAGCTTCAGGAACTTTCACCAGTGCCATGACGAACTTCGGTGCTGCGATCGCACCTGAGCTAAAACAAGTCGTCACTGGCTTAACGGATATGACTGAAAAATTGGGAGCCTGGTCTAAAGAAAATCCTCAATTGTCGAATGCCATTATGAAGACCATTGCCATTATCGTGATTCTCCTTGCTGCGTTTAGTGCCCTATCGCTTGCATTGGTGACCATACTCGGTCCAATGGCTTTATTACGTCTGACGTTTGGCGTACTAGCCAAAGGCTTCGGTCTGATTAATATCATCAAGCTGATTGGCTCGGCCTTTATGTGGCTTGGAAAAGGCATCTTTTTTGTCGGTCGTTTAATGATGGCCAACCCTCTATTTTTAGCGATCGGACTTTTGGCCACGGCAGCCTTTTTGATTTATCGCAATTGGGGTTCCATCAAACAATTCTTTGCGGACATTTGGAATTCCATTGGCACTTCAGGCATGACGACCACACAAAAGATCGTTTTATTTTTTCAGCTTGCCCTCCAAAAAATTACCACCTTAATTTTGAACTGGTCTCCGATCGGCCTGTTTTATCGCGCCTTTGCTGCGGTGATGAATTACTTTGGGGTGCAATTACCAAGTACCTTTACAGGCTTTGGCCAAATGCTGATGCAAGGACTGGCCAACGGCATCAGTAATGGCATTGCAGGCGTGATTGGTAAAGCCAAAGCTGCAGCAGCTCAAGTCACTAATACAGTAAAAGGTGCTTTTGGCATCCACTCCCCTTCCCGTGTTTTTGCCCAATTGGGGGCATACAACATGCAAGGTTTAGCGAACGGCATCTCAAACAATAGCCATCTGGCCAGCAATGCAATCGGCACAGCAAGTCAGGATATGTTGGGCTTTTTTGATACCAGTGCTTTTAGTTTTGACCAACGTCCATCTATTTCAGCCAGTACCAAAAATGTCTCTGCAACAGCAGCTCCAGTGCAGCAAATTTTTAATATTTATGCTGCACCGGGTATGGATGAAAATGCGTTAGCACAATTGGTGGCAATGGAAGTGGCCAAGGCGCAGCGCATGCAACAACCAAGCAACGTCCGCAGCTATAGCGACAACGATTAAGGGGACAATCATGTTGATGAGTTTAGGACAATTCATTTTTAAGACCAGCACATTGGCCTTTCAAGAGATCCAACGCCAACGCTCATGGAGCTATGCCGAAAATGCCGTGGCCAATGGACGTGCGAAAAAGCAGTTCACTGGTGCAGGTTCAGACACGGTGACAATGCCTGGTCTCATTTACGAAGAATATGGCTTCGGTACACGCTTTGCGCTAGATGAGTTGGCAAGCATGGCCGATACAGGACAAGGCTATGTGTTGATGGATGGTTCAGGTTATTTATACGGTGTCTTTGTCATCGACAGCATCGACGAAACCAAATCCATTTTGATGGACAACGGTGTCCCACGTAAGGTCGATTACACCCTGAAGCTGAGCCGTGTTGATGATGAACGTATTGAAATGCAATCTGCACCACAACAGGAAGGTTCAGCATGATTAAAACGCCTGTATGTATGATTAGTGCTGACAATAAACCGTTAAATGAGCTTATTTCTAAGCGAATTTTAAGCGTCACCGTGACAGATAATCGCGCCAATGAAGCAGATGAATTGAGTATCGTGCTCGATGACCATGACGGGGCATTACAACTGCCTAAACGTGGTGTACGACTGAATTGTCTAATGGGTTTTAAAGGCGAAGGCTTACACGATAAAGGAGACTTTATTGTCGATGAGACTGAATGGTCAGGTACACCCGATCAAATCACCATTAAAGCCTCCAGTGCCAATTTTAAAAGCAACATCAAAGAAGCCAAGTCTAAGTCATACCACCGTAAAACTTTTGGTGCTATTGCGACTGAAATCGCGCAAAACCATAAACTGACGCTGGTCATGGCAGCAACTCTAAAGGAGATTGCTTTAAGCCATATTGACCAAACCAATGAGTCGGATCTCAACCTCCTGCAACGACTGGCCAAACAAAATGGTGCAGAGATGGCGGTGAAAAAAGATCGGCTTTTAATCTTTACCGCAGGTAGTGCAAAAACCGCTTCGGGTAAAAATTTACCGACAATCACTTTGACCAGGAACAGTGGTGACCAATTTCGTTACAGTGAGCAGGATCGTGAGTCCGACCATACTGGTGTATCAGCCAGTTATCAGGACACAGGCAAAGCCAAACGTGAAAAGGTGGTTAATGGTGATAAGGGAAAAATTAAACACTTAAAAGGGACGTTTGCTAACAAAGCTGAAGCAGAACGTGCGAGTGCTGCAAAGATGGCAGAGATTAAGCGTCAAATGGCGAAATTCAGTATCAATTTGGCTTATGGGCGACCTGAGATCAGTACTGAGTCTCCAATCAAACTACAGGGCTTTAAAGCTGAGGTAGATAAGCTAAAATGGATCGTTGAAAAAGCCACTCATAGCTATGCTAAAAGTGGTGGATTTACTACTCAATTAGACCTTGAAGCTCGTGTTTGAATTTCTGGTTCTTCAGGGCGATACTCTACATTTAACTTGTTATAAATGTTTAAAGCAGCATCAGCACTCCAAAAAAATATCCAAATAGAAGAAATTGTTAAAATGAATAAAGATAAAGAAAAAATAAATCCTAAAAAGTAAACACTTGAATTTACAGGAATAGGATTTACATACGGCAGCCATGTTAATATTGCAACTAACATATCATTTAGGTACAAAATCACTAGTGATAGAAAATATGAAACCGCAAGAAAAATCATTAACTTAATGAGTTGTGATTTAGTGTAATGAGTTACAAAGGTGGTTTTATCCTCAATAGTTTCTATCTTTATCAACTTTCTCGCAGTAATCACATCTTCAATTACTATAAAAAAACGCTGTGGGTAATTTGCAATCACATAGTCAACTTCAATGTGCCCTACTTTCTCAGATCCAACTAAAAGCTGTGCTGCACAGTCCCTTTCTATTTTTTCTTTATCAGAGTTATAGTAATTATCAAGATACTCTTTTACAGCATCTAACCTACTTAAATAAAATTTTCTTCGATGTGTAAAACGCTTACCTTTATCTAACCAAACAATAAATGGGACCAAAGCAACTAAGACAGTTGTAATTTTTATTAAATTATCTAAATTCACGAATGAACCTTTTAAAATTAAAAATCTATTCTAATATCCAAACAGCAATGTCGAATCTTGTACTTGATACCAGTTTTATGATGATCATGCTCAGAAACAAAAATTAGCGGATAGTCAGCACGATAGTTATAAGTAAAGTTCTTCAATCTAGCAGCTGAATCAATTGAAATTTGCTGAAGATACTCCTGCCATTGTGTAACTACCTCCATAACATTGTATTGTGTACTATTTAAATAAATTAGTACGCCTCCACTTTCGTTCGGATTACCAAGGGAATAGTCATTTACTAACTGATATAAGCCTTTTTCACTATATTTTTTTCCTCCATATAGTTTAGCCTCGCCTAACCACTTAAATTTTTTGTTTTGGCTTCGTACTAAAATATCAACATGCCCGTTGTGATTTGGATCGTGCTCAGCGATAAATCCACTTTCATCTAACATATGAGCAATTTGACAGGAAATATCATCTTCTAACTTCTTTTCTAATAGCTCTAAATGAAGTTTTAACTCTTTAGGATCCTGAATATTTCTTTTAGCAGAATCACATAGTTCATTAAATGTTTTAACAGATGAGTTTTTCTTTGCAGATGAGCAAACTTTTTCTGATGCAAGTACTAATTTATCTTCCAAAAGATTTAGAAATTCTTCATGCGAATCTACATTTATGATTTTTATCAGTGTGTGAACTAAAGGATGAGCATGCAAAGGATTTGAATCATATTGAGTCATTTTTATGATCCAAGAAATACTTTGTAACGGCAAAAAACGGTATAACCTCTTCGAAAAATTGATCCTCGGTTAGTTCGACTCCAGTATATGGATGTGAAAACTGTTTAGAATTGATCATTCTAAGCACTTTCTCTTTTCTTACTTCTACGTATCTATCTTCGACTGCTTTCCACGCTGAAAAACCCTGATCAAGAATCTTGATATCCTCTCGGGTCAAATAAAATACGCTAGTAATAAAATCTTCGTCACTGATCTTTTGATCAATATTTTCACGTAATTCATCAAAACTAAAACTGACCTCTAGGTCTCTGCCAGCCACTATTAGATAATCTAGAATTAAAAAACAGCTATAACGTACTTCAGAGAATTCAGAAAATTTCTGATCCCTAATTATCTTATGAAAATAGCTGTTTTTTATTTCATAGTTCATGGCTTTTATCTATTAGCTAATATCTTATCGATTATAAAACTATAATCTTTATAAGATTTTATATCGAAAATATGCGCTTCATATAAACTTTTCAAACCAGGTTTATTGAAATATCGATAGTGTATTCCTGCATAAACTTGGGGCCATTTATTTGTTACTCTTTCAAATCGCTTACTGATGCGATATGGACGAATTTTGCCACCCAAAGCCTCTTCTGCGGCTTTACCTCTTAAGTGATACTCAGCTTTTCGGATATCACGAGCTCGATCTCTCAAAGTTTCATGGTGGTTATTTTTTGAAGTAGAGAATGAAGCAGATGTTACCTCTCCTTCGTCATTATCATAGAATTTTTGTATAGCGTTATAAAGGTTTTCGAATTGAGCTTTTTCTGGTAAACGACAGTTCGTGACGCCAGCAACGTCGAAAGCTTTGTTAATACTAGTAATGAGTTTATGAAAAAATTTGTCAACAGCATTAGCTAAAACAATACTTCCCAAGTCTAACTGTAAAATTACACGATTATTTTTCGTATCTACAATTACAGCATCATAGCAAGTCACTTTGACAGGTCTATAACCAATTACACGATTATATTTATCTAAGACAGAGGCTAGTTCACCTAAATCGCTTTCTGTTAATTCTTTACGCTCTGATATTTCACGTATTATTTGAAAACAATAGATCGAAACATCATTTCCAACATCATAACTACTATCTGCAATGTATTCAGAGTCCTCGAATGCATCATCTACACTATAGACTTCACTAAATGCATTATTAAACTCATCTGATTCACCATCGAGCAAACGATCAAAAATCATGATGAGCTTGTCATCATACAAGATGTGATTAGTTAAAAGTTTATCTACTTTTTCTGTAATATTAGATGCAGCGTCATCACCGCAACTCGCGGCTGCAGCCGTCAATGAACTCCATCTATGAATTACATCAACCCCTTCTTTTTCAAAAATTTCTTCAACAATAGAAAGATCAATTCTACGTTCTTCACAGATTTTAATATTATCAATTAAGGCTTTTCGCGGGCGATTACTATCATCTTGTTCAATTTTAAGTGCTGTTTGATCAGTCATTTTTATAACTTTACATGATTTTTAACATAGTTAAATGTATAACAATTTAACAAAAGAATCATCATGTATTCGACTAATTGTTATTCTTTTCAATTTTTGCAAAATACAACATGTTTATAAAAATTTATGGCTTCGTTGCACAAAGCCATTGAATACTGAAAAGCTATTTAATCCAAATCTACAAATTCTTTAGCACACTTCAGTCGTTGATACTTGACGACATGTGATGCACCCACAAATAAGAATAAAATTGAAAAACATAGTGTTAAAATAAACTCTTTATAGTTATTACTTATATCCGAGTTATATTCCTTTGAAAAATAATACATGAGTAAAGCAGATAAAAACGACCAAAAAATATAAGCAGCCACAGACTTTTCTTTAATAGTTAACTCAGATTTTTTAGATTTATTTTTATCAAAGATATATTGATTTCCATCTTTCATTTCAACAGTATGACTTTCTTTATTGCAATAAATGTAGTTTTTCGCAATGTTATATAACTTAATCGCTTGATGCTGATCATTTCTTGAAAGGATATAGCTCAATACGTAATCTGGTACATTTCTTAGACCTAAAAATCTATTCTTTTCATGATTTTTCTGAAATGCAGTCAAACTATCATCAAGATTTTCACCACTTACATAAAGCTCCTCATATTGATCATAGCTTTTATGCACAAAGAAAAAATTAAGTAAACTATTCGCTATTGAATATATAAAAATCGAAATAAAAACAATTAGAAGAGATAAAAACATTTTTTAATTCAACCTCCACTTGTTTCTGATTGACTTGTACTATTACGTGGCTTGGTACTTGTAGAGTTTTCAGTAGTCTTGGTACTAGCAACTGATAGTGAAGCTGCTGCCTTGACCAGTTCACTACTTGTCTTAAGCTGTTCTTGCGCTATATCACCAATTTTCTGATAACCACTTGGATCAATTTCTTTACCAAAATACTTTAGTGCTAATTGTTCTTTGATTTCATTCGACTTTTCCTCACCAAGCTCGGCGGCATATTGAGGGAATGCTAGTAGCTCAAGATGCGTTTGTTCTGCTTGATCAGCAAGTCGTCGATAATGGGTAGAGATTTTTAAATAGTAAGCAATTAAAATCCCGAAGAAGACTACAATCATGATTTTTATCGAAATAAATTGAGAAAAGTCTATTGCCTTAAATATAAAGGCTATAATCGTTATTAAAGATAACATTAAACTAAATACTGTAACTCCAATAAATTTACTTTCACTATTTTTTGATCTAGCTGTGTTCTTATGATAAGAGTTTAAATATACGTTTTCTGTCTTAATCTGCTGAATCTTTTTCCAATCACTTTGTATTTTACTAAAATATTTTTCAAATTTATCGATCATTCCATCTCTATCCAAAACTACTTCATTCATAAACTCTTCAAATGCTTTATATTTGATACGATTTTCTTCAAATTGTTTGCTTTTAATTTCTTGAAGTTCTTTATCGTAGCCTCTGATTAAACTACCAAAGCTCTTATCATTATTTTCAAAAATAGTTTTTAATCTTTCTCTAAGAGAATTGATCTCTGATTGATTTCTTACTTGATTTTTTTCGATTATTTCGTTCAGTCTATCTCTTGCAATATCAATTTCTGCATTAATTTTATTTGCATTCTCCTCAAGCAATCGCTCCTGTAAGCCATCAATCCTTTTTCTATAATTAAAATCAATAATACTTATTAACTGTACATCATTTAATAAATCTTGTGTTTTATAAGAATATCTTAATAGTTCATCAACCTTTTCATTATAAGTTCTATCACTACGCACTGCACTTCGAATCTGCCCTTCTATCGATTTAACTTTGCGATAGACAAAGTCAAAAACGAACTCTTCGTCCAGAAGACTTTTTCTTTCATATAGACCCTCTTGAAACTGCGGTAAGAATGAATCTATATATCTTCGTAGTATATCTACCTTTCGAATTTCCGATTCAGAACCATCAAAATCTGTTTGATTCAAAAAGCTTTCAAGCTCTCTTCTTATATTATGAATTACATGAAATATATCTTCTAGGTTTCTATTCGCCATAACTATCTTCTATCTATTTGCCCCCATGCATCGTATCAACATGACCCGATCCATTAGCTCGAAATGAGCCAAACCATTGTACTAAAAGGGAAAAATTAATCTACTCAAATCCCCAAAAAAAGCCCTCCAATGGAGAGCTTTTAATTTTTCTTTGCCTGATATTACGATGACGTAGTGCTACCCTTGGCTTTTACCAACTCTGCACTTGCCTTAATCAACTCTGTCCCAGCAGAAAGTTGATCCTTCATCAAGTCCCCAATTTTATCATTCTGTGTTTGATCCAATTCTTTACCGAAGTATTTCAATGCTAACTCTTTGATTAATTCCTGCTTGTCTTCTTCTTTCAGCGATCGCACATGAATTGGAAATGCATCAATTTCGACATGTGTTTGATATGCTTGATCCTGTAATTTTTTGGCATGCGAAGCACGTCTTAGAAAGATCGAACACAAAGTTATTGCTAATGCTAATATCAATAATTTTATAGATACAAAAGTTATCCAATTTATTGAATTTTCATTTGCGTAATAGGCAATTGAAAAGAACGTTAGCGCAGCAGATACACCAAGACAAATATAAAAATATTTATAATATGCATTTGATTCCGCCTCATATTTCGTTGCCAAATTACTGTATATCTGATTTGTTGATCTCATCTCTAGAGCGAGGCGTACTGACTCAAGATCTTTTACTTTTTCAGCTACTTCATTAATTTTAGGCTGTAATTGCTTATTGAAGAGATCATTTGAATTTTTAATTGCTAACATCGATTGCTTTATAACTTTCATACTGCTATTAAATTCAAAGACATATTCATACAACTTATTAAAATCTTTGAATGAAACCTCACCTAATGAAGTAACTCTATTCTGTAAACTTAAGAACTCATCAGATAAAAAACTCCATAAATCATCATTATCTAATAAATTTAAGTAAGTTGATAAAGAAAGGATATGCATACTAAATTCTTTATCACAAAATTCTCTTAAATACTTATAATGATCATCAAGTGTTAATAGATTAATTTCTACTTCTTCACTACTTTTAATTTCAGCTAAATAAATAGAAATAGCATTCAAGGTTTTTTCAAAACTACTTATTATCTCATGAGCTCTAGGGCCAATATCATCTGTCTTATTTTCAATTTTTGATTGTTCTTCATTTAAATCATTCATTTTTAAATTACTCTATAACTTGCCCCCATGCATCGTATCAACATGACCCGATCCATTAGCTCACAATGAGCCAAAGCATTGTATCAAAAAGAACTTTTCTTCTATATACAAATAGAATAAAGAATAGAGTTATAAAAGAATGATCAAAGTTAAAAACAGTTGACTAAAAAAATATTTAAATTATATTGTCCATATCACAGCAAAATCTGTGATCAGGCGTGGAAACCTGTTTATCATCAAAGAGCGCAAAACCAAAGTCGCTTATGCGGCATTTTTTTTGCCCACTGTTTAGCAGTCGTTATGGCAGGCTAGGCAGGGCAGCTTCGTGCTGGCCGTTACTCTTTGAGCGGTATTTCCACCCCTGTTTAGTCTGCCACCATTCCGTGGAAAGAATGTTGGTAGGTGTTAAATCTTATCAAAGAGAAAACGACTATGAACACTCAAAACAAAAGTGTGCATTCAGCACATGTACGCCTCGACACCCTCTGTCTACAACGCTTACAAGCATCTAACTTTGCTCAACCCCAAATTCATAAACAAATTTTAAATTTTATTCGCCTACGTTTCACACGTTAAGGGGAATCGTATGCCTAAAATTTATATCAACACTGAACTCGGTACAGAAAAGCGCTGTACCCTTTGTGGCGACTACTACCCTCTCGACACAGATTTCTTCTATAAAAATGGTATTTGGCGTGGCAAAACACAATGGAGATCACATTGTAAAGCTTGTTTCACAGAAACCTATCGGGGAGAAAAATAATGAAAAATATCCTCCTTCAACACCAAGAATATCCACTCATTGCCTCCCCTCAACTCGCTAAAGAGCTGGGGACTGCAGCAGCCACATTCTTGCAGAAATTGCACTTCCTCATAAGTGAAAATCGGAAGTACAAACAAAAGAAAAACCTCACTGTCCACCAAAACCGTAAGTGGTGGTTTCACACCTTTGAAGAGTGGCAGTCCACACTGGGTTTGTTCAGTGTCTCGACCATCAAAAGAGCTGTGGCCAAACTCAAAGAACTCGGCTTAATTGAGATCAATAAGCTCTCAAAAATTAAGTCTATACGGGTGAATTACTACACCATCAACTATAAAAAATTAAAGCAACTGTTTGGGATTAGCATCTCACAGCCAACTAAAAAAGATCCTGGTACTCCATCTTCTGCTGAGCCAATTAAAGGCAATGATGCTCCAATTAATCCAGTTGCAACAAAGGAGGATTTATCAGTCTTTCACAGCGACTATCGCTCACTGTATTTACAGCTTCGCCAGTACAAACTAGACATTGCCCATGACGATCCACGACTACACCAGTGGCTCAACATCGCTCGAAAAATAATTACCTACACTGCTTCAGCACCAACACGACTCAACATCAACAGGTGGCAATGGCACACGCCTGAACAAATTCTACCAACCGAATTTTTACGAGGGACTGATCATGGGTATTGAAAAGCACGTTATGCGCCTACAAGAGCCAAGTACCAAGAAGCGTAAGTTCTTCATCAGTTCAAAGCATTTGTACCGCTTACTCGATACAGACGTGTCATATAAAACATTCGTTGAAACCAACATTACCTGGTCTCGCCTGCGTGAGCATATCGACTACCATTTCAATGAAGAGCATGAGACCTACAACCTTTCTATCTGTGCTGTGCAGGCTATTTTGATATTAGAAAATACAGAAAAAAGCTGGCGATTCTTCAATGAACTGTCCGACCTGATAAACAACGGTTTTAACCGTTAAGAGGGGGAATATCATGGATATTCAAACAAGATTATCATTATTAGATCAGCACTTATCTTTACTCATTGAATCGACGGAAAGCTGTGATTCTTTAACTGGGGAGTCGGTGGCTGCGACATTATTTATTATTCAGGAACAGGTACGGCAGATTCAAAAGACTGTAAATCAAGAATGATAAAAAAAGCCCTCTTAGGAGGGCTTTTTTTATCAGTAGCGTCTTCTATATTCACTGTAGTTTGAACAAGTAGAATTACTTTGCATATCTAATTTTTCTCTGTCTTCTTTCTTCTTTTGTTCATCATAAATTCTATATGCATTGTAAAACTTGGACAAAAACATAGATGTATCATCCATTGCAATAGCTAACATCGGAAAAAGAAAGGCTAAGAAAAAAGTAATGGTTCCAAAAATCACAGGAAATGCAAAATCATAAAAGTTTGTCGAAGTTAAAACTAAATATGAAAAAAATAGTGAATATAAAATCAACACTATAAAAAATGCATAGAAGCTTATGCTTGCCATTTTTTTTGTATTTTTGACTTTTTCAACATTTGAATAATATTGCAGGCTATTACTTTTACTAAATCTAAAGCTAAAACACTCATAGATATCGATATTTTTTTCATATTTTAAATATCCAAATTTGTATCCTCTTTTGAACAAATACATCATTTCGTTTAAATCTATAAGCTTTCTTTCATTTAACTCTAAGAGTAGATCAACTAAAAATGAATCTACATCTTTACTGCCAACTAAATCACAAGCAGCTGCATCTTTAACGTGCTTGGAAAAATTATTTTTTCTAGCATTCTTGGAAAATTTTTCATCATACTCAATGCTAGATTTAAGCTTCTTATTCAAAAAATTTTCATGATGATTCTCAAACTCTTTAAATTTGTAAAAAATCATGGCTATAGCGGTTAATGCAGAGAAAAATACACCTCCGAATGCCAATAAATTTTTTATATCTTCTGGAGCCATAAATACCACATATTATAAGGATAATTTTAATTATGAATTGAATGAGTAAATTCTCATTTACTCATTGTTAAATATGATTATTTTTTACCAAAACTTTCCGCAAAATTACGCACTAAAGTCATTAGCGTTTGATGCTGCTCAGGATCAACCTGATCCCAATATTTCAACAACTCTTTTGCTTCATCAGAAAGTAAATCAGGCTGGGTCCGTTCACCAGTGATCAAGTACCAAACATCCACACCCGCTTTATGCAGCGCTTCTAAGTCTTCCTGCCCCATAACGCGCTCGCCTTTCTCGTAGCGCATTACAGCCATGTTTTTCTTACCAAATAACGCAGCGAAATCTTTTTGCGACAGATCTAAGCGTGATCGTTCCTGACGAAGGCGTTCGCCTCTTTGATCGTTATTCTCATTTACCATTTGGGATAAATCCATATATTAATTATCCCAATTGGGATAATATTGCTTTGCTTATTTACCATTTTAACAAAGTTCTCTATTCACCACAGTTTAATAACTGTGGACTCAAAAGGAAACAAACATGGCTACTCAAGAGTCTCAAAAAGAAGTACAGATCAGCTTTCGCACTACACCAGAAAATCGTCGTCTCGCTCGTATCGAAGCAGCAAAGCTCAACATGTCACTGAACGAATGGATTAAAAGCCTTGTTGAAGCTGAACTAGAAACTTCACCTCAAGAAACAAAATCATCATAAGGCACACCTTTTGAGCCACTCACAGATTTACGGGGTTCTGTTTACAGATTTTTACAATTCTGTGTAAAGCAAAAAATATTAAGTACTTGGTGTCGGGAGCAACAACTACTTAATTCAATTCAGAGGTAATGATGAGTAAATCAATTGGTTTCTACTGCCCGCACTGTGGAAGACGTATGTATGTATCTAGTCGTAAAAAGCCCTCTCCTCTTTTACACGAACTGATTGTGAGCTGTCAGAACGACCAGTGCCTTGCCAGCTTTGCAGCCAGTCTAGAAATGGTTCGCCCAATTCAAAACAGCATCAATCCAAACATCGAAGTTCAAACCGGGTTACCGCAGCACAAACGTCAATGGGAAGTAGAACTAGAACATCACCTGTCCAGTTTAGAAATGATGACTGTGATCGACAAACAACAAGAAAACTATGTTGAAGGCTTTATCTCTGCCTTATTCCACTCATCCACGATTGATTTGACCAAAGCCAGTGTCTACCGCAATCGGCTTAAACAAATCAGACTCTTATAAGGCGTAGATATGTATCACCTACAGCAACGGATAGATGACCGACTCAACCAGTTATTCCATTTCAAGAAAAAAGGTGAATGGTATCGAGAGGGAGTCTGTCCGAAATGTAAAGAAAAAGAACTCTATACGCATGCAATCACCCCACGTATGGTGAAGTGTGGACGGATCAATAAATGTGGCTACGAAGAACATGTCAAAGAGATCTGTGAGGAGCTTTTTAAAGACTGGTCTGAGTATCACCCGCAAACAACAGCAAACCCACATGCAGCAGCAGATGCTTACCTCAAAGAAGGCCGTGGTTTTGATATCTCAAAGCTCAAGGGGCTGTATACCCAAGAGCTGTATCGTTCACCTAAAAACCGAAGCCTCGTTACAGCGACCGTTCGTTTTAAATTGGCTGAAGGTATTTATTGGGAACGCCTGATCGACCGCCCTGAACGCTTCGAACGCATGAAGGCTAACTTCATTGGAAAGTGGTCTGGCCTTGCTTGGACAGTGCATGATTTAGATGCACTGTGTAACGCAGGCAGTATTTGGATTACTGAAGGTATCTTTAATTCGATCGCACTTAGTCAATCAGAATTGATCAGTATGAGTAATATGAACAGTGGGAATTACCCTGCTGTACTTTTAGAGCAAATTAAGAACCGCTGTCATGAACTCAATAAAAGTAGACCGCGTTTAGTTTGGGCTTTGGACAATGATCCTGCAGGGAAAAAATATCTAGCGAAACACCATAAACGCGCAACGGATGAAGGGTGGATTTCTACTGCTGCCCTACCACCTGCGCCAATGAATGGTAAATCAGTCGACTGGAATGATTTGTTCCAAAGAGGACAGCTCACAGAAAAAGACCAGGATAAATATCTGCACTTCGGAAAGTTACAGATTTCAGAAACGCCTGAAGAAACAGGTTTATTAATTTACAATTTTTACGGTAGCAGTTTAAGCCAATTCTTTTTTAATCACCGTTTCCGTACCTACTGGTGGGAGCTTGATTATGAAAAATATAACAAGGCTGTTCAGTATGTAGAAGAATCTCAAAGCACTGTACTGACTGAAGAAGAAATACGGATTCAAGCATTAAAGACCTGCTCTTCAGCAAAAGAGATTTGTAATGCTCAGCTTGAGCCACTTTATTTCCAACGAAATGAAATTACCGATGAGTCCTGGTACTACTTTCATATTCAGTCACCGTGGGGTGAAGTTAAAACCACATTTACCGCAGAGCAAATGTCCTCTCGCAGCAAGTTTAAACCACGTGTATTAGCCGTATTATCGGGAACTATTTGGTCAGGTAACGACCATCAGCTAGAAACATTCATCAAGCGTAAAACAGAGCGTCTACGTGAAGTAAAAACTATCGACTTTATTGGCTACTCTAAAGAATATGAAGCCTATATTTTTGATAAGTTTGCTGTGCATAAAGGTCAAGTTATCCACAAAAATCAGCATGACTTTTTTAAAACAGGCAATAAGGAAATCAAAACCTTAGCTGCATCCCCTGTTATTCATTTAAATGCGAAACAAGAGTTTTCACCGACATGGTGGAAAGACTTTTATGCACTTCAAGGAGAGAAAGGATTAATCCTTTTAGCTTGGTGGACAGGCACATATTTTGCCGAGCAGATCCGCGCTATCAATTCCTCTTATCCATTCTTTGAGTTCGTCGGACAAGCTGGCTCAGGTAAATCTACCATCATTGAGTTTTTATGGAAGCTGAGTGGCCGTGAAGCCTATGAAGGTTTCGATCCAAACAAATCAACCAACGTGGCGATTTACCGTAACTTTGCCCAAACCTCCAATATGCCAATCGTACTAATTGAAGGTGACCGTAACGACCAGGCTGGATCTCAAAAAGCAAAGTTCAGTTGGGACGAATTAAAAGATGCTTATAACGGTCGAGCAATTCGCTCTAAAGGCCTAAAAACCGCAGGAAATGAAACCTACGAGCCACCTTTCCGTGCTGCGGTAATGATTAGCCAAAACACCCCGATTCAAGCATCTGAAGCAGTGTTATCTCGTACGTTGCATATTTCTGTAGACACTAAAAATCACAGCTTAGAGAAAAAGCACGTTGCCACTCGACTGACACAGATGAGTTTAGAAGATGCATGTAAATACATGACCTTTTGCTTAAAGAATGAGGAAAGCATCCTCAAAACTTATACCGAAAAACATAAAGAAATTGAAATTGAGCTACATCAAAAAGGCATTACCAATACCCGTATCGCCCTCTGTCATGCCCAAGTGTCAGCCATGATTGATGCCATTGCGGAGCACGTCTTTAAAGATGCAATCGATTTATCTGACATCTGTGATGCCAAAAGATATTTAGAGGGTATGGCCATGCGACGTATTGAAGAAATTGCAGCAGATCATCCATTTGTTCAACAGTTTTGGGATGCATTTGAATATCTCAATAGTATTCGTGGTACCAGCTTCCAATTGAACCATTACGCAACTACAGATTCGCAGATCGCCATCAATCTGAATGAGGTCTACAAAGTTGCTGCACGTAATTATCAGGCACTACCTGAGATCAATGAAATGCGGAATTTATTAAAAACAAGTAAGCGCTACAAATTCATTGAGGCAAACAAAACCGTTCGTTCATCACACCAACCTGCAGATGAAAGTAAAGCTATTCAAGGCTATGGCAATCAACCAAGTATTAAAGAAGACCGTATCGTCAAATGCTGGATTTTCTCTAACCCTTATCAAGCTGCAGGTGGGAAAAAATGAATATGACCGAAGTAACAATTTTATTAAGCACTTCAAGCTTTTGTGGTGCTGTCTATTTTTTGACTGAAACAGTTAAGTAAAGAGGGAAACTATAATGAAAGAAACTTCATCTACGATCGTAAAATGGTACTCAATGAGACAAGTGGCTGCTGAGTTAGGTATGGCAGTCAATACATTTAAAAAACACTATTTGGAAAAATACCCACCTGATCGATCATCAGATAAATATAAAGGATGGACCGAAACGTCCTTAAATAAGATCAAAAAAGAAATAGGCGCTTAAAGCGCCTTTTTTACTTTCTTTTAATTGTTAGACAATCCACTTTTCAACTTCATTGCTATACCAGTTCATTAATTCAACGCGCTCTGGCCAGTATTCAGCTCTGTTATAAATCTTGCTCGTTTTATCTGCTTTTGTCGTTTTATTGACATGCGCAATTTGATAATCAATCACTTCTGCCCTAAACAGCTTACTTTCATTTGCATGGGTAGAAAATAATGTCCTAAATCCATGTGTGACCATCTCATTTGCATAACCGTTTCTTTTTATGACTACCAAAGGCGTTTCAGAAGTCATATGCTTCCAAGGCTCACGTGTATGTTTGAAGATAAAGCCGTCATCACTCCGGGTGTGAAATAAAGCCATAAATAGATCATAGACTTGAGGTGATAAAGGAACCATTAATTCCTTTCGTCGTTTCATACGAAATGCTGGAATTAGCCACACTTTATTTTCAAAATCAATTTCACCTGAATCCCATCTCGCTTTTAAAAGCTCGCTGATTCGAGTACCAGTAAAACAGGCCAGTTTTAGAACAACTTTAGTAATTGGAAACGCATTACATTGCTCTAAACGTCTAAAAAACTCAGGCATTTCACTCGCAGGTAAGCACGGATAACTTTGAACCTCATGCTCAGGAATAAGCTCACCGACTAAAATACATGGGTTCTTTTCTGTATATCCTGATGCGATCGCAAAGTTAAAAACTGCATTGAGTAAACGTAGACAACGTGTGGCTGTTTCGAGTGTTCCTTTGGCCACAATTTCTTTTACTTTGGATGAAACCTGAAAGCGAGTGATTTCATCTAAAGGCAACTCTAAAAAATCTTCAGTGATGTAGTCCAAACGGTATTTAACCGTGCTGATATATTTTTCACTAGACCACTGCGGACTCATTAATTCAAACCATTCATCACACACTTGTTTTAAATGATGAGAGACCTTTGATTTACCTGAAACCTCGGCCTTAAAGTCCCTTGCAATTTTTCTTATGTCTTTACAGCCTACTTCGGGATATTCACCCAGTTGTTTTCTGGTCTGCTTTCCTTCAATTCGATATGAAAGTACCCATTTCTTTTTCCCAGTAGGAAAAACCTCAATAGAAAGCCCTTCCCCATCTGCTATTGAATATCGCTTTTCTTTTGGTTTAAGACTTTTAACTTGGATGTCTGTAAGCATTCTTATTGTTACACGCGTGTCACTATTGTGTCACAAGTATATTTGATAGAAAGCAATTATCAATGACTTACAATAACAGACGCTGATAAACAACAGGCAGAAAAAAAGCCCTGATTTATTTCTAAACCAAGGCTTTTATTCACTTTTTTGATTAAATCTGATCATTAGCGATCATCTTTAATCGGGAATTTTGGTGGAGGTGGCGGGAGTTGAACCCGCGTCCGCCAGCACTACGCTCGAGAATACTACATGCTTAGATATCGTCTACTGTTTTAACTCTTTGTGACCCGACGAACAGGGTACAAATCGCGATCCTCTTAATTTAGTACAAAACCCCGAGGCTTGGTTTTATACGGACTTGTGTGCGTGCGCTTCAGTCGGACTCTCTAACCACAAGTATTCGGAGAGGCGGACAAGCTGCCCTTAGGCAGCTAGAGCGTATGATTCGTCGTTTGCGACTAAAAAATGCAAATTTGATTTACGAGAGAAAATGCGCTCTCGACATGCATCTATGAGTTTCATCACCAGCGTCGAAGCCAGAAACACCCCCAAAGTAGCGACAATCATAGCATAGTTGCTAGAAAATACGATCTATTTTCTAAACAAACACACATATTGATGCGCTTAATTACATAATTGCGCTAATATTTTGGTTTTCAAGTCCAACAATAAAATAATTTATGAGCTACTTACTTGCACTCGACCAAGGAACCACTTCGAGTCGTGCCATTATTTTCAATGAACAAGGTCAAGTTCAGGCAACGGCGCAACGCGAAACACGTATACATACCCCCCAATCAGGCTGGGTAGAACAAGATGCCCAAGAGATTTGGAGCTCACAAATTGCTGTTGTACAGCAGGCTCTGGCCTCTGCTCGTATTTTAGCCAAAGACATCAAAGCCATTGGTCTTACTAACCAAAGAGAAACGACTGTCGTATGGGATAAACGTACAGGACAGCCGCTTGCACCAGCCATTATCTGGCAAGACCGTCGCGCATTTGAATGGTGCAATCAGCTCCTACAGCAAAACTTAAAAGATAAGATTCAATCCAAAACTGGACTCCGAATTGACCCTTACTTTAGTGCAGGAAAATTGGTCTGGTTACTTGAGCATGTCAATGGTCTACGCAGACTGGCTGAACAGGGGCATGTGGCCTTTGGCACGATTGATAGTTGGCTGATTTGGAATCTTACCCAAGGTGCTCAACATGTCATGGAAGTCAGCAATGCCTCTCGCACCATGCTCATGAACTTAAGTACCCAGCAGTGGGATGAAGAGCTATTAGATTTATTTAATATTCCGTCTGCATTACTACCGAAAATCATCAACTCAGATACCTACGTCGCAGATACCGCGGCAGGCTTGCTCGGTGCCAATATTCCGATCACAGGCATATTAGGCGACCAGCAGTCTGCACTGTTTGGACAGTCCTGTTTTGACATTGGGACTGCAAAAAACACCTATGGCACAGGTTGTTTTATGCTGTTCAATACAGGCGAGACCGTTCAATACAGTAACAACAAACTGCTTTCGACACTGGGTTGGAAAACGCAAAATCAAACCACTTATGCCCTAGAAGGCAGTGTATTTATGGCAGGTGCGATTGTTCAGTGGCTACGGGATAATTTAGGCATTATTCAAAAAAGTAGCGATGTTGAAAAATTAGCTTGTACAGTTAAAGATACCGATGGCGTTATGCTTGTTCCTGCATTTACTGGACTTGGTGCGCCACATTGGGACAGTGAAGCGCGTGCCCTCTTATGTGGAATGTCACGCGGCACCAATAAGGCCCATATTGCTCGTGCAGCCTTAGAATCCATTGCCTTTCAAGTCTCGGATGTACTGACCGCCATGCAAGCCGATATCCAGCAGCCGCTGAAAGAGCTCCGTGTCGATGGTGGCGCCAGTCAAAATGACATGCTCATGCAGTTTCAAGCCGATATTTTAAATGTGCCTGTACTACGCCCTAAGATGCAGGAGTCGACCGCATGGGGCGCGGCTGCTATGGCAGGCTTAAGGTCTGGCGTATTTTCAAGTTTGGATGAAATTGCACAGTCTTGGCAGCTTGAACGTGCTTTTGAACCGAAAATGAGTCCAGATCAACGTGAGTTTCATTTGCAACAATGGCAATCTGCCTTAAAGCGTGCAAAGTCAGAACTTTGATTATTTAACGCTATTGTTTTGAGATAACAAAAACATCATAAAACTGCATAACATGCATAATAAAAAACCGCTTCAAGAAAGCGGTTTTTTATTACCTTAATGCGCATGCCCGCCACCGCCTGCCCCTATTTTAGGTTTAGGACAGAGCCAAATAATAGATGCTGCAAATAGGAACACCAAGGCCAAGATTAGGAAAATATAGTTTGCCGATAGAGTCAACGCTTCTTTATCCACCAAACTAGAAATATAACCTAATGCACCTTCCGCGCTCATTCCCTGCTGCATCAACACCGACTGAGTTTGATCTGTATGCAAACTACCGACCATTTCGCTACGTGCAACTTTGGTATGGTCGTCCCAAATAGTGACAGCAATAGAGGCACCTATCGCACCTGCCATGGTTCTTAAGAAGTTCATTAAACCTGCGGCAGATGCCATTTCATGCGGCAATACCGATGACAGTGCCATATTTGATAATGGGATAAAGAAAAATGGTACAGCAAAGCCTTGCAAGATTTGCGGCAATGCCAATGCAAAAAAGTCTGCATCTGTGGTCCAGAACGAGCGCATCAAGGTCACCCCGCCCAAGATGCTCAAACCAAAACTGGCCAGTGCACGTTGGTCATATTTGGTTGCCAATTTCGCCACAATGGGTGACATAGCTAAACTACCAAAACCCATGGTTGCGGTTAAATAACCGGCCCAAGTTGCGGTATAGCCCAAATTGATCTGTAACCACTGCGGAATCAGCACAATACTGCCAAAAAATGCGCCAAAGCCAAAGGCCAGTGCCAAGACAGAAATCGTGAAACTACGGTATCTAAAGATTTGGATATTCACCACTGGATGCCGTTCGGTCAGCTCCCAAATGGTAAAAATCACCAAGCCAATCACAGCCGTTAAAGCCAGTACCACGATCGCTGGGCTATTAAACCAATCGCGTTCATGCCCCAGATCGAGCATGAGCTGTAATGCTCCAATCCATAAAATCAGGAGGATCAATCCACCGCGATCAATTTTGAGTTTGGCCGTGGCGGTTTCCGCAGGTTTAAGCAAACGCATCGCAGCAAAAGCACACGCGATCCCAACAGGAATATTAATAAAGAAAATCCAATGCCAAGACATGTTGTCACTGATGGTTCCTCCTAAAATCGGACCAAGAATCGGGCCAACCACCGTCGTCATTGCCCACATGCCCATGGCTTGGGATTGCTTTTCTGGAGGGAAAATCCGCATCAGTAACATCTGACTGAGCGGCATGATCGGGCCACCAAATAAACCTTGACCAATTCGGCAGAAAACCAGCATTTCTAAACTGGTCGATAAACCACACAGTACCGAAAATATGGTGAAGCCAATCAGACTTAAGGTAAAAACCCTCACTCCACCAAAACGACCTGCGAGCCAGCCTGTTAAGGGAACACAAATCGCTTCAGCCACGGCATAAGAGGTAATCACCCATGTTCCTTGTGAACTCGATACTGCAAGGCTTCCCGTAATATGAGGCACAGAAACATTGGCAATGGTCATGTCCAGCACGACCATAAAGTTGGCCAAAGCAAGGACGAAAGCCGCCAGCATCAGGCGACCACCCTTTAAGTCACCATAGGGAACGTAGCTATTCATGCGCAACTACTTCGATTTCAAATCGATTTGAGCTTCCATCGACAAGCCAACACGTAAAGGATGTTCAGCCAACTCTTTCGGGTCGAGTTGAATACGTACAGGCAAACGCTGTACCACTTTAATCCAGTTGCCTGTGGCATTTTGTGCAGGAATCAGCGCGAAGGCAGAACCTGTTCCACCAGAGAAGCCCAAGACCGTGCCATGGAACTCAACCGAGTCGCCATACAAATCTGAGGTTAAAACCGCTTTTTGACCTGGACGTACATTTTCCAGCTGGCTTTCTTTAAAGTTCGCGTCCACATATAACTGTGAAATTGGCACCACCACCATGAGCACAGAACCCGGTGCCACACGCTGTCCAACTTGAATTTTTCGGCTCGTCACCACCCCATCAAATGGTGCTTTAATTTCAGTACGTTCTAAATCAAGTAAAGCTTGTTTCAGTTTTGCTTGAGCAACCAAAACATCGGGAGTCGAATTTTCATTGCTGCCTTGAATTAAAGCTTCATTTGCAGCCAAATTGCTTTGCGCAGCTTTCTGACTGGATTTAGCCTGCGCCCAACCCGCTTGCGCCAAGTTATAGCCCGCTTGTGCATTATTTAAAGCAGCTTGTGCCGTGCTTAATTCTTCTTTAGAAATCGCGCCTGTCGCACTCAACTGCTGACGACGATTCAAGTCATCTTGCGCTTTATCTAACTCTGCTTTGGCTTTAGCCACTTGTGCTTCAGCACTGTGAATAGCATCATCACTCACAAAGACTTGCGAGTTTAGAGAGCTGCTGTTGGCCGCACTTTGTTTATACTGGCGCTGTGCTTTAAGTAATTCGGCCTGAGCTTGCGCTACAGCAATTTCAGCATCACGATGATCGACCAAAACCAGCACATCACCTTTTTTTACAGTTTGCGTGTCACTGACCAAAACTTTTTCAACTTGGCCTGTCACCATAGAGGTAATCGAGGCCGTTTCCGCGCCCACATAAGCATTATCAGTTGAAACCGAATGGTTAAAGAACAGTTTCCAAATCAAGAATAAAATGGCAGCAATGATCAGGATCACAGCCACGAAACCTAAGCTTTTCTTACGTTTAGCTTTCAGTGCTTGATCATTGATTTGATCGGCTGGATCAGTATCTGGCAGTGTATTTGAGGCATCTGTCATTGATTTTTCCTAAATCTAACAGACTTGGTCAGCCGGCATCATCCCTGCGAAAGGGACATCAGACAAGTATTGTCTGCATTGGTGTCGATGAGAAAGTCACAATAAAATTTGATGCATTCTAAGAGCAAATAATCACATTTTGAGAAAATAAATTGTAACTGCTCAGTCTATTTTAGTTTTCAGCATCCAACTTCCTATTAGATGCTGTAGATTTCACTTGAATATTAACTACTTAATTAATTTAAAACTAATAAGCATAAGAAGCAATCGCTGTTGCAATCGATTTGCCTTCATCATTGACCATGGTCATGCGCATCGTGCAGCCTTTACGCCCCAATCTTAGGGTTTCAGCACGGGCAATAAAGTATTTTCCACGTCCCGGCGCAAGATAATCAACTCGCATATCGACTGTAGCTAAACGGGATACTTTTTTAATGGTGTCCGCAATCGTGTCAGGTTCCGCTTTTTTATACAGCTCCCCCATCGCTACAATACCACCAATACTGTCCAAAACCGTTGCAGCCACGCCCCCGTGTAGAATCTGGAACGCAACATTGCCAATTAAGTAATCTTGCATATCGATATAGGCTTCAATTTGCCCGTCAACGACTCGCATAGTCATGGTGTTGTGCTTAAAAAATGGCGACGCATTAAAAGCCTTAACCAACTGCTCAAAAACCACATCTATATCCACTTTTGCTCCTAAGTGTATGCTGCCCGTCCAGCTTTTTTCACCACTACTCATAACAATCTGCTTCACTCTTAAAACAATAAAAACCCGTCAATATGTGCCCAAAGCCATAAGATAGGTCTACAATACTGACCTAGTTTAATACCGATTATCGAGATTTGTATGACCTATACGTTCAACCGTCCCGCCTTCCCCGCTACTCGCATGCGCCGTATTCGTAAAAATGAACATCTGCGCTCTATGGTTCGCGAGACCCATTTAACGACAGATCATCTTATCTATCCAGTATTTGTACTGCCGGGACAAAACCAAACGCAAGACATTCCCAGTATGCCGAAGGTGCAACGCCTATCTGCGGACTTACTCTTAAAAAAAGCAGAACGTTTACTTGAACTTGGCGTATCGAAACTGGCGCTATTTCCAGTTACTCCCCAAGAAGATAAAAGCTTAAGTGCCGAAGCAGCATGGCGTGAAGATGGTGTGGTTCAAAACACGCTACGTCTGCTCAAAAAAGAATTACCTGAAATGGTGCTGATTACCGATGGAGCACTTGACCCGTATACTACGCATGGTCAAGACGGCATCATTGATGAAACAGGTTATGTACTCAATGACGAAACCGTTGAAGCCCTGATCAAACAAGGGTTAAGCCACGCTGAAGCTGGAGCAGATGTCTTTGCGCCAAGTGACATGATGGATGGTCGTATCGGTGCGATTCGTCAAGCCTTTGAAGCCAATGGTCATATCTACACCTCAATCATGGCCTATTCAGCAAAATACGCGTCGAGCTTCTATGGCCCTTTCCGTGATGCGGTCGGTTCATCCAGCAACCTTAAAGGTGGCAACAAATACAACTATCAAATGGATGTCGGCAACCGCGCAGAAGCATTACATGAAATTGCCCTTGATATTCAAGAAGGGGCTGACATGGTGATTGTGAAACCGGGTATGCCGTATTTGGACATTGTCCGCGAAGTCAAAGACAACTTCGGCGTGCCAACTTTCGTTTACCAAGTCAGTGGCGAATATGCCATGCTCGCAGCGGCCATCCAAAACGGCTGGTTATCGGACAGCGTGATTATTGAATCACTGATGAGCTGCCGCCGCGCGGGTGCAGATGGCATCTGGACCTATTTTGCAGAAGAAGCGGCACTGAAACTAAAAGACATGAAATAACAGCGCGTTTAAAAGGATTGAATTTCAATGCATATTGCCATCATTGGCGCAGGAATCAGTGGTTTACTGACAGCGCTTGAGCTGATTGAACACGGTTGTTCGGTTGAGATTTTTGACCAACAGCAAGCGGGACAAGCGGCTTCATGGGCAGGTGGAGGGATTCTCTCCCCGATGTACCCATGGCGCTATCCACAAAGTGTCAATGACCTCGCCAAATATGGCCAAAGCATATATCAAGCATGGAATGAAAAAATTAGTCCGGTTTCGGGGATAGATTTTGAAATCCACGAAACAGGTATGCTGATTTTTGATGAAGCTGATTTTGACATTGGCCTAAATTATAAAGATCAACACCAAGAACCGATGCAGCATTGTGAACTTTTGCAACGCGAACAACTGGAACAGGTCAATCCGCGCATTTCTTCGCACTTTCAACAAGCCATCCATTTTCCACAGTTAGCCAATGTCCGTAATCCTCGACTGCTCAAGTCGATTGTGGAATATCTCAAACGGCAGCCACAAGTCACCTTTCATGAGCAAGCGTGGGTACATACCTTTGACATGGTCAATCAGCAAGTTCAAGGGATAAAAACTGCCGATGGTCAGAGCTATTCAGCGGATCATGTGGTGATTGCAACAGGCGCATGGTCACAGCATTGGTCCGAACAACTCCAGTGCAGCATTCCAGTGAACCCCGTACAAGGACAAATGCTGCTGTTTAAAACCCCTGAAAACTGGCTACCAACTATGTGTATGAATCAGGTTATGTATCTGATTCCACGTTTGGATGGTCATATCGTTTGCGGTTCAAGCATGGCGGATGTCGGTTTTGACCAACGCCCTTCTTTACAAACCCAGCAAAATATTTATAAAGCATGTTTGGACATGGTGCCTGAGCTGGCTGATTTTCCGATTGTGAAACATTGGGCGGGTCTACGCCCAAGTTCACCCACGGGTGTTCCTTATATTGGAGCATTCCCTGAAATAGCCAATCTCTGGGCAAACTTCGGTCACTATAGAAATGGTCTATGTATGGGGCCTGCATCTGCACGACTGCTACGCGAATTGATGTTGAGCCAAAGCTTAACGGTTGACGCCAGTGCCTATAGCCCTGAGCGTTTAGTAAGCTTTGCTTGATCAAACGCTATTTGGGTAAATTTTGCGGTTGAATAATGTGGATCAAGGCTTCTTTTAAAGTGGGATATTTAAACTCAAACCCCTGTGCTTTCAATGCTTCGGGGCGAACAAATTGACCATTCAGCACCAGTTGAGACTGCTCACCTAAAAGTAACTTCAGCACAAAAGCAGGTAAAGAAAGTACAGGTCTACGTTTCAGAATTTGCGCTGCGGTTTGTGCAAATGCTGACTGGGTGACTTTTTCTGGACTGACGACATTAAAGACTTGTGCAGTGGTTTCATGCAACATTAGAAACTCAATCGCTCGCAGCACGTCTTGAATATGCACCCACACCACAGGTTGTCGCCCCGAACCAATACGTCCACATAAGTTCATTTTGATCGGAAACAACATTTGCGGCAAAATGCCGGCCCCACGTCCAAAGACCACGCCTAAACGAATAATTTTGGTATTTTGCGAAGTGTCTTGCCGTGCAGATTGTTCCCATTTTTGACACAACTCTGACATAAAAATAGACTGCGGAGCTGACTGCTCATTACAACACTCTGTCCATTGTTCAGTTGAATCAATACCGTAATAGCCCACTGCCGAACCCGAAATAATACATTTCGGTTGAATCTTTCTTTTAGCGAGATATTGATAGAGCATTGTCGTGGTTTCAACACGACTGGCAATCAGCTTTTGTTTGCGGGCATCTGCCCAACGCCCCTGAGCAATACTTTCCCCTGCCAAATTCACCACATAATCAATGCGATCATGCTTGAGTTCTTCTAAAGCTCGAATCCAAGTCAAATGTGGGTGAATTTTAGGCAAATTTTTCTGTCGGCTTAAGCCGATCACTTCATAATCTTTTTCTAATAAATAATCGAGCAAGTTTGAACCAATAAAACCACTTGCTCCTGTCACCAATACACGTTCTTTTTGCATAGCGTGATCTCAAATGATGCTTTTGCTCAAACTATAGCATTTAGAAGAAAGCTTTACGATTAATCGATCATTTTTGCTGCCATACGCTCTGCTTGTTTGCCATAAAACCAGTAAGTCAGCACATACAGCGGAATCGCGATCAATAAAATCAAAATCACCACCATACTGATAAATTGAGGTTGTTGAACGTAGAGCATAAAGTTTTGCCAAACTTCGGCATCTCCCTGCGCAAAGATAAATAAACCTAACATGAAAAAGGCAAAGTTATAGCTCCAAAAAATCAGACTAAAACCTAAAGCGAATTTCTTCCGCTCTGCTTGGGTTGGCGCACGGCGCTGCTGCTTAATAAATTTAAGTAAAACCCAAATCATGGCCACCAAATAAGGTACAGCCGTTAATACCGCTCCCATCCCTGTCGGAAGTAGAGCAGCGAGTACACCACAGACACAACTAAAGACAAAACATATGAAAAAAAACCAGAGAAAATATCGTGTTAGCGAAATCATAGCGCTACTTTAAACCCAGCCAAAAAATCATTATAAAAAAAATTCAGTTTTTTTTCATTTTTATGTCAACCAATCGAAGTTGATGTGCGTTAAATAGGGTACAAGGTCGCAGCAACCGTCAACATTGTACCGGCATCCACAATACGTACGGTGACCTTTCCTAGAGCAATAAGATTGGCTCCAAATTTAAATGTTGTCAGCAGCCGACATTTAAGCGTGAAGCAGTTTTCTTTGACCGACGATTTCATCATCACTCGAATCGTCGGTCTTTATTTTTTTGAGGACTGATTTTTCAGTGCTCCCCCACCTCAATAGATGAAGAAGCCCTTAAAAGTTAATATGAGTTTAAGTGCTGGACGTCTTCTGCATCCTGAATGACATAACCATTACGTCCCTGCTCTTTGGCCAAATACAGATTCTGATCGACCTCTTTTAAAAAGGCCATTTTGTCATTTTTCTGGGTTGGGATAATGGTTTTCACCCCTAAACTGACCGATAAACGCTGATCCAATGGCGATGAGCTATGGCAAATATCAGCGGTTCGAATACTCTGTAAAATACGCTCCACCACTTCAATTGCAGACGCTTGTGAGGTATCGGGTAATATCAAAACAAACTCTTCCCCGCCAAAACGCGCCACCAAATCACGTGGACGTGAGACACTTTTTTTCAGTATTTGTGCAATCTGTTTCAGACAAGCATCACCGAGAATATGGCCATTATAGTCGTTGTATTGTTTAAAATAATCGATGTCTAATAACATGATGGTCAGTGGTTGCTGTTCACGTTGCGCATTGAGCCATTCACGTTGGTAGCTATCTTCAAAGAAGCGGCGGTTGGCAATCCCCGTTAGACCGTCTTGATAAGAATATTCTTCCAGTTGCTTTTTCAGTGTTTCTAATTCTTGTTCCTGTTTTTTACGCTCCGAAATATCGAACATAAATCCAACCAAACTATCGACTTCCCCGTCTGGTTTTCGCACTACATGCACCACATCGCGAATCCAAATATATTCTCCATTGATGGTCAGTGCGCGATAGTCTGCTTCATGATCAACCCCCGAAATCGACTGCGCCACACAAAAATCAACCACCCATGCACGATCATTTTCATGCATTCGCATCGCCCAATCTTCGACTGTTCTCCACGAGTCTTGCTTCCAACCCAACACTTTTTCAATTTGTGGGCCAATATAACTAAACGTTTTGGTTTCCCAATCAATACTCCAAGGAATAGCAAGTGTTGATTCAATCAGCGTCTTATACACCAGATCATTGACAATACGGGGCGAATTGAAAATAGAATCAGACATAGTTACGTTCTCCTTATACCCTGTCCTACTCAATACATGACTTATTTTTTAGACATTCTGCATAAATCATTCTTATAAAGTCTCAAAATTGAATCCGTGAACGAGCTGCACATTTCCTTTATGACTATGACACGATATACAATTTCATAGAATTACATAATACCCTATTAAAAGAACATTTTTTAATCATAATTTATCTATTTACTATAGTGTTAATCAAATAAACCCATCACTTTCTTTTTCACATAAACACTCACTGATTTCTCTGTAGAGTTTAACTTAACAATAGGCACTCAACTGCAGGTCAGAGGTTGTCGCCGTAGCGACAATTATCCATCGAATAATTTTGATTTATGTTAGCTTATAGCTCTATTGCGCTTTGAGCTTGGGGGATCTATGGCTGTTCGTTTTTTTCATACATCTGATTGGCATTTGGGACAGTTTTTTTATAACCATTCCCGTCAGTATGAACATGAACAGTTTTTAGCATGGTTACTGGAACAAATCAGTGCAAGACAGCCAAATGCGCTTTTGATTGCAGGAGACATTTTCGATGTCATCAACCCTGCATCGTCCGCACAAAAGCAACTCTATCAGTTCTTAGCAGATGCGCATGCACGTGCACCGCATATGCAAACCCTGATGATTGCAGGCAACCATGACTCAGGCTACCGCATTGAACAAGTTGAACCGTTATTGGCCAAATACAATGCCAAAGCGGTGGGAGTAATTCATAAAAATAGTCAACAGCAGATCGATCTTGAGCACTTATTGGTGCCAATTTTAGATGAGCAACAAAATACTGTGGCATGGTGTCTGAGCCTGCCCTTTTTACGTCCTGCTGAAATTACAGGCTTTAATGAACACACCACCAATAGCCAAAACGCGATTGCCTATTTGCATCAACAATTGATCGCCGAGGCTAAAGCTCGAAAAACAACGGATCAAGCCCTGATTTTAATGTCTCATGCACATATGCAAGGCGGCGAAACCTCTGACTCTGAGCGTCCTATTGTAATTGGGAATGAAGAAGCACTCTCCACGACATTATTTGATGAAATCATTGACTATGTGGCACTCGGGCATTTGCATAAACCGCAAAAAGTCGGTGAAGAGCATATTCGCTATAGTGGCTCCCCAATTCCACTATCTTTTAGTGAAATTAACTATAAGCATCAAGTGGTTGAAGTGACACTTGATCCCACACAAAACGATTCCTCCCGTTTTCAGTTGAATGTTTTAGCGATACCACGAAGCATTCAACTGCATAAAATACGCGGTGAATTAAATGAAGTACTGGAAAAGCTGCAAGCATTGCCTCAAGGCATCATCCCAGAGATTGATCAACGTGAATATGTCGATATTGAATACCATACTACTGTTCCACCGCAGCCCAATTTAAGACAACAATTCGAAGAGGCTCTCCCCAAAGACCGTTATCGTTTAGTCCGTATTTCACGTCAATATTTAGCGACTGAGCAAGACCGCAATGCACCTGCTAAAGTAAGTTTAGAACCGCCTACACCAGAAAAACTGTTTCAGCAAATTTGGGAAAAACAGGGTTATCACAATGATGCAGAAGTGTTAAACGATTTCATGAGCTTAATGCATGAAGCAGAACAATCCCTTGCAGATGAACACGAGGCTTAAAGGTTTAGTATGAATATTTTATCAATTCGAATTAAGAACCTTGCTTCACTTTCTGGGGAACATCTGATTGATTTTGAAAGTGATCCCTTAGCCAGTGCAGGTCTGATTGCCATTGTAGGGAAAACAGGCGCAGGTAAATCCACCATTTTAGATGCCATGTGTTTGGCCCTATTTAACCGTATTCCACGGTTAAAAGACAGTGATGGGAAACTTCAAGATGTCGATGGCTCAGAGCTGCTCACCAACTCCCCATTGACCGTTCTGCGTCGTGGCACTGCACATGGTTATGCAGAGCTTTGCTTTATTGCACAAGACCAAAAGCGCTATATCGCACGTTGGGAATTAAAACGTTCGCGGGAAAAAGCAGACGGCAAACTGCAAAGTGTGCAGCGTTCTTTAAAATGTGTCACCGATGGTGTTGTGGTTGCTGATAAAGCCAAAGCCGTCGATGAAAATATCAAACGCATCACACAGCTCAGTTTTGAACAATTTACTCGTGCCGTTTTATTGGCCCAATCTGAGGTCACCGTTTTTTTAAAAGCACGGGACAATGAACGCGGTGAGTTGCTGGAATATCTGACCAATTCCGCTATTTTTGGGAAAATTGGTCAACTGGCGTATGAAAAAACCAAATCCGTCGCCACGCAGCGCAAAGAACTGGAAAATGTGCTGGGTCATATTGAACTGTTAACCGATGAACAAGTCACAGCATTATCGACACAGTTCCAGCAGTGCGACAGGGATTATAAACAGCTTGAAGCTCAAAAGTCGCAACTAGAAAAACAACAACAATGGTTTGAGCAAAAACAAAAACTAGAAGCTGATATTCAAGGTCGTCAGCAACAATTGAAACTTCAACAACAATATATTGAGGCACTCGCTCCGCAAAAAGCACAATTACACCAACTTGAGCGCTTTGCTTCTATTCACCCATATGTCATTCAACATAAGAATTTCAATACTGATCTTGGCAAATTACAACCTCAATTGTTCAAAGCACAGCAAGATTTCAATACTGTTGAGCAGAAATACAATACTGAAAAACTTGCCTTTGAAAAAATAGATACTGAGCACAATCAACTACAATTATTTGAGACTCAGCATCAAGACAAAATTAAATTGGTGCGTGATCGAATTGCAGACCGCCGTCTATTGGGTGAGCAACTTCGTAAAGCTCAAAGTGATATAAAAGAGTTAGAGAATCAACAGACTCCCCATCTTGATCAGGAACAATTAGTTCAAAATCAGCTTAAACAATTACAACTCAGTATTTCTCAACATACGGCGCAGTTAAAAACATCCAATCATTTTGGTTCTTTGGATGATTCCCTTTCAGCACACATCTCCCAAATTCAACGCTTTATTCAAAGTTACGCTCTATTTGAAAAAAATTATGGTGATGTGCAACATGCCAATCAGCAACTTTTGGCAAAACAGAAACAGCTTGAGGACATAACCATACAATTCGGTCAAGATGATTCACTTAATCAAAAAATCAAAACCTTGGGCATCGAGCGTGATCAGCTTGTACAAAAATTAAATCAATTCAATGTGATTCAACATCAATGGCACAACTTTCAACAGATTGATGCTGAACATCACAAATTAACAAGCTGGGGAAATACGCTAAATCAGCAAATTATACAAACTCAAACTGAATTAAAAACTGCCGAATCTAATTACCAAGAACAAAAAAACGCACGTGAACGACTGCAAAAAATCTTGCAACAACAACGTTTACTGAATACTAAAAATATTGAAAAACTGAGAGCTGATTTGGTCGATGGTGAACCTTGTTTAGTTTGTGGCAGTACACATCACCCATATGCTGAAAAAGAAACTTTTTCTGATGAGTTATTGAAACTACAAGAACAGCAAGAGCATCAAGCACTTGAGTTTGAAAAAGTGGCATTTGAAACTTGGCAAAAGTTACAAACAACACTCACTCAGCAAACAGTATTGATAGATGCAAATGCAAAACAACTGGCTACTCTCACAGCTCAAAGACTACAGCTCCAGTCTGAGCTTGAACATCAACTTATAACGCTTCATATCACTTTTGATTTTTCAAAAAATCATGATGTGTTAACTCAGATCATTCAGACTCAAAAAGAGAATATTCAACGAACTCAAAAACAGTTTGAAGACAGTTTAGCTTCACATGGAAATGCTCAAAAGCTACGTCATGAACTTGTACAATCGATTCAACAAACCACACAGCATTTATCAAATGTTCAACAAGCTGAATCAAATATTCAGCATATCGTAAGTTTGTTGAATGCCACAGAAAAACAAATGTGGACACAATCTACATTAAATACCGCAGAACACGTTTCAAACTGCTTGCAACAACGTCAGCTCACATTAAAAGAACTCAATCATCTAAACAAACAACTCGATCAAACTACTCAACAACTTCAACAATGTGTACAGCAAATTAAATTTGGTCAGGAAAAAATTCATTCAGCTGCAAAGCATATTGAAAATTTAACCATTGAAGGCAAAAAAAATAGCGATATTGCAATCCAAGTTATTTTTGAAATAACGCAAAATACCGTTGAAAAGCCACATGAATGGTTAACCAATTTTGATAAAAACCAACAATATTTACAAAAGCAATTTAAAAATGCACGTCAAAGTTTTGATCAAATCCGACAAGACTTTGAAATTACAAACAATATACTAAAAGAATGTCTTGCTCATAACTCACAACTGCAAAAACAAGCTGAGCAAGCGACTACCCATATTCAGCACTGGTTAAACCAAAATACTGATTTTACGTATGCAATGTTAGAACAACTAAGTACGATTTCTCACGAGCAAGAACAGCAATTAAAACAAGATATTTTAAAAGTTGAACGTACTTATGCAGATCTACAAGCAGGAATTAGAACCGTTCAGGAACAACTCAAACAACACATTGAGCATCAACCTGAAATTGCATTTGAAATATTAATTTCTAAGCTCACTACACTTGTTGAAAATATGCAAACTTTAGCTGAACAACGAGATCAATATAAAGTTCAGATCGAATTGCATCAGCAAAATGTCGCAAAACAAAAGCAATTTGCAGATCAGATTCAAGCCATACAACAGGAAGAACACCGTTGGGGGAAAATTTCAGGCCTCATGGGAGATGCCACTGGCAAAAAATTCCGTGATTATGCGCAGCAATATAATCTCGATATTTTACTGGAACATGCCAACCAACAGCTCAACCAACTCTCACAGCGTTATACCTTAAAGCGTTTAGAGCATTCGCTGAGTCTGGCTATTATTGATCATGATATGGATGGAGAGATCCGCTCCGTTGCATCACTTTCTGGGGGCGAGTCTTTCCTGACTGCCCTTGCCCTATCTCTTGCCATTGCCAATATGGCCTCAGGCTCAATGAAAATCGAATCTCTATTTATTGATGAAGGCTTTGGGACTTTGGATGCATCGTCCCTGCACATGGTCATGAATGCTCTCGATCAACTGCAAAATCAAGGACGTAAGGTGGTGCTGATTTCACACATCCAAGAAATGCATGAGCGTATTCCTGTGCAAATCCAAGTCAAAGCTTTGGGCGCAGGTGCCAGTACCATTGAGGTGGTGGGATAATTTCAGATTTTTGAAAGTCAAAGTTTGATTTGTTTTAAGACACCACCTCTCGGTTAGAAATAAAGGGAGCATCCTACTTGATGTAAATGCTCCCTGTGAGATCCAAACGAATGCTTTAATCCGCTGGGAATGCTTTTGGTGAAGGTACATATTTAGATGCATCTGCGGCTTTGTCTGTAGTCGCCACAGACTGTAGCGGGTAGATCACGGTACCTATCACACCTGTATTTTGGATGGAACCATGATCTGAGTTTGCAGCATAGGCATCTTCAGGTCGACTAAAGGTAAAAGATGCCACCGCAGAGTCACTCTTACGGAAGCCTTCAATAATCAACTCCCCCTGTGGACGAAGCACATAACCTGAATTGCTACGTGATGCTGCACGTCCATCAATAACATCTAAACCATCGACACTGGCAACCACTTCAAATGTGCTATTGCTATGGTTTTGGTATTTGAGTTGATAACTTTGTCCATCTTTGCCAGATAAATAATACTGCTGACCATCTCGAAATAAAGGCAGTGGACGCTGTGCATCATCTACAATCGAAAAACTGATTTTTCCAGCGGCCAATGACAGACTGTTCACGGCCTTACCCACATATTTTTTGCTGGCATAGCGAACTTGTGATTCAGCAATTGGGCTACTGGATAAGCGTTTTAAATTGACTTCCGTGACGTTTGAACTAATCTCATCGCCCCACTTGGTGCCTAATTTTTCACTTTTAGCGACCTGAGCATTCTGAACCGTAGATTCCGCACTCATCTCACTCATTTTGGTATTTGTACTACTACAAGCTGCCACAAATAAGCTCAAAAGCAGGGAGATAAATAAATAGAGTTTTTTCATTTTGGCTTCATCCTAAATGCAATTTTTATCGTTGTCAGGCAATCATTGTTCATCTGTCTAATCTATAGACGGTTCAATTCATGAGTTTAAATTAAGCCTATTTTTTCAGCAGCCTATTAGTTTTATATAATTGTAAGTTAAGCGCTTCTCACTGCCTTTAAGCACAAGAAGCCCTATTTAGACTTAATGCTGTGAATAATCTCTCGCTCCGAACAAGGCGGTTCCAACACGAACCATAGTCGACCCTGCTGCAATCGCATCGACCATATCGCCTGACATGCCCATGCTTAAGGTATCCCAGTCTTCAGGATGTACATGCAGCTCTTTCACTTGGTCAAATAACACTTTCGCGGCCTTAAAGGCTTGAGTATTGTTCTGTGCAGGAATCACCATCAAACCACGCAGCTTAATGTGAGGCAACTGACTGATACTTTTTACCAACTCAGCAACCTCATCAGGTTGGCAGCCATCTTTGCTGTCTTGACCATCGATATTGACCTGTAGACAAAGATTTAATGGTGGTTGTGTTATCAGACGCTGCGCCGATAAACGCTCTGCAATAATTAAACGATCAACTCCATGCACCCATGCAAATTTTTCAGCCAAATGTTTGGTTTTATTGCGTTGTACATGCCCAATAAAATGCCATTCGATCTCTAAATCTTGTAGCGCCTCTATCTTCTGCAAAGCCTCTTGTAGGTAGTTCTCACCAAAGGCGCGTTGACCACAAGCGTACATGTCTCGTAACACTTCGCTCGGATGTGTTTTAGAAACCGCCAAAAGTTCTACAGACTCCACGTCACGACCTGAAATTTCGCAGGCCTGTTGAATTTGGGATAACACGTGTTGACGTGAATTTTGCAAGATATTCATTGACGAGGGTCTCATTTCGGTCATCTTTTTTGCTTTGCCTTTCAACAAACTGTTGGTTAAGTTGATTGAAAGCCTTATTATTCTATCAAAATAATTAGCATTTAAATGAACTCGGGGAAATAATGGATATCACAGAATTACTAGCCTTTTCGGCTAAGAACGGGGCATCAGATTTACACTTATCTGCAGGTATGCCACCGATGATTCGTGTCGATGGTGAAGTTCGTCGTATCAATTTACCAGCTTTAGAACACAAAGAAGTGCATAAACTGGTCTATGACATCATGAATGACAAACAACGTCGTGATTTCGAAGAAAAATTAGAAACGGACTTTTCTTTTGAAGTTCCAAGTATTGCTCGTTTTCGTGTGAACGCATTCAACCAAAACCGCGGTGCAGGTGCAGTATTCCGTACCATTCCGTCTAAAGTCCTGACTATGGAAGACTTAGGTTTAGGACAAACCTTTAAAGAGTTGTGTGAATTGCCACGTGGTTTGGTTTTGGTGACAGGACCCACCGGTTCTGGTAAATCTACCACTTTGGCGGCAATGATCGATTATATTAACGATAACCGCTATGACCACATCTTAACAGTTGAAGACCCTATCGAATTTGTACACCAGTCAAAAAAATGTTTGATCAACCAACGTGAAGTGCACCGTGATACACATGGTTTTAACGAAGCACTGCGTTCTGCACTCCGTGAAGACCCCGATATTATCCTCGTGGGTGAGATGCGTGACCTTGAAACCATTCGTTTGGCGCTCACTGCCGCTGAAACGGGTCACTTGGTCTTCGGTACACTACATACCACCTCTGCGGCAAAAACCATTGACCGTGTGATTGACGTATTCCCTGCTGAAGAAAAAGACATGGTTCGTGCCATGTTATCTGAATCGCTACAAGCCGTGATTTCTCAAACCTTACTCAAGAAAAATGGCGGTGGCCGTGTTGCCGCGCATGAAATCATGATTGGTATTCCTGCCATTCGTAACTTAATTCGTGAAAACAAAGTGGCACAGATGTATTCTGCTATTCAGACTGGTGCAAACTACGGTATGACCACACTGGATCAAAGTCTGAAAAACTTGGTCACCAAAGGAGTGATCAGTCCGCAGACCGCGCGTACAGCTGCCAAGCAACCTGAAACCTTCTTATAAGAAAACAATGGATTTGGGGTATAGATATGGACTTTAACGACTTACTCAATTATATGATTCAACAAAAAGCGTCGGATTTATTTATCACCGCTGATGTTGAGCCCTCCATGAAAATTAACGGTCAAATTGTGCCTGTGGCTAAGGGTAAGCTGACGGGTGATGTCGCGGGGCAACTGCTCAACTCGATTATGAGTGACAAGCAGCGTAAAGAATTTGCGGACACACGTGAGTGCAACTTCGCGATTATGAATCGGGATAAAACTGCACGTTTTCGTGTCAGTGCCTTTCAACAGCGTGATATGCCAGGTATGGTTTTGCGCCGAATTGAGACGCAAATTCCAACCATGGATGAGTTAAAACTCCCGCCTGTACTCAAAGAGTTAGCCATGACCAAACGTGGCATCATTATCTTTGTGGGTGCAACTGGTACAGGTAAATCGACCTCTTTGGCTTCGATCATTGGTTACCGTAACCAAAACTCGAAAGGTCATATCATTACCATTGAAGACCCAATTGAATTTATTCATGAGCATGCAGGCTGTATCATTACCCAGCGTGAAGTGGGCATTGATACAGACTCTTTTGAAATCGCGCTGAAAAACACCTTACGTCAGGCACCCGATGTGATCCTGATTGGTGAGATTCGTTCCCGTGAAACCATGGATTATGCGATTGCCTTTGCTGAAACAGGTCACTTGGTATTTGCAACGCTGCACGCCAACAACGCCAACCAAGCCATCGACCGTATTATTCACTTCTTTGAAGCAGACCGTCATAGCCAATTGTTTATGGACTTGTCTTTAAACCTTAAAGCAATGGTTGCTCAGCAGTTAATTCCAACACCTGACGGTAATTCACGTCGCGCTGCGATTGAGATTTTGATTAACTCACCGTTAATTTCCGATTTGATCCGTAAAGGTGAAATCCACGAAATTAAAGACCTGATGAAGCGTTCTCGTGAACTCGGTATGCAAACCTTTGACCAAGCCTTATTCGATTTGTACAAAGCTAAGCAGATTACCTATAAAGATGCGCTGAAACACGCCGACTCTCCAAACGACTTACGCTTACAAATCAAGTTGTCTGAAGAAGGCGGTGATCGTCTATTGCATGCCAGTGCAAACATCACGTTTGACGGCCAAGCTTAAGCATTTCTCTAAGCAATAAAAAAGGGCTTCTCATGAAGCCCTTTTTTAGGTCTAAGTTATTACTTTTTACGCAGTGCTTCTTGGCACTCTGCAGCATCACAGTAACCGTATAGGTTGAGTGAGTGACCTGTTAAAGTAAAGCCATGCTTTTCAGCAACTTCATGCTGCTCATGCTCAATCACTTCGTTGCTAAACTCAACCACTTTGTTGCAGTTTTGACAAACGATATGATCATGGTGATCGTCTTGCATGATTTCGAAAACAGAATGGTTATTTTCAAAGTGATGGCGCTGAATAATGCCCGCTGCTTCAAACTGCGTTAACACGCGGTAAACAGTTGCTAAACCGACATCTTCACCTTGTTCAAGTAAAGTCTTATAAATATCTTCCGCACTTAAATGGTGTTGCTTTGAATTTTCTAGTAGTTCTAATATTTTAATTCGTGGAAGTGTAACTTTAAGTCCAGCTTTGCGTAGATCTTGATTTGAAATTGGCATGTAAAAAGGTCTCTCAACAAATTTAAAGTTAGAATATGCAACAAAGTGTAGATGCAGTATGATCTATCCGTGGCTCAATTGCATCATAATTAATTTGGGATAGTGTAGCAAAATGCAAAAAATCATGTTGGCGTTATTCGTCACTTCACTGCTCGCAGGCTGTTCGACCTTGGGCGTTTATAAAGTTGATATTCCTCAAGGTACGCCCTTAACTCAAGCACAAGCGTCAAAAATACAAGTTGGCATGAGCCATCAACAAGTTCGCTTTTTGCTTGGCAGCCCGACAGTTTCAGATCCAATGAATCCGCTACGTTGGGACTACATCTACAATTATACCCCAGGAACGTATGCTAAAAAAGCCAAGATTCCTGCTGCACAAGGTCAACACCTGAAAGTCTATTTCGACCCAAACGGTATTGTCCAAAAAATTGAAGGCTTAGAAACCATTCCTGCATCTCAGCCGGGCTTACCAGCATCGAAAGAAGCGATTCTAAACGCGCCCCCACTATAAAGCCTTATTCTAAAAAAGAAACCCCTCAACTGAGGGGTTTTTCATATCATTTCGATTGTTTTAAGCGATTGCCTTTTGCAAAGCGACCCACAGGATTATTTTGTGCACGTATCCTTCGAATATCTTTAGGATTAATGCTCAAAGGACGATAAATTTCAACACGATCCCCTACTTGCAAAACCTGTTGAAGATCTTTCAAACGGATACCAAAGATGCCCAATTGTAAAGGCTCAGGCAATTCAACCTGCGAACCTATACCACTCAGTTGAATCGCATCCTGCGCCGTCATTCCTTCAGAAAACGGCACACTAATATGAAACTGCTGGTCTGCTGTTGCATAAGCAACCCAGACTTGTTGAAGCATGCGCATTAAATCAGTTTTCCAAGTACGGCTACAATGGCCAATACGATAGAAACAGGTAATACCACACGCACGGCAATGCGCCAAATATTATAAAAAGCTTCATTACTAAAGTTCATCGACTTACGTAAATGGCTAATTTTCATAATCCAACCGGCAAAAATGGCATAAATCAAACAAATCACTAAGCCCCACAGCATCAGTAAGATGTTAAAGATCGGGCCAGTGGCTGGAATTAACCACACCAAAGTTGCAGCAAGCAGCACGAGCCACTGAATCACAATATTTAACTGGCGCTGTGCCAACTGCTCACGTGCCATCTGTAACAACACGGCTGCCGCTGCAACCGCAGTTAAAGCAATCGCATACGCAGGTAATGCCGCTTGGACTGCAAAAAATGCAAAAGCAACTACCGCCAAAATTTGTGCAATCCAAATCGGTAAAACAGTCTTGGTTGCAGCATCTTGCTGTTGAACTTGAGCTAAACTGTTCTGCCAGTACAGGCCGAGTCCTAAACCGCTTGCCACCAAAGCCAATACCGTTGCACTGCCCCATTCTGAAAATTCAACCGGTGTCACCTGCCACTCAGCAATTCCTGTACCAGAGAGGTTTGCAAGCACTAAGGAAATCAGCACACCGACCGCCGTTAACGCTAAGGTCAGCAGACGTGGGGCAAAAGACAACGCGATGGCAACCACAGCCAAAGCAATAAAGATCACGGACGATGTCATATCGGCCAGTGCATATTGATTTAATAATTGCGCAGCATTAGACAACATGCCGCCCGCTAAAAAAGGAATAAAGACGACAGCAAGCCATCCTACAAGACGCCACGTCTGTGAAGCATCGGCATCACGCGTTAAACTCGACAAAGCATTCAATGCCGTGGTTTTTGAACGCTTGGCTAAGGCAATTTCTAAGTAACACACAGGTAAAGCCAAGATCACCATGGTCACTAACCAAAGTAACCAAAAGTCGAGCTGACGTTCAACCTGAATTCCCACCAAGGGTGCAAGTGTGGCAATGATAATAAATGATAAACAAAATGCCATCAGCGGCGATAACCATCGTGACAGAGCATTGTCTTGCATGATGCGTTCCTTCAATAAGTCTTGCGCTATTTTGCCTTGCTCGCTTCTGAAAATCAAAAACAAAAAGCAAACCATCAAAACTGATGATTTGCTGCGCTAAATATAATTAAAATTTATTGTTTTTATCCCTCGTTTGGCTCACTTATGAAAAGAAACGAGCAAACCAATTTTTCCCTTTTTTCTTTTCTTTTTCTTTGATAATGCCCATCATATTTTCTTTTACGGCACCGACATAATCTGCATCATCGTGATGGATATGATTAATTAGCCATTTCGACAACACTTCATGCAGCTCAGCTTCGATTGAATGACCCAGCTCAAAACGGTCACGATAAGATTCAATTTTTTTTATAAATAAATCATGTACACGTTTGTGCGGTACACGATATTTATAACCCGCTTCTTCTTGGAGAGACTCTTCAAAAGTGAAGTGAGACTGTGTGTAATCAATAATATTTTCTAAAATCTGTTTCACGCGTTCACGGTCAGTATTGACATCAATCGCATCAATTTCATTGATATAATCAAGAATACGACGGTGTTGATCGTCAATCACATCGATACCAGTATTATATTCTGGAACCCACTTCATTATCATTCCGACCACCCAATAAAAATTAATAGATTAATTACATGAATTAATCATATCGACTATAATTAAAAATAAAAGTGAATCAAATTGGTTGGTTTTATACTATTTTCACAAAATTAAACTTAAGTATATATTTTAAATAGGTAAATAAATTTAAATCCGACCAAAAGAATAAGTTATTATTTAATCGATTTTATTATTTTATAAGTATGTATCAAAATAAAAGCATGTTTTATATTATTATCAACATGCTTTTATATTCTAATCATTTTGAAATAAATTAATATTGATCTGCTTTAGTAACGCGTTTTAAAGACGGATCTTTGGCTTCTCGGATTAAACGCTCCACATGGGTCATTTGGTGGCGGATCGCTTTGCCATATTGAAATAAAATCATTTCACCGGGTGAAAATGCCGTCCACGCTTCATTTTGAGTCAACGGTTCGGTAGTAATCACGGCCACGCGATCGTCTGCAGTAGTGACTTGGCTAAAATCAACTTCAACATCAATATCGATCAGCTGCGCAGGTTTAAATGGGTACTCACGCACCAACCAATGCAGTTTGGTAATGGCATAACTAAACAAGGCTTGTCCATTCGATAAACAAAAATTGAACGTGCCATGCTCCGCAATCCGTGGAGAAACATCGGTTAATAAATCAAAAACTTGATCTAGACTTGGCTCAGTATAGCCAAATTTATTCACCAGTTGGTCCAGTAAATAGCAAAATGCACGTTCACTGTCGGTATTGCCAACTGGGGTAAAGCGTCCTGACAGTACAGGATCAAAGTCATGCAAATCGCCATTATGCGCAAAAATCCACTGTCGTCCCCATAACTCACGGCTAAATGGATGTGAGTTTTCTAAGTTAATTTTTCCCTGTGTCGCTTTGCGGATATGTGCAATCACATTGCGTGATTTGATTGGATAATTACGAATTAATTCAGCAATCGGGGACTCAACTGCAGATTGATTGTCAACGAATAAACGGCAGGCTTTATCCTCAAAAAAAGCAATCCCGAAACCGTCACAGTGGTCTGAAGTAATCCCCGCGCGCTGTGAAAAGCCTCGAAATGAAAAGGTAATATCAGTCGGTGTTGCACAGTTCATTCCGAGCAGTTGGCACATAATCTTGATCTTATTTAAACATATTTATTTATGATGGTTTTATTGTGCATGAGTCCAGACGGGCTTGCAATTCACAATGCTTCATAAACCCACACACATTCACGCATAAAACCATTTTTATAAAATGCATCGGCCTAAAAAAAGCCTCCGAGGAGGCTTTTCAAAATATTTAGTGTTTATTACTGCGATTGGTAATTAATGTACCGACACCATGATCGGTGAAAATCTCCAACAACGTTGCATGTGGCACACGACCATCTACAATATGCGCGCTTACCACACCACCTTTCACCGCATCTAGAGCACAACCCACTTTCGGAATCATCCCGCCGTAAATCACGCCCGTTTCAATGAGACGGTCAACTTCTTGGGTGGTTAGACCCGTGAGCAGGTTTTTATTTTCATCTAAAACACCTGAAATATTGGTCAACAAAATCAGCTTTTCAGCACCTAAAGCTTCAGCCACTTTTCCAGCCACCAAATCCGCGTTGATGTTGTAGGTGTTACCCTCTTCATCCACACCTAAGGGTGCAATCACAGGAATAAAATCACCACTGGTAAACATTTCCAATACATCAGTTTTAACACTGGTCACTTCACCGACTAGGCCAAGATCAATTTTTTGTACCGTGCCATCTTCTGCAGTTTTTTCCATCAGTAACTTTTGTGCACGCAGTAAGTTACCATCTTTACCCGTTAAACCAATGGCACGACCACCATGTTGATTAATCAAGTTCACGATAGATTTATTCACACTACCGCCCAACACCATTTCAACCACTTCCATGGTCGCTGGATCAGTCACTCGCATGCCATCAATACGGTCAGACTCACGCCCCAATTGCTTTAAAAACGAGTCCACTTGTGGACCACCACCATGCACCACAATCGGATTTAAACCGACGGTTTTTAACAAAACGATGTCACGTGCAAACGAGCTCTCAAGCTCAGGATCGGTCATTGCATTGCCACCATATTTCACTACTAGCGTTTTTCCAGCAAAACGTTGAATGTACGGCAAAGCTTCAGTCAAGACTTGTGCTTTGTCGAGGCCAGTATGTTGATGTGGCATGTGCCTCTCCTTAATGGGCGTCTAATAGGTCTTGCGCAATCTGCGGATAATCTACCGTCAGCATGTGCACAAAGTTATGGCGAATTTGATGGAGCCGCTGATCACTGTCCGCGTCGAAACGTACGGTAAAATACTCACCTGTATTCGATGCTCGAATAATGCCAAATCCATCCTCAAAATCAAGTCTTACGCCATCAATTTTACTCATTTCTGCTTGAAAGTGCTGACTTTGTTTTTCCACATTCGCTAAAACCAGCGCGGGTGAAATCTGATGGGTGCTAATATAAATATCCTCTGTACTGGCACGTTCTGGGTAGTCTGCCAGTGCTTCCGACAAAGTGCATTGCTTCAAGCTTAAGTATTCCAACACACGTAGTGCGGCATATAACCCATCGTCATAACCAAAACCACGACCATCATTAAACACATAATGCCCTGCATATTCACCGCCAAAAACCGCATGCCCTTCAGATTGCGCCAAATATTTCCGCAAAAAAGAACTGCCTGTGCGAATCATTTTTGGAATACCGTGATGGGCCAATACTGTATTTCGGACCATGGTGGAACATTTCACATCAAAAACCACTTCATGTGCTGGATGATCAGCCAAACACATGTGCGCAAACAAGGACAATAAACGATCTGCTGAAATGATTACGCCCTTTTCATCAATCAATACAACACGATCACCGTCACCATCAAAGGCAATACCGATATCAGCATGCTGCTGTTGCACGGCATTTCGTAGCATATCTAGATGTTTGGCTTGAGATGGATCGGGGGCATGTTCAGGAAATTCACCATTGGCCTCACAGCGTAAAGCATGCACCTCACAGCCGAGTTTCTTTAAGACCAAAACGGCACAACGTCCCGCTGAACCGTATAAACCATCCACCACGACTTTATAGGGTCGAGGTTGAGGCATGAGCTGTATATCATTGAGCAATGCCCCCTGATAAGCCAGACAATATTCAGGCACAATCTGATGTGGCAACGTTTGCCAGTTCATCTCTGCATGGCTGTCAAAATATTCATTTGCATCGCGTGCCACCTGCTGGATTGCCTCAGGTAAAGGGGGCTCACCCTGCATAATCCATTTGATCCCATTATCCGACTTTGGATTGTGGCTGGCTGTCACCATAATGCCGTTGCCATCAAACTGACGTGCCGTGTAATACAACACAGGGCTAGCACAGCATCCGATAATTTTCGCATCTAAGCCCTGTTTAAGACATTCTTTGTAAATAATTTCTGCAAAAGCAGGACTGCTTTGTCTGGCATCATAACCAATGGCTAAACGTGTCTGCCCAGTCTTTAAATATTGAGTTGCGAGCGCTTGTGCAATGGCACGAATCAGCTCAGCACTCATGACATCCAATTTGCCACGGATGTCATAGGCACGAAAAATATGTGCAGGAAATTTTGGCTGAAAATCCATAGGTCTAACTTCTAATTTATTCAGATCAACAGCTCTTTCAGCTGTCCTTGTTGTTATGCTTAACGCTGCATTTAATTTTACTAAGGATTCAAAAAAGAGTTGTAACTTTTTATGAACTAAAAATGATCATTCAGCATTAAAACAACAAAGCCTCTTTTATGGAGAGGCTTTGTTGTTTTACTTTATCACTGAGAGATTAGTTTTGACCAGTATGTCCGAAACCACCTGCACCACGTTCTGTCGCTTCAAATTCATTTACAATATCAAACTGTGCTTGCATCACAGGTACAAGTACATACTGTGCAAGACGTTCACCCGGTTCTAAACTGAAAGCTGTTTGGCTACGGTTCCAAACTGAAACCATCAATTCACCTTGATAGTCCGAATCAATTAATCCCACCAAGTTACCCAAAACAATACCGTGCTTATGACCTAGGCCTGAACGCGGTAAAATTAAACCTGCAAAGTGTGGATCTTCAATATAAATAGATAAACCCGTTTTGACCAAAACAGTTTGTCCCGGTTCAATGACGGTCGCAGCATCGACACATGCACGAAGGTCTAAGCCTGCTGAACCCGTTGTCGCATAAGTTGGCATTGGCCATTCATTGCCTAAACGTGAATCCAACACTTTAACCTGAACTTTCATTCTCTTTTTCCTAGTACAATAAAATTCTAAAACAAAAAAATATTTAGCGCTTAATCAACGCACGTAAATTGTCTAAATAATGCTGCGCTTGTAATTTCGGATCGACATTGCCCGCCAGTTTCTTTTTACGCCCCAGCCATTCCAACTCATCTTGCGGCAACTCATCCAAGAAACGACTTGGTGTCATTTGCTTCATTTGACCGCCTGCCTTACGTTGTTCTGCAAGCGTGATGGTTAAACCCTGACGCGCACGGGTGATGCCCACGTACATCAGGCGACGCTCTTCCTCAACTGTATCTGCGGCAATCGAGTTTTTATGCGGCAGTAACTCTTCCTCAAGACCAATCAGATAGACATATGGAAACTCTAGACCTTTAGATGCATGCAGCGTGAGCAGGTTTACTTTGTCAGTGTCTTCTTCTTCTTGCTGCTGCTCTAACATATCCAGCAACACCATTTTACGAATTACACTTTCAATATTTTTCTCATCAACATCTTCAGCACGGTTAATCAAACTTTGAATACTGCTATACAGCACTTCAATATTATCAAGCTTGGTTTTTTCTTGCGCAGGCGTCGCCGCAGACTCTTTGACATAGTCGATATAACCCGCTTCAACCATCATCTTGCGAATAATCGGTACAGGTTCATCATCCTCAAGCAACTCACGGGTAAAGGTGGTAATGAAGTCTGCAAACTCCGCCAACTGCGTGGTGGCTTTTTTAGGAATCACCATGGTGAGACGCTGATCACCTGCGGCAGAGAGCAAAGACAAATGATTTTCTTGTGCAAACAGCCCCAGCTTTTCTAAAGTCACAGGCCCAATGGCACGTTTAGGTGTATTGATGATCCGTAAAAATGCACTGTCATCTTCAGGATTAATAATGACGCGCAAATAGCTCATCACGTCTTTGATTTCAGCTCGTCCGAAGAACGACTGACCACCTGATAATTTGTACGGAATCTGCATTTGACGCAGTTGTGTTTCCAATGCACGTGCTTGGAAGTTACCCCGATACAAAATGGCGTAATCCTTCCAATTTTTACCATTCATCAGTTTATGGGTAATTAAGTCTTTCACTACGCGTTCTGACTCATCGTCATCATTGCGGCACGTAATCACTCGAATTACTTCACCATGACCTTTATCTGACCACAGTTTTTTATCAAAAATATGCGGATTGTTACCAATCACGGTATTGGCCGCTTTTAAAATACGACTGGTCGAACGATAGTTCTGTTCGAGCTTAATTACTTTTAAATTGTGAAAATCTTCATTGAGCAAAGCCATGTTTTCAGGCTTGGCACCACGCCATGCGTAGATCGATTGGTCATCATCACCCACCGCAGTGAACTGTCCCATCACCCCGACCAGCAATTTCACCAAAATATACTGTGCGGTGTTGGTGTCTTGATACTCATCGACCAATAAATAGCGAATACGATTTTGCCAGCGCTCACGAACTTCTACATTTTCTTGTAAAAGACGCGTCGGCATCACGATCAAGTCATCAAAATCGACCGCATTATAGGCACGTAAATTACGCTCATACAGTTGATACAAGTGCGCAAATTGAACATCTTCTGCAGTTTCACAGGTGGTGTGTGCTTGCTCAGGTGGAATCAGATCGTTTTTCCAATCTGAAATCATCTTCATGGCTTTGGCAATCAGTTCTTTACTTTCCGCACCGGATAAATTGTCACGGTGCATCAAGTCCATCAAAATACGCTTACAGTCGTCTGCATCTAAAATAGAAAAATTATTTTTTAATGGCGTGTGTTTCAGCTCTAAACGCAGCATGTTTAGACCGAAGGTGTGAAAGGTCGAGACTGAAAGCCCTTTTGCCTCTTCACGTGACAGCAGCTTGGTGACACGTTCTTTCATTTCACGTGCTGCTTTGTTGGTAAACGTCATCGCGGTAATACGATAAGCAGGAATGCCGCAGTGTTTCACCAAGTATGCAATCTTACGGGTAATCACCGAAGTTTTACCTGAACCAGCCCCTGCAAGTACTAACAAGGGTCCTTGAGTGTATTTCATGGCTTCAAGTTGCTTGTCGTTTAATTGACTTGCCAGTGACATAGTCTTTCCTCTATTTCATTCCGAGCTCGATTATAGTCATCTCCGCTACAGATGCATAATGCAAATTCATATTTTAACAGTCATAAAAAAACCACCCGAAGGTGGTTTTTCAGTCTTCAATAAAAATTATTGAATTGCGTAGATGCTGATTTCTACACGACGGTTTTGCTCACGGCCTTCAGCAGTCGCGTTAGAGGCGATTGGGTTTGCTGAACCTTGACCTTGTGCATTAATACGTGTTGTAGAAACACCTTGGGATGCCAAGTAACTTGCTACAGATTGCGCACGCGCTTGAGACAGAGGAATGTTGATTGAATCATTACCTGTACTGTCTGTATAACCTGTTACAAGAATACCGCTCTTGTTATCTTCAGTTAAGGTTTGCGCAACTTTGTTTAAAGTTGAATAGAAGTTCGGCTTGATGTTTGATTTGTTGGTATCAAAAGTGATGTTACCTGGCATAACCAAACCTACAGAACCATCTGGATTACGGTTAACTTCTACACCAGTACCCGCCATTTGTTGACGAAGTTTCTTCTCTTTGTTGTCAAGGTAAACACCAGTTGCACCACCGACAACTGCGCCAATCGCTGCAGCACGGTTGTTTTGACGGCTAGTATTTGCACTTCCTTTAGAAATACCATAACCCGCAGCAGCACCAATTAAGGTTCCTAAAGCAGCTTTATCGTATTCTACACCACCAATGTTATTACCAGTGCTTTGACAACCTGTAAGAACCATTGCCCCAACGACTGCGGAAATTGCTAGTGCACGCATCGCATGCCTCCTTCTTTGTGTGTTTTGTTTATAGAACGAATATTGTCGTAAAACGATGATCTAGACCATTGATTTTTTGTTAATAATAAAGCCTTTATTTACAATATGTAATAAAAAATTTCTTTTTCAAGACTTTCTTCGTCACAATTTCTACACAGTTAATGTTTGGTGCTTTTCTATTTGATCATCCCGTACTATATTGACCTTTAGAAAATAGAACGAGTTGCGAAACGCATTATATTTTAGGGTTTATTTTTATGTCATCGCCAAACCAAAAACAACCTTTATTAAAAAAAATCACCCGTGGTCTAACTGTTGGTTCAGTCATTACAGGCAGTACTTTTTTTCATGGCCCGCCAGTGCTCGCGCTTGGCCTGACCAAACTGTTTAAAAAATCAAAAAAAGTGGATGAGACCAATATTCAAATCACCAACAGCTGGCTGGCTGTGAACAATTATTTAATCGATCATGTCCTACCCAACACGAAATGGGACATTTCTGTCGATGATGATCTTGAGCTAAGTATGCAGGGTCGTTACCTGATGACTTGCAACCATCAAAGTTGGGTCGACACCACGGTTAACCAATATTTTGGTTTAACCCGTATGCCCCTCACCCGCTTCTTTACCAAGTGGGAACTTATTTTTATTCCATTTGTTGGCCAAGCCTTTAAAATTCTAGGCTTCCCAATGATGAAGCGGCATAGTAAAGAGCAAATTGCGAAAAACCCTGCGTTAAAAACACGCGATATGGAAGAGGCACGCAAGTCTTGTGAACAACTGCTGAGCCAACCATTCACTCTATTAAACTATTTGGAAGGCACGCGTTTTACTCCAGAAAAACATGCACAGCAGCAATCGCCTTATCAAAATTTGCTTAAACCGAAAGCGGGTGGCTTGGCCTTAGCCTTAGGTATTTTAGGTAATGACATTGATGCCTTGGTGGATATGACCATTGTCTATCCTGACGGTGCGCCTGGCTATAGTGAATTTTGGCTTGGGGAAGTCTCACGGATTGCGGTCAATTTGCGTAAAATTGATATTCCTGCATGGGTGCTCGCTGGAAACTATGAAGACGATCTGGACTTTCGCGAACAATTCCAACAGTGGGTCGATCAACTTTGGACTGAAAAAGACCAGTTGATTGAACAAATGAAAGCCAAATACTCAACGTCCAATTCAACCCAGTAAGAGACTATGCATGATGCAGAAAAACCAAGTCAAAAAGTCTAAATATCATCAGGTTGACCCTCAAAGTTTGTATTTCAAACTGTTTTTGATCTATGACATTTTTATGGTGTTTCTGATCATTTTTAACTTGTTTTGTTTGTGTGCTAATTTTTTTATCATGAGCAATATCGGTGGATGGTTTTTCAATGCCATTCATCTTGAAAGTGTCTTAACCTTCTATCGTGAGCATTTACATCCGTGGGTCATCACCACAGAAGCTTGGTTTATTCTGTTCTTGATTACTGAATTATTGGTGCGTTGGGGCATTGCGATCGTTTATCGACACCATCGTCGCTGGTTTTTCTTTCCCTTTATTCATTGGTACGAAATTTTAGCGATTATTCCTCATTTACGTTTTTTAAGATTATTTCGTGCGGGGGTGATTGCTTTTCGCCTACATGAGTTGGGCTATAACGTGATTCCTGAGTCGGTACAAGCTAAGGCCAAATTTTACTACCGCGTGGTGATGGAAGAGCTCTCTGACCGCGTCGTGATTACTGTATTGGATGGGGTGAAGCACGAATTAAATACCAGTTCGACCCATAAAAAAATTATCCATGATCTCGTCGATCATCATCGGGCTTTATTTGCACAAGCATTGGCTGAAATTTTACAAGAATCTCTCGCCACCGAACTGAAACAACGTCAATATTTCATTGCTCAAAATGTCGGTCTGATTGTCAATCGTGCGATTGAAGATACTCCTGAACTGACCCAATTACTGCGTTTGATTCCAATTGTGGGTGGAAAAATTGAACAACAAATTCAAAGTATCGGACAACGACTCGGTGAAAACATCACACAAGGTTTACTGGAACCAATGGTGGTGGGAAATCCTGCACAGCCCAATGCCACCTATCGCTTGATAGCTGAAAAAGTCAGTGATTTAAAAATCGATAATCAGTCTTTGGAACAGTTGGTTGAGTCTGTGGTCTATGAAAGTTTGGATGCCATTCGCAAGCAAGTTAAGGTGAAACAGTGGTTAGAAGAGCTTGAAAAAGATGATCAAGCCAAAGAATAAGCATTAAGGTAAAAATATTACAAACGCAGCTAGTGCAATCCTTCATTTTGTTCTAGGATTTGCTCTATTTACAACATCACTTCTTTAGTAAAAAATAAATCTGAGAAGTCTTAAGGAAAAATTATGGCTGATATCCGGATAACTGGCAGAATGGTCAATGCGATTCGCATTACCCTTGACACCAATGATCATGATGCAATCCGACAGCAATTAAGTAAAACATTACAAAATGCATCGACTGCTGGGGCGTTAGTTGTTCTAGAAAGTAGCGTTGAGCAAGAGTTAATTTCCTTGATTCAATTATTGCTGGATCTGGATGTACAGCCGATGGCAGTACAAGAAGGAATTTTGGCTGAACAAGCCCGTGCCATTCAGTTCCCAGTGATTCCAGCGCAAGGACATGGTATTAGCTCTCAACTTCTAGAAGTCAAAGCAACCAAAGAGCAAGTGGTTGAAGCCCCTGCTCCTGCTGCGACAGCTTCTACCAATGCACCAGTTGCGGCAGCACCTGTCATTCGCCATGCAACTTCATATCATGACGAAATTTTACGTACGGGGCAGTGCTTAGTTCAAAATCAAGGCGATATCATTATTACCGCAGGCATTAACAGTGGCTCGGAAGTGATTGCTTCAGGAAATATACATATTTATGGTAGTGCTCGTGGTAGAGTCATTGCCGGCGCGGGCGGAAACAGCGCTGCACGCATCTTCTGTCATGCTTTAGAAGCCGAATTGGTTTCAATTGCAGGGACCTATTGTGTTGCAGATGATATTCCAGCGCAGCATTTAAAACGCCCAACACATATTTACTTAAATGATCAACAAGAGCTTGTATTTGAAGCGCTTGAATTTTAATGTATAAATAAACACCAAAAGCCCCAAATGATAAATAAGGGGATTTAAACCATAACAGGAGTGGATTCGGTGGCGAAAATTGTTGTCGTAACATCAGGCAAAGGTGGCGTAGGCAAAACTACGACAAGCGCATCTTTTGCAACAGGTTTAGCCCTACGTGGTCACAAAACTGTTGTGATCGATTTTGACGTAGGTTTACGTAACCTTGATTTGATCATGGGTTGTGAACGCCGCGTTGTGTATGATTTTGTCAATGTATTAAATAATGAAGCTCGATTACAACAAGCGCTTATCCGCGATAAAGATATCGAGAATTTATATATTTTACCTGCGTCGCAAACCCGTGATAAAGATGCCTTAACTGATGAAGGCGTAGCACGTGTCATGGATGAGTTGTCACAAGAGTTTGACTACATTATTTGTGACTCACCCGCAGGTATCGAACGCGGTGCAATTTTAGCAATGTACCATGCCGATGAAGCGATTATTGTGACCAACCCTGAAATTTCATCTGTACGTGACTCTGACCGTATTATTGGTATGCTCGACAGCAAAACCAAAAAAGTTGAAATGAATGAAGGTCGTATTCGTAAACACTTGTGTATCACACGTTTCAACCCTGAACGTGCCGATAAACAAGAAATGTTAACCATTGACGACATTTCTAAAGATATTTTACGTGTGCCAACTTTGGGAGTGATTCCTGAATGTAAGAGCGTTTTACAAGCATCGAACGAAGGTAAACCAGTGATTCTCTTTACAGAAGAATCAGCAGGCCAAGCCTATGATGACCTTGTGGCACGTTTCTTAGGTGAAGAACGTCCTTACCGTCATATTACGGTGAAGCCTAAAGGCTGGTTAGCACGACTATTTGGAGCGTAGACATGGCAGGATTTTGGAGTAAGCTTTTTAGTAATGATGAAAAACCGTCTAGTGCTCAAACAGCAAAAGATCGTTTGAAAGTCATCGTAGCGTCTGAAAGCGGTTTAGGTAAACGTCTTAGCCAAGACAAAATCGACCAAATGAAGAAAGAAATCATGCAAGTGGTGAATCGCTATGTTCGCGGTGTAGATGAACAGCACATTCAAATGGCTGTCCGTTCTGAAGCGAATATTGAAATGCTTGAAATGAATATCAATTTGCCTGAAGAACGTTAATCTGATTTTTGATTAGTCAAGCAAATTGAATCAAGGCAGAATATGCGCAGATACAAGAAAGTATTTTCTTTGTCTCCCATATTTTGCCTTTTTTAATGATTAAACCAGCAAGGAGATTGCTATGGCATTATCTCAGCCAGCAACGTTCAATGAAGAATGGTCAGATGAGCGTGTATTTGCCTACTTAACTCAGCTTCCTCCTGAAGGTGTGAATGGCGACTTTCATGTGTTGTACCATGCCTTTAAACACATGCGCCCAAGTGATTATGAGCGTCTGCTCACCCAATTTAAAACGGATGGTCGCGACATTAATGCCACCAATCCAGAAGGTCAGCGTATCCATGACGTGATTGCCGCTTATCCACATCAAGCAGCTCCCTTCTTAGAGGTTTTGGCTAAATTCGCCTAAACCTAGATCTGCTTAATGCGCATGATCTACAAATGCCAGTTCATTCCTAGGAGACTGGCATTTTTTATGACTGTAAAAACCACATCCAAAGTGGAAAAGTCAAACCGAAACACAAAGTTTGCAAACTAATGATTGCTGCCATGAGTTGACTGTCCCCTTGAAAATATTTGGTCAGGACATAGGCTGCTGAAGCCGTTGGGAGCGAGAAGAATACCACTACAATCATGGTTTCAAATGTTGCTAAACCAAATAAAAGACAGCCTACATAGGCTAAAATAGGCACCAAGATTAAACGTCCAAAAGTGTTTAAGATTAGCGCTCGACCCGCATATTTTAACGCATTAAACTGGAGTGCTGCGCCCACACACAAGAGCCCAAGCGGGAGGCTCATCCCTGCTACTAGCTTTAAAGATTGGTTAATGCTCTCGGACAAATGCATACCTGAAAAATTAAAAATGATCCCGACCAGACAGGCGAGAATCAGTGGATTTTTCGCAACCGACCACGCAATATTTTTATAAGACAGTCCCTGCCCTTGAGAAAAACCAAGTACGGAAAGTACATTCACTAAAGGAATAACAAAGGCAATAATCATGGCAAAGACTTGCATCCCTGCAGCGCCAAAAATCAAAGCCATACTGGTCAAACCAATATAAGTATTGAAACGAATATGACTCTGTAAATAGACGCCAAATTGCGCCACAGGCGTACCATACACCGCTTTTAATACCCACAGCACCACACTCATCAGCAAGGTCACACTAAAGACCACAGCAAGCGCTGGCAGGACTTGCCCGACATTAAAATGAACGGTGGCTAGACTACTGAACAGCAAAACAGGAAATAAAATCCAATAATTCAGTCTTTCAGCACCTTGCCAAAATTCCACTGTTAAAAAGCGATACCGCTTTAATACATACCCCATGGCAATGAGTACTACCAATGGAATTAATGCATCAATAATTTGCATGACTGGATGCCTAAACTGAATGATTAAGAAAAAGCCTGCAATCCGCAGGCTTTCTTTTTAAACTAAAATTTCTCGCTTACCGTTCGCACCTTGCGCACTCACGATCCCATTTTCTTCCATTTGGTCGACAATCCGCGCGGCACGGTTATAGCCCAAACTAAACTTACGTTGTAGCGAGGACACCGAAACCTTGCGTGTTTCCAATACAAAGGATACACACTGGTCATAAAGTGCATCACGGTTTGGATCGCCATCACCATCTTCAAAGCCACGAGAACTTGGCTCTTCATCAAATGGCGTTAGGATTTCATCAACATAATTTGGCGAGCCACGTTCACGCCAAGCATCACAGATGCGGTTCACTTCATCATCGGCAATAAAGGCACCATGTACACGTTCAGGTTCAATTTTACCCGGCCCTAAGAACAACATATCACCATGACCCAGTAAGTCTTCCGCCCCACCAGCATCCAAAATCGTGCGTGAGTCAATTTTTGAGTTCACACGTAAAGCCACACGTGTTGGGATATTGGCTTTAATCAGACCCGTAATTACATCGACCGATGGACGCTGCGTTGCAAGTAACAAATGAATGCCTGCGGCACGTGACTTTTGTGCCAAACGCGTAATCATTTCTTCAGCTTTCTTACCGACCTGCATAATCATATCGGCAAACTCGTCCGCCACAATCACAATCGATGGTAATGGGGTCAAACGTGGTGCACGCTCACCGGCAACCGAATCACTGGCTTTCCAGGTCGGATCAATCAGCTCTTCGCCATTGGCAATCGCTTCTTCCACTTTACGGTTATAGTCCGCTAGCTTACGAATTTTTAAGAAAGACATCAGCTTATAGCGACGTTCCATTTCATTCACACACCAGTTCAAGGCACTGACTGCATCTTTCATGTCCGTGACCACAGGGGTAAGCAAATGTGGAATATCGTTATAGTTAGCGAGCTCTAACTGTTTCGGGTCAATCAAAATTAAACGCAACTCATTCGGCGTATATTTCAACAACATCGATAAAATCATCGAGTTTACTGCCACCGATTTACCTGAACCTGTGGTGCCTGCAACCAGCATATGCGGGGCTTTACCTAAATCAGCAATGACCGGGTTACCCGAAATATCTTTGCCCATTGCCATCGAAAGAATGCTATTTGGATCGGTAAAAGCAGGAATGGTCAACAACTCGATTAAACGCACCATTTCACGTGTGCTATTCGGCACTTCAATCCCGATATACGGTTTACCCGGAATAACTTCAACCACACGTACAGATGCCATCGACATTGAACGCGCAAGGTCACGGGAAATATTGGTCACTTTAGAGGCTTTCACGCCCGGTGCTAAATCCAACTCAAAACGAGTTACTACGGGCCCTGGCTGCGCTTCGACCACTTTGGCTTTGACATTGAACTCTTGTAGTTTAATTTCAAGCAATTCAGATAAACGCGCCAACTGTTCAGCAGTGAAATTGACTTTTTTATTGAGGTCAACTTCATCCAGTAAATCCAGTCCTGGCAGCGGTGATAAATCACGACGACGCTCTGCTACTTGCATGGACAAAGACATTGGACGGCCTGATGCATCAGTCAATGGCGCATCAAAGTCAAACTCTTCTTCGTCTTGCGGTTTTCCAGCGGTGTCCTGCCATGCTTCAATAAACGCTTCTTTGGACAAAACTTCTTTGGCTACAGCCGCTGTAGCACTTGTGCTCACTGTATTATGATGCTGAATGGGTGCTTGTACAAAAGCAGATGACTGCGCATAGCTACTGCTGGTGCGTACATCTGAAGCAGCTACTTTCTGCTCTGACCAATCCTCAGCAAGGAATTCGTCTAAATCATCCAATTCATCAAGCTGTGCTTTTGCAACTCCACTCGGCGCTGCTTGTAAGGCAACGGGACTTGCAGCAGCACTTAAGGTTGCAACCTCGGCTACCGCAATTGGATCTTCAACCACATGTAAATGAGACACAGGTTCAGGCGTATTAAAGGGGCTGTGAACATCCGTTGCTGTTTTGCCATTGGGTACGGCAGCAAGCAGCTCGTCAAAGATTTCATCATCATCCCAATCGACATTTTTCTTCTGTGCAGGGGCATCGTCTTGGAAATAATTAGGATCAGCAATTGGCGCTGTATGATCTTGCACCACTGCTTGAAAATGTTGTTCTGGGCTAAATGGGCGATCTTCTTCGGCAGCACGAAGTAAAGCATCAATATCATTTTTATGACGTTGATCTTCAGCTGAGTTTAATGCACGCCACACTTCCCCTGTCGCTACCACGCGCTGACTGTCTTGTTCTAATTGGTGCGCTTTTTCTATAGTCCGCTCAAGCTCTACTTCATCATCCACATCCACCTGTTGTTCTTGAACACGTTGCTCTTTGGCCACCATGTCATTAAACAAATGCTCTGCTGAATAGTCGCGCTGAGGTGCTTTAACTGATGCCTCTTGCACGGCTACTGGCGCCTCGACCAATTCCGTTGCTTCAATACCCTTTTTCGGTGCCGTTGCAATCACTTCTTTTTTGACGCTTGGCGTCGTACGATCAAAGGCAGACTCGCTTTCAGGTACGTTCCGGTAAAATAAATCTTGTAAATAAGCAGGAGTTGCTTTGAGGGTCGCGAAAGTACGGTTCCATTTGATACCGAAAGCCAAGGTCAATAAGACCGCGGTAAACACGACCAAAAATAAGGTTGCACCGTAAATGGTTAAAATCTGCGACAAACTTTGTCCCAGTTCATAACCAATAATGCCGCCAGAGGCATTGTCTAAAGTGTCTGCTGGAACTTTCCAAAACAAGAACAGTAAGCTGGCGGTTGCAAGCAAAATAAAGAATTGTGCAGCATAACGAAATGGGCGGTTTAAAAAACTATGCGGCCACCAGACTTGAATGGCTTCAATGAACAAAAACACAGGAATAAGTAGACTTGCCCAGCCTAAAAAACCGAACAGTAAGTCAGCAATCCACGCCCCTGCAACGCCACTGGCATTCGAGACTTGCAAAGTATCACTTGATATATGCATCCAGCCCGGATCAAATGGGGTATAGGTCACGGTAGCAAGGAACAAATAAATGCCAAACGAGACTAAAAATAATGTCATTAATAAGCGCTGTGCATAAGCACCCGACACCTCAGTCATATACTGTCCTGTAACAAATTCTTCATTAATGTTTTTGTTCGAAACCTAAAGCAAAAGTTTCACAATAAACGTCATATTATGCACCTCTTCTTTATAAAAAGATGCACTATTCTTAAATGCTTTATGTATAGCGAGCAGATGATTTTTCCACTTTTTCCCGCTCTACACCGCATATTTCTTCTATATAGCTCAAATCGATTTGATTGATCAATAATATCGACATTGAACTCACACAACTGTTATAGAGTTTCACGTATAATTCCACAAATTTCTAAATAAAAAAAGGATTCTACGTATGAGCGCTCGTCACTCACGTTTGATTATTCTCGGTTCAGGCCCTGCGGGTTACAGCGCTGCGGTATATGCTGCGCGTGCCAACTTAAAGCCGACACTGATTGCGGGTATCCAACTCGGTGGTCAGCTAACGACAACGACTGAAGTTGATAACTGGCCGGGTGACCCTGAAGGCTTAACAGGTCCTGTACTGATGGAACGTATGCAAGCGCATGCGGAACGTTTTGGTACTGAGATCATCTATGATCATATCAATGAAGTCGATCTTTCTGTACGTCCCTTTGTACTCAAAGGTGACATGGATGAGTTCACTTGTGATGCACTGATTATTGCCACAGGTGCGACCGCTCAATACTTAGGTCTTGAGTCTGAGGCTGCTTTTATGGGCCAAGGCGTGAGCGCATGTGCAACCTGTGATGGTTTCTTCTATAAAAACCAAAAAGTCATGGTTGTGGGTGGCGGTAATACTGCCGTTGAAGAAGCACTATATTTGTCTAACATTGCATCGCATGTGACTTTGGTTCACCGTCGTGACTCATTGCGTTCTGAAAAAATCCTTCAAGATCATTTATTTGAGAAAGAAAAAGAAGGCAAAATCAGCATCATTTGGAATCACCAAGTGGATGAAGTTTTAGGTGACAACACGGGTGTAACCGCAGTTCGCTTAAAATCGACTCAAGACGAATCTACACAAGATATTGATGTTCAAGGTTTGTTTGTTGCGATTGGCCACAAACCAAACAGCGCAATGTTTGATGGTCAATTGAACTTACGTGATGGCTATATCCAAGTCCAAAGTGGCACATCTGGTAATGCCACAGCTGCTTCTGTTGCAGGTGTATTCGCAGCAGGCGACATTGCTGATAGCGTTTATCGTCAAGCGATCACTTCAGCGGGTTCTGGCTGTATGGCTGCGCTAGATGCAGAAAAATATTTGGATGCTTTAGGCGAATAATCTGAGCCTTGAAAAAGACCGCCTCCCATAGGCGGTTTTTTTATGTATGATCTAAAAGTCATTTTTTATCATGTATACACACCACTATGCAGCAGTTACCGCCTTCTGAGTATATCTTTCCCGATCCGCTTGAAGTTGACCCCGAGGGTGAAGGCTTAATTTGTATCGGTGCAGACCTTTCCCCTTCTACCCTGTTTGAAGCATATACCCATGGTTTGTTTCCATGGTTCTCAACAGGCGAGCCCATTTACTGGTGGTGCCCCGAGCCACGTTGCATCATCCGTCCGCAGGATTATCAACCCAGCAAAACTCTCCTTCGGAGCATGAAAAAGCAGGATTATCGCATCACCATCAATCAAGCTTTTGAACGGGTGATCCGTGCCTGCTCACTACCACGCAGCTACGCTGATGACACGTGGATCAGTGATGACATTATAGATGGCTACTGTGCAATGTTTGATGCAGGTTATGGCTATAGTGTTGAAGTATGGGATCAAACACTCTTGGTTGGCGGACTATACGGCATCAGCATTGGACACGGCTGTTTTGGGGAGTCTATGTTCAGTACCGAAACGGATGTCTCAAAAATGGCATTTTATACTTTGATGTTGATTGGCCGTGAAAATAAGCTGCCTTGGATCGACTGCCAATTGGTCAATGATCATCTTTTAAGCCTTGGTGCTTGTACACTTTCTCGGCAAACCTACTTAAAATCGTTACAAGATGTTGTAAATCAACCTGCTATCGATTGGAAAATGTATCAGGAGGGTGTATTTTCAAGTAAAACAATAGCGCAAAATGCGCGACTGACTGAATAAAGAATAATAGAGGGATTTATCATGAATTCGTATCACCCGAAGTCCCTACTGAATGATTTACAGTATTACATCACGCCACCGCATGACTGCAGCTATCTAGAAAAAAAGTCAGCCCGGATGGTATTTCTCGATCCAGCGCATCGTATTGATGTCGTCACGCTGTCCGAACTTTCTCGCGTAGGTTTTCGTCGGAGTGGTGATTTTGTCTACCGCCCAGAGTGTCATCTGTGTCGACAGTGTCTGTCTAGCCGCGTACCTGTGCGCGAATTTAAAATGAACAGCAGTCAAAAAAAAGCATGGAAACGCAATCAAGATCTCACTTTAAAAATTACCCGCACTGCGGATGCCACCAAAAAACATTATGACTTATATGAGCGTTATATCTTTAAACGCCATGCAGATGGAGACATGTTCCCACCCAGCCGCGATCAGTTTGATAAATTCCTCGTCCATAGCTGTACCGAGAGCTTTTTCTTAGAACTGTGGAAAGAAGACCAGCTCATCTGTGTTTCGACCTGCGACCCTTTAGATGATGGCTTATCTGCGGTTTATACCTTTTTTGATCCCGATGAAAACAAACGCTCACTCGGCACTTTCGCCATTTTAAAACAAATCGAGCTCGCCAAAGCACGCGCTTTGCAGTTTGTGTATTTGGGCTATTGGGTGCCGCACTCAGAAAAAATGAACTACAAATCGCAGTATTTACCGCTAGAATTGCTGATTGATGGTCAGTGGCGCAGACTCAATCATAGCCTGAGTAGCGAGGAAGTGCAGCAACTGGGAAACTCCTTAATGACCACCCTACCTTCGGGGTGGAATAACGCCATTATTAAATAATGACGTTATACAGAAGCTCAACTGTTCTCTTATTTAAACAACTCGGAAAAGTCATCACTACACGATTTCACCATAATAATGGCATGCTCACGGCCACCATCTGGTTTAGGATAATAATTTTTACGCAAATCAATTTGATGAAAACCGGACTTTTCATACAAGGCAATCGCTGCCTGATTGCTCTCACGGACTTCCAAGAACACCTGTATCGGGTTGTTTTTGAGTTGTGCCAGTGATGCATCTAATAGCTGGTAACCCAACCCTTTGCCTTGCTGGCTTGGATGAATGGCCATCAACAATAAATTAGCCTCATCAAGAACAGGCTGAAGGATACAAAACCCTACGACCTGCCCTGCCTGTTCAATCACGGTGCTGTGATAAGACTGCATGGACTCTTGGAACTGTTGTAGGCTCCAAGGATGGGTTTGAACTAAATTTTCAATCTGCGCAATTTGGCTTAAGTCCGCAGCTTGCATTAAACGAATCATCTTCGTTTATCTTTCTAAAATGTGGAGGTCACAGTATAAAAAATTTGTGCTAAAAACCGAACAAAAAAAAGAGCGATTTACATCGCTCAAAGAGCCAAAACTGCTTAAAATCCTAATTTTAACTTCCACTTCTCAAGTAACGCATCGGTGTCGTGATGATTAGGATGAAAACCCGGTTTAAAGTACATGATCATTTCACGTGCCATCCCTGTAATAATTCCTTTCGATGGACTATATGCATAGGTATAAATATCCTTCAGCGCAGCCCTGTTCAGTTGTTTATCTTGCTGTAATAAACGAAATACAAAATACGACTGCACGCAGAATAAAATAGCCATGGCTGCAACCAGCGATCCTGTTCGTAGTAGATAGGATTTGATTCCCTTACCAAAAACCCCTTCAAACACATCATAAGCCACAGCTTTGTGCTCATTTTCTTCAATAGCATGCCATAACCACATGGTTTTCATGGTTTCATCGCTCATTAGCTCTTGAATGTGGTTATTGACCAACAACTGAGAGGCAATAGTTGCAGTAAAATGTTCCAGCGCGGTGGTTGCCGTTAAATCCACCATCTCTTGAGTAATACCCACAGGCTTGCCTAGAAAAGCAAACACTTTACGCGTGGTTTGAATTGCACGGTCGGTATAGCGATCAAGTGTTGCAACATCGTGCCCATACTTTTGTGCAGATGCATTAAAACCTTCATGTTCTTGCGTATGCATCGCTTCTTGACCAATAAAGGCTGAAATCTCTTTTTGTAATTCAGCATTATCCTTGATCGAGGGATGCTGTCTGACCGCACGAACACTGTCGATAAAAAACATTTCACCTGCTGGAAAGAGTGCTGACAGCGCGGTCATAAAATGGGTCAGTCCAGCTGAACCATTCATCCAATATTCAGGTACGCTTTCAAACTCAAAGTTCATCCGACGTACAGGGAAACTCGCACCCGCACGATTGGTGATTTTTACCTTCGCATTCATCTTTTTGCTCCTATGAATATCCTGAAGACATCCACTGCTTATAGTTGTTTTCGTCTTTTTATCTTACGTGATTGGGCTCCGCCTATAAGTGCAGTTAGGGTCAGCAAAATATCAGTTTAGGACAGTTTTCAGGGTGGATTGTTAGACAATTTAGTGTGCGTAATGTTCTACGCTATTTTTATGATGAACACTAAAGCATGCTGTATCTTGCCCGAGAATAATTACTTGCTTAGTAAAATGAATAGATAAAAAAAAAGCGCCCCAAAGGAGCGCTTTTTTTCACACAATCAGATGATTATGCAGTTACTTTAGCAACTACACCAGCACCAACTGTACGGCCACCTTCACGGATCGCAAAACGTAGACCTGGGTCCATTGCGATTGGGTGGATTAATTCTACTGACATTTCTACGTTGTCACCAGGCATAACCATTTCAACGCCATCTTGTAATTTGATCGCGCCAGTTACGTCAGTTGTACGGAAGTAGAACTGTGGACGGTAACCGTTAAGGAATGGAGTGTGACGACCACCTTCTTCTTTAGAAAGTACGTATACTTCTGCATCGAATTTAGTGTGCGGCTTGATTGCACCTGGTTTAGCAAGTACTTGGCCACGTTGTACGTCTTCACGCTTAGTACCACGTAGAAGAACACCACAGTTCTCGCCCGCACGGCCTTCGTCCAGAAGTTTACGGAACATTTCTACGCCAGTAACTGTAGTTACTTGAGTATCACGAATACCAACGATTTCAACTGATTCGCCTACTTTCACAATACCAGTTTCTACACGGCCAGTTACTACTGTACCACGACCAGAAATAGAGAATACATCTTCGATTGGCATTAAGAATGCTTGATCGATTGCACGTACTGGCTCTGGAATGTAAGTGTCAAGTGCGTCAACAAGAGCAACAACTGCTTCTTCGCCATACTGACCAGCGTCACCGTTAAGTGCAAGAAGAGCTGAACCACGGATAACTGGAGTGTCATCACCTGGGAAGTCATAAGTAGAAAGAAGTTCACGAACTTCCATTTCTACTAATTCAAGAAGTTCCTCATCATCAACAAGGTCACACTTGTTAAGGAATACAAGAATGTAAGGTACACCAACCTGACGAGAAAGAAGGATGTGTTCACGAGTCTGTGGCATTGGACCATCAGTCGCAGCACATACAAGGATCGCGCCGTCCATCTGAGCAGCACCAGTAATCATGTTTTTAACATAATCGGCGTGGCCCGGGCAGTCTACGTGTGCGTAGTGACGAGTTGGAGAATCGTATTCTACGTGTGAAGTATTGATTGTAATACCACGTGCTTTTTCTTCTGGTGCAGAGTCAATTGCAGCGTAGTCTTTCGCTTCGCCACCGAATTTCTTCGCACATACAGTTGCAATTGCAGCTGTTAAAGTTGTTTTACCATGGTCAACGTGACCGATTGTGCCCACGTTAACGTGTGGCTTATTACGTTCAAACTTAGCCTTAGCCATGAGATCTTCCTTTTTAAACTACTCATGCAGGATCACTGCATGAGCACTTGGTTTTTAACTATGAATTAGTTTGGGCTTATAGTAATCGAAAGATTACTCGTCGTCACCTTTTTTACCGCCAGACTGGAATTTAGAAATGATGCCTTCAGCCACGTTACGTGGAGTTTCAGCATATTTAGCAAATTCCATAGAGTATGTTGCACGGCCTTGAGACATAGAACGCATTTGAGTCGCGTAACCAAACATCTCTGCAAGTGGAACTTCAGCTTTAATTGCTTTAGTACCGCCAGGCAAGTCGTCCATACCTTGAACCATACCACGACGACGGTTTAAGTCACCCATGATATCGCCCATGTAGTCTTCTGGAGTTTCTACTTCAACTTTCATGATCGGTTCAAGCAAGATAGGATCTGCTTTCATGAAACCGTCACGGAATGCGTAAGAACCTGCCATTTTGAACGATAATTCGTCCGAATCGACATCGTGGTAAGAACCGTCAAACAATGTAGCTTTGATGCCAACAACTGGGTAACCAGCAAGGACACCATTCTTCATACGCTCTTGGATACCTTTATCCACAGCACCGAAGAATTCTTTAGGAACTACACCACCAACAACTTCTTCAACGAATTCGTAATCTTTTTCTGATTCAGGATCCATTGGCTCTAAACGTACGTATACGTGACCAAATTTACCTTTACCACCAGTTTGACGTACGAATTTACCTTCTTGTTCAACTGTCTTCTTGATCGTTTCACGGTAAGAAACCATTGGTTTACCAATGTTTGCTTCAACACCGAATTCACGCTTCATACGGTCAACAATGATGTCAAGGTGAAGTTCACCCATACCAGCAATAATTGTTTGACCTGACTCTTCGTCAGTACGAACGCGGAATGATGGATCTTCCTTAGCCAAACGACCTAAAGCAATTGACATTTTTTCTTGGTCAGCTTTAGTTTTTGGTTCAACAGCCAATGCAATTACTGGCTCTGGGAATTCCATACGCTCAAGTGTGATGACATTTTTCTCATCACAAAGTGTATCACCCGTAGTAACGTCTTTAAGACCTACACACGCAGCGATATCACCCGCACGAATTTCTTCAACGTCTTGACGATCGTTCGCGTGCATTTGCACGATACGGCCGATACGTTCACGTTTAGATTTAACTGGGTTATAAACAGAATCACCTTGTTTAAGTACACCAGAGTAAACACGTACGAAAGTTAAGTTACCTACGAATTTGTCGTTCATGATTTTGAACGCAAGCGCAGAGAACGGAGCTTCGTCAGATGCTTCACGAATCGCTTTAGTTTCAGCTTTGTCGTCAAGAACACCTTCAATCGCTTTAACTTCTGTAGGCGACGGTAAGAATTCAATTACTGCGTCCAACATACGTTGAACACCTTTGTTTTTGAACGCTGTACCACAAAGCATTGGTTGAATTTGACAAGCCAAAGTTTGAACACGTAGACCAGCAACGATATCTTCTTTAGATAGTTCGCCTTCTTCTAGGTATTTGTCCATTAGCTCTTCAGAAGCTTCAGCAGCAGCTTCAACCATGTTTACACGCCATTCTTCAGCAGTAGCTTGAAGTTCAGCCGGGATTTCACCGTATTCGAACTGCATACCTTGTGAAGCTTCATCCCAAATGATCGCTTTCATTTCGATCAAGTCGATTACGCCTTGGAAGTTTTCTTCAGCGCCAACAGGGATTACTACAGGTACAGGAGCTGCACCTAAACGTGTCTTCATTTGTTCAACAACACGGAAGAAGTTTGCACCAGTACGGTCCATCTTGTTTACGAATGCTAAACGAGGCACTTGGTATTTGTTCGCTTGACGCCATACAGTTTCAGACTGAGGTTGTACACCACCTACAGCACAGTAAACCATACACGCACCATCAAGAACACGCATAGAACGTTCAACTTCAATTGTGAAGTCAACGTGTCCCGGTGTATCAATTACGTTGATACGGTGTTCAGGGAACTGTTTAGACATACCTGACCAGAATGTAGTCGTAGCAGCAGAAGTAATGGTAATACCACGTTCTTGCTCTTGCTCCATCCAGTCCATTGTTGCTGCACCGTCGTGTACTTCACCAATTTTGTGAGATACACCTGTGTAGAACAAAATACGTTCTGTAGTTGTGGTTTTACCCGCATCAATGTGCGCAGAAATACCAATGTTACGATAACGAGAAATTGGGGTTTGACGAGCCATGATTTCTTGCATTCCTAAATTTTGTTGTTTAAAACAGGCGCTTTAAGCTGACGAACAGCTTAAAGCGATTCGATGACAGTTTGGCGTAAGCCAAGCTATCACCCTCCTGAATAGGGGCTGTTTTAGTCGCTTAGAAGCGGTAGTGAGAGAATGCTTTGTTGGCTTCAGCCATACGATGCACGTCATCACGTTTTTTAACCGCTGCGCCTTTACCTTCAGCTGCATCAAGCAACTCACCAGCAAGACGTAAAGCCATAGTTTTTTCAGAACGCTTAGCAGCAGCATCTACTAACCAACGCATAGCTAGAGCAGTACGACGGGATGGGCGTACTTCCATAGGTACTTGATAAGTAGCACCACCAACACGGCGTGCTTTTACTTCAACCATAGGACGAACTTTTTCAAGAGTAGTCTCGAAAAATTCAACTGGGTCTACTTTGTTTTTTTCTTGAACGCGGTCTAAAGCACCGTAAACGATACTTTCAGCAATAGATTTTTTACCATCTTGCATTACGTGGTTCATGAATTTAGCGATTGTTTGGCTGCTGAACTTAGGATCCGGAAGGATTTCACGAGCAGCAACTACGCGACGTCTTGGCATTTTAAACTACCTATATATATGACACTTCAGGTTAATCCAGCCGTAGCACAAAGTGTCATGTGCTTTCGCTGGCCTTACTACACGTCGCTTGAATTTCACAAAATTAATGCAGAAATCAGACAAGCGAGACGATAAAGGATTGCAGTTCTAGCGAACTAAGAAGTTAATCTCGAAAGATTATTTCTTAGGACGTTTAGTACCGTATTTAGAACGAGACTGGTTACGATCTTTCACACCAGCACAGTCTAAAGAACCACGAACGGTATGGTAACGTACACCTGGTAAGTCTTTAACACGACCACCACGGATAAGAACAACACTGTGCTCTTGTAGGTTGTGGCCTTCACCACCGATGTAGCTAGAAACTTCAAAGCCAGAAGTTAAACGCACACGGCAAACTTTACGCATTGCTGAGTTAGGTTTTTTAGGTGTAGTTGTGTAAACACGTGTACAAACACCACGACGTTGTGGACAAGCCTTCAACGCAGGAACTTTAGATTTTTCAACTAAAGTCGTACGACCCTTACGGATCAACTGATTTGTTGTTGCCATTTGGCAATTCTCCCGTTAATAAAAAACCCAAAAAAAGACGACTTTTTGAGGGCATGCAATTGTAAGCTAAGACGTAAAAATGGTCAACATTTCAAACTACATGTAATGTTGACCAAATCAGGGCTTTTACAAATTTCTATCTATTTTAAAGGGTTTATTTTTTACTTGGTGCATTTCGTCTTTTTGTAACCTTTTTTTCAGTCGACTCTACTGCAGGTTTTGCTGTGACTTTTGAAGCCGTATTGGGCTCATTTTCCGTAAAAGACTCATTATTGTTCTGTATGGTCTCTTCAACCTCATCCACCGGATATAAATCTGCAAGATCTTCTTCTACTTGTAGGGCTGGTTGCTGCGGTGCGACAGCATCATGAGGTTCAACCATTTGATCTGCGAGCTGTTCTAACCCTTGTTGAACACGCTCTTCGGTTGCGACAGGCTCTGTGACTTTGTCAGACTTTTTCTGAATCTTAACCTTGGCAATACTTTGATGACCATTTAACTCTACTTCAGCCCCAAGCTTCAAATCTAAGCTATCCGTATCTGATGTACTGCGCTGTGACAACAGTCTTGGCGAGGCTTTCACCAAAAGCTCAAGTGAGCGTTCATATGCAGTTAAAGCACTCAGGCTAGTATCTTTTTGTTGAATGATATATTGACGGGCTTGTGAAAAAACCAGTTGTGCTTTTTGGTGTACATCATCAACAAGGCGCCAATTATAGGCTGCACTCACCCCTGCACTGGCAATTGGTGTGAGTTTTGCTAGCTTATTCAGTAGCGAGAGGTTGGCAATCGACTGTCCCCATTTCAGCTGACCATCGGCATTGGTCAACCATTTCTTTAAGGCTTCAATATCATTGCTTGAACCTAAAAGCTGTTGTAACTGAGAGACATCATGGGTTTGCAAGGTACTTGAAATGGCTTTTATCGCCATCAACAAAGTTTGTTTTTCCGCAATCAGCCCAAGATCAATCTGTTTAAAAATAAACTGGACGATGTCTTGATCGGACTCTTTACTTAAGTCAAAGCCATAAGAACGTCCCACTTGGTAAATCATACGTAACGACATCACCAAGGAAGCAGGGACATCTACGGTTGAGCCCATAAAGCCCGTTGCTCCAGTCAGTGCACCTTGCAAGATAGCAATAATTTTATTTTGTTCGGACAATGCCTGACTAATCCGTTTTGAACGGTCGACATCTTGGGTCAGCATTTCTAAATCACGCACGCCTGCTTCATCTAAAACGGCATCGACCGAGCTCATACTCGAGCTAAATTGATTGAGCTGGCTAAAAAAATAATCTGCGGCTTTATCGGAAAGTTGTGGCGACACAAAATGCGCGACTCGATTTGCGTTCACATAATGACGTCCTAATAAATGACGTGATACTGTCGGCAGATGGTCTCTTAAGACTTGCTGCGGGTGTTCATAACGCTTATTTTTCGATTTTGTTTTTGTACTCGCACTATCACCAGTTGTAGCATTGGTCAGTGCTGAGGCCGTATCTGGGCTCACTTGGTTTAATATGTTTAAACCTGTATGGCTGAGCTTTTTAGCCACTCCGAAGGCATTTGAAAAGAAACCACTGCGCTGTTTATTGTTTGAATCCGCCATTCCGTACCCCGTACTTTATAATCTTTCATTTCTAGCTAAATACTAGGTGTAGTACGCATTTATCTCAATAAGAATATGTGTCTTTTAGTAAAGTTGAAATGCTCTGCTCCTGATTTTAAGACAAGTCAAATTGGCATAGGATTTGCCATAAGAATTAAAAATTCTTTCTGCTATTATGATCTGCATTGAAAACATAAGAGTTGCAATTGGCTTAGAAATAAATTGTTGATTCATCTTTAAGCGCAACTCTGCAAAACCACCATATAAGGGATCTTTAAATGAAACGTGTAGTAATCACTGGCATGGGTATCAACTCATGTATCGGTAATACTTTGGAAGAAGTTACTCATGCATTACAAAACGGGATTTCTGGGACACGTTTTAACCCAACCTATGCTGAACTCAATTTTAAAAGTCATATCAGCGCTGCTGCTGAACAAGACTTTGATGGTATCGACCGTAAGCTAAAACGCTTTATGGGTGTTTGTGCCATGTATGCATACAATGCTGCGGTTGCTGCAGTTGAAAATGCAGGCTTAACAGCAGAGCAAATTGGTGGCAACCCACGCTATGGTATCGCGGGCGGTTCAGGTGGTGGCTCAACTGCATCTGTAGTTGAAATGAAAGAATTGTTAGACACTAAAGGCGCACGTAAAGTTGGTCCGTTCTTCGTACCACGTAATATGTCGAACACAATTACAGCAAACGTTGGTGTTGCTTTTAAAATGCAAGGTGTTGCACACACCATTACCAGCGCATGCGCAACGTCTGCTGATGCAATTGGTTATGCCTACAACCTAATTCAACTCGGCAAACAAGACTTAATGCTTGCAGGTGGTGGTGAAGAAGATCACTGGTCTCAAAGCTTGTTATTTGATGCGATGGGTGCACTGTGCTCAAAATACAATGACACACCAGAAACAGCGTCTCGCCCTTATTCAGCAGACCGTGATGGTTTCGTGATTGCTGGCGGTGGCGGTTTTGTAGTGCTTGAGTCTTTAGAACATGCGCAAGCACGTGGTGCCAACATTTTGGCTGAAGTCGTGGGCTATGCTGCAAACTCTGATGGTGCAGACATGGTTGCGCCATCTGGTGAAGGTGCGACACGTTGTGTACTGATGGCACTTGAAGAAGCAAAACAACACGGCGTAGACAAAATTGACTATGTGAATACGCATGGTACGTCGACGCCTGCTGGTGACATCACTGAATTAAAAGCAATGGAACGTGCATTTGGCGAAGGTCAAGTTCCTCCATTGAGCTCAACCAAATCAATGACAGGTCATAGCTTAGGTGCAGCGGGCGTACAAGAAGCGATCTACTCAGTCCTAATGATGCAAAATGACTTTATTGCTCCAAACATCAACGTGACTGAGCTGGATGAAGGCGCAAAACCGTTTGATATCGTGCTTGAAAAACGTGACGCAAAATTGAATACTGTGATGAGTAACAGTTTCGGTTTCGGCGGCGTAAACGCTTGTCTCATTTTCAAAAAGTGGGAAGGCTAAGCTGCCCAATTTAGGGTGACTTGATGGATGCTCCTTCTGATGCTTTCTTGTGGGTAAAAGCATTACATATTATTGCGGTGGTATGCTGGTTCGCAGCTTTGTTCTACTTGCCACGGCTGTATGTTTACCATGCCATGAGCGAAGATGCCGTCAGTCATCAACGCTTTGAAGTCATGGAACGTAAGCTGTACCGTGGCATCATGTGGCCAGCCATGTTGGCTACCTTGATTACGGCGCACTTTTTGGTGGATTGGGGTGATGCAACGCGTCACTATCATGAAGCCTTATGGTTTTACCTTAAAGTCGGCCTGGTCGGCTTATTGGTGATTTACCATCTGGTGTGTGGTTATTACCGCAAGAAGCTGATTGATAATGCACATTACAAGTCACACAAGTTTTGGCGTTATTTTAATGAGATGCCAACCCTGATCTTATTTGCAGTGGTGATTTTAGTCGTAGTTAAACCTACTTTCTAATTCACCTGCACAATAAAAAAATCCCCGATCAGTCGGGGATTTTTAATATCTGTAAAAAATCAACAGCACAACCAAAGATCCGCGCTACGAGCGTATCCAAGATTGACGAATTTTTAAATTGAGCGGGGTCGAATAATATTTCTCAATCGCCCAACTCAAAATAAACACCGCGATAAAATAAACAAGCAACAACATCAACTTTTCAGCCGCTACAGTTTCTTTGGGAAAATACACCACTTTCATTAAGCCGAGAATAATCAAATGAAACAGATACATTTCATAGCTACGCCGTCCAATCCAGACCAAACTCTGTGTTGTGTATGAGGTAGGTTTAACTTTCAGGTCTTGGGTAAAACACAATATGAGTAACGCCGTAAGTAAAGCACATACGCTAATGCCCCAAGTACTCACCTCTTTGATGGGTGCATAAAAATATAAAGCGGTCATTAGAAACGCTGTCACAGCAACAATTACTTTTGGATTGTAAATAGCAGCTTTAAAATGTTGCGCATACATTGCGGTGAGGCAGCCAATGGCAATTCCATCAAAGCTGGAGAAATAATGATACAGATAAGCGCCGCTTTCCTCGCCAAAATGGAGTGCACGAAAATACGGTGCATACGCGATGACAGCGAGCAAAAAAACAATAAAGCCTTTGCCCCGACCAAGCCCTAAACACAGGACAGGAAACGCCAAATAGAAAACCTCTTCAACCAATAAAGACCATAATACGCCCAAGGCATAGTTCACCCAGCCGTATTCAATAATCAATAGATTCATCCAGAAACTCAAAGCTGAAAGAACAGTCACAGCATAGGACACCTCTACGCCATTGGGCGACTGATTGATAAAGGGTTGCAATCCTAAACTTCCGAGCACACTGACCATCGCGACCAATAACACCAGACACGGCATGATTCGGGCAATACGACGGATATAAAAATCTTTCAGCTTAATCTGCGCCAAAGATCCACTACGCTGTAAAGTATGCTGGGTAATCAAAAAACCTGAAATGACAAAAAACATGGTCACACCATAGTTGCCGTTTCGGGCAATCAAGGTACTTAAGCTCTCGCCTCCGATTAGGATGCCGAGAAAGGTATCGTGTAATTTATACGGAATATTGAAATGGTGAATCAGCACCAACAGGATGGACACGCCACGCAGGATGTCAATTTTATAATTACGCATAAATCATTATTAAAATTTTAAAGTGCCTCATTAAAATTGAAATCGCCTGATTTAGACAGCTTTTATATATAAAATCATACAATGATCTAACACTGAATTAGAACCCATTGATTCAGCTCAAGCAAAAAGAAAGCCCTGCTTATGCAGGGCTTTCTTTTAAACATCACGAGTACAGAATAAATGTTACTTAGTTATCCAATTGCTGCCCTAACAGACGTTTTTTCATACGCGGTTTGTACAGCAGTTGATACGTCACGGCTAAAATAATCACCCATAGTGGACTGATCATCAATGCGCGAAGCGTATCCGCCTCTAAACTCAAAATAATCAACGTAAAGAACAAGAAGATTAAGACCACATAAGACATCCAAACACCGCCCGGCATTTTAAAAGTCGATTTTGCATGTAGCTCAGGACGCAATTTACGGTAGCGGATATAGCACACCATAATAATGCTCCAGATACTAATGAACAGAATCACACACAATGAGCTGGCTAATGTAAAGGCTTCAACCGTATTTGGTACAAAGTACTGTAGCGCCGCACCTGCCATGATAAAAGCACATGAGAAGAATAAGCCTTTTGCTGGTACAGCACGTTTTGACAGACGCGCTAGGCTCTGTGGTGCTTGCCCTTCTCTTGCCAAACCAAACAGCATACGTGATGTAGAGAACACACCACTATTCATTGAAGACATCACTGAAGACAGCACCACCAAGTTCATAATGATGGCTGAAGTTGGAATACCTGCATGTAAAAATAGTGAAACGAACGGACTTTGATCCGCAGGAATTTGATTCCACGGCGTCACCGACATCACCACAAATAATGACAAGACATAGAACAAAATGATACGGGTTGGAATCGCATTCACTGCTTTCGGTAAGTTCTTTTCAGGGTCTTTGGTTTCAGCAGCCATGGTTCCAATCAGCTCTACACCGACAAAGGCAAAGAGTGCAATTTGGAAGCCTGCTAGAAAGCCACTACCACCTTGAGGGAACATACCACCATGCGACCAAACATGACTGAAGCTTGCAACTGAACCGCCCGGTGCTTGGAAATGGCTAAACACCATAAAGCCACCAATCACGATCAGCCCTAAAATGGCTAAAATTTTGATTAAAGCAAACCAAAATTCAATTTCACCAAAGAGTTTCACGGTCAGCAAATTTAACCCAAGGACAAACAGCACACAGCCGACACTGATTAAAGCCTGCCCCATGGGAGTAAAGGCCATGTCTGGCGGGAGCCAAAAGCCGAGATAGTTAATAATGGCTGCCAAGTCCGCAATACCAACCAAGACCCAACCGAGCCAATAGGACCAACCGATATAGTAACCCGCACCCGGCCCAATCAGATCATGAGCCATATCGATAAACGACTTATAGTGCAAATTTGACAATAAAATTTCGCCCAATGCACGCATTAGGAAGAAGAACATGGTCCCGATAATCATATAAATGATCAGAATAGAAGGACCAGCAAGAGAGATGGTTTTGCCCGAACCCATGAACAGGCCCGTACCAATCGCGCCACCAATAGCAATCAATTGCAGGTGGCGGTTGGATAATTTCCGTTGTAATTCATGCGATGATGCATTTGCACCGTCAGCTTGTGGGGTAGTCGTCATAATTTAACATCCTGTTAAAGTCCTTTTTTGCGTATAAACCATGTTCATACAGTGCTCGTTATCCTAACGGGCGGCATTTATACGCTCATCAGCACTTCGGTTGAAATCCAAGCGCTGATATACACGGGGAGAGTTTAAAAATTAGTTTTGTGCAGCCGTCACTGCAATTTCGATCAACCAGTTTGGATTAACCAAATCAGCCTGAATCGTGGCACGTGAAGGTGCTACACAACCATTCATCCAGTCAATCCAAATCGCATTGACTGTAGAAAAATCAGAGAGATTTTTGATGTAAAGCTGAGCAGATAACAAACGTGATTTATCTGTATTTGCCAAAGCTAAAAGCTCATCAATTGTTGCTAAAATTTCACGGGTCTGACCTGCGACATCATTGTCGGTATTTTTTGGCACTTGCCCTGACAAATACACCACTTGATTAAACACAGTGACTGCACTCATGACTTCGTTGGTGTTGAATTTTTGAATGTCTGAATGTGACATAGGTCTTTCCTTGTATGAAACTGTATAAAAATAAAATTTAATCTTGGATAAAATTGACACGTGCAGTGACAGCACACATCAGCTCATAGCCAATCGTGCCTGAACCTGCTGCGACTTCATCAATGCTGAGCACAGCACCCTGTTTCGATGTACCCCACAGCACCACTTCACTGCCGACGTGGGCATTTGGAAGGTGAGATAAATCGACCGCCAACATATCCATGCTGACACGTCCGACCAAGCTACTGCGTTGTCCATCGACTAAAATAGGCGTACCTGTTGCGGTAATCCGTTGATAACCATCAGCATAACCACAAGCCACAATACCCACACGCATATCGGTTTCAGCAATGAACTTTGAGCCATAACCAACGCTATCGCCTGCTTTTAATTGCTGAATAGCAATCAGCTCACTGCGCAAACTCATGGCTGGTTGCAAGTCCCAGTCTTGAATGGAGTGGCTTGGATAATCTGGAGAACTACCATAGAGCATGATGCCGCTACGGATCACATCCGACTGCAACTGTTCATGGCGTAAGATGGCTGCACTGTTGCTAACAGAACGTGCACCCGGCAGATCATGGGTAATGGCATCAAATAACTGACATTGATGCGCAATGCCATCACGCCCGAAACGCTCACCATCGGCATCTGAAAAATGCATCATATGGGTTAAACGTTGAACTTGAGGCAAATTGGAAAGCTGCTGCCACACTTGACGGTATTGTTCAGGACGGAAACCTAAACGATTCATGCCGCTGTTCATTTTCAAATAAACATCGAACTGCGCCTCTAAAGGAAAACGCGCTAACCATTCGAGTTGATATTCACTATGAATACTGAAGCTTAGACCCAACTCATGGCAGTCAAATAGGTCTTGCTCTGAGAAAATACCTTCGAGTAACAGAACTGGACCTGTCCAGCCCAAAGCACGGATACGTTTCGCCTCTGCCAAATCGAGCAACGCAAAACCATCGGCAGATTTGAACGCTTGATAGACGCGTTCAATGCCATGACCATAGGCATTGGCTTTGACCACCGCGTAGACTTGGCTATTCGGCATTTTAGTGCGAGCAACATTTAAATTATGCTGCAGTGATTGGCTATGAATCACTGCAGTAATTGGACGTGGCATTTTCTTCTTCCTTGAATCAATATGACCTAAAACGGATTAGGCTGCTGAAGGGTAACGTTGAATCGATAAGCCTTCAGTACTGATGTCTGGTTGATGATTCATCACTAAGTCACTAATAAGCTTGCCTGAACCACATGCCATGGTCCAACCCAAGGTGCCGTGTCCTGTATTCAAGAATAGGTTTTTAAAACGAGTCGCACCAATAATCGGCGTAGAATCTGGTGTCATTGGACGTAAACCGGTCCAGAAACTTGCTTCAGCTAAGTTTCCACCTGGGAATAAGTCTTGAGTGACCATCTCCAAGGTTGCACGGCGGTCTTGGTTTAACCCGTGGTTGAAACCACTCAGTTCAGCCATACCACCCACGCGGATACGTTGGTCAAAACGCGTGATGGCAATTTTATAAGTTTCATCAAGAACCGTAGACTGCGGTGCAAATGCAGGATCTACAATTGGAATGGTCAGTGAGTAGCCTTTGACAGGATACACAGGCAAATTCAAATTCAATGGTTTCAAGAAATCACGTGAATAACTACCAAAAGCAAGCACATAACGGTCTGCTGTAAGCACTTGACCATCAACCACCACGCCTTTGATTTCATCGCCTTCAACCACAAGTTTTTCAACATTTTGGTTAAATTTAAATTCTACGCCCATGTCTTTCGCAAGGTTTGCCAAAGCGTTGGTAAATAAGTAACAGTCACCTGTTTCATCATTCGGTAGGTGTAAACCACCGACCAGTTTGTCTTTGGCATAGGCTAAAGCTGGCTCGACTTTGGCTAAGTCATCTTTTAATAATAGTTCGTAGTCGACGCCACATTCTTTTAACACTTGAATGTCACGTTGTACTGCATCCAGCTGTGCTTCATTACGGAAAACCTGCAAAGTTCCTTTCGCACGGTTTTCATAGTGAATGCCTGTTTCTTTACGCAGTTCACGTAAGCAGTCACGGCTATATTCAGCAACACGCGTCATACGCTCTTTGTTAATAGCATAGCTTTGTGGATTGCAGTTTTTCAACATTTGCGCCATCCAGTTCAACTGCCACATGCTACCATCGATGTTAATCGCTAACGGTGCATGGTGTTGGAACATCCATTTTACGGCTTTAAACGGAATACCAGGTGCAGCCCACGGTGTAGAATAACCTGGAGAGATTTGCCCTGCGTTACCAAAGCTAGTTTCTTCAGCAGGACCAGCTTGACGGTCTAAAACCGTAACGCTTGCGCCTTGTTGTGCAAGGTAATACGCACTTGCAACACCGATGACACCACTACCTAAGACAATTACACGCATGACTGATCCCTTACACACACTAGTTTATTTCACTAGTATATTTTTAGGTTAATAGTTTTTTTCACTGTTTTTAATATTATAATCTAGGTAAATCGCCATTTTTGTCGCGCTAAAATTCTAAACATAGGAAATTTATAATGCGTAAATTAGATCGGATTGATCAGCAGATTTTAGACATTTTACAGCGCGATGGACGAATTGCGATTAGTGAATTGGCCTCTCGCGTTAACCTTTCAACAACGCCGTGTTCGGAACGCGTCAAACGCTTAGAGCGCGACGGTATTATCATGGGTTACTACGCACGCCTCAATCCACAACTGGTCGATCGAAACTTATTGGTGTTTTTAGAAATTAAGCTATCTGCCAAGTCTGGCGATGTGTTTGATCAAGTGGCACGTGACTTGGTCGAAATTCCTGAGGTTTTAGAATGCCATCTGATCTCAGGTGAATTCGATTATTTGGTCAAAGCCCGTTTAAAAGAAATGAGTGCCTATCGACGCCTATTGGGTGATTTACTGAAAAAACTGCCCTCTTCAGCATCATCGCACAGTTACATTGTGATGGAAGAAGTCAAAGAAAGTTTTTATTTGGACATTCGCTAACAGCTTATTAAAAATACGCATTTTAAAAATGCATTCACTTTAAATATTTAAAACCTATCGATTCCCTATTGGAAGTTCTGCACCATGTTTAACAAACTCATGTCTAGCCTTGGCTTACAAGGCATTCAAGTCGATACTCGTCTACACACCACCGCACCACAAGCGGGTCAAGCCATTCAAGGTGAGGTTATTTTTAAAGGTGCTGCGTCTAATAAAATTATCAACGGTATTTATTTAAAGCTCATGACCACAGCCGAGGTTGAGTCAGACGATGCTGAGTACAATAGCGCGTTAAGTATTGCCGAATGGCACATTAGCGGGGCTTTTGAGTTACAAGCCCATCAGTCACATGCATTTCCTTTTTCGATTCAACTGCCCTTTGAAACACCAGTTACAGATGTGCCTTGCCGCATCAATAAAACCCGAGTGTGGTTACATACGCATTTAGATGTGGACTGGGGGCTCGATGCAACGGATAAAGACTATTTACAGATTTTACCGACACCGGCTATGCAGGCGTTTATTCAAGCCATGCAGCAATGCGGTTTTCAGTTGATGACCGTCGATGTTGAAAAAGGTCAACTACGAGGCAATGGCTTCCACTCAAGCATTGGTTGTTATCAAGAACTTGAATTTAAACCTACGCAATTGTTCAACAGCATCAATGAAGTTGAAGTGTCCTTTGTGGCAGAGCAACATCAAACCCATGTACTTTTGGAAGTGGATCGTAAATTTCGTGGTGATAGCTTCAACAGCCTTAGCATTCCGCATCAACAGGCCAATCCTGCACTGTTAGCAAATGAAATTAGACGTATGTTAGGCATTTAATTTTTAATCCCTGCGCACGACTGTTTCAATATAGAAAAGTCGTGCGCAGTCGAAAAAGACGTTATTTAAATCCTGTCCGAATTAAATTCTGTCTGCGTTAAATCAAGTCCAAGACATCGGCAAAGGTTTTAATTCGTGCTTTAGGTGCGGCTTCCGTCAACTCTTGATCAGAACCATAACCGTATTCCACCGCAATGGTTTCAATGCCGTTACGACGTGCACCCAAAATGTCATGCTCACGATCACCAACCATCAGACACTCTTCCGCTTTTAACTGCTCTTTTTCTAAAATATAAGCAATCAACTCTCCCTTATTGGTGCGCTCACCGTTCAGTTCACTGCCATAGGGATGGATAAAGTATTGCAGTAAATTGAAATGCTCTAAGATTTGACGTGCATAAATTTCAGGTTTTGCTGTCGCCAAATACAAGTGATAGCCCTCTTCGGTCAGTTTTTTTAAGGTCGGTTCAACATCGGCAAATAAATGGTTTTCATATAAACCTTTCACCGCAAAGCGCTCACGATAGCCCAATAAAGCTTGCTCTGCCAAAACATCGTCCACTGCAACATTTAAGAGTTTTGCCAAAGACGCTTTTAGGGGTGGCCCAATAATCCAGTCAATGTTTAGATCTTCAGCAATGGGGTGTCCGACTTTGTTTAAGCCATAACGCGCACTGGTGGTAATGCCAACTTTCGGATCTGTTAAGGTTCCATCTAAATCTAGCAAAATATGTTTAATCACAGCTGATCCTTCTTGGGCTTTAAATAAAATACTATCGAGAGTTCTGCTAAAGTTGCCTATACTATCGCAAATTTTCGCAACAAGGATATTTCTGTGCGCGCAACCGTACTGTGCTTTTCTGGTTTAGACCCTTCAGGTGGTGCTGGTTTACAGGCCGATATCGAAGCGATTGGTCAGAGTGGTGCGCATGCAGCCATTGCGTGTACAGCACTCACTGTTCAAAACTCGCAACAAGTGTTTGGCTTTGAAGCGACGTCAAAAGAATTGCTATTAGCTCAGGCGCACGCTGTTGTCGGTGATTTACCGATTAAAGCCGTAAAATCTGGCATGTTAGGCACCACAGATAATATTGCAGCACTGGCTGAGTTTCTACGTGAACATCCTGAGTACAAGTATGTACTCGACCCTGTTTTAGTGGCAAACAGTGGCGGTTCATTGGGTGATCAAACAACCTTAGTCAAAGCTTTTGTTGAACTGATCTCATTGGCGGACATTATTACCCCAAATACAGTTGAACTACGAGCGTTAACAGGTCTTGATGACTTAGATGCCGCAACACAAAAACTGTTTGAAATGGGTGCCAAAGCGGTACTGGTCAAAGGTGGTCATGAAGACACACCAGACTATATTCGTAATGCCCTGTTTGTGAATGGCGAGCTCATTTCTGAAACTCGCTGCCCGCGTTTAGCAGGCGAATATCACGGTTCAGGTTGTTCGCTGGCGAGTTTTATTGCAGGTCGTTTGGCGCAAGGTGACAGTGTTAAAGTCGCAGTACATCATGCCGAAACATGGCTCTTTGGCGTATTAAAACAGGCTGAAACACCTGTTGAAGGCGGTCAAAAAATTCCAAAGCGTTTTTAAGTTAGAAAAAAACTGCAAAGATAAAAGCCAGTCCATGAAGAAATGGACTGGCTTTTTTTAAATTCTAGATTTTATTTTCGGCACAAAATGAATCAGTCAGCTTTGAAATGGAGTATTTAACTATCTTGATGGCGTTGTTTTAAATGTGCCACATGCCCACGGTTGGTTTTCCATGACTTTTCTAACACTTCTTTTTCAATCCGAAGCTGAATCCGTTTCAGTTTCATCGCTGGAATCACTTCTGTGTTAAAGGTCTTAATATAATCGACCCATGTTTTACCTTTAAATACCGTACTGGGCATCGCAGTTTTAAACTCGCATTCAGGCATAAACACCACAGCAGAATGGATATAATCTACATCGACAATATCTTGCAACACACTTTGCAGTACTTTGACGTGTTTATAATTTTGATGCAGCGGATTTTGAAATTTAAAACTCTTTTTATAAATTTTCTGTGTCCACATCTTTTGACGTTCACCACCAAAAATCCAGCCCTTATAGTTTTTGGTTTCAATCACAAAAACACCAAAAGGGCTCAATACAATATGGTCTATTTGAGTTGTCCCGCCCTGCTCATCAGGCAAAGTCACATCGTTAATTAAAATATAACACTCATCCAAATATAATTTCACATGCGCTTGAACTGCGAACTCGCCGAATTTTCCTTTCAGATAAGGCTTAAACGCTTTTAAAAGGCCGATCCCGAACAAGATCAGTAGCATCCACCACAGTTCTGAAAACACATTCCCCACAATTTGACTTATCATATTATTCATCATTATTTGAGTTAGAGACACGATACTTCAAAAGAATATAGATTAAAAAACAACGTACTGATTTTTAAATTAAAAAACTAAAATACGAGCGTAAAAACTCCGAAACACACGCTTAATTCACAATTTTCTCAAGTTTCAATAAAATATCTTTATTGTCCAGACCGCCTGCAAAGCCGACCAATTTTCCATTCGCACCTACCACCCGATGGCACGGCGCAATGATTGAAATTGGATTTTTGCCATTAGCCGCGCCCACTGCACGAACGGCTTTGACATTACCAATCTGTAGCGCAATATCTTTATAGCTTCGGGTTTCACCAAACGGAATTTGCAGTAAAGCCTGCCAAACTTGCTTCTGAAAATCTGTCCCTGCAAAATCCAAAGGCAAATCAAAACTTTGACGTTTTGCCGCAAAATACTCGCTCAACTGTTTCTCTGTTTCCAGCAAAATCGGATGCTGATTGTGTTCGACCAGCTCAGCTAAACGTACCCGTTTGGGATTTTCATTTTCCCACAATACGGCAACCAAAGCTTGATCATGTGCCACCAGTCTCAGTACCCCGACAGGAGATGGCATATATTTAAAAAATAAGCGCATGGTTTACCACAAAAATTGTCTATGTATGCAACATTATGACGATGAAAGTTTCATCAGTACAAGTCCAGAAATGATTAAAACCGCTGCGAGCATCCGCATGGCATTGGCAGGTTCACCTAAAATCAAGATACCAACCAAAAATGAACCAATCGCGCCAATCCCTGTCCAAACAGTATAGGCAGTGCCCAAAGGTAAGGTCTTCATGGCATAAGACAGCAGCACAAAACTGGCCACCATAAATACAAGGGTCAAAATACTCGGCGTCAGTTTAGTAAAACCATCTGAGACTTTCATCGCATAGGCCCAAACCACTTCGAGCAAACCTGCAACTATTAAAATCACCCACGCCATACGTCACACACCTTTTACATAGAGCAGAAACAACAAAGCTTCAAACGAAGGATCGCTTGAAGCTCTACATATTTGAATGAATTTAGCTGGATGAGAGTTTCATCAAAATCAGGCCAGATACAATCAGCGCCGCAGCAAACATCCGCATAGCTGTCGCGGGCTCACCTAAAATAAAAATCCCCACCAAGAAAGATCCAATCGCACCAATCCCAGTCCAAATGGTATATGCAGTCCCTAGCGGCAAGGTTCGCATTGCATAGGCCAGTAAACCAAAACTTAAAATCATGAACACAATGGTAATGATGCTGGGTGTGAGTTTGCTAAACCCTTCGGACAGCTTCATTGAATATGCCCAAACGATTTCAAACAGACCCGCAAAGATCAGAAAAACCCAAGCCATGCTACTGACTCCTCTTCACTAGAGTCAGGCCGTCCTGACGAATTTTCTCAATATGAGGGAGGTCGTTCCTCCTAAATATGCCTCAAATTATAGCAAAGAGCGCTCCAAAATGAATTATTTTCACACTTAGAAATCATTAAAGTGCAAAAAGAGCGATCCGAACCAGCAGATCACTCTTTCAGCACAAATCTGGTGCAATTGCAGGTATTCACTTTAAACCTAAACGTCCGACTTAAAACTTAAAGCGAAGACCCATCCCATATTGCCAACCTTTCTCTTCATCGCTTTCAGCTTGCCAAGCCGTCGCTTCATTGCCTTTGCTATATTCATAGGCAATGTCCACATAAGGCATGACTTTTTTGCTGATTTCATAACGCGTCTCAAGACCGACAGCTGCATTACTAAGGCCTGATTTTTTGGCATATTTAGAGTCATCACTGAAAATAATGTTCAGATCTAAATAAGGTTTGAAAATCAGCTTTTGGGTCAGTAACAAGTCCCGCTCAGTTTCTAAACTAAACGCAGCATAGTTGTCTGCACCAGCATATACATAGGCATCGGTTTCAAAGAAATACGGCGCTAAACCATGTAGGCCAAGCACCCCATCCAATTTTTCTTCCGTATCCCATCCCTGCTGTTCACGCTCCACCTTTTCAGCTCGGTAACGTGCACCCGCCTGTACATCCCAAAAGTCTGAGATCATACGGCTATACAGCACTTTGGCATCATATTCAGCCTTATGCGCTTCCTGCTTATCCGCATGTACTTTGATAAACAGCTTATTTTCATCTGTCCCGATACGGGTTTCAAACTCAGACTTTAAACTGCCATCGCCGTCTTCATTCAGCAACCATTTGTTATCGACAGTGGTGACCGCATAAATTTGCGCACCATGCTCTTTGCGGTGATCATGCGTATGTGCTGTTGAGTCATGATTCATCTGCTGTACATGTTGTGCGCTAGCCTGTGGAACAGCTTGAGTTGGAGTGGTCATCACCTGATGCTGTGCATGTTGTGACATCACGGACTCAGTGGTCATGGACATATTTGCATTTGCTTCAGCAGGCATATGATGCCCTTCATGCGCCATAGCCGCAGTACTCATCAACACGAAAGAACTGCTCAATATGCTTTTTGAAAAAAGATTAATGGTGCGCATGATGATCTCCTTTCTGAACATTTGGCTGCTTGCTTGGTTGAGTCTGAGCTTGCTTCTCCGATGAAGGCAGACCCACCGCATTTTTCTGTTTCAGCATCTGAGTATGCTCATCGGCACTATGCTGATGATGCTCATGTGCCGTATCTTTGGACTGAACTTGGCTTGTAGATTTGGCTTTTTGTTTTTCATGCTGTGCATGAGATTCGGCAGCCATAGAAAACGAACTCACTAAGACACTAACAGCTAGGGCAAAACCTGAAAAAAGATTAGTGATGCGCATGTTCGTCTCCTTTTGGTTCAGCTTGAGCTGCTGTTTTTTGCTCTTGAATTGGGGTGGTGGACACTTGACTATCACTCACATTGGCCACAATCAGTTTATTCATCATGCCTGAGCTCATGTGGTAAAGTAGATGACAGTGAATGGCCCATTCGCCTAACTCATCTGCGGTCAGTAAAGCAGTCACTGTTTTGCCCGGTGGCACAATCAAAGTGTGCTTATTCGGCATATCAACGGCGGCTTGTCCATTTTCCAGCTGCATAAACATACCGTGCAAATGCATCGGATGCGCCATCATGCTGTGATTGATAAATTTGATCCGAATACGCTCGCCGTACTTCACTTTCAACGGTTCAGCGTCGCTAAATTTTTTCCCATTGATGGTCCACAAATAGCGTTCCATAGTTCCACCCAAACGAATCACTAACTCGCTCGTCGCCTCACGGGTATCTTTTTGAGGCTCTAAAGATTTGAGATCGCTATATTGCAATGCCTTATCACCTTTAGGGGTAGAGGCATTCGCCCAACCATACACTGGTGTAACAGCTTTCTGTACCGAACTTGCTGTCGTATTCTGTTGCGCATGACCCATCTGTGTATGATTCATCTCAGACATGGTCTCATGATTCATCTTTGAATGATCCATCTCAGACATGGTCTCATGATTCATCTTCGAATGATCCATTTCAGGCATCGCTTCAGGGTTCATTTTGGAGTGATCCATTTCAGACATTATTTCATGGTTCATCTGTGAATGATCCATACCTGCATGTTCTGAGCCGTGTCCCATATCTTCCATGGTCAACAATGAGCGTGGACGTGGCGCAGGCATATGTATGCTCTGTGCCATTGGAGTCAACTCATTGTGCAAAGTTCCAATGGCGTAGCCTGAACGGTCAATCGACTCTGCTTCAATTTGGTAATGCCCTGCTTTCGGCTCCACAATCACATCATAAGTTTCAGCAGTTCCAATCCGAAACTCATCCACTGGAACGGGTTTAACGGGTTGACCATCTGCACTGACCACAGTCATTTTTAAATGAGGAATACGGATATCAAAAAAAGACATGGCTGAGGCATTGATAAAACGCAACCGAACCTTCTCATTCGGCTTAAACATACCTGTCCAGTTCTGCTCAGGCGTTTTACCATTGATCAGGAAGGTATAACCCGTGACATCCGACAGATCCGTTTTTAGCATGCGCATTTGGTTCCACATGGAACGGTCTTGCCACGCGGCTTTTAAGCCCTCACGCTGTACTTGTTTCCACACGTCAGCAACGGTTTCACGCTGATTTTGATAATATTCGGCAGAAATTTTCAGATTCTTCTGAATTTGTTCACTACTCTGCTCATGGAAGTCCGACAGCATCACCACATAGTCACGCTCAGTTTTTTCATGCTGAGCTAAAGGCTTTTTGTCTTTGGGATAAATGACCAATGCGCCATACAGCCCATCTTGCTCTTGTCCTTTCGAGTGTGCGTGATACCAATAGGTTCCACTTTGGCGCACTTTGAACTTATAGACAAATTCGCTCTTCGGCTGAATACCATTAAACCCGTTAAAACCTGGCACACCATCCATTAGCCCGGGCAAAAGCAAACCATGCCAGTGGATCGATGAATCCTGTTTTTTTAAGTTGTTTTTAACCCGAATGACCGCATCATCGCCCTCCTCAAATTCAAGCAAGGGAGCTGGAAACTGTCCGTTGACACTAATCCGCTTGAGCGACTTTCCGGTTAAATTGACGGGACTTTCATCAATCACCAATTGGTATTCTTTGACTGCGGCAAAGCTCCAAGAAGATGACATCAGACATGCCCCAAGGATGAGGCTTTGTTTAAATTGAATAGACATGACTAAATCCTAATAATTTTAAAAATAAAGTTTTAAAAATCAGGATTAGGCTTTAGGGGGGCGTAGAATTTCTTGCCAATAGCCCACTAAATGTTGAGCTTGATAGAGAAAATGGGGGGATGATTGTACTAAAGCGGCTTCAAGCTGGACCACTGCAAGCGGTTCAGCCTCTAAAAGTGTCAGCGTTGTTTGGCAGTGATACTGTGCACACTCCTGACACTGAACTTGCTTATTTTGCAGCATATCCGACGCATGACAGTTGCTCTTCGCTGTTATGTCGGTCTGAGCCATATGCATTTGATGTCCAGAGACTGGACTCGATGATTTCGTTTGATGACAGTCCGGCATGGTTTGCATACCTGCTTCATGCGCTGAACTTTGCTCACTGGTTGCAGCCTGCATACTTAGTTGCATCATTTGATGCATCGGCGCTGCCGAAGCTTGGGCAATACCACTCCATCCCATTACCAAGGTAATGAGTAAGACAAACCAAGAATGTGTCTTGAGCAATGAACGCACAATCAATCCTATTTAGTCAGTGAAGAATGATATTTCAACGCAACAAAACGCTCTTTGCATGTAAATGCCTAACCTTTTGTTGCTGATCCCAATCAACAGGATAAGCAAAGAATGGCTTATACACAAGATTATAAATTTAAATTCAATTACTGCGACGGTCTAACCACTACGCCCACTTAAACAATAAAGTTATTTTTTAAACAGCACTATTTTTAAGTAAAGATGAATAAAGCATCAGTAACAATTAGGCTTTCACAGCATAAAAAAGGACTCAAATGAGTCCTTTTTATACATTTAACGTCTAAATACTAAACTATTGCTGTGTAAACGTTTGAATATTAATCAAGTTATCCATATGGTTATCAACATAGATATCCACCACTTTATCCATAAAGTTATCCACAACCTATATAGCATTTATACCGATGAGCTTAAACCTTTACCGCCCCTACTTTTGCAAGCTCTACACGCATATCATCAATCACAGCTTTATAATCTGGTTTTCCAAAAATAGCTGAACCCGCAACAAACATATCTGCACCCGCTTCCGCAATCTCTCGAATATTTGCAGGCGACACGCCGCCATCCACTTCTAAACGAATATCACGCCCTGAAGCATCAATAATTTTGCGTGCTTCACGCAGTTTGTCTAAAGTCATCGGAATAAATTTTTGACCGCCAAAACCTGGGTTCACACTCATCAACAAAATTTGATCGACTTTATCCAGCACATAATCTAAATAATGTAACGGCGTTGCTGGGTTAAAGACCAAACCTGCTTTTGCACCGCCTGATTTAATCAACTGTAAAGAACGGTCGATATGGTCAGAGGCTTCTGGATGAAAGGTAATAATGTCCGCACCTGCTTCTAGGAAGTCACCAATCATGCGATCGACAGGTTTGACCATCAAATGAACATCAATTGGGGCTTTGATGCCGTAGTTCTTGAGTGCCTTACAAATACCCGCACCAAAAGTCAGGTTTGGCACATAGTGGTTATCCATCACATCAAAGTGAACCACGTCTGCACCTGCTGCAAGTACATGTTCAACGTCTTCACCTAAACGGGCAAAGTCAGCAGAGAGAATAGATGGTGCAATTAAATAAGGCTTGGACATGCGTGTACCTGGCTTATACAAAAGGGAATAAAGGCATTATAGCAAATTCAGCTTTTGAACTGGGACTTGTGAAAAAAGAAAGCGCTAAGCTTTCTAAATTTGCAACGTAGCGTTGCAACATTCAACTTTTCATTTGGCTTGAAACTGTTATGGTAAATGATCAATCGACGAGGTAAATATGAAAAGTACTGCGGATATTGTCACGACAGATGCGGCTCGAATTGCAAAACGACTGGTGAATCACTGGAAACATAAGTTTGAAATCGAACAAGAACCCAGTAGTTTTACCATTATCATGCCTGAAGCACGGGTACTGTTAAGCCCTCAAGCCGAACATTTACATGTCAGCATTGAGGCGAGTGAAGAAAAATTGAGTCACTTAGAACACGTGGTCTTAGACCACCTGATCCGTATGGGACAAACGCCACTCACAGCAACATGGACACAAGTTTAAGTCAACGGCTGAATGAATTAGTTTGATAACCGTTGCTGTTGGTTAAATTGGCGAATAGCCGCAATACGCTCTTGGGTCGCAGGGTGACTTTGGAAAAATGAACCAATGCCACCGTCCTCCTCTTCTTCGGACTTCCCTTGCGGCTGCTTTTCTTCCTCTTCGGCACGTGCATCATCTTCCATACGTGCTAAAAAGTTTGCCAAATGTAAGCTTGAAATCTGGTTTTTATCCAGCACTTGCATGGCATACAAGTCCGCATCACTTTCAAAATTGCGTGAATAACTGGCACCAACCAAAGCCACGGGCAAAGTTGTAAATAAGGCCGAACTGTCCCCCGTCACCGCAATCAATAGCACACTAAAACCTAAACTGGATAAGGCTTGCTGTAAGCTATGTCGCTCAACCAAGTGCCCTTGCTCATGTGCTAAAACCCCAATAATTTCATGATCATCTTTAGCTAAATTAACCAGTTCATCGGTCAGAATAATGGTGTTGTTTGGCAGCGCTAAAGCATTCGTTCCAATTTGTCCACCTGCACGAAACAATACTTTGGCAGGTTGCCCATTGGCAACAAGGTCTTGATAGCTTTGCATGATTTGTTTTTGACGTGCAAGAGGGACAGTCGAAGGTCCCGTCAGCTTAAACACTTGTTCTTGCGCTTCATCGCCGAGTTTATAGATGGTATCGGCAGGTAGTTGCATCGCGACATAATGTGCTGCGCTTGGAATACCCCATCTTAAAATGGCAAAGATAAAAGCGGCAACAAACACCACACTAAATAAGATGAGACTTGGTGAGCGTTCTAATTTCCAAATCGAATGCTGTACATGCTTTTTGTTCAGCTCAAACCAGTCAGGCAATGCTTGTGGAAATTCAATCCGTGCATCATCTTTCAACTCAATCACAGGTTGAATCTGCCCCAATGCCCCAATCAACTGCATATCGGCATAGTAATAACGACGCTGCTGCTGGTTATAACAGATCAACACCGTTTCTCGGTCTATCGGTGCAATCGTGGCTGGATAAGGCTTAGAAATCTGCCCATCGTAAAAGGTGATGTTTTGTTCCTGCATTTAAGCCTCGTTACAGCGAAATATCGATGTCAAAAATATCACTCAGCTCTTCAGCTATCGCATTCGGGTCATCTTGAGCCAAATTGTACATACGATCTGGATCATTTTTTAGGGTTAAAGTTAATGACTCAATTTGATACTGATATAAACGTACTGCAGCCCATGCCGATAACAAACCGAGCGAAAGGATTTTTAAAATCCAGTTGGTCATCACGATCCATGCATAATGCATCTGACCACAGTCCGTTTGGAAAGGGCTACGCCCCAACGTGGCTTTATTCCATGTGGTAATAAAAATACGCGCCATCATCAGCGGCCAAATCATAAAAGCAGCAATCATATAAATCACCGCCACGATGATCCCAAACTGGGTTGGAGAACTGCTCCCCACTTGAAGAGTGAAGGCAACAAATAATCCTAAAACAAAGACGATTCCAATAAACAAAAACACAGGGACGTACATAGCACGCATATAGTCAGGCCAATCGGCATGTAACTCAAAACGTAATTGCCCAAGTTGTAAATTATCCAGCGTATATTTTTTAAAATACCAAAACAGCACAGGGAAAAAGATCCCAAGGGTAAAGATGTAAATCAAAATGCCTTTCAGCGCCAAGATATAGGCTTCTTTGGTCGTGCCTGTAAAATAAAAGCGGCTATTACCAAATTTACTGTTTCTGGCACGAAAGCGAATAGTAGAACGCACCAACCACGGAACCAATAAAAATATGATGAGGAAACCAATTAAAGAAGCTTGCCAAGATACCTGAGCCAAAGCTGAAGCACCAAAGTACACGCCCAAAGCAATAATTCGACCAATCAGGATACGTGTAGGTACACCCGTAAAATCAAACTTGCGGCGATAAAACACCGTGTTGCCATAAAAATAGCGTAAGCGTCTAACCTTCGCCCAAGGCGCATATAAACTGAAGGTAACAATGGTCAATAAGATATTCACAATCCAAATGCCAAAGTACTCTCGGGCATTACCACGGAATTGGAAACGAAAGGTCTGTCCCAAATAGGCGTTTGGCTCATCCGTGGGAACAGCTGGTGGAGGTGGCCAGCTTGCTTCAAAAGAAGCCTCTACAGGTGGCAAAGATGCCTCTGAATTTTGCATGTATACCCTATCTATTGTTTTACTGTTTTATTTTTTAAGAACAAAAAATCAATCACCCAACCATGTTAATGCCAGTGCTGGATGATTTCTAGTCAAAAATTAAGAATAAATATGACAAATCAAGATTTAAGATTCGAGCTGTACGGCATGAAACTGCAGGTGATCATCAATAAAACTTTGAATAAAGTAATAACCATGGTCATAGCCAGCATGTTCGCGAAGCATCAGTGGCTGGCCCGCAGCCTGACAGGCTTGCTGAAATAATGCAGGATTGAGCTGGCTATAAAACTGATCACTCAAACCCTGATCAATTAAAATATCGGCAAAATGAGCTGTTTTTGTTTGCACCAAAGCGCTTGCATCATGTTTCAGCCACTCAGCTTGATCTGAACCTAAATAGTTTGAAAACGCTTTTTCGCCCCAAGGACATTGGCTTGGTGCGCAAATCGGAGCAAATGCAGACACCGACTTAAACTTCTCAGGATATTTCAAGGCCAAGGTTAAAGCGCCATGACCGCCCATGCTGTGCCCGAAAATACCAATACGCTCTGCTTGTACAGCAAATTGCTGAATCACTAAATCATACAACTCTTCAACAACATAGCTTTCCATCTGGAAATGCTCAGCCCACGGCGCTTGGGTGGCATTAATATAAAAACCTGCCCCTTGCCCAATATCCCAATGATCACCTTGCGCAACCTGTTCACCACGGGGTGAAGTATCAGGCGTTACCAAAATCAGACCTAGCTGAGCTGCTAAACGTTGTGCGTGCGCTTTAATGGCAAAGGTTTCTTCGGTACAGGTTAAACCTGCCAAATAAAATAATGTTGGACACGCTTGCCCTGCTAACGCTTGAGCGGGTAAATAAATACCAAACCTGCTCTCACCTTGAAGGCTGATGGAATTAAATCGGTAAATACGCTGTTCACCATCAAAACTACGGTTAGATTGTACTAATTCCATCAGGGTTCCTTTTTAGATCCAAATTAAGGGTTTGCAACAGCTTTAGGTGGAAACAAGCGCTGTTCAAGTTGTGGAAGCATCAGCTCCATATTTTTACCCATCGACCACTGCGGTTCAGAGGGCTCAAAACCCTGTGCTGTTTCCCATTGACTCACAGTCTTTTGTGCTTGGCTAAAAGCAGTTTCTATACTGTTTTGTTCACGCATTGCTTGATCAAAAAACGCCCGACCAAAATAAGTATAATCAGCTTCATTGGTACACCCAAAAGACTGGCGGTCTGCCGCCGAAGCAGTAATGATCAAGGTATTGTCATTTTGCAGTGCTGGTACAAAGCTTCCAGAGAAGCACGATGAAATAACAATCACACGCCAGCGAATACCCGATGCATCTAAGGTTTCGCGTAACCATTTCGGGTCGACCTGAGTTAAGTCTAAAGGTGCATTTTCCATTTCGAACTGGTTCGGTAAACCATGCGAGGTCATATATAAAAATAACACATCACTTTCACGGTTCATCTGCTGTCCCATACGACGCAGCGCCATTTCAATACTGTGTTTAGAGGCAATCGGAATTTCTGTTCGTGTAGCAGGGTTATTTACCAACATCATCGAACGGCCCAACGTACCAAAACGCGTATCGAACTGTTCTTTGATTCGCTCGACTTCCGAACGGAATACATCTTGATAACTCGCTCCCGCCACCCCAAGGAAATACCAATGTGACTGGGCAAATTCGCCATATTGCACAGACTCAAGTGCTTTATTGAGTAAGCGACTTTGTGCATAGAAAGCATCTTCTGCAAAGGTTGGTGGTGTTTCTTCTACTTTCCAAATCGGCTGACTGGTCACTGACATTTGCCAAACCACAAGGGTAAACAGCGTGGCCAAGACAATCAGGGCTCGCTCCCACCAAGGCCATTTCAGTTCACGTGAAAACACCCACACCACAGCCAAACTCTGCCAAACAAACAGTACCATGAACACATTCGGCAGGTAGTCGTAGAAGAAATACGGCAGGACATCCATCATGCCTAAATATTGGATAAAACTTTGTAATAACGCGATATGCGTATCCAACACCAACCAGAGCAGTGCTGGTACCAACATCAAACGCGGATTATTCACCCGTTGAGACAGAAAAATCCCGACAATCAGGGCAATAAAAGGCCAAAGTGCGTAACTAACCAAACCTTGTGGATTAAAGTCACCGATCTCTCCTGCGCTCAACCAGCTAAATAAAGTATTGGCTGAGCCACCTAAAATCCCCCAAAAAATGAGCTGCATAATCGAAGGATGGACAATTTGCAAAGAGCGTCGTGAACCTAGAAACAACCACATCCCCGCAGTTTGGTTGCTTTTAAAATCATGCCAAAAGTTGATGGAGGGTTTGAAGTCGATCATAAGATTCTAATTAAATTGTGACTTGCGTAGGGACACACTAAGTTTATGCTTGATCAGCATTTTATCAATGATGTTTTTAACTATATAACAAATCTTTGCATACTTTTGAAGCAGTCTTCCACTTCAGTCTAAGCGTTCATGCTGAAAATAGGCATCAAAACGGCATGCATCCCCCAGCCACTGATGAGTGGTTTCTTGATTTGCCAAAAATACGGCCAAGCGAGGACGTTTGACCACCACCCGTTTTGCCACTTTTTGCGCTAAGCCAAGCAGATTATCACCCAAATCCATTTCACCATCTTCAGGCAATAACATATGTAAAAGTTGCATTTGCTTCTTCACTTGTGCCTGTTTTTTCACCGCTTGCTGATTTTGATCCCGTTGCGGAAACATCGGATCTAGATAAACCACATCGACCGTATTGCCCTGCTCTGCTTGTTGCTGCAAATACTGTGCGGAATCTGAAAAAACCAAGTCAATTCGAGTCACCACAGGGTTTAAGAATGCATCCTGTAAAGCCTGTTCCTTACTTGACTCTAGCAAGGTGAATAAAATGGGATGGCGTTCTACCAAAGTGACATTGGCTCCCAAATGTGCCATGAGCAGTGAGTCATGCCCAAGCCCTGCCGTTGCATCAATGAGCTTAGGTTTTTCAGTCAAGTGGCAAGCACGAGCAATCATTTCAGACTTTAACGATGCACGCTTTAAACGTGGAACTTCAGCTTTCCAATCCGGCTGCATTTTCATGCCATTGGCACACAGCCAAAGCCCATCGGCATCGGCACACAAACCCAGTTCAGGATGAAAACGCAAGAAACGTGCATTTAACTTTTCGGCAACTTCAATACTGACCTCGACACCACGAGAAAAAAGCACAGCAACATAGTGCTGTGCTTTTTCTAAATGCTCTTGTTCCACATATAAGCGCATTCGGCTTACCATAACGTCCAACCCGTAAAGGCAAACAATAGAATCACTAAGCCTGAAGCGATGCGATACCATGCAAAAATCATGAAATCACGCTTCGCCACATAAGCGACTAAAGCACGAATCAACAGTAAAGCCGAAACAAAAGAAACAATAATGCCTGTTGCCAATACGATCCAATCTTGTTGTCCGTCAAACACATGTGCGCTTTGGTATAAATCTAACAGACCCGCACCAATAATTACTGGAATACCCAAGAAGAATGAAAACTCAGTGGCTGCTTTGCGCGATACACCTAAAAACATCGCACCAATAATGGTTGCCCCTGAACGTGATGTCCCTGGAATTAAAGACAGCACTTGAATCAGACCAATCCAAATCGCATCTTTGATACTCAGGTCTTCAACTTCATGCACGCGCTCTTGTGGTGGATGCTTTTCAATCCAAATAATAATCAAGCCACCTACAATCAAGCCGATTGCAATGGCAATATCATTAAATAAAAGCTCTTTCACCGTTTGACCAAATGTCAGACCAATCAGCACAATAGGAATCGACGCTAAAATTAGCCCAATCCCAAGACGGCGACCTTGGGGTTCACCACTAAAAATCCCCGTTGCTGCTCCCCACAAACGTGCCCAATATTCATAAATGACGGCTGCAATTGCCCCCATTTGAATGGCGATCACAAAGACATCACTTTTTTCTTTGGTCCAGAAATTCATGAGTTCTGAAGCTAAAATTAAATGTCCAGTACTCGAAATGGGTAAGAATTCAGTAATACCTTCAACAATACCCATAATTGCCGCTTTGAGCAGCAGTAAAAGATCCATAAAAAACCCTAATTATGCTTTGCCCTGTTCCGGGATTTTTTTCCAAGCGTTATCACGTAAATAGACTGGAAGTGCAAGTTCAGCACTCACCCAGTGTTGTTGCTGTGCATTCTTGCGCGCAATTGTGGCAATATCTTGCGCGGTTGCACTTAAATCTTTGTATTGTATTTGTGATGGGTCAATTAAGGTTGCGCCTGAACCAACTAAAATAAACGGTGTACATTCAGTAGCCGCGGCATAGCTTAAAAGCTGCTCTTCATCAACTGCTTGCATGATGCCATCTGCATCTAATTGAAAACTTGCAATATAGACTTCACTCATACGAGCGTCTAAAACTGCGGTGACTGTGGTTAGATCATGCACGCGATGTGCGGCTTGTGCGAGCGCTTGTAAGGTTGAGACAGGAACCACAGGCAAATCATTCGACCATGCCAAAGCTTGAGTCACAGCAGCATTAATACGAACACCGCTAAAAGAACCAGGACCTCGACTAAAAGCGATACAAGACAAATCTTCTGTCTTAATATCCAACTGTAAAAACCCTTGTTCAATCATTGGGAGAATCGTTTGCGTTTGTGCTTTTGCGCGCGTATCCAATTGGAAAAAAAGTTCTTGATTTTCATCTACAATAGAGACGGAACACTGCTCATTTGCAGATTCCAATGCCAGCACTTTCATGCACAACCTTAATGATTTAATCTATAAAAACGTGGCTATGATACTCCACTCAAAAGCACTAGGCGAGATGTTCTCAGAACAGAGCTAAAAAAGCCTAGAAAAATCTAGGCTGAATGGGAAAAAATAAGCTTATAACTGTGCCGGCTCTAAATCGATAAATTGTTTAAAGTGTTCTGCATAATGCAGCGCACTCATTTTCAAACGAGCCTCAGCCATTTCATCCAAAGTTTTGACGACTTTACCCGGTGAGCCCATGACTAGAGAATTATCAGGAATGACTTTCCCTTCAGGAATCAGTGCATTCGCGCCAATAATACAATTTTTCCCAATCACGGCATTGTTTAAAACGACAGCATTAATCCCAATCAGACTATTATCTCCCACAGTGCAACCATGCAACATGGCTTGATGCCCAATCGTGACATAATTGCCAATATTCATTTCAATCCCAGCATCGGTATGTAAAACCGCGTTTTCCTGAATATTGGTAAAGCCCCCTAAACGAATTTTACAATTGTCTGCACGTACGACCGCCCCAAACCAAATACTAACCTGTTGTCCCAATTCGACTTGACCGATCACTGTGGCATTTTCCGCAACCCAGCCATTCCATGGTTGATGCATTGCTTGTGGGGCATGACCTTTAAATTTGTACAACATATTTTTTCCTTAAAATACTCAACTTACTTTGGGAACCGAAAAGTCGGTGAATTGACTAAAAATGGCCACTCTTTATGGTAGCCCAGACCATATTGAAATAAGGCAACCAACATCCGTGCTGTCAGCCCCCAAACAATTTCATTTTCCACCCGCATACTCGGGAAATAGAGAGATTGATGGGCAAAACGAACTTCATAAGGCACCGCCGGCACTTCCATCAGCTGTTTGAGTGAAGCAAAGAAAATACGATCAATTTCAGTCGGCTGGGCAACCAGTTCAACTTCAGGCGGAATCAGCCCGACCACAGGTTTGACCAGCATGCCATTACGGGCCTTTTGCATCGGCAAATCACCGAGCAACTGTACATCAAAAGGATTCAGCGCGGTCTCTTCATAGGCTTCACGTAAGGCAACCACGATATTACTGGTATCTTGCGGATCTCTTTTTCCGCCAGGAAAAGACACTTCGCCAGCATGATTAGATAGGTAAACAGAGCGGCGGGTCAATAAAACTTTGGGATCGTCTTCATTGGTGATCGCGATTAACACAGCTGCATCTGCCGATTTAATTTTGCTTGAAAACCGTAACTGTTGCTGCAGTATGCGTGTTAATGAATGTTCATCCATTGAACGTCGTCCCCATCATTCTTTTTTTCATCATAGCTGAATTTGATACTGAAAAAAGAGAAATGATGCCAAAATTTAATTTTTAAGTTATGCTGAGTCTGAACTTTATCATTGATGATGAATATGGACTTTTGCAGCAATTGCGGACAAAAAACAACAGAACAAATCCCTCTTGGCGACCATCAATTGCGTCGTGTTTGCACCTCTTGTAGTTCTATTCATTATGTGAACCCTAAAGTGATTTGTGGTGCACTCGCACTTTGGGAAAATAAAGTATTGTTGTGCCGCCGTGCTATTGAACCGCGTTATGGGCTATGGACTTTACCAGCAGGTTACATGGAATTGTTTGAAACCATGGAACAAGGTGCTGCACGAGAAACCCGTGAAGAAGCTGAAGCGGAAGTTGAAATTGAACAGCTATATTGCATGTACAATATTCCGCGTATTGGTCAAATTTATGTGCTCTTTAAAGCGAACTTAGTGGATGGAATATTCGGTGCTGGTGAAGAAAGCATTGAATGTCGTTTATTTGAAGAAGATGAAATTCCTTGGTCAGAACTGGCTTTCCCAAGTGTCGAACATACCTTACGTCACTATTTTGCCGACCGTAAAAGTAATCAATTTAATCTTCATCTCGAAACCCTAGGTACACGCTTAGACCATACAGGTTAATGTTGCCTAATATCAAAAAAGCCCATCGATGATGGGCTTTTTTGTGTTTACAACGATATTATTTTGCTAACACTTTATAGCAATCAGCAATTTCAATTGAAACTTCGCCTTCACGGAAGTCTGCGGCTGCTTGATTGGCAATGCTATTTTTTTCATAATAATTACTCAAATACGCCTTATAGATATTGGTCCACTTTACCCCTGCACCAGAAAAATCACTAAGAGAAATATAAGCACTTTCATTTACATTGGCAGACAATAAATTACCGAGATTAACGCGTGCCCCACCAATCACTGTAGAGGTCTGTTTTCCTTCACTATTCACATCACTCACAATATTGGTATTTGCACCAATAACTGCGCCATCAATTTTATCAAAGATAGGATTTGCCAAGAGGATACGAAAGGTTACAGCTTTATTTGAAGTATCTGTCGCACCCAGTGTTCCAATTCGGTACTGTACTTGATTATTATCTGTCGTTAAGGTTGCACCCGTTGTTAGTAGCGGTGTACACGCCGTCGTTTTATTACTAGCGGACTGCATATCAGTACGAATATCTCCCGACTCATCAATTGCAATACCTAAGGCTACGCTATCACTAGAATTTTTTGCCTTAAAAATTAAGTTGGCATACAGTGGAAAAATATACTTCTGCCCAGCCGCTACATTGCTCTTCGACTTAAATACATCATTATCTAAATAGCCAATTGGAAAAATTTTAAAGGCATCAAATGAACCTTTGAAGGTATCTGTGCCATAGTTTTGCTGCCATAAACCATAGGATGATGGGCTAGCATTCGGATCCTTGGTTAATTGTTTATAAAATTTTTCCGTCCCTGCAATCAAATAATCATTAAACAGTTTGCCTTGGGTAATGGTGAAATCATCCGAATTTGGATCTGTCAGATTAAACTTAAACGGTTGCTGAATACTTTTGGTCAAGGGATTAATCCAAGACGTTTGCGCTAAAGCATTCATTTTGGCAGGTTCAATATTTTTCAGTAAATCGACCGTCACACTGGTTGCCAAATCACTGCCTAATTGTTCTTTTAATGGCCCACGCCACTGTACACCTGAACCAAAGGTATAACCTTGTCGATCCGTTAGAATAATAAAGCTTCCAATTAAATGACGAAGATTAGCAGGACTGGTCTTACAGTCTGTAGCATTACAACCATATAAGCCTTGTGGTAAACCAATCCCTGTCTTGTCCGATAGGGCATTTGCAAAAATCGGGAAGTCCGCTTGATAGGTGGCAGAGTTATTCATGAGCACCAATGTTTGGACCACTTTAAAAGCATCCTCATTGCTGACTTGGCTGACATCAATCCATGGTCGGATTTTATCGACATACGCTCCTGAGGCATAATCTTCAGCACTAATTGATGCCAAGAGGAGTGATAAGTCTGCTTTTTTAGAGGCTAAAATACCAAAAGGTTGTACATCTCCAACCACCCCAGCACCACGCTCTAGACCTAAAGCTTGAAAAATTTTCGCCAAAGCCATCGCAATTTTTACGGTCTTATCGTTTGGACTCAAACTGGTTGCAGCCGTTCCACCATTTAACCCTTTTGCCATATCTAAAATACTGAGGCGTGGTAGTGAGGCTGAAACCGTACTCACATTGCCAATTTCAGACAAAGGAACTGTACCGAGTTCGACTTGTTTATCCGAACTTCCAGTCAACAAGAAGTGAATTTTGTCCCCTTCAGAGCATCGGCCTGTTGCCGCATTGGTTTTCGGCTCCATCAGAGTCATATACGTATTATCGGGGTCGCTACTACAGACAAAATTAATCCCATCAACTGGGTAATCCAAGGCAAACTCAACACAGTTTTTATCTTTCAGTAGACAGCTTCCGTTGACAGAATTCACTTGATTCGGCTCTGGATTCACATTGGCACTTTCTCCACCACAACCAGCTAAGGCAACAACCAATGTCGACAAGGTAAATGGCCATAAAATTTGTTTTTTCATTTTCATACTCTATTTATTTTTAGCGAATTGCGATTAATTTTAACTGACCATGATTGGTTAGAACTTTATGTTCGACGTCTACAGCAGAAGAGAGTGGTGTCAACAATAAATAATGACTTTGTTCAGGTACATGTAAAATACCTGCGATCATTTCATGCGATAACATAGAAGGTGAGTTTTCATCATTTTTAAACCCACCTACCCCTTCAAGCACACAGGCATTTTGGTCTAAGAACACAGCAAAAGGCCAATAAAATGTGGGATCATTTTGTGTAGATGCATACGAATTTAATTGAATATTTTGAATATTGCTGTCCACTTTGATGATTTCGAATTCAAAATTTTCTTTGATCGGCTTTTTCGGCCAAACATTAATATCGTGATTGGCTTGTAAGCTTTTTGCTTTTTTCAGCTTTTTATCCTTAAAACAGCTTTGTCCTAAGCTAGCGATCGTGTCTTGTTGTGACATTCGGTAATAGGTCGATGCTAAGGCAATCGGTGCTAAATTGTCTTTTTGCTTGGGTTTAAACATAGCGTTAAGGACAGATTTACTCACTCCTTTTTCTCGCTCAATGACCTGAAAGCGAGTCGCTCCAGTTTTATGATCAATCACCCCTTCAGGCATGGTATAAAAACGGCGTTTGCCTTCTAAGTTAAATTCACGGTCTTCTAAATATTCGTTGCGAACGTAATCAGTTCCATCCATTTGATTAAACATGTTTGAGGATGCAGTTGATTTCTCTGCACTTACCGAATCCGTATGCGTTATGCTTTGAGGCGTTGATGCAGGCTTAATGGTTTGAGTACTACTCACTGGGGCTTGCGGGATCTGCTGAGTGGTTTCAATCACTTTTTGTTGAACCAGCACCTTGGTTTCAGTTTTGCTTAATGGACGCTCAGCCTGAATCACTATAGAAGAAGTGACTTGCTTCTCAGCAGAAAGTTTCTTTTTTGGCGCAGGCTTTGTATCTGGTAAATGTGCCTTCATTTCGGTTACAGGCTGTATCGGCTGTGGTGCAAATTCCTGAGCGGGCATTAGTACTGGTACTCTGACCTCAGAGACTTCACGCGTTCCCTTTTCTTCCTGCTTACGGCCCTGTTTCACTTGCTTTTCTGGGGACTCACTGGCTTTGCCTTGTACCACCATCGGTCTACCATCTGGACCAATAATCGTAAAAAACTCTCCCGCAAAACTTGCACTCGAAATCCAACCCAATAAGCATAGTGATGAGGGCAATAAAATCCTTTTTATTGTATTCAATGTGCTTACCACCGTGTTCTATAGTTCAACCCTAAAATCGTAATGGTTGTATCAGTTTTTACATTTAAACCGGCATACGGGTTTAATAAAATATTATTTACCCCAGTTTGGTTCGCTAAGCTACTAGAATTTGCTGGAATTTTATCTCGGCTTTGCAAAAAACCAATGGATAGATCTAAATCAGTATCTGCGTCAAAACGATAACCAACACCTAAACCAAACAAGCGTGCATTGTTAATTGGTACCATGGTATTCCGCTTATCATCAGGGATCGCACTGGTGCGTGGCTCATAGCCTGCACGGAGTTTTAAACGATCTGTTGCTGAATATTCAATCCCAATACCGTAGTTCCACGGTGACTCAAATGCCAGAGGCAAAGCCAAACTACTATCGGAGATATTGGCTGAAAGCAATTTTGCAATTTTGAGCGCCGAAACTTGACGGTCAAATTCAAATTTAAATTTGTCCCATGCTTTATAGTCGGTCCATCCCACATCAACATTGACTTGTAAATCGGGTAAAAGTTTATATTTAATCCCCGCTTGGAAATGTGCTGGATATTCTAAATCCATTGATACCAGACCCGACTCACTGGCTGGCACAGAACTTGGAAAACCTAAAACTGCAGCCAGAATCTGCCCTGTTGGGGAGGACATCAACCCCTTAATGAGTTCTTGTGGTGCTTTAGCATTGTCTATGTGATATTTACCTTTCATTCGCATTTTGGCAGCACTTTGGTAGACTACACCAAAACTAAAATCTTCTGTCGGCTCCCACAGCACCCCCAAGTTATAGCTTGGGCTCAGAGACTGCTCTGCTGAAAGTTCGAGTTGACCAAAGCGCCCAAAAGGATTCATTCCCTCTTCAGCATTACACATGCCCAGCAAGAGAATGTCGGTAATCACATCAGAGTTTTCTTTAAACGGGGTACAGACCACATCATCAATCATCCGCAGCATCCCAATCAACTCATTGGGAAAACGTAGATCATTTTTTAATGCCAAAGCTTGATAAGACATCCCAATTGAACCACCAATGGAAAGCTGATCATTGATTTGGTAGGCCATAGACGGTGATAAATAGGTGATCCGTTCTAGCGCAACTTGTTGACCCATAAAGTTGCCAGGATTGCCATCTTCCGCACCGAATCCTGCAATTAATGGCGCATACATGGCAGTTGCAAACGTCATTTTAGATCCCGGCGGATTATATGCTATACCCGCAGTCGGGGCAGCCACAGGCATACCTTTACCCAAGTCCACCATTTTCTTCAAACCAGGTACATATAAGCTCGGGTATTCAACATCACCGCGGACGGGCCCTTTAAAGTCGGTACAGATATCGGCATCTACTTCAGGCCCATCATTACAAACAATCGGGTCATCTGAATAGCCAAATACGTTATAACCTGCAGGAACAGAAAACTCCCGCTCGATATTAAAATCAGCGAGAATACCTTGCACATCCGTTTGCAAACCTTCAATTTTGGTCAGTGCTGCTGGGTTAAAGTGAATGGCACTGATTCCAGGTGGATCAGCAGTGACTGCATTGCCCATAGCCAAAGAGCGAATATCAACTGATAAGTTTTGCCCTAAAGCAGCAAAGGTAACACTAGAATAGCCCGTTAATAATATGGCAGACACCAAAGGGCTAAGTCGGATATTTTTCATACGACTCCCCTATTATTTAAGCTTTTTTCCAAAACCAAGAATATCTAATGGGAAAGACAACCCTAATGACACATCAGGTGCATCTTCTGTTAAACCAAGGCCAACCGTACCATTCACAATTGTTTCAGGTGAAACGCGTACACCTAAGGAAATCGCAAAAGTTGAACTGGTTTGATCTGCTGGAGAGTAACTTTCCCCTGAGCTGTAGGTAAATTCAGCTCCAGTATTGAAACTTTGTTGGTATGACATCGTCATCGAGACATCATAGTTAAAGGAATAGGCAAAACCGAAGGCAAAACCACCACTAATCCCTGGTTCAAACGCTTCAATCACACGGCTACCACGGCGCTGATCTAAGCCCGATTCTTTGAAACCATAGTTCGCAGAGACCGATGCAAACAGCACCACGGGATCAATATATTTACGCGTACTTGCCCCAACACCTGCTGAATAATACCCCTTGCCTGTTGCTAAGTCTGAAGTAGCATTAATTTCATAAGGACTATCCCCAGTTTTAGTAGATACGTTACCAAATAAAATTAAAGGCAAACGGCCAGCTTTGAGTGGAAACGGTTCCCAACGTGCACCAAAGGAAATGTCCCCAAGACCCGCTGTAGAGGTGTCTTTTAATAAGTCAGTTTTGGCAACCAAAGGCAATGATGCCGTTAACGTTAAGTTATCTCTTAAACCATATTGTGCCGTAAAAGTATTGGTTAGACTGTGTGTTGCATTTTCTTGTACCCGCAGTTGATAGAGCTGACCTTGTGCCATCTCTAAATCAAGTTGAGTATCTCGGTAATAGGTATAATCGATGTCGTAATAAGATGAAATCTCACCTTGTTTAATCAATGAATACTGACGTTCATTTGAGGTAAAAACTTCTTCTAAGTTGGTCTCTTTAGTTGCATCACCCTCTTGCTGTTGCAACGCAGAAGAAGCTGCTTGCTCAACACTTCCAGTGTTTACAGATGCTGGCTTTTCTGGTTGCGCAGGCACAGTAGGTTGATCAGATCCAACTTTATCTTGTGCTTGCTCCTTGGTTTGTTCTACCTCAACTGTTTCACCGACTGTTTCGTATCCACCTAAGCTCGGTTCTTCCGCAGCATAGGCCACCCCAAGAATCATCTGCACACTCACTGCGAGCAGTGTTTTATTCATCCATGTCTTCATCATTGTCCCTTACCCACACCATTGTTCTTGTTTTATTTTTTTCACACTTTATTTGTTTTTATAATAAAGCCTGAGAAAATTGTACGTCGGCTGTCCATAGTATTCCGACTCTTTATTTTTATTACGCTCTAGGCGAATTGTAGATGCACGATCGGCTATTTTTTCCATATAGTGTTGCGGATATTGAATATCGACGAGTGCATAGCGATTGACCGTAGCATCATCTACATGTCGCAGATCGGCTTCCTGTAAAGCCAACATATTTTTACGCATTTCAGTCGGAACATTAATTAAAAACAACGTGTTATTTTCCCAAACATCCTTGAAACGTTGTTCATCAAAACTAATATTTCCTAAGGCAGGATCGGCAACATAAACCCGTCCGTCTTTATAGCCCTTATACACCACAAAATGTTTAAAACCAGCATAGGAGATTGGAACAATAGCAGGTTGACCTTGCTTAACCAAATCTTCAAACTCCCCTTTGTAGCCTCCACTTTCTAAACCTAGTGCAGTCACAAAGCGTTTCATGTCCAATAAAGAAAAACTACGACGCTCAATAATTCGCTCATATTCGCCATAGCGAAGCAAGCCATCCATGGTTTGTTGTTCTGTAAGTTGAGCACCGACATAGCCATTGATTAAGGTGGTCAGTGCTGCTGAACCACAACTATAATCATAAGCTTGACGGACAATACCTCGAAATTGGTCTTCTACAGCAGGGTTAATTAGGACAGGTTCATGATGCATTCTGGTAAAAGATGCATTTCGAGAGTCTAAAACTTCAGTATAGTAAACCGCTTCCGCTGGTTTTTTCTTAATATCAAAGGCTTCGGTGGCAAAGTAATACATCATTGCTGAGCCCAATGCGATCTCTAACATAGCTTTTTACTTTTTTTAATAATATAGGCATCCCGCCCATTTTTTGTTTTTAGAGTTAATACTCTATATCCATACATTCAAGAAGATACTGTGTTTTATCTAAAAAAAATAGTCTTTTTTTCATTTTTTTATGAATATATTTTAGAAAAAAAGCGCGTGAATTCACGCGCTTTCTTGAAGTCTAATTTTAGTGACCAGAAATGGTAATCACAGCACCTGGTGTATACACCCCAGCAGCAGGGCTAAAGTATGTTTGCATACCTTGAACTTCTACATCACCAATCGATGCAGCATTACGGCTACCCAAATGCACACCTTTCACATAAGTATCGTGTGCACCACTTGTGCTAATCATACGAATATAACCCTTATTCGCGCCCTCTTCACCAATCACACTAATTTTTTGATTCAGTGTTAAATCTAGAGAATTTGCATCTGCAACTTTAATACTTTCAACAAAGATTTCACCTGCAGCACGTGTTGCTGTTTTAGTTGAATTATCTAAAATACCTAAGTTTTTAATTTCTAAACCACCAACCATAGTCGCACTTAATTGGATCATCGCGCCTTGCGGTGCAGCACCCAATTGAATGTTTGCAGACATTGGACCTGTTTTCAGTGATAAACCACTTAAAATCGGATTCACCGTACCTGTACCACCACGGCGGATAGAGGTTGCTCCTGTTGTAGGAACATCAGCCGAAGCAACTACACCAATTTGACCAATTTTAATATCTAAACCTGAAACTTGAGCTGCAATGTTAATAAATGCATTACCACCGTTTGCATCTGTGTCAATTTGCAAATCAGCTAAGTTACGAGAAGGAAGCAAGTATGCTCCTGCATTATCATAGTTTGCACCAATAATAATACCGTGATTTTCTAGCGTATCGCCCGCTATACCATTACCTTGGATAACGATAGCACCAGCAGTTGAAGTACCGCCTAGAGATGTAGTCGCTAAACCATCATTATCGTGAACGAAGACTTTACCAATTTCGATTTTAGAAATACCGATACCGATATTTAGACCATCTTGACCTGTAGCGGCACTGAGCGAAGCGTCATCCATTGCTTGCATTGCCATTGCATTTGCACTGATTGCCATTGAAGAAACTAAAGCAAGTTTAGTAATAATTTTCATCTTGTTCCTCTCCTAAGAGCTTTATTTTTGTGATACCAATCACTCGATGTTAACTACTGCTTTTTTTATTTTGACCCAGTATTAACATCTATCCTTGAGTGACTTCATTGCCTGAACTAAGTTATATGCGAGTGATTTTTTGATCAACTGCTGTTGGTCGCAATCCATAGCTTACCGATAAACGGTATTTCCTCTATGCGTACACGTACAATGCGGTAAAATAGCCTGAATTTTTTAATCCTATTTGCGTTAGCATGACTCTAAGCCAATCATTTAAAAAGATAATTTGTGATTCAAGCCTCTCTGTATCTCATATACTACAGGCATTGAATGAGCTCACACAGTTAGTCTATTTACAAAATGTCGATGCACCTGTCATTGCTTTTTTACCCGAGCGTTACCAAGTTTTTCAAAAAAACCAGCACTTTTTCTTTCAACGCACACAGGATTTTTGTTATATCCGTGATGACGAAGAAATAGACATTTCCAGTAATATTCAGCCAAGCTCAGAACAAAAAGAAGCATCTTTTAGTGGCGGACTCATTGGATTCGTCAGTTATGATTATGCCGCCCAGCAACACGTTCCGGTTCAAATTAAGTCACAGCCAAGCCTATTTTTAGGTTTATACAGTAGTTATCTACAATGGACTGATGCAGGCTGGCTATTTTGCAGTAGTGATTCACAAGCCGAACGCATTTATCGCAAAATTGAATCGTATTTATTACAGCCATCTGCCTTAACCCATCCACTCCAACTCGCATCGATCTGCCAAGCACGCTGGACTGAAACCGAATACAAACAAGCCTTTCAGAAAGTACAGGAATACATCAAAGCTGGGGATTGCTATCAAATCAATCTGACACAAGAGTTCACTGCCAAGGCACACGGTCAACTCCTAAGTGCAGTCGAAGCATTTTGGCAATTGACCGATGCACCTTACTCAGGCTATCTCCGTATCGATGATTTTGAACTCTTAAGTTGTTCGCCCGAGTTGTTTATTGATTTTCAAACCCATCGTAAAATCATCACTAAGCCAATTAAAGGCACCATGCCGCGCCATACAGATCCAGTCTTAGATGAACAATCTAAACAACGCTTGATGGCTTCAGAAAAAGACCAAGCTGAAAATGTGATGATTGTTGATCTACTGCGTAATGACTTGAGTGTTTATGCAGAAACAGGCTCAGTCAAAACACCTAAACTGTTTAATATTGAAAGCTTTAATCAAGTCCATCATATGGTCAGCGAAGTCGGAGCAACACTGAAAGCAGAAGTTCATCCCTTTCATGTGCTGCTCTCGGCACTACCTGGCGGGTCTATTACAGGTGCACCTAAAATTCGAGCGATGCAGATTATTGAAGAACTTGAAGGGGCGCCACGCGGAGCGTACTGTGGCTCAATGGGTTATTTTAATTTCGATGGTACGGGTTCTTGGAACATTCTGATTCGTTCCATTCAAAAATTCCAAGATGAGGTTTCACTTTGGGCTGGCGGTGGAATTACCATTGCATCAGAGTGTGAAGCTGAATACCAAGAATGCTTTGACAAGGTCTCAGCACTGCTTAATTTACTCAATACCTTTGTGCAAACGGACACTGAATAGCAACCAAAATAAAAAAGTGAACCTTCATATTAATGAACGTTCACTTTTCAAAGATCAAAACTGTTGAAAGTTTATTTTAAAATATCATTTTTCAATGTATCGACTAAGCGTTGATTTTGTTCATCAGTTCCAACGGTGATACGTAAAAACTGGTTAATACGCGGTTTATTGAAATAACGCACAATAATACCCTGTTCACGTAATTCAGCCGCTAACTCACCTGCATCTTTGCTAGGTAATGATGCAAAGATAAAGTTGGCACTTGATGGCAAAACGTTAAAGCCCAGTGCGGTCAATTGTTCAACCAAATGTTCACGGCTTTGAATTACTTTTTGATTTTGTGCTTCGAAATAAGCTTGATCTTCAAATGAAGCAACCGCAGCAGCTATCGCAAAACGGTCCATCGGATAAGAGTTAAAACTATTCTTCACCGCTTCAAGTGCCGCAATCAAATGCGGTTGAGCAATCGCAAAACCAACACGTAAACCTGCCAGTGAACGAGACTTAGACGTGGTTTGACACACCACCAAGTTCTCATACTTTTCCACCAAACTGACTGCCGATTCAGCACCAAAGTCTACATAAGCTTCATCAATCACCACGACTGAATTTGGGTTGGCTCGAAGTACTTCCTCAATTGCTGCCAAACCAATATCAATACTGGTTGGCGCATTTGGATTGGTGATAATAATGCCGCCATTGGCTTGTTTATAGTCATCCACCACAATTTCAAAGTCATCATTGAGTGGCAAAACTTTGGTTTTTACTCCAAAGAATTGGCTATAAACAGGATAGAAGCTATAGGTAATATCTGGGTAAAGTACCGGTAACTCTTGCACAAAAAATGCTTTAAAAATGTGGGCTAAGACTTCATCTGAACCATTGCCGACAAAAATATGTTCAACTGCAACATTTTGTTGTTTCGCAATCGCCTGCTTTAACGCAGAAGCATCTGGATCTGGATATAAACGCAGTACATCTGCTGAGTTTACCAAGACTGCTTGAACAGCCTCCACCACCTTTGGTGAGGGTGGATATGGATTTTCATTAGTATTGAGCTTCAATAAATTTTGAATTTTCGGTTGTTCGCCTGGCACATACGGTTCTAATTCACGTACTTCAGGACTCCAAAAACGCATTTGTTCTGTAGTAATGTTAGACATTGTCTATCTCATTTATGTACTCAACTTACTTTTATGTAAGCCCTCTCCTGCTAGGAGAGGGTTTGGGAGAGCTTTATGATGTCCCAAACTGAATTAAATATTTTCCCCTCTCCTAACCTCTCCCATAGGGAGAGGAACATTCATTACTGAACACATGAGGGATCTAAATTTATATTATTGATAACGATAACGTGCTGAACGCGCATGGGCATCTAAGTTTTCTTGTTGCGCCAAGATATCCGCGGTTTTCGCCAATGTTTTCACACCCTGCTCAGAGCACATAATCAAACTTGAACGCTTTTGGAAATCATATACACCCAGCGGCGAAGAAAAGCGTGCCGTACCTGAAGTTGGCAAAACGTGGTTTGGCCCTGCACAATAGTCGCCAATCGCTTCTGGCGTATAACGCCCCATAAAGATTGCGCCTGCATGGCGAATATCTTCAGCCATTTCCTGTGCTTCATCTAAGCAAAGCTCTAAATGCTCAGGGGCAACTTGATTAATCAGCTCAACTGCTTCAGCGCGGTCTTTCACAAGTACCAAGGCACCACGATTGGCAATCGATGTACGCGCAATCTCCGCTTTAGGTAAAGCTTGCAAATGCGCTTCAATAGCGAGTTCTACTTCATTTAACAACTGTTCATCCGGTGTAATAAACACAGCTTGTGCCACAGTATCGTGTTCAGCTTGGGACAATAAATCCATTGCCAACCATTGTGCGTTATTTACGCCTTCGGCATAAACTAAAATTTCAGATGGCCCTGCAATCATGTCAATACCGACCTGTCCGAATACCGCACGTTTCGCAGCCGCGACAAAACGGTTGCCCGGCCCTGTAATCTTATCCACCGCTGGAATCGTTTCTGTACCATAGGCTAAAGCCGCAACCGCTTGTGCCCCACCAATGGTAAAGACACGGCTGACACCAGCCAAATAAGCAGCTGCTAATACCAAAGGATTCAACTCACCATTCGGTGCAGGCACCACCATAATAATTTCAGGCACACCCGCCACATGCGCAGGCACAGCATTCATCAGTACAGACGACGGATAAGATGCCAAACCACCCGGCACATAAATACCAACGCGATCTAAAGGCGTTACTTTTTGCCCAAGTGTGTTCCCCAAGGCATCTACATAGGTCCAGCCTTCTTGTTTTTGCGCTTGGTGAAACTCACGAATACGGTTTGCAGCAAGCTCTAACGCCTCGCGGACTTCGGTACTCAAACCTTCAAAAGCGGTTTTTAATTGTTCTTGGGTCAGTTCTAAATCTGAGAATTGATGCGCGGGATGTCGATCGAACTGTTGAGTGAGTTTAAGAACATGAGCATTACCATGCTGACGAACTTCAGCGATGATTTGATCTACGGTTTTTAAAAGTTCTGGGTCACTCACGGTTTCAAAAGCCAACAAATCAGCAAAGACTTGTTTAAAGTTCTGATCTTGAGTCGATAAACGTCGCATCAATTTATCCACAATGAAAATAAAGGGAAGCTTTAGTTTACCTTGTTTCCTGTATTTTGTGGGCAACAATCCTCCAGCTAAACACGGAGTGTAATGAAAAATTACTTTTAACTTCATCGGGAAATGAATGTGATCATGATTTTTAAACTAGAATTACCGAATCTGAATAAAAAACAGGCAAAACAAAATGACCCTCACGGACATAGCCATATGCTTTTCAACGGGGCAATTTAGCCGAATCCAACAGCATTTTTCAGAAACCATTACATGGGAAATTGTGGGTGAACAACGGCTTTCAGGTTTTGATCAAGTACTCAAGCATTGCCAATCTATCGAACATTATTTTACGACGGTCCCACATGAGTTCCATATTCAAGCAATTCATGAAACGGGTCATCATGTGATTGTTCAAGGGGAAGCGCAATTTCATGACGCCAAGCAGACATCCCGAATTTCTGCTTGTGATGTCTATACTTTTAATACTTTAATTCAACTGGTTCAGATTCAATCCTATTGTATTTCAATCCAATAAAAAAATTTAAAAATGAGCAGGTACAAAAAAACCGCCATCATCGATAGCGGTTTTTTTAAACAAAAAAGATCAACTTATTTGTTTTTTAACGCTTCACGTTCAGCGACTGCTGTTTCTAACTGTGCAAGTATTGGGTTTAACAATGCTTGCTTACGTTTGAAACTTGCCTTGTTCACAATCAAACGTGAAGACACTTTACAAATTTCTTCCAAAGGTTCTAAACCATTGGCACGTAAAGTATTCCCAGTATCGACCACGTCAACAATGTAATCGCCCAAACCCACCAACGGTGCAAGCTCCATTGAACCGTACAACTTAATCACATCGACTTGCTCACCTAAGCTTGCATAGTACTGACGGGTTAAGTTTACGTATTTAGTGGCAATTTTTAAACGCCCTTTTGGACGTTCCATGCCAACTTTGCCCGCGGTCATCAGTTTACATACTGCGATTTTTAGATCGAGTGGTTCATAAACGTTTTGCGCGCCATGTTCCATAAGCACGTCTTTGCCCGCAACACCAATATCCGCCGCACCATTTTCCACATAGGTGGGTACGTCAGAAGCACGTAAAATTAAAATACGGACTTGTTTATGGGTGGTTGGGAAAATTAACTTGCGTGACTTATCAGGATCTTCCAGTAAGTTAATTCCAGCCGTTTCAAGTAAAGGCAGGGTTTCTTTTAAAATACGACCTTTACTCAATGCCAATGTTAAACCATGATCAAAATTGCCCATTACGTCAAAATTTGGATCATCGTTTCTCATATCGCTCATGAACTTACTCGCTTAATTTGGGCGCCTATACCTTGTAATTTCGCTTCGACATCTTCATAACCGCGGTCAATATGATAGATACGATCAATCAGCGTCTCACCATCCGCAGCAAGTGCAGCTAACACCAGCGAGAAAGAAGCGCGTAAATCTGTTGCCATCACAGGTGCAGCAGAAAGTTTCTCTACACCGGTCACAACAGCATCATTACCTTCGACCTGAATATTGGCACCCATACGTGACAATTCAGGTACGTGCATAAAACGGTTTTCAAAAATCGTTTCAGAAATAGTAGCAAAACCACGACCAATGGCATTGACCGCCATAATTTGTGCTTGCATATCGGTTGGGAAGTCAGGATGTGGAAGCGTTTGGAAACTCACTGCTTTAGGGCGTTTACCCATCATATCAAGCTCGATCCAATCATCACCACGGGTCACTTCCGCGCCCATTTCTTCAAACTTTTCTAAGACCGATTCCATCAAAGTTGGATCCGTATGTGTGGTTTTTACACGACCACCGGTAATGGCCGCAGCAGCCAAATACGAACCCGTTTCAATACGGTCAGCAACTACAGCGTATTCACAGCCATGTAGTTTTTCAACACCTGTGACCACTAAGGTATCTGTGTCTAAACCTTCAATTTTTGCCCCCATCGCGATCAACATTTTCGCAAGGTCCGTAATTTCAGGTTCACGTGCCGCATTACGAATCGTAGTCACTCCTTCTGCCAATGCCGCAGCCATTAAGATATTTTCGGTACCACCCACGGTCACCATATCAAAAATGACTTCACCACCTTTCAGACGGCCATCAACTTTAGCGTGTACATAACCCGCTTCAACTTCAATCTCTGCACCTAAAGCTTCTAAAGCTTTTAAGTGTTGATCAACTGGGCGCGAGCCAATCGCACATCCACCCGGCAAAGATACTTTTGCACTACCATAGCGCGCCACCAATGGGCCCAGCACTAAAATAGATGCACGCATGGTTTTCACCAGCTCATACGGTGCAAACTGATTATCCAGTGTTGAGGTATCTGCAGTAACCGTGTCACCTTCGTAGGTCATGGTAATGCCTAGACCACCAATCAACTGCACCAAAGTATTGACATCTTTTAAATGCGGCACGTTGATAAGCTTGGTTGGAGTTTCAGGCAAAATCATTGCTGCAAGCAACGGCAAGGCAGCATTTTTAGCACCCGAAATACGAACTTCGCCTTCGAGCTTAGTGCCACCTTGAATTAAAAATTTATCCATCTAATTTTAAGCTCCGAATAAGCTTGCTTTACGCCATTCTTCTTTAGTCATTGCACGAATAGTCACCGCATGCACTTCGCCACTTGCGATATAAGAATTTAATGGTGCATAAACAGCTTGCTGACGTGCAACAGGACGTTTGCCTTCGAATTGGTCGTCGACAATACGTAAGTCAAACTTTCCGCCTTGCCCACTAACTGCAACTTCAGCTTCAGGAAAAGCAGCTTTTAAAATTTCAGTGAGCTGTTCACTATTCATCACAAAGACCTCTTATAGGACCAACGGTGTAAAAACCTGCCATTTTACTATAAATCTGAAAAATAAATCATAAACCCGCACACTTTATATATAAAAAAAGAGGTTTTAAAAAACCTCTTTTTGCATAAAAATCAAACTAAATGGCAATCGGTTGGTAAACCTGCTGCATTTTACGGTGCTTATCGAGCTGTCTTTTTAGTTTTTCTGATAATTTTTTAATCGACGTATACATATCATCTGCTGAAGCCTGAGCAAAAAATTCAATGCCCGGCAAACGGATAATTGCTTCTGCAATATGATTGCTACTGCCTTTTTTAGTATGTTTATCGACCTGATGATCCTTGGTTAATTTCACCTGCATACTGTTCACCTGATCAATATGCTTGGTCATTTCTGCAAATTTGCAGCGAATGGTATCTTCAATAGCTGGGGTAATGCTCAAATGATGTCCACGAATTGTTATTTGCATATATCTATCCCTCACCTTCATTAGGATTAATGAGGAAAAGCCAAAACGATTTAATGACTGCAAAACAACCAACGCGCATAGAAACATCAAATCATTTTAGCCATTCCTTAAAGAAAAAAGAGGTTCATTATGTTGTCATAATGAACCTCTAGAATAGTCAGATTTTAAATTTTAGATCAAGACTTTTCGTTCAGAAGATGACGGAATATGTAACGATTCACGATACTTTGCCACTGTCCGACGCGCTACATCAATTCCATCGTCCTTTAACAGATTGGCAATTGCGTTATCAGACAAAGGCTTACGTGCATTCTCTTCAGCAATCAATTTTTTAATCTTGGCGCGAATTGCAGTTGAAGATGCTTCACCGCCTGACGTAGTCCCCACATGGCTTGAAAAGAAATATTTCAACTCGAACAAGCCGCGTGGCGTCAGCATATATTTGTTGGTGGTCACCCGAGAAACGGTCGACTCATGCAATTCAACTTCTTCTGCAATATCTCGAAGTACCAAAGGCTTCATCCCCTCAGCACCAATTTCTAAAAATGCACGTTGATGTTCAATGATACACGTCGCCACTTTCAGTAAAGTTTTATGACGTTCATCGACACTTTTAATAAAGTTTTTCGCATCCAACATTTGATTACGTAAGTATTGATTATCTTCACTTTGATCAGCACGCTTAATCATATTGGCATAAAACGAGTTCACACGAAGTTTCGGCATCACATCAGGATTTAAAGCCACTTGCCATTGTTCATTTTTCTTCATTACCACGACATCTGGAATTTGATAATCCGAGTCTTTATCTTCAAACTCAAGCCCTGGATGCGCTTTTAGCGTTTTCAATAAATCAACTGCACACTTGAGCTGCTCTTGATTTAAACCCGTTTGTTTAATCAGTTTCGCCAGTTCATTGCTGATCAATAGTTCATAGTTTTTCAGCAGATTCATGGCATCATTTCGACAAGCGGTCTGCGTTGGTAAGGCTTCCAACTGCACCATTAAACACTCTGCAAGATTCCGGGCCCCAACGCCAAGTGGGTCTAAACGCTGAATATGCTTGAGCACCACAACCACTTCGTCATCTTCAACTTCATCGTCATAGTCCATGCTTGTTAAAAGATGTTGAACTGAAGTCGTTATTTCTGAAATATCACTGTCTAAAAAACCTTTATCGTCCAAAGAGTCAATAATGCAATAAGCAATCAACATATCTACTTGTGAAAAATGCAACAGATTGATTTGCTCGAGCATATGCTCTTTTAAGCCCAAATGACCTTGACGATTATCCTCTCGCTCTTCAAATTCTGCTGCACCCAAACTGGTCGGTTGATGGGTGTAAACATCATCCCAGTCGGTATCGACCGGTAAATCATCGGGTAAATGATCTGCATTGAGTTCGTTGGTTAAATCCTTCTTATCCTGTTCTTGCTCTTGCACACTGGATAAGCTTTCGATAGATGACTGTTCTTCTACTTTTTCTAAGAGCGGGTTACTGTCGAGTTGAATCTGAATTTCTTGTTCAAGTTCAAGGCTCGACAATTGAAGCAATCTAATAGCTTGTTGTAATTGGGGGGTTAACGACAAAGAGTTCGAAACTTTCAATCCAACCGATAACTTCATAAAACTCTACTCATCAATACAACTATTTTTAAAGCACGCTTTATAAGCAATTTTTGTGCCGTTTTATTTTTTATAGCATAGAAAATTTAAAAAACCTACATTTTTTGAGCAGATTGTTTTTCATTTCCTGCCTAGTTTTAGATTTTATGGATGTCTTAATGCATATCAATTATTGAAAAGGATCATTAATACCTTCACACAGTCTAAAGTTACACGAAACACTGCATCGGCTACTTTCACTTACTTACAAGAGTCCGTTAAATCAAAACATCAGGATTATTCTGCTTTGTTAGGCTAAAAGCATAGACATTGTTTAGGAGGTTTATATGACTCAAAAAGTATTGTTTATAACCTCAAATGTAGGCGTAGAGCATGATGAGCTAATTCAGCCTCTCCATTTTTTACAGTCCAAAGGCATAGAATGTATTCATGCCGCCATTGAAGCTAGCGAAGTTCGAACTGTTAAAATGGACTCAGAATCGGCAGCAAGCTATCCTCCAGATGTCGATTTAGATCATGTTCATTACAATGACTACGATTTGCTGATTATCCCCGGCGGTGCAGTTAATGCTGATTTATTACACCACCATCCTAAAGCGCTCGAAATTATCCAAAGTTTTAACAACCAAGCCAAACCAATAGCTGTGATTTGTCATGCGCCTTGGGTTTTGATTAATGCTGAACTGATTCAAGCTAAACAACTGACTTCGCATCAAAATATACGACTCGATCTGGAAAATGCAGGTGCTATATGGGTCGATGAAGCCGTTCACAAATGTGATGCAGGTGGCTGGACACTCATCAGTTCACGAAGTCTAGAAGACCTTCCCGCTTTTAATCAAGCGATATTGAAAGAACTTGAATCCAATTCGTCCGTTTAAGATGCTACAAAATAAAAGAGCCTGAAATTGAGCAGGCTCTTTTATTTATCTTTAAAAGTTACAGGCTTTTTAAGTATTCAATAATTTCTACTTGTTCCGCCATTTCAGCCAGTTGAAGCGCAGTATATTCACCTTTGTAGTGGACATTCGCACCTTTTTCAACCAGTAGTTTTACCACATCTAGATAGCCATTTTCAGCCGCCGCTTGGAGGGCGCTATAACCTTCATCATCGGTCGAGTTCACATCTACACCATTGGCGAGACTTTTTTCTACTTCAGCGAGTTCACCTAAAGAAGCCCAATACACCAGTTCAGGTAAGTGCAGTTCATCATCGTTTTCAGGAATTGGGGAGAATGAGGTAAGTTTCATAAATGTCAAAGCTCTTCAGTTTATCTAAATTATAAAATTAAATAGCATATTAAACCGTATCACTATCAATTTTTTCTGGAACATCAAGCACAGCGTGTATCCTTTTCTTATGTTTTGGCAACTCCGCAAGTTGTAGAAGCTGAGCAATAAATATTTCACGCTTCCTTCTACTCACATGTTCTTTATTAAAAGAGTTATCAAATATGAAATCAAAAAAGTTTACTATCATAAATATTGTATATTTTAATATATAAAATAAACCAAACAAAGAAAGACTTACAAGCAATACCACAAGAAAAGATTCCAATATTTCTATCGAATCAAAAATATCAAAAATATACTCAATATTAACACCTGTTGAAATTAGCATCGCTGTAAACAAAGCAACAAGCCCCATAAACATCGCTAATATACGATTCTTAGAATCAGTTGAAAAAATAAAGTCAAAAAACTTTTCTCTACTAAATTTTTTCCCACTATATTTAGAATGAGTTATATAATATTTTTCCAACTTTTCAACCAAAGCTAAATATTCCTCTCTAGGTACTGCTAAGAAATCACGAAACCACCTCTTTTTAATCTGGAACAAAGATAGATTTTTATTTTTATAAATTTTTTGAAATTTTAGCTTAACGATTTCATTCCTTTGCCGCTCAACGGCATAGAATAAATAAAGAACTAATACTTCTAATAGCAATATTAAAGACATATAGAGTTTTTCAAACTCTTTATTTTCTACATTCAAGACAAAAAGCCAAAGAATAATACCTAGCAAAAATAAACTTAAAGAAATAATTAGCCATACAAATAAGGAATTTTTTAGTACCCATACCTCATGATATGATTCAAATTCCTGAAAATATTTTTTAATTAAATAATTCAATAAATTTTTTCCAAATAATTATGTTTTTCTTATTCTTATCATATTCTTGATCGTCAGAGAAGCCTCCCTCCTTATGGAGGCTTCTTTTAATTTCATATTTTAAGCTTTCGAAATCGCAGGCTGACTTGCACCAATCTTTTCAGATTCATCCTCATGCATAATCAGTGCAACCGCAATAGCAGTAATCAACACAGGTAAACCCACTGCAATAAAGTTAAAGTGTGCAGGCAAATTCATTCCCAACAAACTCCCGATTAAAATTGGTCCAATGATTGCACCCATACGGCCAATCGCAGACGACCAACCAATCCCCGTTGAACGAACAGCAAGTGGATAGTACTGAGCGACATAGCTATAAAGCAGCATTTGCGAACCAATGGATGCAGCACCCGCCAATAATACTAAAATATATAAAAGGAATTGATTCGATTGAAAGCCCATCAAGCTCATTACAACAGCACCCATCATGCCCAAGCACATCAATACAGGTTTTAAATGGAAGCGATCGGCCAAGATCCCTCCACCCACAATACCAATCACAGCACCAATGTTCATCACCATCATAAACATCAAGCTATTGTCCATTGAGTAGCCTGCCGCCATCATTAACTTCGGCAACCAACTGCTTAAAGCATACATAGTCAATAAGCAGGTGAAGAATGCCAGCCAAAACAACAAGGTATTTATCGCACGCCCACGCTTAAATAAGCTCACAACATTTGCAGACTCTGGCACATCAACCTGATGCAACTCAAAAGTTGTATCTTCTTTTACTGTCACCGTTGGTGCTAAGCGACGAACAATTTTACGTGCTTCCGCCTGACGGTTTTGTTGCACAATAAAAGTCAAAGACTCGGGCAAAAACTTCCAAATAATAGGTAATAACAACAAAGGAATACCCGCAATAAAGAACATAATTTGCCAACCAAAACTTGGAGTAAACCACACACCTAGCAATGCAGCCATTACACCACCCACAGCATAACCACTAAACATTGTGGTTACTAAGGTACTACGCATTTTTTGTGGCGCATATTCAGATGTCAGCGCAACAAGGTTTGGCATTACCCCACCAATTCCTAGTCCCGCAAGGAAACGTAGAATCGCAAATTCCGTTGGGTTTGATGCAAAACCACCTGCACAGGTAAGCCCACTAAAAAGCACAATACAGATCATAATGACTTTTTTACGGCCAATTTTATCTGCTAAAGAGCCAAATATCATTGCACCAAACATCATGCCGGCTAGGGCAGTACTGGCAAGCATACCCGCCTGCACAGCACTTAAGCCCCAGTCTTCCATTAATAATGGCAATACCACACCATTAATTGCCAAATCATAACCATCAAATAAAATAATTAGCAAACACCAAGCAACAACTTGAAAATGGAAACCGGAAAATTTTGCACGATCAATAATATCATTCACATTCACTGCTTTAGCTGACATTATTCACCTCTTATGAGCTATTGTTTCATTGCACTTTAACTAGCGCCCTTCAGTTTTTATAATGTGCTAATTCAGCCCAAACAGAAGTCATTCACCAAAGTAATTTGGTGTTATATTCACACAATTTATAGTGATATAAAAATTCAACATTAGTCTAAATAAATGATTTAATTCGCATTAAAAATAAATAAAACCAACCATTAACACTTGACTTTTTGATATAAAATAAAATAAAAATTAATAATAAAAACCTAATTTAAATTAGATATAAATATGATACTTAATTCATAACTAAAAAATTAAATAGATATGGAAAGGTTCATTTAAATAATAATTATGGCTATTTAGAGCATTTTATTTAATTAAGATAAACGCCAAAGTACGTAAGATTCCTACCTTCATCTTTCATTATTATCTTTTTTATCTTCCTGCATAAAAAAATCCCCCTCTGCGATTAGCGGAGGGGGATTTGAATTAATGAGCTGGCGATGACTTACTCTCACATGGATAACTCCACACTACCA
>NZ_KB849707.1:0-146220 GCF_000368805.1 Acinetobacter johnsonii ANC 3681 | reverse complement strand
TGCATAAAAAAATCCCCCTCTGCGATTAGCGGAGGGGGATTTGAATTAATGAGCTGGCGATGACTTACTCTCACATGGATAACTCCACACTACCATCAGCGCTAAGAGGTTTCACTTCTGAGTTCGGGAAGGGATCAGGTGGTTCACTCTTGCTATTGTCGCCAGCACAACTGTTTATGACTATTCGTTGGGTCTAACCTCAGAGCAGTGCTCTTCGTGCCTAACTTTCATCAAATGAGTTATTAACAGGTATATTTGAGTTGGATATTGTATCTAGCTTTATAACTAAATCAAGTTGTTTGCAGTGATTTGAACCACAACACCAACTGTTTGGGTGTTGTATAGTCAAGCCTCACGAGCAATTAGTATTGGTCAGCTTCACATATCACTATGCTTCCACATCCAACCTATCAACGTCGTAGTCTTCAACGGCTCTTTAGAGGACATAAAGTCCTAGGGAAATCTTATCTTGAGGTAGGCTTCCCGCTTAGATGCTTTCAGCGGTTATCCCTTCCGAACATAGCTACCCGGCGATGCGACTGGCGTCACAACCGGTACACCAGAGGTTCGTCCACTCTGGTCCTCTCGTACTAGGAGCAGATCCTCTCAAATTTCCAACGCCCACGGTAGATAGGGACCGAACTGTCTCACGACGTTCTAAACCCAGCTCGCGTACCTCTTTAAATGGCGAACAGCCATACCCTTGGGACCTGCTTCAGCCCCAGGATGAGATGAGCCGACATCGAGGTGCCAAACACCGCCGTCGATATGAACTCTTGGGCGGTATCAGCCTGTTATCCCCAGAGTACCTTTTATCCGTTGAGCGATGGCCCTTCCATACAGAACCACCGGATCACTAAGACCTACTTTCGTACCTGCTCGACTTGTGGGTCTCGCAGTTAAGCGCGCTTTTGCCTTTATACTCTACGCGTGATTTCCGACCACGCTGAGCGCACCTTCGTACTCCTCCGTTACTCTTTAGGAGGAGACCGCCCCAGTCAAACTACCCACCAGACATGGTCCTCGTCCCGGATAACGGGACAGAGTTAGAACCTCAATATTACCAGGGTGGTATTTCAAGATTGGCTCCACCGAAACTAGCGTCTCGGTTTCAAAGCCTCCCACCTATCCTACACAAGTAAGATCAAAGTTCAATGTCAAGCTGCAGTAAAGGTTCACGGGGTCTTTCCGTCTAGCCGCGGGTACACCGCATCTTCACGGCGAATTCGATTTCACTGAGTCTCTGCTGGAGACAGCGCCCCCATCATTATGCCATTCGTGCAGGTCGGAACTTACCCGACAAGGAATTTCGCTACCTTAGGACCGTTATAGTTACGGCCGCCGTTTACTGGGGCTTCGATCAAGAGCTTCGCTTACGCTAACCCCATCAATTAACCTTCCAGCACCGGGCAGGCATCACACCCTATACGTCCACTTTCGTGTTTGCAGAGTGCTATGTTTTTAATAAACAGTTGCAGGGGCCTGGTTTCTGTGGCTGCCAATAGCTCAAGGAGTAAATCCTATCACCGTCGGCAGCGTACCTTCTCCCGAAGTTACGGTACCATTTTGCCTAGTTCCTTCAGCAGAGTTCTCTCAAGCGCTTTGGTCTACTCGACCTGACCACCTGTGTCGGTTTCGGGTACGATTCCTATGTAACTGAAGCTTAGAGACTTTTCCTGGAAGCATGGTATCAGCCACTTCACTGTACAAGTACAGCTTGCTATCAGTTCTCAGCATAGAGTACCCCGGATTTGCCTAAGATACATGCCTACAACCTTCCACCTGGACAACCAACGCCAGGCTGACTTAACCTTCTCCGTCCTCTCATCGCATTACATAGAAGTATTGGAATATTAACCAATTTCCCATCGACTACGCCTCTCGGCCTCGCCTTAGGGGTCGACTCACCCAGCCCCGATTAACGTTGGACTGGAACCCTTGGTCTTTCAGCGTGCGAGTTTTTCACTCGCATTGTCGTTACTCACGTCAGCATTCGCACTTCTGATACCTCCAGCATACTTCTCAATACACCTTCATCGGCTTACAGAACGCTCCCCTACCACTTGCAATAAATTGCAAATCCGCAGCTTCGGCATATAGTTTTAGCCCCGTTACATCTTCCGCGCAGGCCGACTCGACTAGTGAGCTATTACGCTTTCTTTAAAGGGTGGCTGCTTCTAAGCCAACCTCCTAGCTGTCTATGCCTTCCCACATCGTTTCCCACTTAACTATAATTTTGGGGCCTTAGCTGGCGGTCTGGATTGTTTTCCTCTTGACTACGGACGTTAGCACCCGCAGTCTGTCTCCCGGATAGTACTCATTGGTATTCGGAGTTTGCATCGGTTTGGTAAGTCGGGATGACCCCCTAGCCGAAACAGTGCTCTACCCCCAATGGTATTCGTCCGAGGCGCTACCTAAATAGCTTTCGGGGAGAACCAGCTATCACCGAGTTTGATTAGCCTTTCACCCCTATCCACAAGTCATCCCCTGGCTTTTCAACGACAGTGGGTTCGGTCCTCCAGTTAGTGTTACCCAACCTTCAACCTGCTCATGGATAGATCACCCGGTTTCGGGTCTACACCCAGCAACTAAACGCCCTATTAAGACTCGATTTCTCTACGGCTCCCCTATGCGGTTAACCTTGCTACTGAATGTAAGTCGCTGACCCATTATACAAAAGGTACGCAGTCACCGAACAAGTCGGCTCCCACTGCTTGTATGCATGCGGTTTCAGGATCTATTTCACTCCCCTCACAGGGGTTCTTTTCGCCTTTCCCTCACGGTACTGGTTCACTATCGGTCAGTCAGGAGTATTTAGCCTTGGAGGATGGTCCCCCCATATTCAGACAAGGTTTCACGTGCCCCGCCCTACTCGACATCATCATATAAGCCCTTTCGTGTACAGGACTATCACCCACTATGGTTGCACTTCCCAGAGCATTCCACTAGAACTTATATGACTTAATGGGCTTTTCCCCGTTCGCTCGCCGCTACTGAGGGAATCTCAATTGATTTCTTTTCCTAAGGGTACTGAGATGTTTCACTTCCCCTCGTTCGCCTCGTATGACTATGTATTCATCATACGATACCTGCCTTATGACAGGTGGGTTTCCCCATTCAGAAATCTCCGGATCACAGGATATTTGCCGCCTCCCCGGAGCTTATCGCAGGCTATTACGTCTTTCATCGCCTCTGACTGCCAAGGCATCCACCACATGCACTTAATTACTTGACTATACAACCCCAAACAGTCGATCGTTCCTACAAGTGAGAACGTTCAACATTACAGTTTGAAGTACTGTGCACTTAAGCACCGTACAGCTTCAATTCAATTCACATACCAAAACGCTTGATTCAGTTAATTTCGCTAGTAACTCATTTCATTCAACGTTAACAATTGCTTGTTAAGTTAACTAAAACGAGTATGAACAAATTATTTCAACTCAAATATATTCTGTTAATGATTTTTCCAGCCTTCGTCAGGTCAGGAAACTGTGATAAATCACAGAAGTTAATAAGTTATCTACTTACTAATTTCTGTAATCCAACCTATCTGCGCGAAGCATAGCTTCTTGCTTAAATTTCAAGGAAAAGCATGCTTTTCTTGTCTTGAAATTTGGTGGAGACTAGGAGAGTCGAACTCCTGACCTCCTGCGTGCAAAGCAGGCGCTCTACCAACTAAGCTAAGTCCCCAGCTTATCAATAAGTCAATGTCTCTGCTTTTCTGTATTCAGCATTTAATAATGCTTGTTAGTCAGATTTGGTGGGTCTGACAAGACTTGAACTTGTGACCCCACGCTTATCAAGCGTGTGCTCTAACCAACTGAGCTACAGACCCTCAGATACATCGTCATGAAGAACAACTTGTTGTGGATTCTTACCAATCGTCAATCTTTCGTTAAGGAGGTGATCCAGCCGCAGGTTCCCCTACGGCTACCTTGTTACGACTTCACCCCAGTCATCGGCCACACCGTGGTAAGCGTCCTCCTTGCGGTTAGACTACCTACTTCTGGTGCAACAAATTCCCATGGTGTGACGGGCGGTGTGTACAAGGCCCGGGAACGTATTCACCGCGGCATTCTGATCCGCGATTACTAGCGATTCCGACTTCATGGAGTCGAGTTGCAGACTCCAATCCGGACTACGATCGGCTTTTTGAGATTAGCATCCTATCGCTAGGTAGCAACCCTTTGTACCGACCATTGTAGCACGTGTGTAGCCCTGGTCGTAAGGGCCATGATGACTTGACGTCGTCCCCGCCTTCCTCCAGTTTGTCACTGGCAGTATCCTTAAAGTTCCCGGCTTAACCCGCTGGCAAATAAGGAAAAGGGTTGCGCTCGTTGCGGGACTTAACCCAACATCTCACGACACGAGCTGACGACAGCCATGCAGCACCTGTATGTAAGTTCCCGAAGGCACCAATCCATCTCTGGAAAGTTCTTACTATGTCAAGACCAGGTAAGGTTCTTCGCGTTGCATCGAATTAAACCACATGCTCCACCGCTTGTGCGGGCCCCCGTCAATTCATTTGAGTTTTAGTCTTGCGACCGTACTCCCCAGGCGGTCTACTTATCGCGTTAGCTGCGCCACTAAAGCCTCAAAGGCCCCAACGGCTAGTAGACATCGTTTACGGCATGGACTACCAGGGTATCTAATCCTGTTTGCTCCCCATGCTTTCGTACCTCAGCGTCAGTATTAGGCCAGATGGCTGCCTTCGCCATCGGTATTCCTCCAGATCTCTACGCATTTCACCGCTACACCTGGAATTCTACCATCCTCTCCCATACTCTAGCTTCCCAGTATCGAATGCAATTCCTAAGTTAAGCTCAGGGATTTCACATCCGACTTAAAAAGCCGCCTACGCACGCTTTACGCCCAGTAAATCCGATTAACGCTCGCACCCTCTGTATTACCGCGGCTGCTGGCACAGAGTTAGCCGGTGCTTATTCTGCGAGTAACGTCCACTATCCAAGAGTATTAATCTCGGTAGCCTCCTCCTCGCTTAAAGTGCTTTACAACCAAAAGGCCTTCTTCACACACGCGGCATGGCTGGATCAGGCTTTCGCCCATTGTCCAATATTCCCCACTGCTGCCTCCCGTAGGAGTCTGGGCCGTGTCTCAGTCCCAGTGTGGCGGATCATCCTCTCAGACCCGCTACAGATCGTCGCCTTGGTAGGCCTTTACCCCACCAACTAGCTAATCTGACTTAGGCTCATCTATTAGCGCAAGGTCCGAAGATCCCCTGCTTTCCCCCGTAGGGCGTATGCGGTATTAGCATTCCTTTCGGAATGTTGTCCCCCACTAATAGGCAGATTCCTAAGCATTACTCACCCGTCCGCCGCTAGGAAATGTAGCAAGCTACATCTCCCCGCTCGACTTGCATGTGTTAAGCCTGCCGCCAGCGTTCAATCTGAGCCATGATCAAACTCTTCAGTTAAAAATCATTAGTAGCTTATGGCTACAAATCTTGGCTCATCAATTTTCTGACAAATATTTCTCAAATAAACTTCGAGTAATTTTTACCATTCAATCAATGAAATATTTTCGATCGATCAATCAGTAAAAATCCACACAAGTTGTTCTTCATAATCTCTTAATGATCTTCTTACTGATTCGTCATCAGCAAGCTAGGTCGGCTATACTACTCTCTTTCAAGAAGAAGTCAACTGGTTTTGTTAATTATTTTTAAACTTATTCAAGACTCTTAGATTCTACCGCTTGGGCTAAACCCTTGTTTCTCAACAAGTTTTAATCAACATCACCGCCGATGGATGTGCATTCTACAGCATTTCTAATCCCTTGCAACACCTTTTCTCAATAAATATTTTTGCATGTTTATTTTTCAAACTTATAAAATCATAAGTAACTGTTATTTATGTAAAATATTTTTTAATAAATTTACCTACTTCCGACCTAGCGCCATAAACCGCACCATCACATTCGCACAAATTAAACTTAATATATTGTTTTAATTCATTTAAATAAAAATATATCGAAATGATATTTAAATATTTTATTTAAATCGCTGTTTCTTTCTACTTTTTATGGTGAATATCCACTCACAATGCTGTTTTCTCAGTCAATTTCTATCTTAGAACCCAAAACAGCCATTCTATTTCTAGAATGGCTGTTTCCGATCATTACAATATATTTAGAACTTCAGACTGATACGCGCCCAATAATTACGTCCAATATTGTTGAATTGTTCTGTTGCAGCATAACCAAAGCCTGAACTTCCAAGTTTATTCAAATGCTCGGCATAGTTTTTATTCAGCACATTATCTATTCCGACTGAAAGGTCTAGATCTTTTTGGATATTATAAGTCCCATTTAAAGACAGAGTTCCAAAACCTTTGCTGTCTTCTAAATCGTATCCTATGATATTGCCTTCTCGATAGCTGGTACGATCTTGTGCTGCCACCACACGCCATAACAAACCGAGATTATATTTCTCTTGCACATAGCGTAGATTGAAACGCCCTTCTAATGGTGCAATTTGCGGTAAAGCGGTGTGATCCGTCGTATTTTCACCCCATGCATACATGGCACTGATGTCCGCTTGAATTTGATCCGTCAACTGGTAAGCCACACCTGCTTCAGCACCTGCAATGGTTGCATCGACATTACGCGTGTAAGCTTTCAACTCCTCTTTTTGGTTTTTTGGGTTTTTAGTTTCCACATATTTAACCAAAATATAATCTTGAATTAAGCCTGCATAAACCGAAGCCCATGATTTAAATGCACCCTGTTCATATTGATAACCTGCATCCAACTGCACGGTTTTTTCATTCTCTAGATCAGCAAAGGTCGTACCTGCACTTTGATGATATTTGGTACTAAACAATTCCCAATAATCAGGCACACGCTCTACATAACCTAATCCTGCGTAAGTTTTAACATGTTCCGCAAGTTCACTTTCAATTCGAATAAAACCACTTGGCAAGGTTTCTTTACGCTCTGTATCTATTGCTAAGTTATCGATCTTCGCTTGATCGACGCGTGCACCTGTCACCAGTTTATGCTGATCATTGAATACATAACTCAGTTCACCGAAAGCCCCATAAGACTCAAATTCCATATTGGTTTTAAAGGGAGAGTTCATACTCGGCATAGCATACATAATCATATTGCCGCCATGCTTATTGTGCTGCGAGTCTATTCCTGTCATTAGGCTAACTTTGTCCCATTCAGAAGTCATTGCAGCACGTGCATTCAAAGTACGGCGCGTTACTTCCATTTCCATCTTATTCGGCACAATCATCTTCATACCATGCATCGTCATGGTCGTTGTCGGTGGCGTTCTTAAGCGAAAATTATCCATGACATGATCGTTATAGCTATAGTCCACTTCCGCTTCGACTTTCTTGATCACCTCGCCAATGTTTTTCTTTTCAACATGTAAACCTAGACTTTCACGAGCAAACTTAGAGCCATCCATACTACGTCCAGCATAGACTGCCTCACCATCACTCTTCCCACCTTTCAGCTCTACCCATGTGTCCTCATTCGGAGTCCAACCCAGCGCGAGATCTGCATTCCACTTTTCCCAATCGGACGGAACCGTCTTGCCCGCTCCATCTTGATAGCTATCTGCAATCGAACGGTTGGCATTTAAACGTGCATATTTTGTTTCATCACCAACAGCGGCTTCCACATTCTGATCCAAACGACCATAAGAGCCAAGCATGACACTGGCTTGTCCGCGATAAGGTTTCGCCGAAGTGAGCTGTTCAGGTTCACGTTCAAAAATAACAGTTGCGGCTGAACCCGTATGCGCATACTGAACAGTTTGTGGTCCTTTTACGACCGTAATTTTGTCGTAGCTTTCAGGAGAAACATAAGAAGCAGGATTATCCATACGACTTGGGCATGCACCTAAATTTTCCGTACCATCTGTGAGAATTTTAATCCGCGAACCAAACATACCGCGAAAAGTAACATCGCCATTCGCGCCGCCATTTTTGATTTGGTTAAAGCCCACAATACTTTGTAGATAGGCTGCACCATCAACCGCAGGAATTGGCTGCGTGGGTTGTTTAGGGTCGGCATGTACAATCAGACCATGAGCATCATTGCCCTGCTGAGCCGTCACCACGATAGGTGCTAAAATGTGCGCACTGTCTGCTTCAGCGGCAAAGACTACGCTTGAAAAACAAGCAAGAGAAATCGCAGCCGCAAGAGGCTGTAAAAAGAATGTAGGCTGAGCCATTTTTATTCTCACTGAATCTATAAATACAACTAGGCTAGAGTCCGTTAAGACCCGAAAAAAATATGTCTAGGTTTATACAAACAATGGAGGTGCTCGCCCTTGAGGCAGTAAGAAGAGTTGTTGCAGTGCAAACCAAACATGCGCAAAGGCTTTTTGGAATGCAATTAAACGGACTTGAATACGGTCAAGTACCGCTTTTAACTCTAAATCAGGCGGCAACACGAGATTGCCATATACCGTACAGTATTGGCATTGATGACTTGCATCATGATGATTGTGTTCGGCAGGTTGTGAACTGAGTTCATGCTGAGCCTGCATTTCATGATGATGTGTGGAATGCTTTTCAGCATGAGAACTGAGTTGTTCAACTGGTTTGAGTAAAAGCGCACGCGAAATTGTTTCACAGACCGGCGCAATTTGATATTGCGTCGGTAGTAAAGGCTGTAAAAAAACAGCAATCTGTAAAAACACGGCTACACAAGACAGTAGCAACGCAGCTCTAAAAAACAATCCATTCCATCCGAATTGAGAACGCGGCCAGTATAACAAAGCCCAATCGACATTGGGCTCACTTTAAAGATGATTTTGAAGCAAAAAACTTAACCGCGTTTCACAGCCACTTTGTCTTTTTGGCGCTGACGAGTCAATTTTTCCACTTTTTCACGTGCGCGTTGACGCTTCAGTGGTGACAAATAGTCGACGAACAATTTGCCATTTAAGTGATCCATTTCATGTTGAATGCAAACAGCGAGAAGTTCGTCAGCTTCGATCTCAAATGCTTGACCTTCAAGGTTAATTGCTTCGATCTTTACGCGTGACGGGCGCTCAACTTTGTCGTATATTTGGGGAACTGATAGGCAGCCTTCTTCATAGGGCTGCGTTTCTTCAGTCAATGGGGTAACTTTGGGGTTAATGAATACCAAAGGTTGATCTTTATGTTCAGATAAGTCCATGACAATCAACTGAATATGTCGATCAACTTGTGTCGCGGCAAGTCCAATGCCTGGCGCTTCATACATGGTTTCAAACATATCTGCAGCCAGCTGACGAATTTCATCAGTAACTTCTTCGACGGGTTCTGCAATGGTACGAAGACGGGGATCAGGAAAACTTAAAATAGGTAATAAGGCCATACTGCGTCCTCAATTATGCCATTGATCAAAAAACCAAATGAAGGGAATGCTTGATCAAAAAAATGTGTGTAATATCGTTATTATAACGCAACTACATACATAATTTTAGGAATTATGATAATGAAAAAGGTTTTTATGGGCATGCCATCTTTTAGTGCCTTGGGGTTTAAGCAACACATGTTAGCACTTGCGGTTTGCGTAAGTGTTGGCGCAGGCGTGATTTCAACAGCTCAAGCGGCGCCTACACGAAATTACAATCCACCTGCTTTAAAAGCCAATGCACCGAATGTTTATGTGGTGAAAAAAGGCGATACCCTGTGGGATATTTCTAAACGTTTCCTAAACAATCCTGTGCGTTGGCCTGAAATTTGGGCCAGCAATAGACACGTCAAAAATCCGCATTGGATTTTCCCGGGTGACCGCTTACTGATGTGTACTCATGAAGGCCGCCCAATTATTGGTAAAGATGAAGGTGATGGCTGTGATGGAATTATTCGTCGTTATACAGGCGGCACTAAACTTCAACCTCAAGCACGCGTTGAGTCTTTAAACAATGCCATTCCTGTGATTCCACTGGAATACATTAAAAACTGGCTTGAACACAGCACCATTCTTTCAGAGGAATCTTTGAAAGGTACACCGTATATCGTTGGTGCTGCCGATGAACGTGTGATTGCAGGTAAAGGGCAAACCGTTTATGCACGTGGCCAAGGCATTGAAGTCGGTCAACGCTACGCGATTTACCGTGAAGGCGAACCGTACATTGTGACGGATGCAGAGGGCAAAAAACAAAATCTAGGTCTAGAATTGACTCAGGTTGGTTCAGCCATTGCTATTCGTGGTGAAAATGACATGTCCACTTTAGAAATTACAGACTCGTATAATTCTGAAGTACGTCGTGGTTATCGCGTGCTGCCTGAATACGACGCCATGCTTCCAACCTTGTTCTACCCAACACATGCACAAGATGTGACTGATGGTGGACAAGTGATTCGTGTTCAAGGTTCGATTGGTCTAGCTGCGAAGCATTCGGTTGTAACCATTGACCGTGGCACAGTGGACGGCGTTCAATCGGGTTATGTGTTCTCGGTTAGTCAAAAGGGGCAAGAAATTCGTGATCCAAAAACCAATGAAAAACTGACCCTTCCAACGGAGCGTATCGGCAACATCATGGTCTTTAAAACCTTTGACCGTGTCAGTTATGCTTATGTGCTCGACAGCGAACTGCCAATGAACTTGGGTGCGAAACTTTCTCCCTCTGTGGTCGATGAATAATCCACGGCCTTAAGGTGTACACATGCTGAACTCTTTATCACATGAACAGATTGCAACAATCACCCTGTGGTATTTAGTTCAGCATTCTTTATCAAGCTTTCAAAAACTACAGCGTCATTTTGGCACAAGCACAAAAGCTGTCGCTGCCTCCAATCTTCAGATCTGGCCAAATCTCGGCTTACACAAAAGCCATCTACAACGTGTCGTAGAAATCCAGACACCTGCTGGCCAAGCCAAGTTGCAAGCTTTACTGCATGACGTCCAAGCCAGTTGTGATTTTATTTTGCTGGATACTGAAAGCCATTATCCCTCGCAGCTGCTTCCTTATTCTGACCGGCCACCGATTTTATTTGGTCAAGGTAATCCACAAAGTCTACTCCAACCTCAAGTTGCTATCGTCGGCAGTCGAAAACCCAGTCCGCATGGTAAACAAGTGGCTTATGACTTTGCTTATTACCTTGCCGAAAAGGGCTTTTATATTAGTAGCGGTTTGGCTGAAGGTATTGATGCTGCCGCACATCAAGGCGGATTAAAACATCAACGCACCGTTGCAGTGATGGGCACGGGCTTAGATCTCACCTACCCCTCCCAACATCAAACCCTCCGTACGCAAATATTAGAGAATAATGGCTGTATCATTACTGAATTTTTACCGCACACACCGCCTTTAAAACGCAATTTTCCACGGCGTAATCGTATTGTTAGCGGACTAAGCTTAGGCGTCGTTGTTGCAGAGGCAGCACTCAAAAGTGGCTCTCTTAGCACAGCCCAGTCTGCTGCTGAGCAGGGCAAAACGATTTTTGCAATTCCGGGTCATATTTACAGTGAACATCATCAAGGCTGTCATCAACTGATCCGAGAAGGGGCGATTTTAGTCGATCATCCTGAGCAAATCATTGAAGACTTGGCACTCCCCACGCAATGGCATAGCCAATCCCAGTCGCAAGAAATCACCCCAAACGCGAGTATTGAAATCCCATCTGATTTACTCGAACTTTATAATCAACTGGATTGGGTGGGACAAAATATGGATCAGCTTAATTTCAAACTCAACACCGACATTGCCACACTCACTAGCCAATTAATGGAACTGGAGATTTTGGGACTCGCACAACAACAGGCTGGCAATTATCTGCGTTGCCGTTCCAGCCAATAAGGTTCACAATAACCCTTTATGAATCAATAAAAGGTACAAAGTGTAATGATTACCACCTCTGTGACTGAAGCGGCGCAATGTTTAAAACAAGGTCAAGTTTTAGCATATCCAACAGAAGCAGTATGGGGTTTAGGCTGTGATCCGTATAACGAACAAGCCTTTCTAGATATTTTGCAGATTAAGCAACGCCCGATTGAAAAAGGGGTAATTTTACTGGCTGGGCAAATTGCTCAAGTTGAACCACTTTTAGAACATTTAGATCCCCACATCCGTCAACAAGTGATCGACAGCTGGAGTGATCGTAGTCCATCAGAACGCGCAACCACGTGGTTGCTACCTACAAATGAACATATTCCGACATGGATTAAAGGCAATCATCCTAAAGTTGCTGTACGGGTAACCACACATCCGATTTGTGTGGCACTTTGCAATGCCTTTCAAGGCTTCATAGTCTCAACCAGTGCCAACCCTGCTAGATTGCCACCCGCTCGTTCACTACAAGATGCCAATCACTACTTTGCACAACAAGTGAATTATCTGAATGGTGACCTAGGCTTGAGCCAAGAACCGAGTCGCATACTCGATGCCGAAACTGGAGCAGTGATTCGTGCCTAAAAGCGTGCTATTTCTCAGGATTTTTAATGAAAAATAGATAAAAAAAAGCTCAGCCATATAGGGATGGCTGAGCATAAAAAAGGATGTGTAATCACATCCAGAGGGTCTGAAAACTGATGAGCAAACACTTAATGCCCGTTTTGACATTGGCCTAAGTTTGCAGTGCGCGTATTATGTAGCAAATTGCATTTCTAAACAAATAGATTTTTTATATTAAAAACAGCGTTAAAACGCTGATTAATGGAGATAATTAAAATATAATTCAAATTATCTACCTATTTTTAATCAGCTTTTGCATACATTAAATACATTAATCATCTAAAATAGCATTAATAAATTAACTTATTAATGAATTATTCTATTAAAAAAATAATTTAAATGGTCGTTTTCCAACCAATATCAATCCATCGAGTTTGCTAAAGGTGTCGTTTTTAATGCTGTTTTACGCTGTGCGAGTAAAATACCACAGATAATGACCACACCACCGACCGTATGATAAACCGTCCACGCCTCTTTCAACCAAACATAAGCAATCACTGCGGTAAAGACCGGCATCAAGTTCATAAAAATACTGGTTCGATTCGGCCCTAAATGGGTAATGGCCAACATCCATAGTAAAGGGGCAACTAAGGAAGGGAAAATGCTGGCATACATAACACTTGCCGCATTTTGACTATTGATTGAATCGAGACCGAAATAGGCAATGAAAGGCAAATGGTAAAGCAGTGCAAAAAAGATCTGCACATAGAGGCTCAGCATCAAGGGAATTTGCAATTGCCACTTTTTCAAAAACACCCCATAAAAGGCATAGAAGAATACCGCAACCACCATCAGGACATCACCCAAATGCCCACCCGATTGAACTAAGCCCGCAAGATTGCCCTGCCCAATGATATAAACCAAACCTGCAAAAGATAAAATACTCCCGATCATCGCAAAACGATTTGGAATATCTTTTAAGATCAGCAGTGAAACAAAAATGGTAAAGATCGGAATAAAGGCATTAATCAGTCCCATATTGGTCGCGGTCGTATAGTGCGCTGCGGTGTAGGCTAAGCCCTGATACAACACCAGACCAAATGCACTTAGCACTGCCAACTGACCTAAATGCGCTCGGATTAATGCCCACTGCCGACATAAAGGTCGCACGACAAAAGGCGTTAAAAGAATGAAGGCAAAGAACCACCGATAAAAACTAATACTGACTGGCGAAATGAAATCAGCTACATAACGCGTAACGACAATATTGATCGACCAAATGAGTACGGCAATGATAGGGAGACTCAAAGCCCAATACATACGTTGTGGTGTGGTACTCATTCTTTTTCCCGTTTAGCTTTTGTTTGCAAAATTTAAATGAATGGTAAAACATTTTTATGATTTATTCGAATATCATTTGGGTATCACACATAATTGATACATTTATCTTAAAATATAAAATTCATAAAAAACATAATATTAAGACAATACAAAACTATACATTTCAATAAATTGATGCATTTCAGCAACTTCACTCTACAAAAACACCATAGAACAATGTCAACGATCTCTGCATCGTATTGATGCTGTTCTAGCGAACGTATTTTTTAATTGATTGGTCATTGCTCTTAGACTCTGGCCTACAAAAACATATTTCCCGATAGAAGGATGTCGTTATGAAAAAGTTACTTTTAACCACAGTTTGTATGGCCACACTTACTTTGGCTGCGTGCGAAAAAAAAGGAACTGAGCCAGCCGTTGAACAAACGACGTCTGCATCTGAAGCGACCTCAACCGAAGCAACCACTATCGTTGCTAATCATAGCAATAACAATATTGCCGATATTCAAGCCGATTTGTTAGCCGTACAAACGCTATCGAATGCCAAAGCTCAAGAAGCCGCCGCGTTTCAAAAAGAAGTGAGTGCAACCTTAGAGAAAAAGGATCCCGCTCAAATTAAAAGTATAGTTGAAAAAACAGAAACCTATGTGAAGCAATTTAATGATGAATTAGATGCCTTAACCTTAAAAAGTGCTGAAGTAGATGCTTTACGTGAAAAAATGCAGGACGCCAATGATCTGGGTGTAGAGCTCACCAAAGAAAGTACAAAAACAACACCAGATAGCGCGAAAATCACTAAACTTCAAAACAAAGCGACTGAATTGCAGAAATCGATCATTGCTGACGTAACGGCTTTGGAAGCGAAAGTCAAAGCAGCTCCAGCGTCTTAATGACCTCCCTACCCTTTAAAGCAAGCCTCGGCTTGCTTTTTTGTTGCGATCAATCCACAAATGGGCGTGACTTTGTCGAACGCTTCCAACACAATAAAACGCTTCCAACACAATAAAATGCACATCGTATAAGGACACGCAAATGAGCACTTCGATTTATAACATTCCTGTCAAATCCATTCAGGGCGAAGACATCAACTTAAACCAATACCAAGGTAAAGTTCTCTTGGTGGTGAATGTGGCATCTAAATGTGGCCTCACACCGCAGTACGAAGGTTTAGAAAAACTCTATCAAGACAAAAAATCACAGGGTTTAGAGATTCTAGGTTTTCCTGCCAACAATTTCTTGGCACAAGAACCGGGTTCAGATGCTGAAATTCAAGAATTCTGCTCTTTAAACTATCAAGTAGATTTCCCGCTTTTTTCAAAAATCTCGGTTGCAGGGGATGATAAGCATCCGTTATATGAAACGCTCACCCAAGCGGTACCTGAACGTATCGGTGAAGGCCCTTGGTGGAAAGACTTGGTGGACTATGGTTTAACACCGAACGAACCACCTGAAGTGCTGTGGAACTTCGAGAAATTCTTAATCAATAAAAATGGCGAAGTGGTTGCGCGTTTTGCACCGGACATTACGGCCAATGATCCGCGTATTGTCGATGCTATCAATGCTGAATTGGCCAAATAAGCCTGAAGCTGTTTATAAGCAGTCGAATTTAACGGCTGCTTATATTTTATTTTTTTAAATGAGTAATGACATTCGAATCGGTTCGATCTTCATGATTTCTTCTTTATTTTGATCATTTTACAACACTTCATTCACGATCAATCAAACACTTCACTCTATGATGCATCTATCCGCTCAAGACAACCCGAAGTGAAGCTCATGAATACATTTATAAAAGCAGCAGTTTTATCTATCTCAACCGCATTGATTGCCCTTCCTGCACTAGCAGCACCACAAGAACAACATCAGCAACATCAAACCGCGCAGTCACATGGACATGCGCAAAAGCATACTTCAAATGGACATCAACAGCCGACTCAAACCACTGTCAAAAAAGCCAACCATCCATCTCAAGATTGGAAAGCCGGTCAAAAACTCCCAAGCGCTTACCATAGCAATGTCTATAAAGTAGATCACCAAAAATACAAAAAACTCAGCAAACCCGGTAAAAACCAACAGTGGATTAAAGTGAATGGCGACTATGTACTGACAGACATTCGCAATCATTCCATTATTAAAATCATTGCTGGTTAAACTGCTGTAAATGAAGAGTGCTCAGGCACTCTTTTTATTTTAAAAAGTTTTGTTATGACTTTGAAACCCAGCATTTTATCTACACATTTTGCCCTTATATTAAAAAACACATAGCCCAATACTGATTTGATGATGAAAAAACTTTTACAAAACTTGGTTCTTCCTTTTGCACTGTTTAGTTCAGGCATCCTACTCATTGGCTGTGAGCAAGCAACAGAGCCGAATCAGCAAGACATCCAGACTGAGACCTCTGAGCAACACCAATCACCGAATACACAAAGCCCTGAAAAAGCTGAACTGAAAAGTGGCAACATGCTCTATATCGTGCGTGATGTGGCAGATATGCAATTAAAAGCAGGTGAATACGTCACTCAGCTGCAAGAAACCCAAAGTGACTTGCAGGCCGCAATTGAACAGCATGATCAACAACAGTTGCAACACGCAGCAACAGCTTTGCAACAACAGCTCACAGGTTTCAATAATGCCTTGAATGGACTGAATCTTAAAACCCAAGAAATCAATGATATCCGTGAAAAATTACTGTCTGCCAACCAACAAGTTTTAGCTTCACCTTTTTTAAATGGACAGGTGGATTTTAGCCAAGTCGACTTTAAAAAGATGCAACAGCAAATGGGCACGATCCAATCTGAAATGTTGAAACTGGCTTCAATGATGATTCCTCAGCAAGCTGAGAATGATAGTTCAAACACAAACCAATCTTAAAACATGTAAATATTGGTGCTTTCAGCAATAGAGTAAGAGAAAATGACTGCAACCATTTTCTCCTAATTTGATTGAGGCACGATTTCTCACATGCAGCTGATTATTTTTATGGGCATCCAAGCTTCGGGAAAATCGAGCTATTATCTGTTGAATTTGGCACATAGCCATTTGCGCATCAACCTAGACATGTTGAAAACACGGCATCGTGAAAAAATCATTTTTGAAGCAGGACTGGCCTCAAAAACCAAAATGGTGATTGATAATACCAACCCTACGTTAGCCGATCGGGCCCGTTATATTACCAGTGCTCAAGCCGCAGGCTTTGAAATTGTTGGCTACCTCTTTGAGACTGAGCTTAAAGGTGCACTGGAACGCAACCGCCTACGTGAAGGCAAAGCCCGCATTCCTGAAGTCGGAATCAGAGCCACCGCTCAAAAATTTGAACCTCCACACTATGCTGAAGGCTTTGATGCACTGTATAAAGTTCGTATTATCGGGCAAGGTGAATTTTCAATTTTACCCATACCGATTTGAAGCTTTAATGAAAAAACATTAACTATTTCTCATTTTTAAGCTACCATGTACAAATAAGAAACACAGAAAAACATTTTTATAATGAAAAAAGTCATTCTTGTGATCGCCTGTTTAGCAATCATCGTCTTTGGCGGGATGCACTTTTTAATGCCTGAAAAAACCACGCCACACTTAACCCAGTTTTTTTCTAAAGAGCATAAAGAAGTTCAACGTATTCAGGACTGGCTCAAATACAAACAACAGCAGCAGTTACTTTTGGTCGATGTTGTAAGCCCTGTCAGCCCCAAACAACAAGGTGCTTATGCTGAATACATCAAACAAAAAATTGAGTTCAACCAGCAAAATATTCAGCGCCTGCAGCTCAGCCGCTATCAAAGCAAAGCGTTTAAAGAGCTACAACAGCTCGAAATTCATGCGCTAGAACAATGGAATAACTTATTTCAAACGCATATTGTAGATGCCTTCATTGAACAGCAACATTTCACTGAAATTCCAGCCGAAGAATACCAACAATTTGATGCTGAAGCGCGCTATGCCTTACAAAAGCAAGAAGTTTTGGTTCTCGAACACTTACAACAATTGCTGCAACACAACAGCCCATATCTGTCTGACATCGATCATAGCCTACTCAGCGATTGGCTTTATTACCAACTGATGGAACATGAAATTCATCCCGTTATCTCTGAATGGTTGGAAGTCGAAACAGATATGCCTGATCGAAGCCGTCAAGATGCAATGCAAGACCTGAGACTATATAAGCGGTTTAACCCCAATACCGATGAATATAAGTACATCATGTCACTCGAAACACAGCTTTGGCATGCCGAACACCCATCTTCAAATTTGCTTGCACAGCCGTCCAATACCATGTCCAATTCAGATATCGAAATCGATCCAGAGATTGTGATTCCTGAAGATAAACCTCAAGTTGAGCAAATCAAAAAGTTGATTGAGACTCAACACAATAGCGTTAGCCGCATGATGTTCAGCCAATTGCGTCAAAGCTTTTTGCAATAAATTTAAAATAATGCTTTGAGCTCACACCTCATCAAAACGAAGACTGTTCCTGAGTTTTGCTCTGTGCTAACCATTCTTTAAAAGCCTTTTGCATGGCGTGACGCTCATATGGCTTGGCTAAACGTGCTTCCATCATTGAAAAATCACCCTTATAAGCTGCGTCAATCATGGCTTTGGTCAGCTCCTGAATACTCGCGCGACCCCGATGTTCATATTGTAATATTTCTTCTGAAGTCAGTACCAAGTCCCAACACGACACCACTGAGCTCATGTCGACTGCAATACTCAGATAATAATGCTCAAAATCTTGGTAAAGTTCCCAAAAGTGGGATTCATGCGCAATCAGGTTCATCTTCATCTTCGCTTACAGAGAAGCTTTCAAAATATAACTTCTGTTGAATAAAAGATATGCAACTTTAGATAGCTATGTCCTTGCTTAACGAAATATATCAAGCATAGGAGCATTGATTCAGATGAATTTTAAAAATTGTGTATTCAAAATATTCTACAAGCCAGCGTACAGTTAAAAGACGAAGCACTATCATGCAAAACAAAGATTGCATGTATGCAGCAGACCAATCCAGTCCATTTGAACAATGACAACTAAGAAACCAACAAACTCATCATGAAATAAGCAATTGACGCATTTTTATCAACAGACATAAAAAAAGCCACCTTTCGGTGGCTTTTTTTAATCTCAAACCGTCTCTTATTGAGCGCGGTTTTTGATTTTGCGGATGGTTTCCAACTGAGCAGCAGTTTCTGCGAGAGCAGCCAAAGCAGCAGCCGAGTCCAAATCGCTCTTTTGATTTGCAAGCAATTGTTCAGCGTGTTTACGCGCTTCAAGAATTGCTGCTTCATCTAAGTTTTCTGCACGGACTGCAGTATCTGCAAGAACCGTAACAACATGCGGTTGAACTTCTAGAACACCACCAGATACATAGATTAACTCTTCTGTACCGTTTTCAAGCAGAACACGGATTGTACCCGGCTTGAGTAAAGTTACTAGTGGCGCGTGACCAGGCATAATACCTAATTCACCACCAGCACCTTTAGCAATTAGCATCGTTACAGCGCCAGAGTACAAAGACTCTTGAACACTTACAACATCACACTGCATAGTCGACATGAGAATCTCCTAAATTAGGTAACTAATTAAAGTTTCTCAGCTTTAGCAATTACTTCATCAATACCACCAACCATATAGAACGCTTGTTCTGGAATGTGGTCATATTCACCAGCTAAAAGACCTTTAAAGCCACGAATCGTTTCTTTAAGCGGTACAAGTTTACCAGGAGCACCAGTAAACACTTCAGCTACGTGGAACGGTTGAGAGAAGAAACGTTGGATTTTACGCGCACGGTAAACAGTCAACTTATCTTCTTCTGCAAGTTCGTCCATACCAAGAATCGCGATGATGTCTTTCAATTCTTTATAACGTTGAAGAACGTTTTGAACTGAACGAGCGATCTCGTAATGCTCAGCACCCACTACAAGTGGATCTAACTGACGTGAAGTTGAGTCAAGTGGATCGATCGCTGGGTAAATACCAGAAGATGCGATGTCACGGCTCAATACTACAGTTGCATCTAAGTGAGCAAACGTAGTTGCAGGCGATGGATCTGTTAAGTCATCGGCAGGTACATATACCGCTTGGATTGACGTAATCGAACCAGACTTAGTCGATGTAATACGTTCTTGAAGAACACCCATCTCTTCTGCAAGTGTCGGTTGGTAACCTACTGCAGATGGCATACGACCTAGAAGTGCTGATACTTCAGTACCTGCTAGTGTATAACGGTAGATGTTGTCTACGAACAATAATACGTCACGGCCTTTGCCGTTTTCGTCTTTCTCGTCACGGAAGTACTCAGCCATGGTCAAACCAGTCAACGCTACGCGTAAACGGTTACCCGGTGGCTCGTTCATCTGACCGTAGACCATTGCTACTTTGTCTAGAACGTTTGAGTCTTTCATCTCGTGATAGAAGTCGTTACCTTCACGAGTACGCTCACCAACACCAGCGAACACAGATAAACCTGAGTGCGCTTTAGCGATGTTGTTGATCAACTCCATCATGTTTACAGTTTTACCAACACCGGCACCACCGAACAGACCAACTTTACCACCTTTAGCGAACGGGCATAGTAAGTCGATGACTTTAATACCAGTTTCTAAAAGGTCAGTAGAAGCTGCTTGCTCAGCATAAGAAGGTGCTTGACGGTGAATCGGTAAACGCGCTTCTGTCGCAACTGGACCAGCTTCGTCGATTGGGCGACCAAGAACGTCCATGATACGACCCAAAGTCGCTGTACCCACTGGTACAGAGATTGGAGCGTTAGTATTCGTTACGTTCAAACCACGCTTAAGGCCTTCAGTAGAACCCATTGCAATAGTACGAACTACGCCATCACCAAGTTGTTGCTGAACTTCTAATGTAGTTTCAGTGCCATCAACGTGGAGAGCGTCATAGATCTTAGGAACGCTGTTACGTTCAAACTCGACGTCGATAACCGCGCCGATGATCTGAATGATACGACCGCTACTCATTGCTGTCTCCTCAATTCAAAATAATGTTAAACGGCAGCGGCACCACCAACGATCTCAGAAATTTCCTGAGTAATCGCGGCTTGACGCAGCTTGTTATAAATAAGTTGTAGGCTCTTGATCAAATCACCTGCGTTGTCCGTTGCAGCTTTCATTGCAACCATACGAGCTGACTGCTCACACGCGATGTTTTCGATCACGCCTTGATATACCACAGACTCGATATAACGAACCAATAAGCCATTTAAAAGCTCTTCAGCTTCAGGCTCATAGATATAATCCCAACCGTATTGACGGTTAAGGGTCTTGTTTTCTTCAGCAGTTGCTAAAGGAACAAGTTGTTCGATTTTTTGATTTTGAGTCATGGCATTGACAAAGCCGTTTGACACAAGATAAATACGATCTAACTCGCCTTTATCAAACGCGTCTAACATCACCTGTACAGAACCAGATAACTGTTCAAGGCTTGGTGTATCACCGACATTTGTCGTAGCACCCAGCACTTTACCGCCGTAGTTTTTAAAAAACGAAACCGCTTTTTGACCAATTAAAGCAAATTGAACTTCAATTGACTGCTCTTGTTGCTGTTGTACGTGTTTAACCACTTTTTTGAACAAGTTAATGTTCAAACCACCAGCAAGGCCACGATCTGAAGACACAATGATATAGCCAACGCGCTTCACAGGGCGTTCAACCATATAACGGTGTTTGTATTCAGGATTCGCTTGAACCAAGTGAGCAATTACACGGTGCATATTTTCGGCATACGGACGGCCTTGAGCCATGCGCTCTTGCGCACGACGCATCTTAGAAGCTGCTACCATCTGCATCGCGCGAGTAATTTTCTGCGTGCTTTTGATACTAGCTACTTTGGCGCGAATTTCTTTTAAATTTGCCATACGCTTAACCTAGTATTCGAAGGCCCTTTCGAGCCCTCGAAGGTTGATCCGTGAACCAAACCAAAACTAAATCCAACTGAAGTTGAAATTAGTAAGTTTGAGTCGCTTTAAAGCTTTCAATACCTGCTTTGATTGCAGCTTCGATGTCTTTGTTGTAATCACCAGTTTCATCGATGTTTTGCATTAACGCAGCATTTTCTGAACGGAAGTAAGAGATTAACGCAGCATCAAAGTCTACGATTTTCTTCACTTCAACGTCAGCCATGTAGCCTTCGTTAGATGCATAAATTGAAACAGCTTGGTCAGCAATTGAATATGGAGCATATTGTTTTTGCTTCATTAATTCAGTTACACGTTGACCATGTTCAAGTTGCTTACGAGTCGCTTCATCAAGGTCAGAAGCGAACTGAGCAAACGCTGCCAATTCACGGTATTGCGCCAAAGCAGTACGGATACCACCAGACAATTTTTTGATGATCTTAGTCTGCGCTGAACCACCAACACGAGATACAGAGATACCCGCGTTCACAGCAGGACGAATACCTGCGTTGAATAATGATGTTTCAAGGAAGATCTGACCGTCAGTGATCGAAATTACGTTCGTTGGTACGAATGCAGATACGTCACCCGCTTGAGTTTCAATGATTGGTAATGCAGTTAATGAACCAGTTTGGCCTTTAACTTCACCATTCGTGAATTTCTCAACATAGTCAGCAGAAACGCGCGAAGCACGCTCAAGAAGACGAGAGTGAAGATAGAATACGTCACCTGGATACGCTTCACGACCTGGTGGACGACGTAATAACAATGAAATTTGACGGTAAGCAACAGCTTGCTTAGACAAATCATCATAAATGATTAGTGCATCTTCACCGCGGTCACGGAAGTATTCACCCATTGTACAGCCAGAGTATGGAGCCAAGTACAACATTGCTGCTGGATCGGCTGCAGCTGCTGCTACAACAGTGGTATACGCCATAGCGCCAGTTTCTTCTAGCTTGCGCACAACGTTAGCAATAGTCGATTGTTTTTGACCAATAGCTACGTATACACATTTAATGCCAGAGTTTTTCTGAGCGATGATCGCATCGATCGCCATCGCTGTTTTACCAGTTTGACGGTCACCAATGATCAACTCACGCTGACCACGGCCTACAGGGATCATTGTATCTACTGATTTATAACCAGTTTGTACAGGTTGATCCACTGATTGACGCCAAATTACGCCTGGTGCTACTTTTTCAACAGCATCAGTTAATTTTGCATCAATTGGGCCTTTACCATCAATTGGGTTACCCAAAGCATCTACTACACGGCCTAAAAGTTCTGGACCAACCGGAACTTCTAATACACGACCTGTGCAACGCGCTTTTTGACCTTCTTGAAGGCTTAAGTAGTTACCTAAAACAACGACGCCCACTGAATCCTGTTCTAGGTTCAGTGCCATACCGTATAAGCCGCCGTCGAATTCGATCATTTCACCGTACATTGCATCAGCAAGGCCGTGAATACGCACAATACCGTCGGAAACCATAACAATGGTCCCTTCGTTTTTAGCGGTCGCGCTGGTGTCCAGATCGCCGATACGCTGTTTAATGAGCGCACTGATCTCGGATGGATTCAGTTGTTGCATTGCGCTATACCTCAATCTTTTTAAAGTTCAGTCTTCATATGCAATTAAGCAAGAAGACGAGTCCGCATTTTTTCTAGCTTGTTAAGCGCAGAATCATCTATCACTTGGTCGCCTGCACGAATAACAACACCAGCAATAAGCTCTGGTTTAACTTCTACAGAAACATTTACCGCAGCTTCGAATTTTTTCTCTAAAGCATGTGCAAGTAGTTGTTCTTGTACAGAAGTCAATGGGAATGCAGATTCAATCACTACATCCACAGTATTGTTATTCTGTGATTTGAGCTGCTCGTATTCAGCAGAAATTTCAGGAAGAAGCGCCAAACGGTTGTTTTCAGCAAGCAATGTCAAAAAGTTTGACACTGCTGCAGTTTGGTCTTCGCCTAATACTTTTGCAAAAAGACTTACCTGCTCAGCAGGAGTAAGCTCAGGGCGAGTTAAGAAAGCTGAAAATGCTTCGTCTTGCACAGCAGCACTGAGCAAGTTCAATGCAGATGACCAAGAGTCAGTTGCATTTTGCTCAGAAGCGTAAGCAAATGCTGCTTTAGCGTACGGGCGTGCCAACGTCAAGAGTTCAGCCATAATCCGCCTCTCTTAAAGTTTAGCAGCCAGCTGAGTCAGCATGGCATTGTGAGCTTCAGCATCAACTTTTTGGCTAAGAATTTTCTCAGCACCTGTTACTGCAAGATCAGCAACTTGTTGACGTAATTCTTCACGAGCAGAATTGATTTCTGTATCAACAGCTTCTTTTGCTTGTTGACGAATACGCTCACCTTCAGCTGACGCTTGAGTACGAGCTTCTTCTACCAATTGTGCACCGCGACGGTTCGCTTGTTCGATCAATTGAGCCGCTTGCGCTTTCGCTGCATCTAATTCAGCTTTCACTTGAGCTTGCGCATCCGCAAGATCAGCTTTTGCTTTTTCAGCAGCGTTTAAGCCATCAGCGATTTTACGCTGACGCTCACTAATCGCATTGATTAGTGGTGGCCATACAAATTTCATGCAGAATGCGACAAACATCGCAAATGCAATCGCTTGGCCAATCAATGTGAGGTTGATATTCATTGCTATTCCTCAATAGTTTAATTTAGGAATTAAGCTGATTAACCTACAAATGGATTAGCAAAGATGAAGAACAAGCCAATACCAACACCGATCATAGGCACAGCATCAAGAAGACCCGCGATTAAGAACATACGAGTTTGAAGTTGTGGAGCCAATTCTGGTTGACGTGCAACAGCTTCAAGGAAGCGACCGCCTAAAAGACCAAAACCAATCGCAGTACCTAAAGCACCAAAAGCGATCAAGATAGCAGATGCAATTGCAACTAGACCTAAAGTGAGTTCCATGATAATTCCTCAGAGGTTAGGTTTATACCAAATTAAATTAAAAAATTGTGCGCCCAACCATCCAGTGATAGTTGGGCATTACCATTAATGCTTTTCGCTTGCCATGCTCAAGTATACGATAGTCAGCATCATAAAGATGAATGCTTGTAGCGTGATAACAAGAATGTGGAAGATCGCCCAAGGCACAGACAACGCCCATTGGATCCAGAACGGTAATAATGCGATAAGGATGAAGATTAACTCACCTGCATACATGTTACCGAAAAGTCGCAGAGCCAATGAAACTGGACGTGCAAGGAATGTTACTAATTCAAGAATTAAGTTCACTGGAATCAATAACGCTTTTGCAACTGGGTTACTTGGGTTAAATGGGTTAAGTGCTAATTCGCCAACGAAACCACCAATCCCCTTTTCGCGAATACTGTAGAACAAGATCAATACAAATACAGATAAAGACATACCTAGGGTAATGTTTGGATCTGTAGAAGGTACAACCTTGAAGTAAACGTGATGAGGATCCATACCAAATACACTTGCACCAATCAGTTGAGCTGTATACGGAATAAAGTCAACTGGGATTAAGTCCATTGCGTTCATGAGGAAAATCCACACGAAAATGGTCAATGCAAGTGGCGCAATTAAGCGTGATTTGCCATGGAAAGTGTCGCGAACACTTGAGTCCACAAACTCAATGATCATTTCAATTGCAGACTGGAACTTGGTTGGAACACCAGAGTTTGCAGCTTTCGCTACACACCAGAACAACAAACAGAAAATCACACCAAGAGTGATAGACCAACCCATTGAATCCAAGTGAATAGCAGTGAACCCCATCTGTTGAGCTTCTTCAGCAGTCTCAGCCAACTTCCATGAACCGTCTGGCATTTTGCCATAAGTCATATTCGTCAAGTGATGCTTGATATACTCGGTCGAAGTAAGGGCATGTTCTTCAGCAGCCATAAATCACACCTGGTCAATGTCAAATACAAATAGAGAGAACGAACATCGCGTGCTGCTTGATATCTCGTTCATCTCCTAAAAAACTTTTCAATTTTTTGTAGTGCTTATTAAACTCGTTTTTGTTGACGCGACACCCAAAATGGAGCAACCCACGTCATGGTTTGAACGAGCATAAAACCACAAAACAACGCCACCGCTGACAACGGTTTGACATTGCTTAAAATTAAAATGAAACCAACAATCACAATTGCAAACTTACCCATCATACCTTTATACATGTTCGCAAGAACTTGTTTAGAAGCGCGAGCTCCTGCTGCTCGAAACGACTGCCATGAAAAATAGCAAGTCGCAAGCCAACACACGAGCGCACCTAATGCTGCACTCAGGGCTGCAGTTGAGTCTTTTACGACCCAGCCGATCAAGGCTGAAACAGGAATCATACATGCTTGTAAGAGGACTAAAGCTTTCGCTAATCGTCGGTCAATCAAGCGACTAGTTCGGCTCATTATTTATTCACTCACAACAATCATGCTTGACAAGTTTAGCTGATGATTATTTTTAATCGCAGGCATTATAGAGTTACACCCCTGAACATGCAATCTTTTCCCGACCTAAGTCGAGTTTTTTTCTATGTTTAAATTGCTTTTAAACTAATCAATTATTGTTTAATTTTTGCGTCACTTTCGCGCATTTAGCACACATTTATGCACATGATCGGCCAATTGCTTCCACGCGCTGACAAAATCCCCCGCCCCAGTCATGCTTTCATCAACCGCTTGGAAAACCAATGGGTTCAACTTTTGATATTGTGCTTGACTGGCATGCACTTCGGCCAAAAGGCACATCTTTGAATAAGGGCGGCTGTCATTTAAGTATTTGATTTGCGCAACCGTAGGGGCAATATGTGGGTCATCTGTCAAGGCGCCTGCAAAGCGTAAGTTTAAAGGTCGCTCAATGTATTGATAGGCATCATGAAAAGACCAATACGGCCGAGCTTGGGTACTTTGACTATATATAGCTGAAGCTTGCAACATTTTCTGAGCAAAGAGTTTGGCATTGTTCCAGTAGCGCTCCTTATACTCAGGCATCTGCTGTGAACGCAGGCCTGCAATAAAGAAACCAATGCGTACCGCATTGTTTGGGTCAAGCCAAACATGGGTATCGATGGTATTTTTTAAGGCATCACCACGGGTATTTCGTAGTGGTAAAGCATTGATAATGCCTGAATCTAAAATAGAAACTGCTTTATCATTGGGGGTCAGGAGTTTATCCAGCGGTGCTTCATGTGCTCGTCCCAACCAAATAACCAAGCCTGCATCCTGAATAATTTTACGATGCATTGGGGTCAAACTCACATCATGTCCAGATTGATCGGCCAATAATAAGGTTGGTTTTTCAATGCCTTTCGTCACTTCCTGTGCAATCAAGTAAATCGGCTGTGTAGAGACAACCAAGTCTTGCGTCCAAGCAACACTACTAAACAGCGCAAACGCAAAAAAAGCCAAGAAACGGGACATGGGGAGCAATCACTAGAAATACAATTAGTGTTATAATATAACAAATCGACAAAAATACCTATGCCTAATCGAAACTCTCTGCGCTTCATGTTAAGATTTAATGTCGTTTTTCTTTTATAAATTTTGCACTTGAGGTTTGTTATGAGCGCTTGTTCTCACGAACACCACCATGCTTTACATGATGTGCATGGTCATCACAACGTTGAGACGCGTTTGGCTGAAGCAGAAGTCTTGTGCGCAACAACTGGTGCGCGCCTAACCCCCTTAAGAAAAGAAGTCTTGGCACTGATCCTGAATGCGACAGGCCCGATGGGTGCGTATGACTTGTTGGCTAAAATTAAAAGCAATGCCGATCGCCCTGCTGCCCCACCGACGGTGTACCGCACCCTAGACTTTTTATTAGAAAAGGGCCTCATTCACCGCCTCACCTCGATTAATGCCTATATTCCGTGTTGCCATCCCCGCGAAGGCCATCAAGCCGCCTTTCTCATTTGTACTGATTGCAAATCAGTGACAGAGGCCTCTGCTCAAGGATTATTACAACAACTCGATGCACTTTCCGCAGCCGATGGTTTTACGGCACAACATAGCATTATCGAAATTTCAGGAATTTGTCAGCAGTGTCGCCACAAATAAGCCTCGATCCTGTTCTGGTCGAACTCTCCCAAATTAGTGTTCGTATCGATGAACGCGAGATTTTAAAGCATGTCGATTTTGTCTTACATGAACGGGAAATTGTGACCCTGATTGGCCCAAATGGTGCAGGGAAATCCACGCTTATTAAAGTGTTGTTGGGTATTGTGCACCCTAATGCTGGCGACATTAAAACAACAAAGCCACTCAAGTTTTCTTATGTACCCCAAAAGTTTAATCCCTCACATAGCCTACCGCTTAGGGTGAAAGACCTTTTGGCTTTGGAAAAATGCGATCCTGTAATCAAGCAAGAAATTATCCACGATACTGGGATCAGCAAACTTAAAAATTCTAAAGTACAGCAGCTTTCAGGTGGAGAACGACAACGCGTTTTACTGGCCCGTGCGCTGTTACGTCAACCCGATATTTTGGTTCTCGATGAACCGATGCAGGGCTTAGACATTCAGTCTGAGGCTGAGCTGTACGACTATGTGCGCAGTTTACCCGCCAAATATGGTTGTGCTGTGCTCATGGTTTCACATGATTTGCAGTGGGTCATGCAAGGAACTCATCGTGTGGTGTGTTTGAATAAACACATTTGTTGTAGCGGCCTGCCTGAAAACGTGCAACAACACCCTGAGTATCAAGCTATTTTTGGTACCAACCGCGTGTTCTATCAACATCATCATGATCACTGTGCACATGGTGATAGTGCAATGCCTTGTCAGCATGACGCTCGCCCACACATTCACCCCGAACCGGAAGCTTAAGTCATGATGGAATGGTTACAACTGCTGTTGCCTGCATGGATTATGGGCACGCTTCTGGTCTTTTTAACTGCGCCACTGGGCTGTTTGATGCTATGGCGCCGCATGTCATTCTTTGCCGATACCATGGCGCATGGCACGTTACTGGGTGTCGCGATTGCAGGAGCAATGGCATTGCCTCTGTGGATGGGTGTGGCTTTTATTGCGGGGTTGTTGGTGGCGATCCTTTGGGTTTTGCATGATCCACGGTTACCGAATGACGCCTTACTCGCACTCTGTTCTGCGACCTTGCTCTGCTCGGGTCTGATGTTTATTCAACATATTCCAAGTTTAAGACCTGAGCTACTCAGCTATTTATTTGGTGATTTGCTCACGATCACATGGGCAGACCTGCCCGTTTTTGCCACTGTTATTGTTGTTGCATTGGCAGTGCTTTATAAAAGTTGGCAAGCTCAAATTCAAATCGCGATCGATCCTGATATGGCCGTCAGTGAAGGTGTCAGTGCGAAATGGCAACGTTTGATTTTTATGTTGCTACTGGCTTTATTTACCATTTTAGCACTTCGTGCAGTGGGTTCTTTACTGATGGGTGCCTTGCTTGTCATTCCAGCACTTACCGCTCGACTGCTTGCCCACTCTCCAAAACAAATGGTGATTTGGGCCTTTGTGATTGCGCAAATTGGGGTGACGGTTGGTTTATGGTCCAGTGCAGGACTGAATACCTCTACAGGACTCAGCATTGTTTTAACCATGTCGATTTTGTTTGCGTTGATTTTTATCGCGCAGAAGTTTAAAAAACTGACATAACTAAATGAGCCATAAACGTTATTTTATCAGCGCATGCCTACTCGGACAAAAAGTTCGTTATGACGGCAAAGACTCCTTAGTCTCTCAGTTAGTTGAAGCCTTGCTCGATAAAAATTATGTCAGCTTATGTCCTGAAGTCAGTGCAGGACTTCCAACCCCGCGTCCCGCAGCAGAAATTCGCCACGGGTCAGGTGCTGATGTTTTATTAGGCCGCGCACAGATTTTTTCATCAGATGGTCATCAGATTAGCGAGGTCTTTATTCAAGGTGCTTACAAAGCTTTAGCGTTAGCGCAAGCCAATCACGTTACCCATGCTGTGCTCAAAGCCAATAGCCCATCTTGTGGCAGTGATGGCATCTATGATGGCTCATTTACTAGGCAAAAAATTGTAGGGGAAGGAATCACTGCCGCCCTATTTCGTCAGCACGGTATACATGTGGTTACCGAACAACAGTTTTTAGTAGAATTGACGCAGACTAAACTTACTGATGAACCAAACTAAGCAGTCCCGCCGCACAACTGAATAATACTGCGAAAGTACGATTGAGATATTTTTGCTGTCGCGGTGATGTTAAGAGTTTTAAAACTTTCGCTGCTAACCCCGTATATCCTGCCATCACAATCAAATCAATCGTGACCATCGTGACGGCCATCACCGCATATTGACTCCACTGCGGTTTAGACAAATCCAAAAATTGCGGTAAAACAGCCAATAAAAATACGATTGCTTTGGGATTGCTCATATTGATCAAAAAGCCATACATCACCAATTTAGAGCGCGATTTATTCGGTTGTTCTTGTTGAATTTCAATCGATTGGATGGGTGCCATCCATTGTAAATAAGCCAAATACAATAAATAAGCCACACCAAACCACTTCACAGCCCAAAATGCCCAAGGCGTTGTCGCAAAGAGCACCCCTACCCCAGCCGCCACAATACCGATTTGTACCAACAAGGCGAGTTGTAAACCCAGCGCATTCCAATAACCATGCCGAAAACCATAGTTAAGGCCACTCGACATTGACGCAATGGCCCCTGCCCCTGGAGAAATACTAATGATCCAACATGCGAGTACAAAGCCAAGCCAAATTTGAAATGACATAGTGGTATTGAGAAAAAATGACCTTTAGATTATATGATCTTTCATGCTTTTAGGGTTTATTATTCATCAATGAATTTATCACTTAAGGCTATGAAGCAGAAACTGCATAAGGCACAATAAGTACAGCCAATAGAAATAACAATTTTTTTAGGAGCCATGAATGACCGCCCAATCTGTAATTCTACCATTACCTTCAGATCATGCCCGTTTTATTGTTTTACGTTTAAAAGATTTAAGTATTGAAGAACTTAAAGAAAAATTAGAATATTTATTTTCAACTCGTGATCGTCTTATTACCCAACATCCACATGCGCAAATTAAAACAGCGGTTGCTTTTGGCCCTGAACTTTGGGCACAACTTCATCCTACAGCGCCTGTAGGGTTTAAACAGCTAGAGCCCATTTATGGCTCTTTCAATATGCCTGTTTCACCTGCGGATGTTTTAATTCATATTGCGTCTCAGCGTACCGATATTTGTTTTGCCCTTAGCCAATCCTTCTTTGAAGGCATCCAAGATAAAGTTGATGTTTTAGATGAACGAGTCTGTTTCCGCAATTTTGATGGTCGAGATTTGACTGGTTTTATTGATGGTACTGAAAACCCGCAGTTTCCTGATGATCGTGCTGCAACGACCTTATTAAGTGAAGATGCAGGAGTATTCGCAGATGGCTCTTTTATCTTTGCACAGCGCTATTGTCATGATTTGGAAAAGTGGAAAAAATTAAAAGTTGATGCTCAAGAGCAAGTCTTTGGAAGGACAAAACTTGAAAGTATTGAACTAGATGATGACGTTAAGCCTGAAAATTCTCACGTTGCACGTGTCGTGGTTGAAGATGATGAAGGCCAAGAAATGGAAATCCTACGTCACTCGCTTCCTTATGGCGATGGTAAAGGTGAGCAAGGTTTATTTTTTATTGCCTATACGAAAGATTTAAACATTATTGATGCGATGTTACTGCGTATGTTCGGCACCAGTGGTGATGGAATCCATGATCGTATGCTTCATTTTGTGGCTCCTGTGGACGGTGCTTATTATTTTGCGCCGAGCGAGGAATTGCTGGAAGCAGTGTTGCAAGGGTGATTTTTAAATGCTTAACTATAGTAAGGGTCTACTGTAGTTAAGCTAATCTTTTACAATTCGGCTTTCCATACGCTATTTTTCATCAACTTCCCATCTTTAATATGTAATGCAATATTATATTGAGCAGCCCCACCACTACTTAATGAGTTGATTATGTATAAATCATTGTTTTTCTGATAAATCTGAAAATCAGCAAGTTCATTCTTACTACTGAGCCCATCTTTTGGAAAAAAATAATTTTCCAATTGATCTGAATTAATAATAATTTTTTGATCTTGGATCTTAACTACAATTCTGTTCAACTGAAGAAAATTTACAGTAGGGAGGTCACCATCCGTACCATAAAAAGCCTTCCCTTTATACAAACTATATAACTCGCTCCCCTTTAGGCTTTTGGAATAATTTTTTGAATTCAAATCCGCATCCTTCGATGAGATCTCAACTGTATATAAAGAATTCCTATATAAAGCAGTTTTAACATCATATTTTTTTAATTTTATTTTGCTATAACCATCAAATCTATTAATTCTATTATTATAAATATAACCATTCACACCAGACGATGAGTTAATAAAACAAAAATTATTCACAATATCATCCACACATGAAACTATTTCTCCATTCTTCTGTTTAGATATAACCTTAGAACTCAAATCTGCCGATTCACGAACATTAACATAGCCATCTTTATCTTGAATCAATCCAAAATCAGCATAAATACAACTACTAATCGTCATTAAAAAAGGGAAAAATATGTAATTCATTTTATTTTTTCTCATTTAGGGTAAGTTCCTTTTTTATCGCGAATGTATTTAATTTTTATATTAGGATATTGACGCTGAAAGTTTATGATTTTTTCTGCCAAATTTTCAACATCCTTATTCTGCGCACGAGTACAACCCATTGTAACGCGCCAGCCCTGCTTTTCAGCGTAAGGATCTTTTAAGCCAGAACCTCCTCCATGAACCCAACGAGCCCTTGTATCAGTACTACGAATTTTTGTAGTTCCATATGCTGCCCCCAATTGACTTGTCCTAGTACCACCAGAAATAATTGTATAAAATCCAGTGAACGTCCCATCGGCATTACTTTTAGCTTTACTAGACACTCTACTTCCTGATTTGAAGCTAAAAAGCTTGTTACCTAAATGATCATAGAAAACAGTATATCCTTCTTTGGGCTCTTCAAATGGGCCATAATCCATATCTTGAAATGTATAAATAACAGCCATCCCATCAGATATTTTCACTTTCACATCCTTTGTATTCCCATTCAATTGCGTTTTATTTTTATCAATTTTTGGAGGCTCTTTTACCTTTTGATTATTAACCGCTTCTTTTGCTACTGGAGTACTCAACTCAATCATATTATTAAATTGTTGAGCACTGTTACTAATACTACCCGTCGGCTTCGCTGTGTGATTTTTCGAAAACTCAAGAATATCTAAATTTAAATTACCTAAACCAATATTGTTAAAAATTTGGTTTAAAGCACTATTAGATGGTTTGTGCCTCAAGTATTTATTTATCTTTAGCTTCTTCCCAACTGCAATATTATTTATGTTACTTATCTTATTATCTTTTGCTATTTTCTCTATAGTAGTGCCGAATTTTTTAGCAATTCCTGCTAAGGTGTCACCCGATTTCACACTATAGCTTTCACTCACACCAAAAAATAGAACCTGACCAACCTTTATCTTGTTCTTATCTTGAATATTATTATCTTCTATAATTCTATTTACAGTTGTAGCATTAGATTTAGCAATTTTTTCTAGAGTATCCCCTTTTTTTACAACGTATCCTGCTGTAGAACTAGTATGTATTAAATCTTTGTAATTATCAGGAAGTATAATAGTAATTATTTCATCACCAATTCTTGAAAGTATAGATTTAGACTCTCCTTTTGAATTTGTTTTCCCAAAAATAACATTTATTTCTGTTTCATTACCCCTATCCATTGATAAATGTGAAGGCTTTTCATTACTCGAATTTTTAACAGTTGCCAAAATATAATTTTTATTCTCAACATCTGAACCATTATTATCCGTTAGCTTAATTTTGGTTTCTACCTTTTGCTTCAGTAGAGCTGTTAATAATACTAATTTCTGTTTGAAAATTCTTTCATACGCTCTAATTGCATCCTTCCTCCATTTGAAATTATATGCTCGCTGCTTACCACGATCATCATTATAATATCCCGGACCATCATGATGAAGCATATATATTAATTGCCAGTACTTCTCATCACTAGGCTTAAACCCCCAATTAATAGCCAGCTCTTTATTAAATAAAAATGCAACCAAAACACCATATGATCCGATAGTTGCATCAAAAACATTGTTTCCTCTCATATCAATGTCTACACCAATCAGCTCTTTAGCTCTTTTTCTAAATGCATTTGCTGTATCCTTTGTATATTGTGCAAGTCCTGCGGCACTGGTGGTTCCAGCCGCTGCATCTGGATTAAAGCCAGATTCTGCTAAACAAATTAATAAAGTATAAGCCGTTTCCTTATAATCAAGGTTATACCTCGAACATAGCGAAATAATAATGTCGACTATATTCTTAAAGTTAGCCTCTTCAATATCACCATATATTCTAGAATTTCCTTTATTTTTTTTATTGGTTGGTATAGGAATACTGATCAAAGAGTAATCTACAATTTGCTCATCTGTATAAGCATAACCTTTTTTTGGACGCAATATCTCATATATATTAGACATTATTCTTTCCCATAAACTGCATTAGCAGATATAACTTTTATTCTTTTTATTTTCATATTATCTATAATTTTTTTAGCGTCTTTTTTTGGAGTAATAACTCCATTTAAATTTAAAACAACTGGTTTTCTAAATTCATTAACCTCTTCAACAGTCATTGCATTGACGTTATTTGAGATACCTTGATTTATGAGAACAAAACTATTTCCTTCATGCTCTATACATGAAAAACTAATAGGGCTTAAATACCCTTCTTCTAAGATTATTTTTTCCTTATTATTTATTTTATCTATTATTGGTAAGTTAATTACGGTTTTTTCATCAATTAACAATTTACTACTTTTACATTGTCTAACGATTCCTCCACTACCTCTATCAACAAGTCCCTCCTCAGAATCATAACAACTCGAAAGAATTTTAATTCTTTTCTTTCCACATTTTATTTCTTTTGATTCATATTCTTTATAATTTAAACTCCCCCCATCTGATAAATCAGAAGAGTTACACCCATAAACCACTATAGATATCAAGAAAATAACCAAAAAATTATTCTTCATTTATTTCACCATTATCTTCATCAATTAGCGGAAAATCTATATGATTAAGCTGTTCATACTCATACGTTGTTTGTGGTTGGAACCAAATGTCTTGGGTTACTTCTTCAATAATTTCCAAATTCAAATCTTCATCACTTGATGAGGAATATCCAGTTACTGTCATACCATTATCGTCTGTCACTCCTAAAATTTTTTGTCCAGATGGTAAGATTAATTTATATTTTTGTCCTTTTACTGGATTATTTTGCTGATCCCTAACAACAAAATTTCCATAAAACATACTTGGTAATTCAGGAACCTCATAAGATACTTTTGCCCCACCCACAAAGCTATGCTGACCCGCCTTACTTTCAAACTTTCCACCTGTTGTCGTAAAAATCCCATCCCCATTAATTTTGAGCTGTGAACCACCAGCAGTCAGTACAATTTCCTTCGGACTGGTTATTTCTATTTTATCTTCAGTTGAAATCAGCTTAATCACCTTACGCGCAATCGCTTCTATCGCATCATCTTGCGCCTGTAATTCAACTTTTCCTTTTGCAGCAAACGCCTTTAGCCCTTTTTGTGCAGCAAATAAGCTCACCTTATCCTGTGCATGCGCAATAATATTCTTCTGGGCACTTAAGTTAATGGACCCCTGTGCGCTTTCAGCGATGTCTTGCGAAGCCTGTAAAACAATATCTTCAGGCGTCGTTAAGGCAATACCATTGGGGGAAGCCAACAGCATTAAAGCCTGACGAAAGATTTTCGCTTGAGCTTGTTTCTGAGTATCCTGCGTTTGCTCTGCCTCTTGAGCATATGTCTCCATAAAACCTTGCATGGAGCCCAATGCCTGCATGGGATGAACATTCAGTTTGCTGCCTTTATTAAAGCTTCCACAAGCACTGGTCAGGTCAAAGTCTTTCATCTCGACATTAGCAATCACTTTGCCTACATCTTTTAAAGCGGCGAATGGATCCGCATTCAATTTTTCTTTCACGCCTTGCAACTGACTTTTCAAAGCATCTGTGCCATGTTCTTCGAGGTTATCAATAAAGGCTTTTAAATTTTCTATTGAAGCCTCTGCATCCCGAAAATAATCTTTAAATTCATTGATCAAATTGTCTGTGTCTTGACCAAATTTTTGAATATCCTCAATAAAGCCACCACACGTTTTTAATGCCGAAATCGGATCCTGACTGACTGCGGTTTTAAATAAACCAACGGTTGCTTGGAGTGCTTGATTGGCCCCTTTTAACTCTAGAGACTGAATCAATTTAGGCAAACGATTAACCACATTCAGTGCATCAGTCTGTTGTTTAACAGCCAAAGTACTCAGCATGTACATACTGTCATGACCTTGCTGTAAGATAGACTGGGCTTCTGACGCAGCCAAATGATCTGCGACCGCCTGATCCTGTGCATAGGTACTAATCAAGAGGCCTTTGCCTGCACGCATGGCCCCCCATTGATCCGTTCTTAACTCAAACCCCTCACCACGCCCGTCACTATTTTCAGTTGCTTTTGGATGACTGAGGTTACCGAGATTGAGTTGACTCGCTCCATGACTGCTGTGTAGCTGCACACTAATTTGCCCTGTCGTATCATCAAAACGCAATTGGTTAAAGCCTTGCCCTGCAACCTCTTGTGAACGAATCCCACTGAGTTTTTTTGTCGCAGGTAATGTCCCTTTCACATCAAACATGGTTTGGTGGCGCTCGGCTTCATGAATTCGCCCTACGACAAAGGGTCGATCGACATCCCCCTCAAAAAAGTCGATGACCACAATTTCTCCAACACGCGGATGAAAACGTGCGCCATACCCCTCACCCGCCCATGGGGTCAATACATCGACCCAAGCCGAGTCCGTGTCATTGTCATTTGCACCCGCACCACCATCATGAGCATGGTCATCACTACGCGTAAACATAAAGCGAACTTTAATCCGTCCCCAAGCATCCACATAAATTTCTTCCCCTTCAGGCCCGACGACTTTGGCCCGTAAAGGATGGGCTGCTGGACGGTGTATCCACGCTTGATATTCAGGAACAATTTTGACCTCACGACGTACGACAAAGAGTTCATTGGCTTGTCGTTCCTCACTCAGACCTTGCCAGCGACTTTCTTTTAGTAATAAATTGATTTGCTGTAATAACTCTTTGGGTAAATTATTTTGGTTATAAAAAACTTTGCCTAAAATGAGAAATTCACGCTCTGCGGACACATGCTGGTCTATTTCAGGATGATCCACCATTTCAAACCAATAACCAACTTGTGCATCTCGAACGCTACTTTTTGCTGTGAAATATTTGGCCTGAAGCTCGTGATATTGGCTCAGTTGTTGGTTGAGACGATCTAGTTGACTGCTATTGGCAGACGTGGCCTGATCCTCACCTTGTAGATCAGCCGTCCATGCTGGACTGACACACCAGACTTGTTCCAGACCCAAACTTTCATTGTCTTGTTGATCACTGTGCTGATGTGCACTCAATACAGCCTGACTCTGATCTTGAGCTAAATGTTGCGCTTGCCAACGCTGCGCCTGTACCGTGGTGGATTGTAAGTGACGTTCAGCAATAAAACTGGTGATGCTATCAAAAGGCTCAGTGGCATGGCTGCGGTGGAAACGAATCGTACGGCGGCCCAGTGCTGTAAAAGCTTGATTATCATCAATCAAACGAAGTTGCTGTGACTGAATCGGTTCGGATGAACTGAGCACCATCGGAGCTTGTTCATCAATCAACCAATTAATCCCTTCACTCCGCCATAGTCGAGTGAGAAACTCAGCGTCGGTTTCATTAGACTGCATGACAAAGGGTCGTACATCATAATCACGACTCAAACCCTCTAAGTTCAGGCTTAAGCTGGCTGCAAATAGCGTGCTGTGACATTGCCATTCGCTAAACAGAATTTCAGTAATTTCACGAACACTTTTGCTCATAAACACACGACTGTTTCTGCGCTTATGCCACAGCGCTGTTGCATCTTCAATCGTCAGTTTATAAACAGTTAACGCGCCATCACTTTGCCCCTGACTGGCACTGGTAATCACCCCCGTCAGACGAGAAAGCTGCCCCACATCCGTGACCTGATCAACCGCGACTCGCCCACCAATGAACTGTTTTAAAGGCAAATAAGCATTGGTCGATAAACATAGGATTTCAGCTTTTAGGCCCTGATTAATGCGATGTTCACCCTCAATCCGCTGAATAAACACCTGTGTGTTCAAAGCCGGATTGGAAAAATGAATATGCAGAGCACGTTTTTGCGAGCCAAACCCAAAGGATTCCAGCATTTTATAAATAGAATTGAACATGATCATTATGAAGTTATTGGTTTTTATACTTGTGCGCGGAGTGTACAAAATGTCTTTTTTTTAATCTAGTAAAATAATGTTAATGAAGACGCAGCTCTCAAAAAACAAAAAGGAGCATTACGCTCCTTTTTGTTCAATCTCATTTTCAGCTTTAGAAGGCAACACGTTTATAGTGACGATACTCTGGCTTCCAAAAGTTTTTCTCAATCGCGTGTTGCAATTGCTCATCACTAATAATTGGGGCTACACCTGCATCCATTGCTGCTTTGGCCACTTTGAAGGCTATCAGCTTAGAGACTTTCTGAATTTCATCAATCTCAGGCAATAAATCTGCTGTAGGGTTGGTCAACAACGGTGAGCAATCTGCCAAAGCATTACTCGATGCAATCAGCATCGAATCGGTCACACGGGTTGCATTGGCCGCAATCACGCCCAACCCAATGCCTGGGAAGATATACGAGTTATTGCATTGCGAAATATTATAAATTTTGCCTTGATAGTTGACTGGAGCAAAAGGACTGCCTGTCGCAATCAAAGCCTTGCCGTCCGTCCAGTGAATAATATCCGCTGGCACCGCTTCGACACGCGATGTTGGATTAGACAGTGGCAGCACAATCGGACGATCACAATTCGAAGCCAAAGTACGAATCACTTCTTCAGTGAATAAGCCCGGCTGACCCGATACTCCAATCAACACAGTAGGTTTGGCATTTTTCACGACATCGAGCAGTGAAATCACCTCTTCAGCATTGCCCCATTCCGCTATCACGTCTGGCTTTTGCGCCAATTTACGTTGGAAATCGAGTAGATTCGGCTGATTTTCAGTGATTAAACCAAAACGATCAACCATATACACGCGTGCACGCGCTTCGGCATCAGTTAAACCTTCAACTTTCATCTGCGCAACAATTTGCTCAGCAATCCCACAGCCTGCTGAACCCGCACCTAAGAAGGCAACAGTTTGATCTTTGAGCTGTTTACCTGCCGCACGTGATGCAGCAATCAAACTGCCCACAGAAACGGCTGCGGTACCTTGAATATCATCATTAAAACAACAGATTTCATCACGGTACTTATTCAATAACGGCATGGCATTATTTTGCGCGAAGTCTTCAAATTGAATTAAGGCTTTCGGCCAACGACGCTTGATCGCAGCAATCACCTCATCAACAAAAGCATAGTACTCATCACCACTGATACGCGGTTGATTCCAACCCATATAAATCGGGTCATTCAGTAACTGCTGATTATTGGTCCCGACATCGAGGGTAATTGGTAAAGTGTAAGCAGGGCTAATACCCCCACACGCGGTATATAGCGACAATTTTCCAATCGGAATACCCATCCCGCCAATGCCTTGGTCTCCCAAGCCTAAAATACGCTCGCCGTCGGTAATCACAATGACTTTGACATTTTTCTTGTTGATGTTATGCAAGATGTCATCAATATGCGCACGGTCTGGATAAGAAATAAATGTGCCACGATGGCGGCGATAAATATCCGAGAAACGCTGACAGGCCTCACCCACCGTTGGAGTATAGATAATTGGCATCATCTCACTTAAATGGTTTTCAATGAGGTGATAGAACAAAGTTTCGTTGGTGTCTTGAATATTACGCAAGTAAATGTGCTTATTGATCGCATCATTAAAAGCACAATATTGTTGATAAGAACGCTGACTTTGTTCTTCAATACTTTCTTCAACATGTGGAATTAAACCATGCAAGTTGAAGCGAGTGCGCTCTTCTTCCGTAAACGCCGATCCTTTATTTAACAGCGGCAACTCAAGTAAGGTATTGCCCGCATAAGGGATGTATAAGGGTTGTTTTGTCTTTAAATATTCTGTCGTCATTACCTATCTCGTTATACATAGATTTAGATGAACCTATGGGGAGAATCTATGCATCTAATTCGGCTACTAGCTTAGCGCCATTTGCGCATCTTTTGATATTTATAAGCGTGATGCAATTATCAAAGCGATTTAGTCTGAAAATAAAAATCAAACCGACTCAACGTAAAAATGACGTTTACGGCAGTCTTTTCGGTCAAATAGCGCATGGATAAAATTTGAACTTGAATAAAGCTCAAGCTAAGCTAGCGCTTTTATTTCTTCTTTATATTAAAAATGATCATCAAAAAACTGATGTTGTTAAGCCTCACGTGTCTTTACATCACGCAAATGACAGCATGCCAATCTATTTCTACGGCGCAAACTACAGTGAGTGATAAAATTACAGGACTATTTGCTCATAACGAAAAACTGCCTGAAATCGATCCCAAAGGCATTGTCGATATCAGTAAAGCCACCATCGAGCAATATGAGCAACTCAGTGCAAATTTACCCTTGAACCAATGGGTCTATTTGGAGAATGAAAAACAAGGGATTTATCAGCTACAAAACAAATCGACCGAAGGCTTTGTGCTCTCGCTACGTCTGAATTGTAAAATCAGCAGTCATCCGCCTACCTTTGAGCTTCAAGATGTGCAAGGCAAACGTATCTTATACGGCTATGATAAAGAAGCAGGACAGATTCAGTTTTTACTCGACAACAAAAACTATGGCAATCCCTTTGATCCATTTCAACGCCAAACCCTGAGTCGTTTTCAACAACAGCTTGCCAGTGCCAAAGTAATTAAGCTCTTTCATGCCAGCAAACTGTATCGTTTTCAAAACCAAAATGCGGAACTCCTAAGCAAACCTGTTTCATGCCGTGAAAATAGCTAAAACGGGGCTTATTTGGGTGGGTTTAAATGTGACATATCCACAAATACACCGGTCAAACGGCGCACAATCGGCAGTACAATGAGCACTACAGGATAGGCCACCACCCAAGACATCATCCATGCGGACAGCCAAACCTGTAGGAAATTGTCCACCCAACCCAAATTGCGCCAAAGATTGATCATCGAGATAATGCCACTCATAAAAAATGAGATAAAAAACGGCAAAATAAACATGGCATATTTTGCTGGTAACTTGGGAATATTGCCAATGATCATCGGTCGCTGTTCAGACACGTTTTATCCTTAAAAGTATGCGTTTTGGTTCTCATCATACTGCGCTTTTCATGTTTATTGCAGCGCAATCGTTAGCAGTTTTTGAACATTTTTTATTCTATGAAAATGGATTCACCTAAAGACGTGGAAATTTGCTATATTTAGCGTTTTTCTGCGACATTAAATTTTCGACTGAATATGAACACGGCAATCCAAGCAGCTCTCGAGCACGCAGTACAAAACCTTCAAGCTGAAGGCGTCCTTCCAGCAGACTGGAACAACAGCAGTACTTTGACGCGTACCAAAGACCGAAGCCACGGGGATTTCGCGTCCAATATCGCGATGATTGCCTCTAAAGCTGCGGGTATGAAGCCACGTGATTTAGCCGAAAAAATTCTTGCTGCACTGCCTGAAGTGGCAGACATCAGCAAAGCAGAAATCGCAGGCCCTGGCTTTATTAACTTCTTTTTAAATGCTGACCAACGTTTTGCTGTACTTGATCAAATTCAAGCGCAAGGCAAGCAATTTGGTCGCACGCAAGCCAATGCTGCGAAGAAAATCCAAGTAGAATTCGTTTCTGCCAACCCAACGTCTAGCTTGCACGTTGGTCATGGTCGTGGCGCAGCCTATGGGATGACGGTTGCAACCTTGCTTGAAGCAACAGGTGCAACGGTAGACCGTGAATATTATGTGAATGATGCAGGCCGTCAAATGGACATCCTTGCAACATCCACCTATTTACGCTACCTCGAATTAACAGGCCAAGAACTGGTTTTCCCTAAAAATGCCTATCAAGGCGATTATGTTAAAGAAATCGCGCAAAGCATTATCGATGCTGATGGCGATGCCTACGTCCGCCCTGTGGCAGACATCTATAAAGATGTCCCTGAAGATGTGCAATATGCAGAAGAACTCGATGCTGAAGGCAATAAAGTTGTCCTTTCAGGCGACAAAGAAAAGCATATTGATGGTTTAATCCATAATTCACAAAGCTTAATCGGTGAAGCTTACCGCGTATTCCACCAAGCAGCGCTGAATGCGATCTTAGATGACATCAAAGATGACTTGGGCGAGTTTGGTGTAACCTTTAACCAATGGTTCAGCGAAGCCTCATTGACAGACAAAATTGATGAAGCTTTAGAAACTTTAGAACAACGCGGTTTCTTATACGAAAAAGACGGCAACATTTGGTTCAAATCGACTGAATTTGGCGATGAAAAAGACCGTGTTGTGAAGCGTCGTAATGGACAAACCACTTACTTTGCTTCTGACATTGCTTATCACCTGAACAAATTACAACGTGGCTATACCGATATCATTGATATCTGGGGCTCAGACCACCATGGCTATATTTCACGAGTCAAAGCAGCCATTGATGCCTTGGGATATGACTCGAAAAAACTCACCGTTCTATTGGTTCAGTTCGTCAGCCTATGGCGTGGTGGTGAGATGGTACAAATGTCATCTCGTTCTGGTCAGTTCGTGACTTTACGTGACCTGCGTAAAGAAGTGGGCAATGATGCTGCGCGTTTCTACTACGTGATGCGTAAGTCTGAACAACACATTGACTTTGACTTAGACCTTGCAGTTTCACAAAGCAAAGACAATGCGGTGTACTACATCCAGTATGCGCATGCACGTGTCAATCGTATGGTCGATGTGAAAGCACCTGAAAAAGGCATTCCTTTTGATCGTAGCAAAGCAGCTGATTACGATGCGACCTTATTAACTCTTGATGCTGAAACTGAAATTCTTGCCAAACTTGCGGCCTATCCTGAAATTGTGCTTCGTGCTGCAAATAGCTATGAACCACACCAAGTGGGTAACTATTTGAAAGAACTCGCAGCGTTATTCCATGGTTGGTATAACTTGGATAATACAAGAATTATCGACGAACAGAATATTGCCCTTTCGCAAGCCCGTTTATTACTTTCAATAAACGTACAACAAGTTTTGCGTAATGGTTTAGAGTTACTAGGTGTGTCTGCACCTGAGACGATGTAACCAGCAAAGCAAAGCTTCAAGTATGGCTGCAAGACCGAAAGCTATGCTTGAGGTAATGATGTAAAAAGCAACGCTTTGCACATCGTCGCAAGACACAGGGCTATGCCCGAAGTAACCATATCAACCCTGATGTATTGCTCGCTTTGTGAAACTTGAATTTTGCAAAGCGATTCTTTATTTTACGATGACGCCTCTTTTAATTCCTTGAGGCCAAGTACTAAAATAAAGAAAAGAATGGGCCAGTCCCTCATATTGATTAGAAGAAAAGAGGTTTCCACGTGTTTGGAAAAACGCAGCGCGGTGTATCTGAAAGACCGAACAAACCCAAAAAGCCACTGATTCCAGCTTGGCTCGGTACACTTGTGGTCATTTTAATCGTGCTCTGTTTTGCTGTAGCACTATTACTGTGGAAGCCTTGGGCACCAGTGAAGCCGAAAGGTCAAATCACTTCGGAACATTATCAAGAAGAAACAAATAAAGACTACCGTTTCTACGACTTACTGCCACAGCAGCAAGTGACGCCAATTCCTGATCAAGCCATTCCTGAAACCAAAGATAATCCAAGCACTGTGGTGATTGTTGAAGCACCTGCTGCCGAAGAAAGCACTCCTGCTGAACCGGGTTTAACCGAAGCAGCACCGACACCGCAAGCGCCAAGTTTTATATTGCAAGTGCGTAGCTACCCTGACCCTGACAGTGCCGATGCACGTCGTGCAGAAATTATCTTAAATGGTCTCTCTGCCGATGTAGTCAAAACCGTTGAAGGCGGGCAAACATGGTATCGCGTGATTTCAGGGCCATATGACTCGCAAGAAGCTGCAGTGATTGCACAGCAAACCCTACAACATAGCGGGATTGATTCGATTGTGGTCAAACGCTAAAACAAAAAAAGGATGCCTCGGCATCCTTTTTTATACTCTGAGTTTGGCTAGAAAATTTTGAATCAATTGCGCAACATGTTCCGCATGCACATAAGCCAAATCATGTTGCCCCTGTGACACGATGTGCAATTCAGCATGTGGTATTTGATGGTGTAAGAACTGCCCCACCGCAACAGGACTAATCGGATCTGCATCGCCCCAAATCAGCAGAACTGGACAACGGATATGCTCCAAACTGTCCGTCAAATCAGACTGATGCTGAATAAACCAATCAGGAACCGTAAAACTCTGTTGATAATCCTCTCTCCAATCCGCCACCTGAAAAGGACTTAAATCAATGCCGCCTGAGGTTGCCACGAGCACCAAGGCCCGCACCTGTTCAGGTTTTTGTAGGGCAGCTTGTACTGCAAAAATGCCACCCATAGATTGTGCAATGACCACAGAAGGCTGTTGGATTTGATTCAATACATCGTCTTGTAAGCTCTCAAAACTTTGCACATCCACATCATCAGGATAACCACCAAAGCTCGGATAAGCGACGACCATGGTTGAATCGTCCTGAGGAAGGTGCTGGAGAACAGGTTGCCAAAATGCCGTATTGCCCGATGCACCGGGTAAGAAAATCAAGTTCAAACCATCACCACCCATTAGAACCCACTGAGCTCTTTGGCTTTTTTAAATGCTGGGCGCTGCTGAATACGCTGTGCATAAGCCACCATTTGAGGGTTATGGGCTTTTACCCGCTCTTGCATCGCCACCACAGGAAAGCTCATTTGAATATCAGCAAAGGAAAAATCACCTGCAAAATAGTCATGTTGAGACAAATAATTTTCCAAATATGCACTGTGCTCTTTCAAGCGTGGATTAATAAAGCCACCTTTCACCCCATCACAAATTTTATTGGCAATCGGTTTAATTAGAAATGGGACATGCTTCGGTACATTATTCATCACCAAAGTCATAACCAAATATGGCATCAACGAGCCTTCGGCATAATGCATCCAGTAGTTATATTGCATTAAGTCCTTTGGATTTTTCGGTTTAAACTTGTGCTCCGTATCGTAGGTGGCTTGCAAGTATTCTAAAATCACCGCAGATTCTGCTATGACCAAATCACCATCGGTCAAAACGGGGGCTTTACCTAAGGGATGAATGTTTTTTAACTCAGGTGGCGCAGCATAGGTCGGTAGGCGTTTATAAAACTTCACCTCATACTCAAGCCCTAACTCTTCCAAAGCCCATAAAATGCGTAAAGAGCGTGAATGTTCCAAATGGTGCAGGGTAATCATTGTTGTGCCTTTTGTTTTAATTGAAATCTAGCACTCACTTTACGCTAAAATTTGGATTTTGCACCTGTCGATACACATGAATATCCAGTCGTACAAAATCCTTTACCGCCTATAAAAAAACCGTCAAGCGAGTTAAACAATTGAGGTTTCAATCTCGACGGAACGTAATAAAGTTTTAGTGACTGGTGTTTTTTGACAGATGTCTAAGATTTTTTGGCGTGCTTCTTCTGTCAATGTTTGCTCAAACGACAAACGACGGCTGATCCATTCTCGGCCTTCTTTATTGGCATTAAAATCTGCTTCGACACTAAAAGTCCCCAATTCAATACCTTTGTGCTGCGCATACATACGTAGGGTAATCATGGTGCAGGAAATCAAACCTGTACAAATAAAGTCATAAGGTGCAGGGCCTTTGTCCTGACCGCCAAAAGACGCTGGTTTATCTGTAATGAATTAGTGTCGTCCAGTACTTACTTCACCAGACCATGCTTCGACGCATGTTTTGACTTCCGCATTCGCAATTATTGCCATTTTTTATTATCCTATTTTTCATTGATATTATTTTGAATAGGTTTCAAGTATTGAAACTGTCCACCTATTCTGTTGTTGAACGATTTTTCGCAATATTCAAACCACTTATTTTGAAGCGCGCATTTGGTCTGGAAATGCCGGTGCTTCCAGTCGTGGCCCTTCATAGTCAGGAATGGAACCAAAACGTTCATCTTGCGCAATCCACTGATCACGTGCAATTTTCAATTCTTCTTGAGTCCGTCCGACAAAATTCCACCACAATAGAATTGGGCTTTCAAACGGTTCACCACCTAACAGTAACAAGCGGCTACCAGCATGGATTTCAATTTCAATCGCACTTACACCCTGCTCGAGCACCACCATATTGTCTTCAGTCAGTTCGTGTCCATTGACCGTAGCAGTTCCTTCTAAAGCCATAAAGCCATATTCAAAGTTAGGATTGAGTGTTAAACGGGTTTTGGTGCTTTCTGTTGCGCTTAAGTCCACTCCTAACAGCTCGGTATAAACACTCACAGGTGAGGTAGTATTTAAAAACTCTCCGACCAAAACGGTAAATTCCACCCCATCTTTTTCCACCACTGGCAGTTCTGGATAGTGATCGAAACGTGGTTCAACAGCAATTTGTGCATCAGGCAATGCAATCCACAATTGTGCTGCATGCATTTTAGTTTCTGTATCTGGTGCGACTTCCGTATGGGAAATCCCGTGTCCTGCGGTCATTAAGTTGACCTGTTTTGGACGAATCAGCTGTTTGCTACCCAAACTATCGGTATGCATCATGGTGCCTTCAATCATCCATGTAAAGGTTTGCAAACCGATATGTGGATGTGGGCCAACATCTAAACCGTCCCCTTGAGGGAAGGTTACAGGGCCTGCGTGATCTAAGAAACACCATGCACCAATCATTCGTTTATGGCGACTTGGCAGCGCACGCTTGATGACCGTCCCTTGGCCTATTTCAGCACTTCTCAGTGGAAACTCTTGAATGAATTGATTTACGTATTTTTCACAGTCATCCGAATGTGAAAGTTCAGTATAGTTATTATTCGTCATGTGCTTACTCATTACAGATCCATATGTCCTAGATCATAACAAGCAGATTCCCAACTGCACATCCCTAAAAATAGAATGCTGATTCTTAAACTTGGGACAATATCTTGTGTTTTCAAAACCTAACTACAAGGCAATGCATGGATGTAAAAATGTTGTTACATCTTTATAAGGTGTGTTTTAGAGGCGATGGAAAGCAATGACTTAGGAAAAATCAAAAGTTTTCTTCATCAAAACGATCTTGATCAATTTTATAGATATGAAAACTACGCTCCACTTGAACACCTAAACCAAATTCAATCATGAGAGCTGTTAATTTATTACCATCAATTAAAACAATGCCTGATCTTTTAGCCGACTCCATCGCCTCTTTACTAAAATTGGAAGTTGTAATAAAGACACCTTTCTTAGCTACTTGATCTGCCAGTGCGCCTTTAAATTGCTGTATCTCAGGCCGACCCACTGTATTTTCCCAGCGTTTAGCCTGAATATAAATTTTGTCTAAACCTAAATGGTCTTCGCTGAGCATTTAAAAACCAAAAAAAAAGAAATATAATTTAATGACTTATAACCATATTCTTTCCTTGATGTTTAATAAAATTATCTATTCGGAATTACCCCCTAAGCAAAAAGAAATTTATAATTTCCAGAAAATCTCGGCATATTTAGCAGACTACGGATTCAATTGTATAAAGTTATCAGATGATTGGAATGGCGCCGATTTTCTTGCATATCATTTAAACGGGAAGGACACCTTACGAATCCAGCTAAAAAGCCGCATTACGATTGATAAAAAGTATATAAATAAAAACTTACATATAGCTTTTCCAATTGATAAAGGGTGGTGTCTAATTGACCATGATACTTTAGTAAAAATTGTGCAAGAGAGTACTAATTGGCTTGAAAGTGCATCATGGGTAGAAAATGGTAAATATCACTCAGCAACATTAAATAAGAAGCTCTTTAGTCTCTTAGAACCTTACTTCTCCGTTCATTAAATTTCTGACGCTTTTAAATAAAAAAAGGACGCCTAAGCGTCCTTTTTTCAAAAAGTAATTTTCGTCAACTGCCGCACGCAGAGCGCTTGGCGTAAAACTGGCAAGCAGCGTTGCTGCTTGAAACCCCAGTTTTATTCCCATTCAATCGTTGCCGGTGGCTTAGACGACACGTCATAAACCACACGAGAAACATCTTTAATTTCGTTCATGATACGAGTCGAAATTTTATCAACCAAATCATAAGGAAGATGTGCGAAACGCGCTGTCATAAAGTCAACCGTTTCAACGGCACGAAGTGCAATCACCCATGCATAACGACGACCATCACCTACGACGCCAACAGATTTCACAGGTTGGAATACAGCAAAGGCTTGCGCAGTTTTATCATACCAACCGCTGGCACGAAGCTCTTGCATGAAGATGTCATCTGCAAGACGTAAAATGTCTGCATATTCTTTCTTCACTTCACCCAAAATACGCACGCCCAAACCTGGACCTGGGAATGGGTGACGATATAGCATTTCAAACGGTAAACCTAAAGTTGTACCTAAACGACGTACTTCATCTTTAAACAAATCACGGATTGGCTCAACCAATTCAAAAGCCAAGTCATCTGGTAAACCGCCCACATTGTGGTGAGATTTAATCACATGAGCTTTACCATTTTTGGTTGCAGCAGATTCGATCACGTCTGGGTAAATCGTACCTTGAGCAAGGAAGTTTACGCCATCAAGTTTACGCGCTTCTTCAGCAAAAACTTCAATGAACTCACGACCAATGATTTTACGTTTCTTCTCAGGATCAACCTCACCAGCAAGTGCAGTCAAGAAACGATCTTCAGCATCGGCACGAATCACACGGATACCCATGTTTTTCGCAAACATGTCCATCACTTGCTCGCCTTCGTTCAAACGAAGTAGGCCGTTGTCAACGAATACACAAGTCAATTGATCGCCAATCGCACGGTGTAAAAGCGCAGCAACCACTGATGAATCAACACCACCCGACAGACCTAAAAGAACTTTTTGATCGCCAATTTGTTGACGTAATTGTTCAACGCGTAAGTCAATGATGTTTTCAGAGTTCCACAGGCTACGACAGCCACAAATGCTGTGTACAAAGTTAGATAATAACTCTGCACCTTTTGCAGTGTGCGTTACTTCTGGGTGGAACTGAATCCCGTAAAAACGACGCGTTTCATCAGAAACCATCGCCACTGGACAGCTTGGTGTGCTCGCAGTGATTTGGAAACCTTCAGGAATCGCTGTCACTTTGTCACCATGGCTCATCCAGACTTTAAGTTGGTCTTTGGTGTCTTCAAGATCACCAATCAACTTGTCACGAACTTGGATGTTTACTTCGGCATAACCGAATTCATGTACTGTACCCGGCTCAACTTTACCGCCAAGCTGTGCAGACATGGTTTGTAAGCCATAGCAAATACCCAAAACTGGTACACCTAAGTTGAACACAACTTCTGGCGCACGTGGGCTGCCTTCTTCGTGTACGCTCTCAGGACCACCTGACAAGATGATACCGTTTGGATTAAATGCACGAATGTCTTCTTCAGACATGTCATAGGCATACATTTCAGAATATACACCAGCTTCACGTACGCGGCGTGCAATAAGCTGGCTATATTGAGAACCGAAATCCAAAATAAGGATACGATCTTCAGTAATTTGAGTATTGGTAGTCATGACAAACAACTATGAAAGGCAAACGAATATAAGCGCCGTATTCTAGCATTTTCCCGCGCATAACGCACATAATTCGGACAAGCTTTATACAACGCTTAAAATCCAATGGTTTTTATATCGAAAAGCACGCTTTCGCGTGCCTGATGTTTATTTCAAAACTTTTTCTATTTTAACGACTTCAATATCCGTCGGTTTATAACGATGTGTATCGACCTCGCCCACAACCTGCACTTTATCGCCTGCTTTAATATTAGATGCTTTCCATAAATCGTCATCAATATCCAACAAAATAACCCCTGTACCATCGCTGAACTCGTAGTGGTCTTCATTGAGATGTTTCAGCAGTGTCCCTTTAAAGTGACCGCCGTTTCATCTTTGAGCTTTGCAATGGCTGACACAGAGACATGATTCTTTGCTGCTTCTTGTAAAATGATATGGTCATCTTTAGCCCATGCACCAGCGGCAAGACTTAAACTTGTAATACATAACCCTATTTTAAAAAGATTTTTCATCTTATTTTCCTCATGTTTTATTGATCTTGATCAAAACAAAAAATGGACGTCCACACCGTACTTTTTTGTAAATAAAAAAGCAGCATCGTGAATGCTGCTTTTCATTTTGAATTATTTTTCAATCAGATGATCTAGACTCATTTTTCCAGCACCATGCAGCATTAGAAAAAATAAACCACCCGTCATAGCAAAGTTTTTCATAAAGTTAATGCTGTCTTGCGCGCCATCGTGAAAAATAAACGCGGTAATCATACTAAACAGACCTAAGCCAAACGCAGCAAAGCGGGCTTGAAAACCAAATAACAGCGCTAAGCCACCACCAAACTCAACTAAAATGGTTAAAGGTAATAGCGCTCCGGGAACACCCATAGACTCCATATACCCTACAGTTGCGCTATAAGCTGAAATTTTTCCCCAGCCTGCAACAAGGAAAATATAAGCCATCAGTACACGGGCAATTAAAGCTAAAACTGCATCGGTATTGGGTTGATTGACAATATTTTTGACCACAACATTTGAATTAAACATTTTTACACCTTTAAATACGTTTTATTTGAAGTTGTAGCTATCTTAATGTTCTCTATTTTTAGAATAAATATCCATTTTCATCACGCATCGTTTCAAAATAAGAACACCAGTAGCTAAATTTATTTACGTTTTAATACTGACTTCTGATAACGAGACTGCTAGGATTTCCGCACTCTTTTGCTTATTTGTGCCCCATGGAACTGATTGATTTTATATTACATGTCGATGACCATCTGCTTGAGTTTATCACCAACTATGGGGTTTGGATTTATGCAATTTTGTTTCTCATCATCTTTGTGGAAACAGGTTTGGTGGTCATGCCGTTCCTACCCGGCGACAGTTTATTGTTTGCCGCAGGTGCCTTAGCAGCATCCACAGGTGCAATGAATCCGTGGACTCTTGGTGTTTTACTTTTTATCGCAGCCGTACTGGGCGATACGCTGAATTATCACATTGGCCGTTATATTGGACCGCGTGTTTTTGAAATCGAGTCACGTTTCATCAATAAACAACACCTAATTAATACACAAAAATTCTTTGAAAAACATGGTGGTAAAACTATTATTTTTGCGCGTTTTATCCCTTTTGCGCGGACTTTTGCACCTTTTGTAGCAGGTGCAGGAAAAATGGACTACAAATTTTTCCTGTCTTATAACCTGATTGGAGCATTCTGCTGGATTGGATCATTCATTACTTTAGGCTATATTTTTGGTAATGTGCCTGTGGTCAAAGACAATTTCACGCATCTGATTTTCGGCATTATTATTATTAGTGTCTTGCCGGGGATCATTGGTTTTATTCGTGCCAAATTAAAGAAAAAATCAACCACTGAAGCTTAAGCAAAAAAACGTAGAATCACGGGAAACATACACACCACCAACAACATGGCCGATCCTTTATATAAGAGATCGGCTTTTATTTGTTTGGACTCACCCGATAAAATGGCACGGCCAAAAGACATCCAGAACAGTGCCGTTGGCAATAACACCAGACTAAACACCGCAAACACCAAAAAGAAATTGGTGGGATTATCCCAGGCTTCATAGGGAAAAATACCCGCAGCAAATAAGACCGCTTTCGGATTTTTCAAAGTAGAAAAAAACAATTGTTTAGGTCGAATCGAGGTAAAACGTTGATTATGCTTTTCTAAGTGTGAGCTTTTCCATAAATGAAAAGCCAACCAGAACACATAGACTGCGCTCAGTGCATGTAAAAGATCAATCAGATAAGGCCAAGTCGGTGTACTAAGATGAATCAGGAGTGCCCATAAATTGATGGCATAGAAATACCCAAACAGTTCTGCGGGTACAAGTAAGCTGGTCTTCACCAGACCTTGCTGATGTGCAGAGCTTGCGAGTAAAGCATTGGTTGGTCCCGGAATCATCAAGACAGCAATCATTGCCAATACAAACAGCCAACTCTCAATCATAGACATCCAACAACAGCATTAAAGATGCGCAATTTAGCCGAAAAAGAGCGGTTTCCTCAAGTCAAAGCGGAAAAAAACACAGAACCCATGAGGTAAAAAAGTGCGTATTAAAACGATAGTCCATTGTTTTATAGAAATTATTTTCGAAACATTTTGCTAAGATTTTAATGAATGCTGAAAGGTTGAACCCTTCAGCAGGATGAATAAATGCGGCATTAATTCGTCTTATTTTGCACGGTAATCGCACAGCCTTTGAATTTTGCAGCCTGTACAATCGCCTCTTGCTGACCCAAAAGTCGTGAAATTTCAGTTTTTTTGGTATTCGATGATTGTCCCATATTCACTGAAACGCTTGGACCAAAGCCCCAACCGCCACCATGACTCCAACCGCCGCCCAGCCCTACACCTACACCCATACCAGTACGTTTTGCAGTGGGTACACCTTCATCTAAATGTTGCTGAATCCGATTATATTCCGCTTGTAACTGTTGGCAGTTCAAAGCTTGATACTGTGTAGGAGAGACATAAGTCGGTTTAACCGTTGTGGCACAGGCGCTCAATAACAGCGTGCTGCCCATTAAAAAAGCAATTGTGATCTTTTTCATGCCGAATCTCGCAATTTATTATTCTCAATCTCATTGAACAATGATTGATAGGCCTGCGTCAATTTATGATCGTGTGCCAAATGAATTAAGGGTAAATTTTTGTGATGCGATTCTTTCATCAGCACCGATGGGGGCAACATACTTTCTAGTACAGGAAGACCTTCATCCTTCAGCTGTTGCACCACTTCACGCGGAAGTTTGGCCTGCGCTTGGAACTGATTCACCACAATGCCTTCAATTTCCAAATGATCATTATGATCGTCTTGAGTTTCGAGCACATTTTCGATCAAAGTTTGCAGTGCACGTTTAGAAAAGACATCGCAATCAAACGGAATCAGGACTTTATTGGCTGCAATCAGTGCCGACAAAGTAAAGAAGTTAAAGGCTGGCGGTGTATCGATATAGACACGATCATATTTTCCGGCAAGCTGTTGTAACGCATCACGCAGTTTATAAATTTTATGTTTTGACTCTAAAGCATAAGCCAATGCCCCGAGGCTTGGGCTGGCTGGAATCACATCCAAATTTTTAAAAGGGGATTGGTGTACATAACTTTCTAAGCCTTTAGCTCGTCCTTTGAGGATCGAACCAATGGCACTGCCCAATAGACTTTTATTTTGAGTCGTTCCAAGCACTTCTTCAAAATAGTTTTCAATATTGGGTTCTAAAGCTGGTTTGTCTGCCGAATACGTTGCGTCATCGCCCAGCACATACTGACTCGAATTCGCTTGCGGATCGAGATCAATCAGTAAGGTTTTTAAGCCTTGATGTGCACTAATTGCCGCCAAATTCACTGCAATACTGGATTTACCGACACCACCTTTTTGATTAAATACCACACGTGTATGCATGAAATCCCCTCCCTCTTGTTATTTTTCCGCTATAGATAGCAGTGTAGCGCAGAACAATCGCTGTGCCGATGATTATGTCTAACAATTAGCCAAAGTTTGGTTTAATCATGACTAAACCTAAAATGGATATCATCGCAACCACGGCCAAGAATAAGCCCGCTCGGCGCTGTGTAAGTAAAATGCTGTCTTCTTTTTTATAAGCCTTCGACAAAGCGGACAACATCACTAAAAATAAAACCACTTTGGCATAAAACCATGTTTGCACATCAAAGTTTTTCATCACTAAAAGGACAATCCCGGTCAGTACAATCACCAGCATACTTAAATGCTGAAGAGCAACAAAAGCCGTTCGACCCGCTGGATTAGGCTGATTGCCTTGGACGCCTTTAAATAGCGTCATGGCACGCGCCAAAATCACGACACATGCCAAGCTGACCGCACTCATATGCACGATCTTAATCAATAATTGTGTTTCCATGACTGAATCTCTGCTTAGCTTTTCGGGGCATGTGCACAATTTGGACTAGAAGTGTCTTGTCCTTGCCACTCCTCGGGTAAAAAAGCATGTATAGCCAAAGCATAAATTTTACCAGGACTGAGTAAGTCTCCTGCTACCGCATAAATTTTTTGATGGCGCTGAACTAAGCGTAATCCCGCAAAAATCTCACTCACCACGATCACTTTAAAATGTGATTCTTTACCTGGAAAATAGCCGCCATGACCAGAAGATTCATTCACGACTTCTAAATGTGATGGGGAAAGCTGTTGTAAGCGTTCAATCAATTGCTGCTCCAAGCTCATACCTGTCTCCAAAAATAATGATTCGTTCAGAGTATACCTGTTCCTTCAAGATGTTGAATGCATAAAACCCTTTCAGCTAGCATGAGGCACAACTTTTCACGAGCAAAAGTTAAAAAAATCTCAAGGCATCGTCTAAAACTGGCTTTATTTTATGCAATTAAACTCAGCTTTTTCATAAAGCTATTGACCCTGAACTTGCTTGCTGTATCATACAGCGCTATGCGGGAATAGCTCAGTTGGTAGAGCACAACCTTGCCAAGGTTGGGGTCGCGAGTTCGAGTCTCGTTTCCCGCTCCAAATTCAAAAAAGCCCTCATCGAAAGATGGGGGCTTTTTTATGCATTTCTGAACCTTACTCAAATTAGTATACTAACTCTGACAATCAAAAAATGCTGAATTAAGACATCGAACCAACGAGGGATGTCTAAAAATAGAGCATCCCTCGTTGTAAGAATCCATCCTAATACTGCTGCTATACAATGAACTTGGAATTAGATTGTTCTTATTTGGAAATTCATCTCACGCATTCAAACACATTAAAACTTCACCAAATCCCCTTTCAACGCCACACCCGCGAGTGCTGTACCTTTCGCGCATTGATAAGTCGTCATACTACGTGTTTCATTCGACTTATAGAAACTCACCAGATTAGTCACAGCATTTGCACCATTAGCTTTGGCGGTATTTTGAAATTGAATCAATGCCGAACGAAGTACGTGATCACATGAACTTTCCGCAGATTTAGCAAAACCATTGGTCTTTTTATTGGTCACTAGGCCTTTTTCAATCACTTTACCGCCCGACTTGGTTCCCGCCAAATAAAACTTCACTGAACCATCGAGTACCCCATCTGCAACAGCACGGTTTACAGCTTCTTGAAACTTAAAATCATACATTCTGTCTGCAGCTTGAGCCGATGCAATCGCTCCTAAAGACAACACAGCGACTGCACAAATATTTTTGAATAACATGGTTCTACCCTTATCTTATTAGATACGTTTAAAAATCAGGGAGGTATTAATCCCCCCAAAAGCAAAATTGTTGCTCATCACCATTTGCGTTTCTGCTGAACGCATATCTGAAACGATATAATCCAGATCACCACAAGCGCTGTCAATCTGATCTAAATTCAGTGTAGGCACCAACTGATTGCGTCTCATCATTTCAATACTCAGCCATGCCTCAATGGCGCCGCACGCCCCGAGCGTATGCCCAAAATAACTTTTTAATGAGCTGATCGGCTTTTTCCCCAAGATGCGCGCGGTTGCTTGTGATTCTGCAATATCCCCCTGATCGGTCGAAGTGCCATGCGCATTGACATAATCAATATCCGCGGCAGTAAGCTGTGCATCTTTCAATGCCAACTGCATACAACGGCCCATCATTTCAGAATCAGGTCGAGTTACATGCTGACCATCGGTATTACTGCCATAGCCAACGATCTCAGCATAAATGGTGGCCCCGCGCGCTTGAGCATGTTCATATTCTTCTAAAATCAAACAGCCTGCGCCTTCACCAACCACCAAACCATCCCGATTTGCATCAAACGGACGCGGGGTTGTCTCAGGTCGATCATTTTGCACACTGGTTGCTAACAGGACATCAAACACGGCTGAACCCGCGGCACTGAGTTCTTCTGCCCCGCCTGCAATCATCACGGTTTGTTTGCCATATTTGATCGCTTCATAAGCTTGACCAATGGCCATAGAACCTGAAGTACAAGCACTTGAGGTTGGTAGGGTTAAACCCTTTAAACCAAAATACACCGTCATATTGACCGCACTGGTATGCGACATCATACGAATGTAGGTTGTGGCATTCAGTTGGCTCATATTGTGCTCAATCAACATCGAGCCAAACTCACGTACGGCATCCACACTGCCCGCAGAGGAACCAAAGGCCACCCCTGCATCGCCACTTTTTAAGATATCCGCATGCAGTAATCCTGCATCTTCCAATGCTTTTTCAGCACATACAGCGGACATTAAAGCAACACGTCCCATACCTCGAGTAACCTTGCGGTTAAAATGCTTGGGTACGGTAAAAGACTCAACAGGCCCGGCCAATTTACTGCGTAAATCGGAATAAATCTCCCAGTCAGGCATATAGCGAATGCCGCTTTTGCCTAGTGCAAATTGCTCAAAAATTTGCTCTGCGGTTTCACCCAAAGAGGTAATCCCTGACATGCCTGTCACAACAACACGTTTCATTAGATCAAGCCTCCATTGACTGAAATTACTTGGCGGGTGATATAACTGGCATCATCACTGCATAAAAACTTCACCACTTTCGCGACTTCTTCCACCTGTCCCATGCGTTGCATCGGGATCATTTTCAAAGCATGTTCTTTAACTTCTTCCGTGACCATTTCGGTTTCAATCAAGCCCGGAGCCACACAGTTCACCGTAATTTTGCGTTTGGCCAATTCCAGTGCCAATGCTTTGGTCGCACCAATCAAGCCTGCTTTGGCAGCACTATAGTTCACCTGACCTCGGTTACCCATGATCCCAGACACTGAAGACAAGGTCACAATACGTCCGCCCTTTTTCAAGCGAATCATCGGCATCATCAGAGGTTTCAGCACATTATAAAAACCGTTCAGAGAGGTCGAGACCACATCATCCCAGTCTTCATCGGTTAGTGCGGGGAAAGCACCATCACGGGTTAGTCCTGCATTCAACACCGCACCATAAAAAGCGCCATGCTGTGCTATATCTTGCTCTAAAATAGCAGCAATCTTTTCACGCTCATTCACATCAAACATCAACACATGGCTGGCCTGCCCAAGCGCTTGAATCTCCTGAGCCACGGCTTCAGCCTCAGACTGTCTTGAACGGGCATGCACCGTGACATCAAAGCCTGCCTTTGCCAACTCCAAAGCAATCGCTTTACCTATTCCACGACTCGAACCCGTGACTAAAATTCTTCTGTTCACACTAATTTTCCAATGATTTCATTCATATTTTCAGGCTCAAATACGCTCAACATGGCGCTGAACCGATGTTCTTGATATTCAATTTCACAATTAAACTGCCCCAAACCTTCGTGCAGATAACTTTGTTCTACTCGAATCCGCACGATTGTACCCAAACTAAAATAGGCACAAGGCAACTGCATTTTACGCGTTCCCAATAAAAAGCCAATTTTCGGTGGCAAGCCCTGAGTTTGCCCTTTATAACCGGCATAGGCACTAATGGTCTGCGCCATCAACTCAATGCTGCTCCATGTGGACAAGCCTTCTGGCTCACAAAACATCAAATCTGGCGTGATGTGAAGTTCTGCAATAGCAAATTCATCATTGGCTTCAATCAAATGGCTCACGAAAACCATCGGTTTCGCATGCGGAATAAACTGTACTGCGTCCATCATGACAAAGCCGTCCCGAAAATTAAACTAATATTGCTCCCCCCAAAAGCAAAAGAATTACTCATCGCATAGCGAATGGATGTCTTCAAATGCGGTGTAAGCACATAGTTTTGCCTAGCCAAAGCCTCGTCCAATTCACCGGAATGATGTAGCGGCAACCAAGATTGATCTAATAAAACCTGCTGGCAAATAAAGGCTTCAATTGCACCCGCTGCCCCCAGACAATGCCCCGTTTTATGTTTGGTGCTGCTCAAGGCCACAGCTGCATCAGAGAAAACAGTCTGTACCGCCTTCATTTCCATCGCATCATTTTGCGGTGTGGATGTGCCATGCAAATTTAAATAATCAATATCGCTTGCTTGCAGCTGTGCAGCGTCTAAAGCTTTTTGCATCGCCTCCGCAGCCCCTTTTCCTTCTGGATGCGGTGCTGAAATATGCCATGCATCCATTGACTCGCCGCTCGACAGTAACATCACAGGGGCAGGCGCTTTAGAGAGTAAAAACAGTCCTGCGGCTTCACCAATATTAATGCCGTCACGGTTGGCACCACAGGGCTGGCAAATTCCGCTCGATAAGCTTTCTAAACTATCAAAACCATTTAAGGTCAGCTTGCATAGGGTATCGACTCCACCCACTAAGACTGCATCAGCCAAATCGGCATTCAGCAGACGTTGCCCCGCTGCAAGTGCTTTGGCTGCCGAGGAACAAGCGGTAGAAATGGTATAAGCAGGCCCTTCCCAGCCCAAATACTGTTGTAAGGCTTTCGCTAAACTGCCCATTTCTTGCTTTTGGTGCTGTACAGACTGCGGCGCTGGCTGTTGAAACTGCGCTTTTAAAGTAGGCTCATTATCCGCGATGCCTGAGGTTGACGTGCCAATAATCACAGCGAGACGTTGTTTAGGGAACTGTGCAGTATAGGCACGAATCTCGGTTTCAATGTGTGTCAAAGCCGTCAGGGTAAAGCGTAAATTCCGTGAGTCTGCACTGCTTAAGCTTGCAGGAACTGCTTGAAGCAAGGCTTGGTCAGATGCACCGACCCAGACCGTTCGCCCCGCGATCAGATCCTCTCGTTGGGATAAGGTATTTTTGGTGCTTGTTAAGGCATGTTGAAGCTCAGCGGCATTTTGTCCCAAAGCCGATAGCGCCGTACTGAACTGAATGCCAACAGCTGAAACATGCTGTAGTTTTTTAGTCATGATGGTCACCTTGATCATCTTCTAAAGTATTGCTCACCGCACTGATGACCATCTGATAAGGCACTTGCAAATTATCTAGCTCAATTGCCCCCTCATTTTGCTGAATTTTCAACACGGGCTGTTGCTGCATATAAATGGTATCGTCTTTCTGTACGACCGCATTTTGAGCGGCATGTAACGCAGCAAAATTGGGATAGGTCGCATACAGAATATCGCGCACCACATAATCAAAAGGCAATAACCTCATCGGCTCAATCCGCTGTTCAACGTCTACCTTTTGACCATCAAAACTGAGCTTGAATAACTGCTGTCCCGTAAGGCTAAGTGCCAGCATATCAAGCGACTGTCCTCGCTGTTGTTGGTACAGTAAAAAGCTGAAACTCTGGGTTTTCCACTGCACTTCAATTTGGTCTTGACGCTGGTAATTCTGCGCAGCCCACTGCGGAGTCGCGAGTCCCTGCGCTTTGGGAATCCAACTTTGACAGGCACTACAGAGCAGCGCACTGGCTAAAACCCAACTGACGGTCTTTAAACGCAGCTTAAGTTTCATCGGTCAGCGACTCTTTTTTAGGTTGTTCTTCTCGGCAATATTCGGCCAAAGTGCTCAAACGTTGCTTGGCATTGCGATGAATCGGGTTGCTCGTATCCCATGCATAACCTGCCAGTAAAGATGCAATCATACGGCGAATTTTTTCATCCTGCTGAGTCGAAAATACCACATCCTGAAACTCACCTGAATACCATGATTCGACATAGGCACGGAACACTTGAATGCCTTTACGTAGCGGCTTTTCATATTGCTCCATCCAGTCTACCGTCTGACCTTGCAACACTTGCTCGACCAATGGCACTGCTAGACTGGAAGATTTTAAGGCAATGGTTACCCCTGAAGAAAAGACAGGATCGAGGAACTCACCCGCATTGCCCAGTAGTGCATAGTTTTCAGATGCCAAGTGTTTCACATCGGCAGAGTAGCCCACCAAAGTACGGACAGGAGTATCATGTTTGGCATGACGTAACACATACGACAAGCTGGCATCATCGGCCAAAATACGCTTCTGTAAGGCTTCTAAGTCATAGTCCGCACTGCCGTCATAACCATATTTTTCAAAGAAATCTTGCTCCGCCACAATGCCAAATGAAGAGCGTCCATCAGCAAAGGGAATTAGCCAATACCACGCACGGTGGTCTTTTTCATGCACAGTAATTAAAATTTTCTCGCGGTCAAACTCAGGGTCATTCAATAGACCGTCTTCAATGTGGGTAAAGACCGCACGGCGCACGGGAAAATCCGATGGGCTTTCTAAGTCAAGAAACTTCGGCAAAATGCGGCCAAAGCCGCTGGCATCTAAGAGGAACTTGCCTTGAATTTGATAGCTGTCGCCTTGCTCACCTTTCACCGTCAAAATCGGTTGTGTAGATGCCACATCGACCGCCAAAACTTCATGACCAAAACGGATGTCCGCCCCCATTTTTTCAGCTTGCTGTGCCAAAAGTTGGTCAAAATTGGCACGTCGTACCTGCCATGTGGTTCCTGGGCCTTCACTAAACTTTTGAGTAAAGTCATAAAAACTACGCTGTGTGCCTCTTAAAAAAGCCGCGCCATTTTTGAACTGAAAGGCATATTCATCGGCATGGGCACGCACTGTCTCCAACAAACCCGCTTCTTCTAAAAACACCATACACTGCGGCAATAAAGACTCACCAATGGAAAAACGCGGAAAATATTGCTTTTCAATCACGGTGACCTGATGGCCTTTTTGGCGCAGCAAAGCTGCGGCTGAACTGCCTGATGGTCCCGCCCCAATAATTAAAACATCTGTCTGTTGCATGGTGCTCATTGCACTGTACCCTTTGTCTCAGCTCTTTGGCTGATATTGTTGAACCACCACATGTTTTGCATCGGAGGATGTAAAAAGTGTGGCATAAATAAATGAAAAAATAACGCCCAGCAACACTGTTAAGCCAAAACTGTGAATGGCATAAGTATGACTAAAAGACAGCAAACCAAAACTAAAAAACGTCGACATCATGCACAGGAACAAAGCCATACCCACCACCTGCGGGTGATCATGTCCGTGACGGTAGAAAATCGCATAGTCCACCCCAATCCCAATAATCAGGAAGGTGCCCATAATGCTGAATAAATTAATCTCGACACCGAGCCAGGCTTGAATCGCAAACGTGGTCATTAGAGCCATACTGACAGGCAACACCAAAGGCAGAATTGATTTTTTGCCATAAAGTGCGCCTAAGCCAACAGCTAACATCAGCAAAGCGCTGAGTAATAGCCACTGTGCCTGCACACGATGCTGTTTGAATAACTCAGATAATTGATGAACGGGACGTAACAGTTGTACATCCGCATCTTCAAGCTGCTGTATGGCTTTAACATCATGCACATTTTGCAGCATCACCAAACGTTGCGTCGGACTCATCTGCAAAAAATGCAGGGGATGATCTTTAAAGACTGCTTCGGTCAGCAACGGTTGGTCTTTTAAATGCGCTTGCCAGTTTAAAACATCGGCTGTATTGAGCTGTAACGCTTGCGCATATTCGACTAAAGCGGGCTGAGGAATCGCCTGTAACATCGCAATATTGTGTTTTTGCTGCTCAAGCGAGGGAATCCACTGTCCTAAAGCCTGCACAGCATCCAACTTGCCAGCCTGCTGCAAGGGCGTAAGCTCTGCCAACAGTTGCTGTTCATGCTGTTCTAACTCTGCTGGGGTTCTGCCCTGTACCACAAAATATTCGCTGCTTTGCTGTTGCATAAAACGCGAACGAATATATTGATCTTCCTGCTTTAAGGTGGCATCCATACTTTGCAAATTGCGGATGTCATCATTGCTTTTCAGGAGGACGAGGCTGCTGCCTGTCAGCAGTAGAATTAGTGCAATCATGCCATAACGCAGTGTATTTCGACTCTGCACATAACTGCGTGCTTTGCCAATAAAGCCCAAAGCACGTATCGCAGGTTCCGCATTCAGCGCAGGCAAACGTGGCAGTAATAAAATACTGGTCACCCATGCAGCACTCAATCCAACCATGGAAAAGACTGCAATTTGTTTAAAACCCGGAAATGGGGTAAAACTCAGCACCACATAGGCCAACAGTGTGGTCATCAACCCCACAAATAGACTCGGCAGCAATGGTTTTAAAACAGCAAATCCATCCACCTGTCGGTGCTGAGACTGCATGGCCATGAAGTAAAATGAAAAATCGACGCAGACCCCAATCAAACTAGCACCAAAGACCAGTGTCATCAGGTGAATTTCGCCGAAAACCCAATACGTCACCGCAAAGGCCACCAGACTGCCTGTGCCGACCGCAACCATTTCCGTTAGCATGGGTCTGATCGAACGGAAGCCAAACCAAACCAGCAGTAAAATTCCGATGGTCGAACCTACACCAATGGTCGAGATTTCCTCTTTTGCAGAGTTAGTGCCGAACTGTGCAAACAGCAGCGTACCTGTCCAGTGCGGTTTGACCTGCAACTGGCTAAACTGCGAATTGATATGTTGAATAAATGCAGCGGTCTGCTCTTGGTAGGCAATGTTATAGGGACTGTTGTTGAGCTGAAGTACCATCAAACGAGAGATACCCTGCTCATCACGAATTGTGGCGAAGCCCTGCTCTAAATTGATATCGGCATTGCTTTGTAAGGCACTTAAACCGACTGCATAACGCGGAAACAGCAGTAAAGGATCTTGCTTGAGCATTTCAGCCGTGATTGGCATGCCCGGACTCATCAGTTGTAATAAGCTCTGCTCCATCAACGCAGCATAGTCCTGCCCCTGCACAAGCTGCTGATCAGTCTTGGATAATAGCCCTGCTTTGTGCTGATACAGCGCTTGGGCAAATTGATCGGGATCAAGCTGTGGACGAACAGGTAAAAACAGTTGACTTTGATTAGCTTGGGTTTTAAGTGCTCGTGTTGCCTGTTCTAATTGCTGATCCGTTTTGGCATCCAACACCACAAAAACTTTATCATTTAACTGCTGACTCACATATTGCTGTGCTTGTTCCAGATGAGCATCTTGATGAGCCTCAGGCAGCAAAGCAAAGATATTGGTTTCAATCTTGATACCTTTATTCAGCCAAGCCGCGCCCAGTGCCAAAGCAATGACACACAAAATCAGTAACCAAAGGGCGCTAAACTTATTTTGCCAATTGGAAAAGCGCATTTTCCGCAGCCGTTAAAGTTTGAGGTTGAGCCGTTTGCTGACTAAAACGAATGACGGTGCGGTTATTGGCCTGTTCCAAAATCGTGATACGGTCCACATAACGCTGACCTTGCGCATCAACTTGAACAAAAAGCTTTTTAAATAGACCACTTTTCGGTGTCAAACTGACATTCCACTGCGTTGGACTATAATTGGCAGACACCACGTTGAAGTTTTTAGCGAGCGCCGCTTCATTGCCCGACATCAATTGTAAAAACATCGTTGCAACAGAGCCATATGGAGTTTTGTCGACTTCAATTTGACTAGAAGTACGCTGCGTCTTTTGTATCAACTTTCGCGGTGTCACCACCAAATCTGCTTTGACGGGACTTTGAATCTGCCACAGCACCCCTTGGTTTTTGCTGAACAGCACCGTGCCTTTGGACACATAGGTTTTATTTAAAGAGGCCAGTTTTTTCTGTTGCTCAAATTGAGCACGCACCACAGGCATTGCACCGAGCTGAGCAAACACCTGCTTCAATTCAGTACTTTGTGCATTCGCTGCGGGAGCAAGCAAAGTCATCATACTGGCTGTACACGCAACCAAAATCGGCTTGGAAAATTTGTCTCGAATCATGCTTGCATTACTCCGCCTTAAACTCAGGCCATGCATTTAAACAGTCCAACAACACCTGTGGTGACTGGAAGCACATTTCACGTTTTTCAATGTGTACCGCCACTTGTGAAGTATAGCCCTTGGTCAGCTTTCTACCCGAAACCGCATCGAAAATCAGATATTCAATTTTTAGGCGGTTTTCCCATTCTTTTAAAATGGCACGCACGCGAATTTTTTGCTCAAACTCAATGCCTTGTACATAGCGCACATGACTTTCAATCACCGGCCATGCATAGCCCGAGTCGCGCATTTGGTTATAGTTATAGTGAAATTGATCCAGCAGTTTGCAGCGCGCAATTTCAAAATATTTTAAATAATGCCCGTGCCACACCACATGCATGGTATCGACATCATGAAAGGGCACTTCAATGATTACATCAGCATGCATGCTCATTTCCTATGAATATTGAACAGCAATGCTGTCTAACAGTTCTAAATGCTCAAAGCGATTAACCAATGCTTGAAGCTCTTGTTGCAAAGGACGATCTTCCACTATATAGGTGAAGCTCTGAAGCACCCAGTGTTGAAATGCTGTTAAAACAGGGCTGAGTTCTGTATCTACACCTTTGAGTTTGACCGCCTGAACCGCTGCACAGCTGAGTGCCGCAATCACTTGTTCGGTCAGAGTAATCACACGGCTAGCATCACGTGCGGCAATGGTGCCCATGCTGACTTTGTCTTGATTATGACATTCGGTTGAACGTGAGAAAATCGACGCAGCGAGTGTTTGTTTCAAAGCTTCTGCTGTCCATGCCGAAACCCCAATTTGTACGGCTTTAAAGCCATGATTCAGCGGCAAACGCTCAGGACTTGAACCGGTTAAATTACGCGGTAAACCATTGTTCATTTTATAGTCCACCAACTGCGCCAACTGACGATCCATCAAGTCAGCAATATTCGCGATCATAATTTTCAGGCTGTCCATGGCTTGGGCAATATGTCCGCCATAGAAATGTCCACCATGCAGTACCCGCAGGTTCACTGGGTCAATCAATGGGTTGTCATTGCTTGAATTCAGCTCATTTTCAATAAACTGACGCAGCCAGAGTTTAGAGTCTTCAAACACCCCAATCACATGCGGTGCACAGCGTAGTGAATAACGGTCTTGCAGGCGCGAACTTTGGTGTTCGGTTTGTACTTCACTGTTTAACCAGTCGCGTAATTGGGCTGCAATATGTTGCTGTCCCAGATGTGGTTTTTGCGCAAATAAGACTTCATCAAAATGGCTTGGATTCCCTTCTAAAGCCAAAACATTTAGTGCTGTAATCAAAGTACTGGCAAAAGAAATCTGTTCGGCTTTTTTATAATTCAGGCAGGCAATCGCGGTCATGACCGCTGTACCATTCATCAGGGCCAAACCTTCTTTAGGACGCATCACCAAAGGCTGCACACCTTTTTCTACATACACTTGCGCAATCGGTACAATATGGTCTTGATAGTACACATCACGCTCACCGACCAATGCCCCAGCGATATAAGATAAAGGCGTCAAGTCACCACTGGCACCGACCGAACCTTCTGAGGGAATCACAGGAATCACATCTTCATTCAGCATCCAGACCAACCGCTGCAACAAGGCATGCGAAACACCCGAATAGCCGCGTGCCAAAGAACATAAACGCACCACCACAACAGCACGTGCTGTAATCAGGTCTAAGTTTTGCCCCATGCCACAGCCATGAAAACGCGACAAATGTAGCGGCAGCTCATGCACTTGGTGGGCTGGAATTTCAACCAAGCACGAGTCTCCATAGCCCGTGGTCACGCCATAAATGACGCCTTCGTCTTGCAACAGCTGATCAAGGAAATCTGCGCCGCGTTGAATCAATGCTGTCCATTCAGCAGAGGTAGGCAATGCCACCTGTTTTTCTTTACGCGCTACAGCCACAACATTTTCAATACTGAGCGGAGTTTCCCCAACAATTAACACAAGACTTATCCTTTATTCCAAAAATTATAAAAATTAAACCATTGATAAGGCGCATGTATGCAATGCTGTTCCAACAGTTCCACATACTGTCGTGTGGTCTGTTGCATAGCCTGTAAACGCTCTTTACGTGGCCAATTTAACTGCTCCGCCACTTGATGAATATGCACTTCAAAATGTGTATCGACTCGATAGCAAAACACTGCCAATACAGGGGCTTTCAACAAACTGGCCAAAATCCATGCACCCTGCGGCCACAACGCTTGCTCACCTAGAAAAGCAACCGATTGTACCCGATCCGACTGCACGGGCACGCGGTCTGCTGCCACAATCACCCATTCACCCTGATCCAATTTATCCTGCAAAATCAGTGCTGTTTCGATTCCTAGCTCATCCACCGAAACCAAATTAACATCGGCATGTTCATTCAGTTTTTTTAAAAATGCATTGAATTTGGTGGCATGTTTCTGATAGACCAACACATTAATTTTCTGCGGATGCTCTGCTTTGATGGCGCGAAGCAATTCAATATTGCCAAAATGCGACACCACAATCACCGCACCTTTTTGATAATGCGAACGAAAGTGCGCATGACCATGCAACTTTAAGTTCTGCTCAGGAATATGTCCGAGCCAGCCCTCAATTTTATCTAAAATACATTCGCCAAATTGCATTAAATGCGTATAGCTGTACCACAGCTGCGGCTCAGCCTGAAACGGCGACTGCGCACCTGCAAAATGATGCAGTTTTTTTAAGTACAACAGTGAAGCCTGACGCGCAGTATTGGAAAAGAGCCAATACCATAAAATCACAAAGTATAAGATGACTCGGCACAGCCAGCGCCCACCCAAACGGTAGAAACCCAGCATCAGCAGCAGCGGTAACATCCCGCCGCGCTCTTTCACGGCGCTCCATTTCTGCATATGCTTCTCTGACCGCCTTAGCCTTTGACTTTCTGAAAAATCAATTTGGGGAAGCGCAGCAGCATGCCACCCAATAAGCGACTATGCGCGCGCGCCATGCCCAGATTGTCACGCCAAACATCAAAATGTGAAATGCCGCCTTCGGGGTAAATCACATGCGTGGGCAGATTGATAAACGGCACATTGTCCCATTTCAAACGCACCAAAATTTCAGAGTCAAAGCCCATCCGCAGTTGAAACTTGGCTGTATTTAAAATGTTCACCGTCTGCGCCAAAGGATAAACACGAAAGCCACACATGCTGTCTTTAATGTCAAAAGACAGACTGTTAATCCACACCCAAATATGCGTTGCATAACGGCCATAGAGACGTTTTTTTGGCACAGTCGAATCAAAGATCGGCTGACCAATAATCATGGCTTCGGGGTGCTGGATAGAGGTGTCTAAAAAGTGCTGCACATCCTGCCAGTCATGTTGTCCATCAGCATCCAATTGCAAAGCATGGCTATAACCACATTGAAAAGCATGCTTGAGACCTGTAATCACCGCCTGTCCCTTACCCTGATTGTGGCTATGTTCAACCAAATCGACCCTTGGGTAGTCCTGCGCAAGCTGATGTAATACTGCTGTACAAACGGCATCACTGCCATCATTCACCATAATGATCGGTAACTCGAAAGCGCTTAAATGTGACAATAACGCAGCCAAATAATGCGGATGGTTATACACAGGAATCACAAAGCAGTGTTTCATTTTGTCTCTCGGCTTAAACGTCTGAAGGGACAGCAAACAGTAAGCGTCCTGATGCCAATATTTTGTCATGATTTTTCAGCTCAAAACTGACCTTATGCGCTTTACGGCTAAGCACAAGTTCTACCGTTTGATAGGGTTGGATCAGCCCTTGAAATTTTAACTGCTCAAAACCATTACACCACAGTAAATCCGCCCAGTTTTGTTTGGCAAAATGCTGGATAAATCCTATTTGGCCTACACCAGGGTAAATTGGAAAGTTCGGGAAATGTCCTTTAAAACACTCCAACTCTGGAATAAATTCTAAAGCATAACTGATCTGCGTATCGTGAGATTGCTGCATCAACACCACAGGCAAGCTCATCGGCTGAAAGAGCGATTTTAAATACTGTTTATTCAACTTCGATTGTGCATTTTGTGGCATTTGCGTTAAAAACCGCCACTGCCGCGGAATTGCGATACTTTCCAACTTCTGTTGTAGTTGTTTTTTCAGTTGTGCAGTAAATGCAGCTTTGCCCTTTTCGATGAGCAACCCCCTTGCATCCTCGGTCAGTACAACCACCACTGCCAAAATCTGACGTTGTTCTTTTTCATGAATTAAAACATGGCACTGCTGTATTTCGACCAACTCAGCAATTTTCGCTTCAATGGCATCGAGACTTAAACGCTTTTCTTCGAGTTTGACAATGCGATCCAAACGTCCCAATAACTGAAACGGACTTTTAGGATTCTGTACATCTGCAACCTGCACTTTATCCCCAGTTAAAATCCAATCCGCGCTAAAGGCATGGTTGGTTTTAACGGCTAACTCTTGCTGCTCGGCGCAGTTAATTTCGACATTGGCAAAGGGGGTCCATAGCGCATCATCTGCCTGACGGTGGGCGATCCCGCCTGTTTCAGAACTACCAAACACTTCCGTAATCGGACAGTTCAGCAAAGGACGCACGCCTGCATCCAACTTTCCACCAGAGGAATAGACCCTATGGCAGTCTTGCAATACCACATCTGTGGTCCAGCGCTTCAGCAAAGCAGGACTGGAAATTACATAATTGGGCAGCTGCACATGGGCAATTTTCTTTTGAAGATCGACCACATCCTCAGGAAAAGCCAGTTGTTTTTGATAGAAACTGCGCCCACTGGCTAAGGGCCACAACAGCTTAAACAACAAACCATAAATATGTTGATGGCTCACCGTGGCAATGGCTACCGCCTGCTCAGGTAAATCAAAACTGGCTTCCAAACCACAGACTTCATTGAACAACTGTTGCAAAGTGCGGGGAATCTTTTTCGGCTGCCCAGTTGAACCCGAAGTATAAAAATACAGCTGCGCCTGATTGAAAAAGGCGGCATCAAATTGAAGCTCGAAGGTTGACGCTACTGTCGACGGCAAACGTTTTAAAAAATAAATCTGCTGCCCAGCCAATTCTTTTTCTAAGTCGCTGACCCGATGCGGCGGCAATAGCACTTGCTTGCCTGCTTGCAAGGCTGCAAACAACAACACTAAAAACTCGTAACTGTCTTCTTGCCAAAGCGCCCATACAGGCTGTTCCAACGGCTGAATTTGCGCAGCCTGTTCAGCCACATCCAACCAAAAAGTGTGAAAGGAAATGAAACTTGAGTCCGCCTGAATACACAGGGGACGCAATGAATGGAGATGATGTTGAAAATGACAAGACATAAAATTTGTTTTTAAAACCGTATTTCTAATCGCTATAGTTCGAGGCCACTTTTTCAGCTGCCCTGACGGAAATGCTGTTATTTCTGTACTTGATGCAGTCGCTGCTGGCGTTTGCGCAACACAAATTCACCCAGCAACAACCCACCCATCAAAATATAAGAGATCAAGCCGTTATACAGCACCCAAATCTTCATCGGTGCAAAGAAAACGGTGATCAAGGCAATGATCGCATTGATGCAGAAAAACCCACACCAAACTTTGGTGACTTGACGGGTCCATTCTACCCCTTCTTCGGGCAAATTAGGCTCTGCCAAACGTGCAAAACGTTCAATCATCGAAGGCGGTCGAATCAAGGTGCTGGCAAAAATAAACAGCGCCCCGAGACTCATAAAGACAGGATAGAGTTTAAGCCACGCATGATCTTTTAAAATCAAACTCAGCCCGCCACATAAAATGGCAAAACCTGTCAATGGCCACAGCAGGGCATTGCCCCTACTGAATAGACGCAAGACGCCCAGTGCAATCAATACCGCACTGACCCAGACATACTGTCCATGTGCTAAAGCATAAGCTACAAAAAAAGGATAGAGGATCAATCCGACCCCTGCTATCCCTTTTAAAATATTGTTCATGCAGCCGACATATTCTGAATCACGACCACCACATCTTGCACGGTACGCACATTTTTAAAGTCTTCAGGATTGACTTGTTTGCCTGTCAGCTCTTTAATTTTAACAACTAAATCAATGGCATCAATACTGTCGACATCAAGGTCTGAAGCTAAGTTTGATTCTAACTGCACCTCTTCAGGCGCAATTTCAAACAGCTCTTCCATCCACTCACGTAATTTATCTAACACGGTTTCTTGTGCAAGCATAGCAACCTCTTATGCTGTTTTCTGTGCTTCAACCAAAGCCACTAAACTTTGAATTGATTTAAAATATTCTTTGGTATCTGCTGACTCTGCATTCAGATGAATGCCATAACGCTTTTTCAATGCCAAACCCAGTTCTAAAGCATCAATCGAGTCCAAACCCAGACCATCACCAAACAAAGGTGCGTCTGTATCAATGTCTTCAATACGGATGTCTTCAAGGGCGAGGACATCAATAATCATTTGCTTTAATTCATCAGCAAGATTGCTCATTTAGGGATAACTCTTGGTTAAAAAACCACTGTAATTGTTGATTTAATTGACGCACATTTTTGGGATTGACCGTTACATCATCCAATACGTCTTCCACTCGGATCGCATCCAACACTTTTACATGGATATGAAAAGGCTGTTCTGGAATGTGATACCACTTTTCATTTTTGGTCAGGGTTGATGGTGTGCAGCTAATCAGCACGGGGCGAATCGGCACACCTGCACGCAGGGCAATATTGGCCGCACCACGCTGAAAGTCGTTTAGCTGCTCACCTTTTGCTGTTCGCGTCCCTTCAGGAAAGATCAATAAGGACGCCGCATGATCTTGCTGTAATTTTTGTACGCAGTCCTGAATAAATTGTTCGGAACCTGCATTTAAAATATAACCCGCACTTTGCACAGGACCTTTGGTAAATGGATTCGACCACAGCGCCTGCTTAACCACGCAGTTTGCTTGTTCCATTAAACCAATTAAAACCACCACGTCAATCAGTGTCGGATGATTGGCAATCACCAACTCCTGCTGGCTGTGCTGTAGTTTGTCTAAGCCTTCAACTGTATAGGTCATGATGCCCAGTTTCACCATCATTTCGGTGAAACCTTTAAAACTGTGCTTAATCACCTTTTGAGTGCGCTGCTTGCGAAGCTCAAGGTCTGCTGAGCTCAGCTTGACCAGAGGTGCAATCAAACCACCAATCGCCACGCCGCCTAAGCCAAAGCTGGCAAAGCTAAATCCTGTCGCTCCAACGCGCCAGACATAGTTGGCTTTTTGCTTGATTCGGTTTAAGTTCAGCATTTCGTCCACGCTTCAGATTCAGTTTGATCAGGATTAGTCCAAAACGTGTTAAATGCTAAAGCCTGCTGATAGGCTGGCGTTGAATCTGTATGCTTTGGCATCAACATCAAATTTGCAGGCGCTAATGAAATCATCGCTGCCATCGCAAAAGCAGCAAATGGTTGATGCTCGATATATATGTCTGGCAAGGCTTCATCATAATACACCAGCAAAACCTGACGAGCTTCTGGCCTTGTTTTTAACCACGCATAGGCTTCAATTAGACCATCATTCCACGAACCCGCCAAACTGGTCGCAGGTGTCGCATCCTGACATAAAATAGAATATAAGCCTGAAATTGCATTATGGACCGAGGTTGAAAATTGAGTCGGTGAAGGGGTTTGCTCGCTTAACACATCTTCTAAAATATTTAGTGTTTTTGCTTCATCGCCATATTGCGACACCCAAACAATATAATCAACATTGTGGGTGTCTAAAGTCTGCATTGCGCTATTCAAAGCCAGCTTTGCAAGACGCGATAAGCGTCGGCGTTGCATCGCAGGAATGTACTCTATAGCTGATAATTCTTGATCAACCAAGCTCATATTCAAGCGGGATACGTAGAGTTGCATCATCATGATCAGTGTTTAAAAGTTGACAAATTATCAGGCGCGCAATTATAGCACTGAGCCACATTTTTCACAAAAAATAACAAGCGCTGACGGGTTCAAAAAAGGAGGATACAGCAACCCTGATCCTCCCCCTTAAAACAAGAGCGACTAAAGGTAATATTGCGTTCTTTTCTTGGCAAATTTATCCAATTGTTTTAAAAAGCCTTCGAAATAATCCTTCTCTTTTTCCTCAGTACGATAGCCTGCATAGAGGGTGCGACGCAAACCTTCAGGCGCTACGCAGTCCAAACGACGCGAAGTCACCCAACCCTTTTGTTCATATTCGTTCACCACCCAATCGGGTAATGCCCCAATGCCACGCCCACTTGCCACCAGCTGAATCAGCATTTGGGTGAGGTCGGTGGTGCGGATCTGTTTCGGCAGGATATTGGCCGGAATAAAGAGACGCGACATAATATCTAAACGGTGCTTATCCACTGGATAGGTCACCAAGGTTTCTTCTGCAAGTTCTTGCACGGTAATATCTTTAGCACGAACCAAAGGATGGGTGTTGGATAAAACCAAACGCGATTCGTACTCAAAAATCGGGAAATATTCCACCCCTTTTAACGCAATCGGGTCGGCCGTAATCAATAAATCAAATTCACCTGTCTGCAATAACTCATGCGGATTGGCCTCAAAACCTGAAGCGAAGTCCAGATCAACATCTGGATATTGTTGGCGATATTGATTTAACAACGGCATTAACCAATCGAAACAGCTATGACACTCTGAGGAAAAAGTAATGCGTCCAGTTTGACCATGCACAATACGGGTAATGTCGCTTTGTGCAATTTGTACCTGCGGTAATACTTCATCAGCCAGTTTTAATAAACGCTGTCCCACATTAGAAAAGCTAACTGGACGGCTACGACGGTTCACCACCTCTACCCCAAACCACTGATCTAACTCACGCAACTGGTGCGACAAAGCTGAAGGTGTTAAGCATAGGTCTCCCGCAGCAGCCACCAATGAGCCATGCTCTCTTAAAGCGGTTAAGGTTTTTAAATGGCGGAGTTCTAACATCTGGCGCAGCCCAATTTTTTAATCTTGATGAATACGATATAGCTTAACCTATAAAAGTGACATTTGATTATTTTTTCTCACCTTAGTTTATACTTAATTAGTTTATTTCACTTTAATATTTATGATCTACAACGAAAATATTCGCCCCATTTACAGAATATGAAAAATTTAAGCATTTAAATTAATAATCTTCATGATCCGTGCATGAGCACCAATGGAAGTAAGGCTTTCTTTTATAACTATTGATGACTTTTAAGACTATCTCTTTATCATGCCTAGGTTGAATCGCGATTCCTTCAGTTTTTGAGAGGTACAACGACCGAATTCAGCCCACCAACTGTCCTACTTAACTCGTGGCTATGCATCGAACTCTTGTGATATGTCTACTTTGATATAACGAAATCATTTGACAGCAAGCAGCATGCTCTTTTACCTGAGTTAAATTCAGTTCAAATATTGAGAACTGATGATTCTGATCTTCTATCCAAATTGAGTGGCTAAAGCGCTGAAAAAGCATAACGTGCTGACAGCAGAACTTCTCACAACCCTAGTCTTCGGGCTTTTTTATGTTCCACGTGAAGCATTATGTAAATATCGAATAGAAAGTCGTTTGTCTCTCAAACTGGTGAGAAGCCAAACAGAACAGTAAAAACAAAAAAGCTTCCGACTAGGAAGCTTTTTTTAAATCTTAGATTTAACCATCAATGGTGAGCTTTAAAATCTCAGCTTTGGTATAACCCCGTTCTTTTAAAAGATGTTGAATGGCTTTTTTCTCATCTTGATCTTCAAGAAATTTACAGCGTTGGATCAAACGCATATCGGTCTCATACTGAAAATTATGACGACACTCCAATTCCTTATTGGAAGGCGTAGTAAAAAAATGAAGCACAGCTAGATACTCTCTTTCATGCTGTTGAAGTGGCCCGCCTTCAACGAATACCTATCTAACACAACTGTTAAACACCCTTTGGGTAAATGATGACGAATCTCGCTCCATTATGCAAGTTTGGGCCTCTCAAATGTTCTCTCTACTCATCTACAGCGCTCAAAGCAGGTCTTAATCATCTACCAAAGTCGATTTTAATCATGAAAATTCATCAGCTCATCCTGAGAATTCTTCACCCTATCGCCGTTGATCCGCTCGTTAGACGTTTTAAACTGTCTGCTTTAAATAGATAAAAACCATTCAATATGTCGAAGCTCGAACGTCAGAAACTTAGCCTCCCCACAGGTCATGACAAACTGCTCTTGCATTCCTGCTGTGCACCTTGCTCAGGTGAAGTCATGGAAACCCTGATTGAATCAGGTATCGATTTTTCTATCTTTTTCTATAACCCCAATATTCATCCTGTAAAGGAATATTTGATTCGTAAAGAAGAAAATATTCGCTTTGCAGAAAAACATCACATTCCATTTATTGACTGTGATTACGACACAGACAACTGGTTTGCACGTGCTAAAGGTATGGAAAATGAGCCAGAAAAAGGGATCCGTTGCACCATGTGTTTTGATATGCGGTTTGAACGGACAGCGTTATATGCGGCAGAACATGGCTTTAGCCTGATCAGCAGCTCTCTCGGTATTTCCCGTTGGAAGAATATGCAGCAGATCAATGAGTGTGGCCACCGTTCTGCTTCACATTATGCAGGCATTCACTACTGGGACTACAACTGGCGCAAACATGGCGGTGCGGTACGCATGCTGGACATCAGCAAACGTGAAGAATTTTATCAACAAGAGTACTGTGGCTGCGTGTATTCACTGCGGGATAACAACCGCTGGCGCATGAGCCAAGGCCGAGAACGCATCAAACTCGGACAAAAGTTCTATTCCAATGCCATGGATCAGGACAGCTAATTTCAGCCAGCAGCCTCCACATACCAATTTTTCCAAGAGCTGGTTCCACGCACCGCAATCGACACGGTCGGAATCAGCTTTTCTTTTAAGATCTTGGTTTGTCCAACGGCTTTGGCTAAGCGTGCTTTGACTGAATGAATGCATTCACGGTCACCAAATTCACAGCGATCTAAGCTGGTTCCACCACAGGGCCCATTGGCCAAGCCTTTGGGACAAGTTTCAGGGCAAATATACAGAGTCTCGCCTAAACGGCATTGACCACAACTTTCACAGCCCACCACCGCATGCTTACTCAAATGTTCTGTTTTCAGTAATGCTTTGTTGGCTTTAGTTCGGTCCCAAACATTGAAATTAAAAATAAACCGCCCCACGCCTTTGGCCAGTTTAGATTCAAATAAAGCATCATGCATCAAATGCAGATGTTGGTATTTAATAATCTGACTTGAGGTCGCAGGCCGTGAATAATAAGTCAGCTTCGGATGAAACTCTGTACCGGTTTTCACCTGCCAAAGCGTATTCCAAAGTCGTTCACACTCAGCAAAACTCGAGTGCCGATATTCTTCAATATAACGCTCCAGTAAGCTTTGTTCTTCAGGCTGATGGCAAGCCGATAAATGCACCCCCGCAAAACCCAAATGTCGACACATTAGAATCTGTAATGCGCAGCGCATATAAACGTGATCACTCAAACCCTGTTCTTTTTCCTGTTGCAACACCTGCAACATATGCGGGGTGATCACAATGCCGGCCACTTTATGTTTCAGCATAAACTTAGCCCGTTCCAAGGTCAGTGGCATGACGCAGGCTAACATTTTCTGAGAATACTGATGCTGCACTAAAAATTCATGCGCATCTTGTAAAGCAGTCATGTCATAGCCCAATTGGGTAATCACATAATCGGCCCCTGCTTTCATTTTTTTATGCAGTTTTAAATATTGCGCCTCTTTTTCCGCTTCCGCATATTTAAATGGATTAAACGCGACACCAATATGAAAACCGCCTTGGCGTTTGGCTTCCATGACAGCATTCACCGACTCCAAATAACGTGTTCGGGGTTCTAGGTCGTGGCTATAGCAGTGCTGTTTTAATTTATCACCCGTTAAGAGCAATAAGTTCTTTTGACCCTGTGTTTTTGCATCTTGCAAAAACTGCTCAAAGTCTTGTATATCCCGTGCCTTTCCCGAAAAGTGAATGACTTTCTCAATCTCTTGTGGATACTGTTTGGCGACTTGCAAAGGCGCTTCATCGTCATCTGCATGCACCCGATCAGCCAGAGTCATAGCCGCAGGAAAACCTGCAAATTGAGCTTTCACAGGCCACTGGGCTTGGTGCGAGCTTAAGTATTCAACCAATACGCAAAATTGTTGCTGTGCAAAATATTGAGCAAGTAGGGACATCACAGAAGAAATAATCCAGAGGATTAAAAAAAGAAGAATTATAGTACAAATCAAAAATAGATGACGAATCGTCTGATTATTCACTACGGCAGATTCAATATTTTTTGACTCATCCTCCACCCGATGAGTGAACGCAAATATCCACCCCGGTCTGATTCATTAGTTGCAGTACCCTGCTAAAACTGAACCTGATGGTCAAATTCAAAAAAGAAGGTACTCCAACGCTCAACCACACGCCGCCCACAGCACAACATTTGTCTAGCCCCCTTATTTACTACGCTGATTGATTTATTTTCGATAAGATTGTTCTTTTTTATGCTTTTCAATCGCTTAAAGACTAGGCACATTTCTGCTTTTTAAAATAAAGGCATCTTTTCAAGCTGGGACTGACTGTGTATAACAATGGTCGACTCAAGGAAATGATTCGCACATAGGCAAAAGCCTGAAAAAAGCTTAAACTATGTGCCAATGAAAACAAATGATATGTCGTCCATGGCGACAACGATGAAGGTGAAGGTTGATGCCGCTCAATACCGTTGAAGAGCTAGTTGCAGATATCCGTGCAGGTAAAATGGTTATCCTGATGGATGACGAAGATCGTGAGAATGAAGGTGATTTAGTTATCGCAGCGACCCATGTTCGCGCAGAAGACATCAACTTTATGATCACCCACGCACGTGGTTTGGTGTGCTTAACGCTCAGCCGTGATCGCTGTAAACAATTGAATCTTCCATTGATGGTCGATGCCAATGGCGCACAACATGGCACCAACTTCACGCTCTCCATTGAAGCGGCGGAAGGTATTTCTACAGGAATTTCACCTGCAGAACGTGCGCATACCATTCAAACAGCGGTAGCGGCACATGCAAAACCATCAGACATCGTTCAACCCGGACATATTTTCCCCTTGATGGCGCAGCCTGGCGGTGTTCTACACCGCGCAGGGCATACCGAGGCAGGTTGTGATTTATCTCGCCTAGCGGGTCTAGAGCCTGCATCAGTCATCTGTGAAATCATCAATGAAGATGGCACGATGGCGCGCCGTGCCGATCTTGAAATTTTTGCTGAAAAGCATGGTTTAAAAATTGGCACCATCGCGGATCTGATTCACTACCGTATGACCAATGAACAAACGGTTGAACGGATTGATCAGCAAAGTATTGATACCGAATATGGGACGTTTGACTTATACCGTTACCGCGAATTAGGCAATCCAGATATTCACTTGGCTTTGGTGAAAGGTGAACCAAAAGAAGGTGTAACCACCGTTCGTGTCCATGGTTTCAACCCTGTTCGTGACCTGCTCAAGCTCAACAAAAAAGACGGCGAGCCAGCATGGAATCTCGACAAAGCTCTGCAAGAAATTGCAAGCAGCGATCGTGGTGTTTTGGTCTGGATTGGGCAGCGTCATTTACAAGACTTAGGTCCAGCGCTAGACAGCCTTACAGCACCAAAACCAACCAAATCCAATGCTGCTTTATCTCAGCAGTACCAAACCATTGGGGTGGGCGCACAAATTTTACGTGATTTAGGCGTAGAAAAGATGAAGCTTTTGAGCTCACCTTTACGCTTTAATGCACTCTCTGGGTTTAATTTAGAAGTGGTGGAATATATCACCGCACATCAAACAACTTAAAAAATCATCGAGGTTGCTATGGCAATTCGCCGTATTGAAGGTATGTTACATCTCGCTAGCGAAGGCCGTTATGCGATTTTAGTGGGTCGTTTTAATAGTTTTGTTGTCGAACATCTATTAGAAGGTGCAATTGATACATTGAAACGTCATGGTGTATCAGAGGATAATATCACTGTTGTTCATGCACCAGGCGCGTGGGAACTTCCTGTCGTGGCTAAAAAATTAGTGGCGTCTGAACGCTTCGATGCCATCATTGCACTGGGTGCTGTGATTCGTGGTAGCACACCTCACTTCGACTTTGTTGCAGGTGAATGTGCCAAAGGTTTAGGCGTGGTTGGCCTAGAATCTGGTCTTCCAGTGATTAATGGTGTATTGACTACGGATAGTATTGAACAAGCGATTGAACGCTCGGGTACAAAAGCAGGTAATAAAGGTGGCGAAGCTGCTCTTACTGCAATTGAAATGGTTAACTTGTTAAAGGCTATTTAACGCTATGTCGCAAACATTGCAAGCAACTTATGCAGCAAAACGTAAAGCACGTCGCTTTGCTGTACAAGGAATTTACGAATGGCAAATGAGCCACAATCCAGTCCATGAGATCGAAGCACGTACGCGTGTGGAAAATGCCATGCACAAAGTGGATCTGAGCTATTATCATGAATTGTTAACCCAAGTGGTTGCCAATCATGAAGCATTGGATGCGCTCTTAATCCCTGTGCTTGATCGCGAAGTTTCTGCGCTTGACGGCGTTGAACTTGCGACCCTTCGTTTAGGCGCATATGAACTCAAGGAACATCTTGAAATTCCATATCGCGTGGTTTTAGACGAAGCGATCGAGCTTGCTAAACATTTTGGCGGTGCAGACAGCCATAAATACATCAATGGTGTATTAGATCGTTTAGCAACAACTTTACGTGCAGCAGAAAAGCAACAAGCGAACTCACAGTAGTAGATTTGTTGTATGGCTGAGTTTTCGATCATTGATACCTATTTTAATCGTAAGAGTCCTCATTCTGTCGATTTAGGCGTCGGTGACGACTCAGCCTTGCTCACACCACCACCGCAGCAACAATTGGTCATTTGTGCCGATACCTTGGTTGCTGGACGTCACTTCCCGCTTGATACCAGCCCACATGCGATTGGCTGGAAATCTGTCGCGGTCAATTTATCTGATATCGCCGCAATGGGCGCGAAACCTCAGAGTATTTTATTGGCCTTGAGCTTACCCCAAATTGATCATGACTGGCTTAAAGGTTTTAGTCAGGGTTTATATGATTGCTGTGATCAATTTGGAGTGAGTTTAATTGGTGGAGACACCACCCAAAGCCCACATCTCACCATTTCCGTGACTGCACTGGGCTGGGTCGATATCGGTCAAGCCGTTACTCGCTCTGCCGCTCAAGTGGGTGATTTGATTTGTGTCAGTGGTACTGTCGGCGATGCTGCTTTTGCCTTACAACACTTAGGCCACCCTCTCCAACAACGTTTGGACTACCCCACCCCACGCTGTGAACTGGGGCAAGCACTCAAAGGCTTAGCGCACAGTATGATTGATGTGTCGGATGGCTTAGCACAAGATCTCGGTCATATCTTAAAAGCATCCCATGTGGGCGCGACCCTACAACTTGATCAATTGCCCATCAACACCACGCTACAAGATTTAACACGAGAACAACAATGGCAATATGCTTTGGCGGGTGGCGATGACTATGAGTTATGCTTTACAATAAGCCCGCAGAATTATGAAAAACTTTTGCAACAACAAAACCATAGCAGCATCAGTGTGATTGGAAAAATTGATGCTGAAAGTGGTCTGCGTTTTCAACAAAATGGCTTAGACCATTCCTTGCAATTTAATGGATATCAACACTTTGCATAAGCCCCCTATCCTCTTTCGTCAGATGTCTTGGTATGACCGTTTCATCGTGTTTTGCGGTGTAGGGTTTGGCTCAGGGCTAGCACCCAAAGCACCAGGAACGTTCGGTTCTGCCTTCGCGCTGCTGTTTGTCCCAATTTGGCTTGCAATTGGCTTATCGAACACCATTATTGCCATCATCCTCATGTCTCTGATTGGCATTTATATCTGTGGGCATACTGCCAAAGTGATGGGCGTACATGATGATGGGCGTATTGTATGGGATGAGTTTGCTGGCCAGTCCATCACCTTTTTGCCTGTCCTGTATTTAGGGCAAATGAATTGGCTCTGGCTGCTGCTGGGTTTTATTTTATTTCGTATTTTTGATGTGTGGAAACCGTGGCCGATTCGTGTCATTGACCAAAAAGTCGAAGGTGGCTTTGGTATTATGCTCGACGACCTGATTGCAGGACTATGGGCTGCACTTTGTATTTGGATTTATTTTTATTTCACTGTGGCTTAGGCCATTTTTAGGATTACAACATGTCAACGACTGTTATTATTCTTGCTGCAGGTAAAGGAACACGTATGCGTTCTTCTTTACCCAAAGTACTACAACCACTTGCAGGACGTCCTTTACTTGGTCATGTCATCGACACTGCAAAAAAATTAAATGCAGCCAATATTATTACAATTTATGGCCACGGCGGTGCACGAGTTCAAGAAACGTTTACTCATGAAAAGATTGAATGGGTGGAACAAGCTGAGCAACTCGGAACAGGTCATGCAGTGCAAATGACACTCCCAGTCCTTCCGCAGGAAGGCAGCTCACTGATTTTATCAGGCGATGTACCTTGCATCTCTCAAAACACACTACAAAAATTACTCAATGCAACTGCCGAGACAGGCATTGGTCTAGTGACTTTAACTTTAGCCGATGCAACAGGTTATGGGCGTATTGTGCGTGAGAATGGTCAGATTCAGGCGATTGTTGAACATAAGGATGCGACCACAGAGCAGCACCAGATTAAAGAAATTAATACCGGCATTTATGCAGTCAGCAATGCCAAATTACATGCGTGGTTACCACGCTTAAGCAATAATAATGCGCAAGGTGAATACTACCTCACGGATATCGTTGCAATGGCCTTAGCCGATGGGATGCAAGTCGCATCGGTTGAGCCGGAACAAGCCTTCGAAGTTGAAGGAGTCAATGATCGCATTCAGCTTGCCGTATTAGAGCGCCAATTCCAAATAGCCCAAGCCAAAAAGCTCATGCAGCAAGGTGTGCATTTGATTGACCCTCGTCGCTTTGACCTTCGTGGACATTTAACCGTTGGACAAGACGTCCGCATCGACATCAATGTGATTGTTGAAGGCGAATGTGAATTCGGCGACCATGTAGAAATTGGTGCAGGTTGTATCATCAAAAATACCAAGATCGCAGCAGGTACAAAAGTTCAGCCGTATAGCATCTTTGATAATGCTATGGTTGGTGAAGATGCGCAGATTGGTCCTTTCGCTCGTTTACGTCCAGGTGCAAAACTGGCGGCTGAAGTGCATATTGGTAACTTCGTTGAAGTCAAAAACACCAGCATTGGCTTCGGTTCAAAAGCCAATCACTTTACCTATTTAGGTGATGCTGAAATTGGTGCAGGCTCGAACATTGGTGCTGGGACTATTACCTGTAATTATGATGGTGCAAATAAATTTAAAACCATCATTGGTGATGCTGCATTTATTGGTTCCAACAGCTCATTGGTTGCACCTGTCACGATTGGCAACGGCGCAACCGTCGGCGCAGGTTCAACCATTACCCGTGATGTTGCAGAGAATAGTTTAGCGGTAGAACGCTCTAAGCAAGTTGAAAAAGAAAACTATCAACGTCCACAAAAGATGAAGAAATAAGAGGATTAGATTATGTGCGGTATTGTCGGTGGCGTTGCAGAACGTAGTATTACCAATATTTTAATTGAAGGTTTAAAGCGCCTTGAATATCGTGGCTATGACTCTGCTGGTTTAGCGCTGGTCAATCAAGGTCAAGTTTTACGCGAAAGACGTGTCGGTAAAGTATCCAATCTAGAAGAAGCCGTTAATCAATCGGGTATTCTAGGTTCTCTGGGTATTGCGCATACACGTTGGGCAACCCATGGCAAACCCACTGAAGATAATGCACATCCGCACATTTCAGGCGATGTTGCTGTAGTCCATAACGGTATTATTGAAAACTATCAAGAACTTAAAGATGATCTTGAAGCTTTAGGCTATGTATTTACCTCACAGACCGATACCGAAGTGGTCGCTCACTTGGTGAAGGATGCTTTAAAGTCAACTCCAAGCTTGCTGGAAGCTGTGCAACAAGTCGTGCCTCAGCTTAAAGGGGCTTATGCACTGGGTATCGTACATACTGACCATCCAGATGAACTCATTACCGTGCGTGAAGGTTCACCTTTGGTCATTGGAGTCGGTATTGGCGAAAACTTTATCAGTTCAGATCAATTGGCTTTACTACCTATTACCAATCGTTTTATTTACCTTGAAGAAGGTGATATTGCTCGTTTAACCCGCAATAGCATTGAAGTTTTTGTCGCTGGTCAACGGGTCGAGCGCCCAATCAAAGAATTAGATGCTGCCGTCAGCAATGCATCTAAAGGTGAATATAAGCATTACATGCTCAAAGAAATTTATGAGCAACCCGAAGCGATTCAACAAACCATTTCTCAAGCTCTAGATGGCAATGCACTGCGTGAAGATTTTCTTGCCAATGCAGTCGCTGATTTCCAAAAAATTCAGCAAATCCAAATCATTGCCTGTGGGACCAGCTACCATGCAGGGATGATTGCCAAATATTGGTTTGAACAACTGATTGATTTACCGTGCCAAGTAGAAATTGCGAGCGAATTCCGCTATCGCAGCCCTGTCATTGTCAATCACACGCTTTATGTCTGCATTTCACAGTCTGGTGAAACCGCTGATACTTTAGCCGCACTGCGTGATACCCAAAAGCGTGCTGCAGCAAAAGGTGCTGACATCACCACCATGACTATTTGTAATGTCGCAACATCATCTATGGTACGTGAGACCAATCATAGCTTGCTTACACTGGCGGGTCCTGAGATTGGTGTAGCATCGACCAAGGCGTTTACCACGCAGCTTGCAGCACTGATGTTATTGGTCCTAAAAATCGGTACAGTTAAGAAGAGCATTTCTGTACAGCATGTGGCTGAGATTACGGCTGAACTTTGGCATACCCCTAAAGTGATTTTAGATACCTTGCGTCATGATAATGAGATTTTAGGTCTTTCTGAGCTGTTCGTAGAAAAACAGCATTGCCTGTTCTTGGGCCGTGGTACGCATTTCCCGATCGCACTGGAAGGTGCACTCAAGCTGAAAGAAATCTCCTATATTCACGCCGAAGGTTATGCCGCGGGTGAGCTGAAACATGGTCCATTGGCCCTAGTGGATAATGACATGCCGGTGGTCATCCTCGCGCCGCAGGATGACATGCTGGATAAACTGAAATCCAATATGGAAGAAGTTCAGGCACGTGGTGGTGAACTCTTTGTCTTTGCCGATGAAAATAGCGGCATTAAAGCCAAAGACCGTCAGCATGTGGTTTATGTACCAAGCATTAGCCCAATATTGGCGCCTATTGTTTATAGCGTACCTGTACAACTGCTGTCTTATCATGTTGCAGTCCTTCGTGGCACAGATGTCGACCAACCTCGAAACCTCGCTAAATCGGTCACTGTAGAATAATTATTTAAATAAAGGCTGGGTATCCAGCCTTTATTCTTTATCTAAATAGAGAATCGCATATGTCGCAACTTACCTGCTTTAAAGCCTATGATATTCGTGGCAAGCTCGGGACAGAGCTGAATGAAGAAATTGCCTATAAAATTGGCCGTGCCTATGGACAAATTTATCATCCCAAAACTGTTGTCATCGGTTGTGATATTCGTTTAACTAGTGAAGGTCTCAAACAAGCCACCATTCAGGGTCTAAATGATGCTGGGGTGAATGTCCTTGATCTTGGTATGACAGGTACAGAAGAGGTTTATTTCGGCGCCTTTCACCTAGATGTTCAAGGCGGTATTGAGATTACGGCGAGCCATAACCCTATGGATTACAATGGGATGAAATTGGTTCGTGAACAAGCGCGCCCTATTGGTGCAGATAGCGGCCTGGCGGAAATCCAAGCCTTAGCAGAATCAGGGGCATTTGTAGAACTCACGCAAAAAGGCTCAACCACACCTTATAATATTCTGCCTGAGTTTATTGAACACCTTATGGGATATATTAATCCTGCTAAAATCCGCCCATTAAAATTGGTCGTGAATGCGGGAAATGGCGCCGCAGGTCATGTCATTGATGCAATTGAAGAAAAATTCAAACAACTGAATATTCCTATTGAATTTATAAAAATTCATAATGAAGCAGATGGTACCTTCCCGAATGGTATTCCTAACCCAATTTTAGTTGAAAATCGTGATAGCACACGCCATGCTGTGCTTGAACATCACGCAGATATGGGTATTGCTTGGGATGGTGACTTCGACCGCTGTTTCCTGTTTGATGAAAAAGGCCAATTCATTGAAGGTTATTATATTGTTGGCCTTTTAGCACAAGCCTTCTTATTGAAACAATCAGGCGAAAAAATTGTCCACGACCCACGTCTGATTTGGAACACCTTTGATGTCGTAGAGAAATATCAAGGCATCCCTGTTCAGTCGAAATCAGGACATTCCTTTATTAAAGACAAAATGCGTGAACACAATGCCGTTTATGGCGGCGAAATGTCTGCACACCATTATTTCCGCGATTTTTCTTATTGCGATAGTGGAATGATTCCATGGTTGTTGGTTATTTCTGTACTGTCTGAAACTGGACAATCATTGTCCTCATTGGTTGAAGAGATGATCACTAAATTCCCTTGCTCTGGGGAAATCAATTTTAAAGTCGCAGATACTCAAGTCACGATTCACAAGCTTTTTGACCATTTCGTAGATCAAAATCCAAGTATTGACCACACAGATGGCGTAAGTTTAGATTTTGGTGCTTGGCGTTTCAATGTACGCGCATCCAACACCGAACCATTATTACGTTTAAATATTGAAACTCGTTTAGATCAACATCCAAAGCCGATGCAAGACTATGTTGATGAATTGACGCAGTTGATTCAAGATTAATTTCTCGGTTTTAAATATAAAAATAGGCACTTTTAGTGCCTATTTTTATTGTGCGGAAAAATATTGTAGAAAACTATGCTTTGTAGCCTGTTGGATTCAACTTCTGCCAATTCCAACTGTCTGCCAACATATCTTCTAGTTTATATTTTGGTTTCCATCCCAGTTCACTCACCGCTCGAGCATTATTCGCAAAAGATGTTGCCACATCACCTGAGCGACGTGGCGCAATTTCATAAGCAACAGCCACGCCATTCACTTGCTCAAAAGTATTTTTCACTTCCAGAACAGACGAACCGTTACCTGTACCAATATTCCACGCACGACAACCTTGAGCGGCTAGTCGATTATTTAAAGCACATAAATGTGCATTTGCTAAATCAACGACATGAATATAATCACGAACACCCGTACCATCAACCGTATCGTAATCATCACCATAAATTGAAAGTTTTTCACGACGACCAACCGCAACTTGCGTTACATAAGGCATCAAGTTATTTGGAATGCCTTGAGGATCTTCGCCAATACGACCACTTTTATGTGCGCCAACTGGATTAAAATAGCGTAAAAGTGCGATTGACCAACGCTCATCAGCAATAGAAAGCTTTTCTAATAATTGTTCAACAATCAGCTTAGTATAACCATAATTATTGGACGGCATACCTGTTGGCATCGTTTCATCCAAAGGTGAAATATTCCCTTCATCATAAACTGTCGCTGAAGAACTAAATACCAAATTAAAGACATTGGCACGTTGCATTGCTTTGACCAAGCTAATCGAACCCGAAATATTATTTTCAAAATACTTCAATGGGATTTTTTGGCTTTCACCTACTGCTTTTAACCCTGCAAAATGAATCACCGCATCAATTTGATTTGCAGAGAAAGTTTGATCCAAATCATTTTGATTACGAATATCGCCCTGAATAAACTTAAGCGTTTTTCCAGTTAACTCCTGAACACGTTTTAATGACTCTTCCGAGCTATTTGAAAGGTTATCGAGCACAATCACATCATGTCCAGCTTCAAGGAGTTCAACACAGGTATGTGAACCGATATAACCTGCCCCACCAGTCACTAAAATATTAGCCATCTCTTTTTCCTAATAAAATTTTTAATAAACCCTGAGTCGAAGCATCTAAAGTAGATAAATTTTGTTGTTGTCCATTTAAAATCGGTAGTAACTGGTTGGCAATTTCCTTGCCCTTTTCAACGCCCCATTGATCGAAAGGGTTAATATTCCAAAGTACAGACTGTACAAATACTTTATGTTCATACATAGCTATCAGCATACCCAAGCTATAAGGATTCAGCTCTTGCATTAAAATAGTTGTACTAGGCTGGTTGCCCTCATATTTTTTATATTCAGGTAAAGAAGCCACTTCGCTTTGATCCAGCGCTTGATTACCAAATGCCAATAAACGTGACTGTGCTAAACAATTGGAAAGTGCTAAATGATGTTGCTCAATCAATGCCTCAGCATTGTCCACATAGGTAAACTGATTTGCGTTATAACGTTGTATCGGCGCAATGAAGTCACAGCTCACCGAATGAGTCCCTTGATGCAACAGTTGATAAAATGCATGTTGTGCATTCGGCCCAACCTCTCCCCATACAATCGGACAAGTATCCCATTCAACCTTTTCACCATTGCGTTGGATCGACTTTCCATTCGATTCCATCTCAAGCTGCTGTAGATATGAAGCAAAGTATTTGAGCCGACCATCATAAGGTAGTACCGCATGTGTCTGAATGTCTAAGAAGTTATTATTCCAAGCACCTAAAAGCCCCATCAAAACAGGAATGTTCTGCTGAAAAGGGGCATGTTGAAAATGCTGGTCAATCGCATAAGCGCCCGCTAAAAACTGCTTAAACCCATCCACCCCAATAGTTAAAGCAATTGGAAGTCCAATACACGACCATAAAGAATAACGGCCACCCACCCAATCCCACAATAAAAATTGATTCTCAGGCGCGATCCCCCAAGCAGTCATTTTTTCGGGCTTGGTCGATACGCCAATAAAATGGTGCTTTAAGGTTTGAGCCTCTTGGCCTAATGCTTTTTCAAGCCACAGACGTACCGTTTGAGCATTGGAGAGTGTATCAATCGTACCAAATGACTTTGATGAGATAATAAACAAGGTTGTTTCTGGACGCAGCTTATGCAGAAGCTCTGAAAGCTGACTACCATCTATTGTTGAAACAAAATGTAGATTTAAAGGCTTTTGTGTCGATTTTTTAAAGTCAGATAATGCATGGCTGACCATCAGCGGTCCTAAGTCAGACCCCCCCACACCAATATTCACCACATCTTGAATCACCTCACCCGTCGCCCCCCGGTATTGGCCCTCGTGAATTTTGTTGACCAATGCATACATTTTTTGTAGTTGTTCATGAACCTGATCCGCAATATCCTGATGCTGTTGATCGTATTGCGGTAAACGTAAAGCCCAATGCATGGCTGAGCGCTGTTCAGTATAGTTAATCGCTGTACTTGAAAATAAGGTTTTAATCCAACTGGTTAAATCTCGTGCCTGCGCCCACTGCACTAAAGAATCAACTGCCGTTCGGTCAATACGATGTTTACTAAAATCAAAAATAATCGGCTCTAATACGACAGAGAGCTGCTCAAAACGAGTCGAATCATCTGCAAAAAGATCATTCAGATGATGCTGTTCAAAATAATCTTTCAAGCCCTGCAGTCGGGCAATGGCTGTATTAATATCTTCAACGGGATATGGTTTCTTTTTATTCTTCATCTCCCGACTCCCTGATAGGCAAAGCCTTGAGCTTTGACATAGCATGGATCATAAATATTTCGACCATCTAAAATCAGTGGGTGCTGCATTTTTTTGAGTAATTCTGGGTAATTAGGGCTCCAGTACTGCTTCCAAGCAGTTAATAAGCACAAAGCATGTGCTCCCTCAACGGCCTCATATTGATCGGTACAGTAAATCAAATCTTCTCGATACCCATAATGTTTTTCAATTTCTGCCAATGCCTGAGGATCATGCAATTTGACCACCATATTTTGTGCCCAAAGCGCTTTTAACATGGCATGAATTGGAGACTGCTGAATGCGAGACGTGTTTTCTTTAAATGATGCCCCCCAAATCGCAACAACCTTACCCGCTAAGTCCCCATGATAATAATTCCATAATTTACGAAATAGAATTTCTTTTTGCTGCTCATTGATATCCCAAACTTGTGCCAATAACTGGCTCTTCGCTCCAGTACCTGAAACAGTATTTGCTAATGTTAAAACATCGTGAGAGAAATTTTCACCGCCAAAGCCAGCTCCCGGATAGAGATAGGAAGCACCAATTCGACTATCCGCCGCCAAACCTTGACGTACATGCTCAATATCAATACCTAGCTTCTCAGCCACCACAGCTAAATCGTTAATATAACTAATACGGGTCGCCAACATGCCTGAAACACTGAGCTTAGTAAACTCAGCATCCAGAACGGGCATAAACAAATAGTGCTGTTCTCTTGGAAATAAAGGACGAAGTAACTCTCGAATTTTAATTTGACTCGTTGCACTTGAACAACCAACTGTCAGTTGTTTTGCCTGCACGAAGCTTTGTAAAGCATTACCTTCTTGGATTACGTCAGGCAAATACACCCAATCATCATCCGCTAAGATTTTTTCAAATTTCTCAGTGCCATGTAAACCCAAAGTCGATGCATTGATCATCAATTTAGGATGAATAATAGGACGCTGTTTGAGCTCTTTTAGAATTTCAATGCCTTGTGATTCTTCTGTCGGACTCAGGCTAAAAAAGTAAGCATCAATATCGAGAGGAATAGCATTAAAATTGCAGTATTGCAGAAATCCACTTTTTTCTTGTTTACGGAGTAGATTGATCACAGCATCATCTTGTGTATAGGCTTGCTCTGAGGCAGGTCTTTTTAAAACATCGCACCAAAAGACCTGATGTCCACACTCAGCCAACAATGCTGCCATAACACCTGAATACAGGGTTTGTCCAAATACTGCAACTTTCATAAGAGTTTCCCGCTGATCATTAAAGCTCTTGGATAAGCGCTTTAAATGCATCACCCAAAGTCGGGTGATCAACCCCATAATGCAAAACCGCTTTTAAATAACCCAGTTTACTTCCGCAGTCAAAGGTTTGGCCTTTCATACGATAGGCTTCAACTGTATTGGACTGTTGTAGCATGGCAATTGCATCAGTTAATTGAATTTCATTGCCAGCACCTTTCGGTGTTTGTTCCAAAAGTTGCATAATCTCAGCGGGCAAAATATAGCGTCCGACCACAGATAAATTAGAAGGTGCTGAACTCACTGCTGGTTTTTCAACAATACCTTGCATCACTACACTTTGACCTTCATTGGGTACAGAAGCTACATCAACAATACCATACTGATCGACCAAATGATCAGGCACCGCTTCAACCATAATTTGTGAAGCATGTGTTTCATTGAAACGCTGAATCATTAAGCTCAAATCATTAGTTGGATCAGCATCTTTAACTAGAACATCAGGTAACAGCACAGCAAAATCATCGTTCCCCACAATCGACTTTGCACATAAAACTGCATGTCCAAGTCCTAAGGGTTGTGGCTGACGCACACTTACTACGCTGACATGTGGAGGCAGAATATCCTTAATCTCTTTGAGTAAATCAAATTTTTGCTTCTGCTCGAGCGTTGTTTCAAGCTCAAAGTTACGATCAAAATAGTTTTCAATCGATGCTTTAGATGAATGTGTGACTAAAATGATCTGCTCTATACCCGCCGCGACAGCTTCTTTCACAACGTACTCAATCGCTGGGCGGTCAACGACTGTCACCATCTCTTTCGGAATGGACTTACTTGCAGGTAAAAAACGGGTGCCAAGACCCGCAACAGGAAGAATGGCTTTTTTAATTGTCATCACAGATCCAGACATTTGCGTTCATTAAATCATTAAAGCTTAGTTTACCTTAACTTCACTGCTACGTTGATAACCATCGACATAATGTTCTAACTGAGCTAATGCCCAGTCAATGTCTTGATCAATTGCAGTTAAGCCATAAATGCGTTCGAAAATCGGCAATAATTCATCTAAAGAAAAATGCTTTTCAAAAGAACGTAAAATCCGACTATGTTCAGTTAACTGTGTATCTTCATGATCAATTAGCAACTCTTCATACAACTTTTCGCCTGGGCGGAGTCCAGCATACTCAATAGCAATATCACCAATATCTGCGTCTTCTTCACGAACTTTCAAACCACTGAGTGCAATCATTTGGCGAGCCAAATCTTGAATACGGACAGGTTCCCCCATATCCAACAAGAAAACGTCTCCACCTGTACCCAAAGCACCAGCCTGAATGACTAACTGTGATGCTTCTGGAATCGTCATAAAATAACGCGTCACGTCAGGGTGAGTCACTGTAATTGGGCCACCTTTTGCTATCTGCTGCTTGAACAGAGGAACAACGGAGCCTGAAGAACCTAATACATTCCCAAAACGGACAATACTAATTTGAGTTTGCTGCTGCGCTTCTGCCATCGCTTGACAGTAAAGCTCAGCCATTCGCTTAGACGCTCCCATTACATTGGTCGGACGAACAGCCTTGTCTGTTGAAATCAGCACAAAAGTCTCTACACCTTTTTTAATCGCAGCATTCACACTAAAGGCTGTACCAATAGAGTTATTTTTTAGTCCTGCAATTGGATTACACTCGACCAATGGAACATGCTTATAAGCCGCTGCATGGTATACAGTTTGTACATTATACTGCTCAATCACACGCTCAAGTTTAGCTTCGTCGAGGACTGTTCCTAAAATTGGAATAATTTCTATTTGTGACTTAAGACGTAACTCTTTATCAATACTATACAGTGCAAATTCAGTAAGCTCATAAATAACCAATTTCTGCGGATTATTCTTAATAATTTGTCGACAAAGTTCTGAACCAATAGAACCGCCTGCCCCTGTGACCATCACTACTTTATGTTGAATATTTTTGGCCAATAACTCGGGGATCGGTGGAACTGGATCACGTCCAAGTAAATCAATAATATCTACTTCTCGGATGTCTGAGACTTTAATATCCCCATCTACAAGCTTTGTAAGCCCCGGGATTTCTGTAATTTTAATATGTGCAGGTTCAAGAAATTGAACAATTTCACTTTTTCGCGTACGCCCTACAGATGGTAAAGCAATGAGAATTTCATCAACTGTTTCTCTTTCCAGACGTTTAAGCGCATGTTCAGCATTATAAACTTTTAAGCCACCAATAATTTGCCCTGATAACGACTGTTCATCATCAATAAAAAATAAAGGAAAATGTTCATCTGAACGATTCAACATTGCCGCAATTTGTTGGCCTGCATATCCGGCCCCATAAATCACGATTTTTCTTTTTGGAATATCAGTTTGCAAACATGCCCGCACAATAAATCGAATAGCACCACGGCTAAACCAAACCCAGGAAAACATGAAGAAACCAAACATCAAAGGAATCGATGTCGGAATAAAAGCCTCTGTACAATATGCCAGCCCAAAAAGTCCAAGAACGGTTAACCCTGTTGCAATCGCTAAGCGTGTAAAGAACACCTCATTGAATGTACGAACAATAAAATGATATGTTCCACAAATCAATAACATAGTGATTGCTAAAACACTTACCCAGAGTGATCCGAATGAGATATTAGGAACAACTTCTGCCCCTAGGTTAAATTCACGTAATGCGTAGCTCAACCAAATCAAGACAGGAAAAACTAAAAAATCCAAAAGGATTAAAAATAATTGTTTGGCATATCGTGGCGATGTAACCAAAGGCAGAATGACTGATTTCACAGGGTGAGTCTTCTCTATGCTATTTATATAAGTAAACTAAATGTGTTTTTAAGTTATTTGCTACCCACAAACAAATGTAAAAATGTAAAGTGAATGCAAAACCGAAACATTCACTTTACATCAGAACATTTAAATTCTAGTAAGTACTTGTTCAATAGCAGAAATAGTTTGATTAATACTATCTTCACTCAAAGTTGGATGAACTAAAAACATTAAACTACTTTCACCTAGTTTTTGTGCGTTCTGAAGTCGTTGAGCAGGACGCCAAGGCGTATTGTCAAAAGCATGCTCTAAATACACTTCTGAACAAGAACCACTAAAGCAAGGAACACCTAATTCAGCAATTTCATTCATAATACGATCGCGAGACCACCCTTCCGGTAATTGATCTACATTTACTTGAACATAACACTTATAAGCGGCATGCACATAATCATTCGAAGGCTGAAAAATGGTTATATATGGGGCCTTTTCAAATGCTGAATAAATGCGCTGCATATTTTGATTACGAATTTCAGTCCAGTCAGTCATTTTTTTCAATTGAATACGACCAATGACCGCTTGCATTTCCATCATACGCCAGTTGGTACCAAAAGAGTCATGTAGCCAACGAAAACCTGGTGGATGCTGCTTGTTATAAATACTGTCGAAGTTTTTACCATGATCTTTATAAGACCACATTTTTTTCCACAACGCTTCATCATTGGTGGTGACCATACCGCCTTCACCGCCAGTAGTCATAATTTTATCTTGGCAGAAAGACCAGGCAGAAATATGCCCAATAGAACCCGCAGGTTTGCCCTTATATTGTGCGCCATGTGCTTGCGCACAATCTTCAATCACATGCAAACCACGCTCCGCTGCAAGTTGCATGATTGGATCCATATCACACATCCAACCTGCCAAATGGACACAAATAATCGCTTTAGTATTTGGTGTAAGTACCGCTTCAATAGTCCGAGCCGAAGTATTTTGTGAATCCAACTCAACATCTGCGAATATAGGATTAGCGCCAGCAGTCACAATTGAGCTTGCAGAAGCTAAAAATGTCCGCGAAGTAACAATAACATCATCACCGGCACCAATATTTAAAGCCTTTAATGCAACATCAAGCGCTACTGTCCCATTTGCTAAAGCCACTGCATATTGTGTTCCTGCAAATGTTGCGAATTCTTTTTCAAATTCACGGCATTCTTGACCCGTCCAATAGTTTACCTTATTCGACAACAGTACTTTAGATACAGCATCTGCTTCTTCTTGCGTAAAGCTTGGCCATGGTTCAAATGCAGTGTTTAACATATTTATTTCCTAGTTAAATTCTTACAAAAATCTTTATTTTTTCTCTAAAATTCGGGCTGGATTACCCACGACGGTAACACCTGCGGGAACACTTTTGGTCACTACTGCACCCATACCAACGATTGCACCTTTACCAATTACCAATGGTCTATCTGGTGTGCCTTGTTTGATCACAGCGCCAGTACCGATATAGGCATGGTCTTCTATATGAATATTGCCATTACATTTTACACCTGGAGCAAAGGTAACGTAGTCACCAATGATACAGTCATGCTCGACATAACTGTATAAATTGGCATGGAAACATTTGCCGATTTTTATATTTGATGTAATTGAAACAAAAGGGCTTAGTGCTGCTCCTTCCGCTATTTCAATATTGTCCATCATTACCACATTATCAGCTTGGACAGTCCACAATTGAAGACCATCCATGACGAGCTGATTAGCAAGCTTTTCACGAATTTGACTATTTGCAATGGCAATCAGTACAAACTTTTGAGCAGCATTTAAATTTTTAAAAGACTGGTAATTTAATGCAATATGTCCATTTACAATCTGCTGTTCTTGTAGACTGTCATCAATAAAATAAATCTCCGCCGAAACACCTAAACGCTGTAATTGTTGTCGTGCCACAGGCATTAAACTACGACCACAACCCGATGCTCCATAAATCGCATAGACAAGACGACTCATGTATTATCTTCCGACTTTGAGCCTGTAAATTTTGTCATCGTCGCCTCTCCAGCTTCACTGATATCATCCTTAGCAATGACCTTCTTCACTGTTTGCAACATAATTTTAAAATCTAACCACAATGATCTGTTTTCCACATACCATGTATCTAGTTTAAATTTTTGTTCCCAACTAATCGCATTACGCCCATTGACCTGTGCGTGCCCAGTCATACCTGGACGTACATCATGACGTTTGGCTTGTTCTTTGTTATATAAGGGTAGATATTCCATCAGTAAGGGACGTGGTCCCACAACACTCATATCCCCTTTAATCACATTCCAAAGCTCAGGCATTTCATCCAGACTGGTTGAACGTAACATTTTGCCAAAAGCTGTTAAACGCTCACTATCTGGTAAGGGATTGCCCTGTTCATCCAGTGCATCCTTCATGGTACGAAACTTAATCATTTCAAACGGTTTGCCATGCAAACCTGGACGAACCTGACGAAACAAGACCGGCGAGCCTAGGTTCTTTTTTACTTTATGCGCCACATAAAAATATAAGGGTGAAAGTAATACCAAAGCAATTGAAGCAATAACGATATCCAGTAAACGTTTAAGCATATTACGCTCCTGCAACCCAATCAGAAAACTTCTGCGAAAGAATAGAACGATTAAACTGTTCTCTGGCAACCTGCTGAGCATTTCTGCCCATTTCAATCAATTTTTCGCGCTGATTCGCTGCCTGTTCCAAGGCATCAGCAAACGCTTGAGGATTCTCTGGGGGTACAGCAAAACCACATTGTTCTTTAGTAATTAACTCTGCTAACCAACCCGGATAATTATTTAAAACCGGCAAGCCTGCTGAAATATAATCAAAAAATTTATTCGGTGAGGTTCCATAATAAAAGGCAGGGACATTAGCTAAAATTTGTAACCCAATATCCGCACTGGCCATAAGACCTGCCAACTTTGCTTTATTAACGGGATTATGAAAAATCACATTATCCAATTGAAGCTCAACCGCTCGTTCAAGCAATGCTTTTTTCTGCATGCCATCACCAACGAGAACCAATTTAATATCTGTTCTTTGACGTTTTTTCAATTCAACTGCTGCGTCTAGCACGGCATTAAGACCATTGGCCAAGCCATGTGTCCCAGTAAAAATTGCCATGAGGTCAGTTGGTTGAACGCCCTCAGGTCGCCATGCTTGATGTTCAGATGCAAAAATATCTAAATCACAACCATTTGGAATAGAGGCTACTTTTTCAGGGGCAATCCCTCGTTTAATTATGCCATCTACAATACCAGGAGAAAGCCCCACTAAACGATCAGCTGAATGATAAGAGGTCCACTCAAGCACAGACATCATCCATAAAACCACTGGATTTTTGATCACACCCATCGCTTTAGGAAGCTCTGGCCATAGATCCCGGACTTCGAAAACAAATGGTTTGCGTCGAAACCACTTGGCAAAAATACCCGGAATACCCGCCGTTAAGGGTGTTGTTGTCGCAAATACAACATCGTATTGTTCAGTCAAAGCAACCTTGATCGATTTGAAAGCAAAATTTAAAAAAATTAAAATACGCTTGAGAAAAGAAAGCGCATTTGAATAAGGCAGTTCAAATTCTATGATATCGATCCCATCGACCATACCACGTCGTACGCCTTTATTAAACGGCTGAGTTAATCCCGTTTGGCCTGCACCAAAAGAGCCACAAACCATCGTCACCTGATGACCATTACGAATGAGCGATTGAGCCATAGCATAAGAACGGATTCCTGCAGACCCTTTAGGTGTTGAAAAATGCTGATGGAAATATAAAATTTTCATGTTAAATCTTTAATTACAGTAAAAATTGTAGTCGCTTGTGTAGCAATTACTTCTAGAACAGGCACTTTGCTCTTTTGATAGTAGTACCTAGACTCCTCTCCTTCGCTCCAACGAAGAGTGATCGGATGCTCAGCCTCTAAAATAATCTCTATTTGACCATTACTTAGAACATTGTTCTCAAGAGTCCAATGATCTGGCTGTAAACGCCAACGTAAGATCGCCTGTTGCTGAAAACCAGAGATATTATCTGCTATTTTAATTGCATTATCTGTTAATGAAATTTTACGGCGGTGTGTACAACCCCAATAATCTTGATAACCACAACCAAATTCATTAGCGTTATACGTTAATTCCTTTGGCGTCAGCCATGCACCGAATAAAAAGCGGCTTAAACGCGGCATTTGTTGATGCTGATCAAACTCAACAGTATTGTGACTGGCTACGCCAGAAAAATAATTTAAATCTTCTACTGTGGAGTTATAACTATAAGTTCCACCATCACGTAAAAGGTTTTGCCCTTTAAACCATACATCCAGATGTAACGCATCACATTGACTTGGACGAAATTTGAATTTCGGTAATTTGAATGCAATAAAGAAGTTATTATTTTGAGAACTAATCAAGCCGCTTTCATTAAAAAATTGATTTCGCGAAGGTAGCTCAAAGTTTTGTTGCTTCAATTTTTGTATTTGAAAGAACGCTAGACTTTCATCATATGAATCTGGTTCTGGATAATAACTATGTTGATGGAATAAGGTACTTGCCAACTGAACTGTTGGTCTGAAATCACGATAATCCGTTTGGCTTACAGGAATCAGTCGCGCACCATCATTGGCACCTAAATTAGGGACATCCCCATCAGCTTGGGTTAATACATATAACCAGTCTGTCGCTTTCTGCAATTGACGGTATAGTTGTCCTGAAAAAGGCTTTAATTCGAACTTTTGGCGGACGATTTCAGCTAAGCAATAAGAATCCAGCATCACTCGATGGTAATTAATCGAATATTGGCTAAAACCACCATCTTGCATAATGAGCTTGCTTGCACGGTTCAGCAACCATTTCTCACCCAATGCCTGCCATTGTTGATATTGAGGCTTAGGTTTCCAAAGATTTAGAACAGCTCCACCAATATACAATGCAGCTGCCTCAGATGTTCCATGATTATTATCCTGAGCAATGGCATAATCAATTGTAGGTTCAATACGCTTTAAATGTGCCTCGATAAATGCACAGACATTGTCATGCGGATGCTGCTCTTGCTCTAAACCGATGAGTGCCGTAATGATATGCATGACACGGATGGATGCTTCCTGCCCACATTTCCAATTCGGCCCAAAATAAGCAGGGTTCTTCTCACACCAATCATTCAACCATAAATCAAGCTGAACCAATGCTTGCCCATCTCTCACTTGACGCTCGTGTAGCACAAGGTCTATTAGCCAGTCAAAACGAGAAGCCTCCCAAATGCCTTTAATATCACCAACATTTCCATCAAAATCTGGAATTTGATACCACGCCTTCTCTGTATTTTGAAAGGTATGTTGGGTTAAAGGGCTATAGAACCAATTGGGAAGCTGTCCAGCCAATGGATACTTTAAGTATCCAAAAGCCGTCAAAGTATAATTGATTGGTAAATCAGCCTGTTGAGATAGACTATTCTGACTAAAGAAACAGCCTGTTGGTAATTGTGCAGTCAGTTTTTGTACAGGATTTAATCCTGTCTTTACACCTGCACGATACTTAAACACTCTCAACAAATTAAACAGTCCTAAAGCAAGGGCTGTCTGAGCTTTCACCATTCGACCCATAACATCATTTACCTTTTTCAATCACTTAGATTTTAATAATGAATATAATTACCCTTTATATTGAATACATTCCTCAACTCTAGAAATCATAGTCTTTATATTCCAAAAACTATCTACTTTATTTCTTGCAGCTTCAGACATTAAAATTAAATTCTCGGGCAATAAAGTTTTTTTAATTGCCAAAGCAAGAGTCTGAATATCATTATCTTCTAAAAGGTAACCCGTAATTTCATTTTCTACTAAGTCTAATTCAGTACCATCAGCTACTCGAGATACCACAGGTTTTCCAAAAATCATTGCATGATTTATAACTAAACCACCTAAACCTGGAACAACGACCATATCTGATGCTTGAAAATAGCTACCTACCCCATCAAATACCTTACCCCAGAAAACAATATCGTCTTGCAAACCTAATGTCGAAACATAATTTTTTAGAGATTCAGATTCAGGTCCTGCACCTACGAACCAAAGATAAGTTGATTTATTTAATAATTTATTTTTAATAAGATAATTATAAGCATCAATTAAATCCTTTGGTTTTTTTTCTTCAGTCAAAGCACCTACATATAAAATAATATTACCTTTGTACTGTTCTTTTAGCTCCTTAACTAAAGAGATATTCACTTCTGCTCTAGCCTTATCCTCATCCATGCTATTAGGGGCTACAATAATTTTATTAGGAAGTATCCCTTTATCCTCAATATAATATTTCTTTGCCCATGAGGTTCTTGTCATAATACAATTTGCTTTATATAACAAAAAATCAACAATAGGATCTAATACCTTATTAATAATATTCTTTTTTCTAGTGCGAACTTTCCCTAAACTCCACCACACATATTTTCTTTTAAACAAAAAGCAATATAAGAAGATAAAAATATTGTTAACAAAATTAATTTCACCTTCTGTAATAATTACATCCGGCTTATCTTTAATCAGCTTAAAAAACAAAAAAGGAGAAAAATAAAAAGGATATTTTTGCCCTTTAAAGTTAAATACAGGAGAGAAAGAGTACAGCTTTTCAACATTAAAAGACGCGTTGTTATTAGTAACAGATTTTTCATCTTTCTTACTAGAAAAACCTCCATCATAAACAATTACTTCATGATTAGTTTTCTCAATAAACTTAGTTAGGAAGGTAATTCTCCAATTTGCCAAATAAGGCTGAAAAAAGGCAACTTTCATTTAGTATATATTCCTTAATAACTCATAAATATCGGTATCAACTTGACGTATTATTTTTGCAGGAACACCTGCCACAATTGAATTATCAGGAACATCCTTTACAACTACAGAATTTGCTCCAACAATTACATTATTACCGATAGTTATTCCTCCTAAAATCCTTGCCCCAGCTGAAATATATACATTATCGCCAATTACAGGAATTCCATCTGGATCAAGTTGACGTCCAACTGTAACACCCTGACCAATAATAACCTTTTCGCCAATAATAGTTTTAGAGTGCAGTACAACACCAATTGCTCCATAAGCGAATTTTGATCCTTTGCCAATCTTAGTAGAATAAGGAACAACACTATTAAAAATCAAAAAAATAAAATACTTTATTATTAAAGGAATGAAAGGTATTTTATGCCTATACAGCCAATTAGATATTCGATAAAATGTAATAGCATTCATAAAAACTTCCTTACAAGCTCATATCAGTAACTACGTTTAGGCAATAGCACTCTATAACGAGTCATTAAAATATCAAACAACATCACAACAACAAGAAATACAAATCCATTATAAACACTTCCCCTTGAAAAAAATAAAACAAAATACATTATAAAACCAAAATACAAATAATTTAAATGAGAAGTTAACAAGAATCTATGTATTAAAAATCTTGAAAAAAATAAAACTATAAAATAAATAACACCAATAAAACCGCCCGCATCAGCATAAGAGTAGCCATAACTTGTTGGATGTAAGCTTCCTCCTACTCCACTAGTAATAAAGCTATCATACAGCTCATACTCAATAGTCTTTCCATCAAATTTCCAAAAATAAAATTTACTGAAAATCTTTTGAAAAAAAGTAAAGTTGCCACACCAAGTTGAAATATTACATTCTTCAATAGCTTGAAAAAATACAGATACTATCGACAAGTCTCCTGAAGTAAAATTCTTTGCAAGGATTTCTGAAAATGAATCTTTAACTCCCCCACCTTCTAAACTATTTGATAAAGACCCTTGATAACGTATAGCTTTAACTAATTGTGAAAGTATGAAAATAAAAGGGACAAAGATCAGTAAAAGATATCTTTTACTTTTATCAAAAAACAAAATATAAAAAAATAAAGGAAGAAAAAATAAACCTATAATTGAACGACTTCTAAAATATAATAAAATAATTAAAAAAATTGAGATAATAAAAACACCCAATACAATCTTTTTATTTTCATAAGCATAGATAAACTGTGAAAAAATAAATGCAGACAAGCCTAACAAGACTATATACCAAACACCTAAATCTCTTTTCGATGTTAAATTCGATTCTAAAAAAGACTCTAAATTAATTCCATTCATAAAAAATATAAAAAGAATAGAAAAACCAACAAAGTATATAAGAGTATTTTTATGTTTTTTTTCACTCAAATCCAATAAATAATCTTTCTTTCCACCAAAAAACAAAACAAGCAAAAAATATATTAAATTACAAATTATAATAAAATTACTAGCAACAATAAAAATCCATTCATGGGACAGACCTTCTTTTATAAAGAAGAAAAATGGTATATACAAAAAAGGGATATTTAAAAACCAAAATAAAACCATTGGTGATTTAGCTTTCCAATCCAAATACATACAAGGCAAAGAGGAAATAAAGGCCAAAAACAAACCTAAATAAAACATTTATACCTCCTTAACAAGTTTAGCAACTTTATTGGCCACATAAACACGGAAAAGCCAATTTATCATTACCAAACAAGCAATAATATATAAACCAACATCTTCATAAATTAAAAATGAAAGCAAAATCATATATATAAAAGTTAATATTATATTTTGTTTAAGAAAACTCCTTAAATCACTAGGATTAGCTAAAGCACCCATTTTAGAGGTGGGAAATATATATGATACCCTTAAAGCTCCTACAATTAAAAATAAAACCGCCAAAATAAAATTAATTTCTTCATCAACCATAGATAAATACGCATACCCTATAATAAAATTAAAAATAGCAATAGCTACTAAAATCAAATTTATCTTATATTTGTTTTTAGAAAGAAATTTTAAAGTTTTCTCCGGTTGCTTTCGTATTTTAGGCGTCAAATAAAAACCTAAATAACCTGCCAAAAAAACACCATATGCAGTAAATAAAGTAAAGTATAGGAAATACGTAGACACCAATTCTGCATTATAAAATGTAGCTAGAAGAAACAATTCACAGTATGTTGCTATATTTAACAACAATCCTGAAACCAACATTTTCCAAGCAAAGCTATGATTATCTTTATCTAGCTCAAAAGAACTAACATCTTTAGGTTGAATAAAATAAGAAAATAGATAATATATAGATGGAAGAAAAATAAAGATTGCAAGAGCTATATAATAAAAATCTCTTAAACTAGCATAATAACAAGAAATTAAAACATATATTAATAAGAAGATCTTCCATAGCGACTGATTAATTTGAGCTACCAAGTTACCTTTCGCAACCCTTAATAAAGAAGTAACAAGAAGAGAAAGGGAAAAACCCACTATTAAAACGTAGGAGAAATGAAAATGAAAAAAACTATCAAAAACAAATCCAGCTATTAACCACATAATGAGCGAACTTAAAGTTAATTTTAATGTAGGTTTAATTTTTTCTGGATATCTTAAAAAAACATTATTATATCCCAACAACAGCAATGGGCCCACCATCATCATTAAAGATTTATTTAAGACCCACAACTTAATTTCGGCAGCATTAAAATAATGATTAATTAGAATATCAACAAAAAAAAGTCCGCCTATACCTAAAGTATAGAAAATTAAGCTTACAAGAATACTATTCATTATTTGAAATTTTTCTATACTTTATAACTTTAGCTGGATTACCTCCGACGATTGCATAATCAGGTACATCCTTTGTCACAACAGCTCCTGAAGCTATTACAGCACCTTTTCCAATGGTAGTCACCTTACTTAATATTAAACTATTTGCACCAATCCATGCATATTGCTTAATAAGTAAGGAAGAGTGGTTTATACCATCTTTTTGCCAATCATCACTTTTATCAATATTATGATCATGAGTGAAAACCATAGCCCGCTCAGAAATAGTTACACTATCTTCAACTTCTACTCCGCCCGTATAATCAATATATGCTCCACTTCCTATTTTTAAATCCTTACCAAAAGTAAAGAATGAATTAGATGTACTGTGGGCAGGTTTAACTAAAACACTAGTACCAAATTTGACTATATATTTTCCTTTATGGTACTTTTTGAAAAAAATAAGTTTCAACTTCCTTAATAAAGGAAGTTGAAATAGCGTCGATGCTAAAATGAAGTAATATAATTCTTGTAGAATTTTCTTTTTCATAACCTATCCAAGTTATACAATAATACCTTTAGTATCTATAACATATTGACCACTTAAGGAGTTTTTCTTAAACTCTTTATGATCAACTAAAATTAAATGAATATCAGCTCTTTCCTTCTCTTCCAACTGGATAAGTTGAACATTAGTAGACATATTTGCAGGCAGGGCATCAATATTTGGCTCAATCGCTAAAATATTTAATCCTTGCTCTGCTAACTGTTTAGTAATTTCCAACGCTGGGCTTTCACGCAAATCATCAATATCTGGTTTAAATGCTAAACCATAACAAGCGACCGTCACATCTTTAATTGTTTTAGTTGGATTTGCTTGTAAAAACTCAGCGATTTTAATTTTAACCTGATCAATCACCCATTCAGGTTTTGCATCATTCACTTCTCGCGCAGTCCGGATTAAACGTGCTTGCTCAGGTGTTTTAGCAACAATGAACCATGGATCAACAGCGATACAATGCCCGCCTACGCCTGGACCTGGTTGTAAAATATTTACACGCGGGTGGCGGTTTGCTAGCGAGATGAGTTCCCATACATTGATATCTAATTTGTCGCAAATGATTGAAAGCTCATTTGCAAATGCAATATTGACATCACGGAATGAATTCTCTGTCAATTTACACATTTCTGCGGTACGAGCATTGGTTTCAATACATGCGCCTTTTACAAAAGTTTTATACAAATCACATGCTGCTTTTGAACAACGTGGTGTCATTCCACCAATAATACGGTCATTACTGATCAATTCTTGTAAAACTTTACCTGGCAACACACGTTCTGGGCAGTGCGCGACTAAAATATCAGCCTCTTCACCCTTTTGTTGCGGGAAGCTTAAATCTGGACGCGCTTCACTTAACCAAGCCGACATTTGTTCAGTCGCTTCTACCGGTGAAGTGGACTCAAGAATAACCAAATTACCTTTTTTTAAGAATGGTGCTAACGCTTTTGCAGCAGATTCGATGTATTTTAAGTCAGGTTGATAGTCATCTTTAAAAGGAGTTGGAACTGCAACAATATAAGCATCTGCTTCAATAGGTGTTAATTGAGCTGACAATTTACCCTGTGCAACAACGTCACGGACTAAAGCATCCAGATCAGGTTCAACGATATGAACTTTTCCTTGATTAATCATGTCTACAGCATGCTGATTTACATCTACACCTGTAACCCGTATACCATGTGCAGCAAATGTAGCCGCCGTTGGTAAACCAATATAGCCAAGACCAATGACACAAATATGCTTAAATGAATTACTCATAATCAATACTTTTTCAAAATTAAACGGTTAAAAATCAAACTAATTTTATTTTCAGAAAATCAATAATCTGCTGACATGCTGTGCCATTACCATAAGGATTATGTGCTTCAGCCATTTCGCCATAAAGATCAGGTTGTTCAAGTAACTCAATTACCGAGCGCTCTATCGTATTTACATCAGTGCCAACCAGTCGAACCGTTCCCGCTTCAACTGCTTCAGGACGCTCGGTTGTATCTCGCATGACCAACACGGGTTTTCCTAAGGACGGGGCTTCTTCCTGAATCCCACCCGAATCGGTCAAAATCAGGTAACTGCGATTCATTAAATAGACAAAAGGCAAATAATCTTGCGGGGCGATCAAGTGAATATTAGCGATACCCGCTAACAGCTCGTTAACAGGTTGTTGTACATTCGGATTTAAATGCACAGGATAAACAATTTGAATATCGGTGTGCTTTTTAGCCAAATTAGCCAATGCTTTGCAGATATTTAAAAAGCCTTGTCCAAAATTCTCACGACGATGTCCTGTAACTAAGATAAGTTTTTTATCTGCATCAAGAAATGAAAACTCTTGCTGAAATTGAGTTACTAATGTTGGATCTTGTTCAACCTTCTGCTTCACCTGCAACAATGCATCGATGACTGTATTACCCGTAACAATAATATCTTCAGGACTTACATTTTCTTTTACTAAGTTTTCATACGATGATTGTGTCGGAGCAAAATGATAGTTTGCTAAAACACCTGTCAACTGGCGGTTCGCTTCTTCAGGCCACGGAGAATATAAATCTCCTGTACGTAATCCCGCTTCAACATGACCTACTTTTATTTTGTGATAATATGCTGCCAATGAAGCAGCAAAGGTCGTAGCGGTATCTCCATGTACTAAAACGACATCGGGAAGCCATTCTCCAAATACTTGCTCTAACCCTTTTAAAACTCCAGTTGTGACATCGGACAACGTTTGCCCAGGTTTCATTAAATTTAAATCATAATCAGGTGTAAGCTGAAATAAGCTTAAGACTTGATCTAACATCTGCCGATGTTGACCTGTCACACATACCTTTGTTTCAAAGTCTTTATTATTTTCTTTTAATTTCAATACCAAAGGTGCCATTTTGATCGCTTCTGGACGCGTACCAAATACTAGCAATACTCTTTTCACTCTATTGTTTCCTTATAACTTGAAAGTAGATTTTTAGAAATTTAAATAGTAAACCTTAACAATCATGTGCAACTAGAATTCGCTTCGAACTAAATAAAAAATTAAAGTGCTAGGCAAATATTCTTTAAATCAAAATATTTAGCTACCAGTTCAAATCAAAGCGATTATTACTGAATAATTCTTCAACGAATATATCTTTCGGCGGGAATACTACCAGAAAAATATGAATTTTCTGTTATGATTTTTTACCAAACACTAAGCATAGTCTTTCATTTTTCCATTTTTCAGTACGATTTAGCAATGTATTGCCTATCTTAGTACGATAAACTTCACAAAATGTATAACATTGATAGGCCGAGAAGAACCTTTACTATAAAATTGATTACAATTTGTTATATACCCCAAAGCGAACTTCGGTAAAATGCTGTTTAATTGAAACGATTTTAAAAAATCTAAAATGGGAATTTTTGTGCGACATTTTAAATCTATAATTTTACTGTCCGTTATTATGACATCTACTGGATGTGCTCTTACATCTGGGCTACAAACTTATGATTTACCAGAGGAAGGGATTTACCAAACAGGTTTAGGCACACACGTCAATGTTGTAAAGCTCACCCAAACATCATTACCAGCTGTCCAACTTGCACAATACAATCAAGAATATTCTGCTCATTTGTTCAACATTCCTCAAAAAAATTACAAGCTCAGTGCTGGAGATATTCTCTCGATTTATCTCTGGGCATATCCAGAAATTACTCCACCTACAAATACCATCAGTAATGAAGAAGCGATCAAGTCCAATGGCTATCAAATTGATCAAAATGGTTATATCCAGTTTCCTATTATTGGTCGCTACAAAGCCGCAGGAAAGTCTTTAACACAAGTGAACCAAGAATTACGTAGCCAACTTTCACGGTATTTAAAAACTCCTGACGTCATTGCTCGTGTTCTATCGTATCAAGGACAACGCTACTCTGTACAAGGCAGTGTCATGAAAGGTGGACAGTTTACTTTAACTGACCAACCCACAAGTGTTTATACTGCATTAGGTTTAGCTGGCGGTATCAATCCTCAGTTAGGAGATAACACCTCTATTACACTTGTCCGCCAAGGTAGAACTTATAATCTCAATAGCATTTCGCTTGAAAAGGCGGGTTATTCACTACACAATTTATTGATTCAGCCTAACGATACTCTTTATGTAAACTCAAAAGAAAATCAGAAAATTTATGTAATGGGTGAATCGGGACAAAACAAACCGATCCCGATGCGAGATCAGGGTATTAGCTTAAGTGATGTCATTGGGGAAAGCCTCGGTTTGAATCCACTTTCAGGTAGTCGAAGCAAAATTTATGTGGTTCGTAGTCATCGTGATGTAGGGGTCACTGATGTCTATCACCTAGATTTAACCAGTATTGGTGATTTTGGATTGGCAAATAAATTTCAAATGCAAAGCAATGATATTGTGTATATCGATGCCTCAGGTTTAACGCGCTGGCAACGTGTCATCAATCAAGTCATTCCATTCTCAAACGTGATTTATAATATTGATCGTGTGGGGCAATAATGCAGTTCAAAAATATTTTGGTCGTTTGTATAGGTAATATCTGTCGTAGCCCTATGGCAGAGTACCTACTCAAACAAAATTACCCTCAACTCACCATTCATTCTGCAGGCATTTCTGGCATGATTGGATATGCGGCTGATGACAAAGCAAAGCTTTGCATGCAACGTATAGGGATTGACATGAGTTCTCATATTGCAAGGAAACTTAATGCTGAACTGATTAAGCAAGCAGATCTGATTTTAGTCATGAGCCAAAATCAACAGAAGCATATTGAGCAAACATGGCCATTTGCAAAAGGAAAAATATTTCGCTTAGGTCATTGGCAAGGAAAAAATATTCCTGACCCCTATCAACATGATCAAGCTTTTTTTGATGAAACTTCCCTGCTTATACAAGCCTGTGTAGCAGATTGGACTAAACATATTTAACTTTGATGTACGATTATGAGCCAAACTACAAATACAGAAAATACTATTGATTTAAAAGAACTATTTTTCTCATTGATCGCACAATGGAAGTTAATTGCGCTGTGTATCCTTTTGAGTCTAATTTGTGCCCTACTATACTTAAGAGCAACTCCAGATACCTATTCGGTCAACGCCTTGGTACAAGTAGAAGAAAATAAAGGGGCTTCTGCAGCTTTATTAGGTGACCTATCGAGCATGATTGAGCAGAAGCAACCTGCTCAAGCAGAAATCGAAATTTTAAAATCGCGTTTGGTATTGGGCAATGTCATTCAACATTTGAATTTAGATCTTAAAATTTCGGGCACGGAAAATTCATTTACTGATCGTCTATTATCGCCACACCATTATCAAACAGAATACCAGCCGAAATCGGTGTTGTTTAAAGATGATGAAAAAGTATTCGATATTCGCCAGTTTAATATACCAGCAAGTTTCCGTGATAAGAAAATTGAACTTCGCTTTAATGATAAGCAATTTAGTCTGACAGATGAAGAAACCAAACAAGTCATTTTAACTGCTAAAACAAACCAAGCGAATACTCTTCGAACTGCCGATGGCTTGTGGAATATTTCTATTTATACACAAGACCAGCTGAATGATGTTTATCTCATTCAAAAACAATCTCTACCTGCTGCAGTCAATAATATCTTGGCAAATTATTCAGTCGCAGAAAAAGGAAAGTTAACAGGTATTCTTGGGCTCAATTATCAAGGTACAGACAAAACTCATATTACCCAAGTACTCAATGCTATTCTGGTTTCTTATAGCCAACAAAACATTGAACGTCGTTCAGCTGAAACAGCGCAAACACTTAAATTCTTAGATGAACAATTACCAGAGCTGAAACAACAACTTGATGTAGCAGAGCGTGAGTTCAATAAATTTCGCCAACAATACAACACTGTAGATGTCACGAAAGAATCTGAGTTATTTTTAACCCAAAGCGTAACCTTAGAGACACAAAAAGCACAACTTGAACAACAAGTGGCTGAAGCTGGTGCCAAATATACTGTTGAACATCCAGTCATGCAGCAAATGAATGCGCAACTAGGAGCTATTAATAAAAAAATTGGGGAGTTAAATGCGACATTAAAAGAACTGCCAGATTTACAACGTCGTTATTTACAGCTTTACCGTGAAGTTGAAGTCAAACAGCAGTTATATACTGCCCTACTTAACTCTTATCAACAGCTACGTATTGCTAAAGCAGGTGAGATTGGTAATGTTCGTATTGTCGATACAGCTGTTGAACCAATTGAACCAATTGCACCGAAGAAATTACAGATTTTAATTCTCTCTATTTTCTTAGGTGGTTTCCTCGGTACACTCTTGGCATTATTACGTAATATGATGCGTTCAGGGATCAAAGACTCCTCTCAAATCGAAAATGAGTTGGATCTGCCCGTGTATGCAACGGTTCCTCGTTCACCTGTACAAGAAAGCCGTATTAATATTTTAAAGAAGAAAAAGAATATTCCTATTCTGGCTGTTAAAAATAGTGATGATATCGCTATTGAGAGCTTAAGAAGTATGCGTACAGCCATTCATTTCGCGCTAAGCTCTGCCCGAAATAATCTAATCACAATTTCAGGCCCTGCGCCAGAAGTTGGTAAATCCTTTATCTCAACCAACTTAGCCACAATTTTGGCGCAAAGCGATAAACGTGTATTACTCATAGACGCAGACTTACGTCGGGGTTATTTACACAAGTATTTTAATCTCGACACACAACCTGGCTTAACAGAGTTACTCAACGGTCAACAAAGTTTAGACACGGTTATTCGTCCTACAGAAGTGCCAGGTTTAAGTGTAATTTCTCGCGGGAAAAGTCCTGCCAATCCTTCTGAATTACTAAGCTCTAACCAGTTCAAAAATCTATTAGAGCAAATGTCAGAGAAATTTGATCATGTGATTATCGATACTCCACCAGTCTTAGCCGTGACGGATGGCATCATTATTTCTCAATACACAGGGGTTAACTTAGTGATTGCCCGTTATGCGAAAACTCAGATGAAAGAGTTGGAATTAACCCTGAATCGTTTTGAACAAGCTGGTGTGAAAGTCAATGGATTCATTCTAAACGATATTCAACGTTCAAGTGCAGGCTATGGCTATGGCTATGGCTATAACTATGCTTATGCCTATAAAGCCAATAAAGAATCAGACTAAATATATCCTCTAACTGATGAAAAGCCAGAACTTGATTTCTGGCTTTTTATTTTGTATGACAAACGTTTATATATTCAAATCCTTATAGTTTTTTTAAGGACTTCGGCATATATTAATTTGAAAATGTACTGGTGGTACAAAACACGTCATTCATGAAGTCTGCTAAGATGCTAAAAAACTTTTTGAATGTAATAGAATTAGGAAAAATTTCACATGAGTAAAGCCTTACCCATTGCTGTAGCTGTTATTCTAGGCGGTGCTGCACTTGTTCCCGTTTATTATGCATCTCAACACCCAGCTTCAGCTGAAGCCCAAGTTTCAAAAAATGCATCTGCCGTAGAAAAAATTAGCTATGCACTGGGTTATGAGGTTGCTCATCAAACTCCACCAGAACTCGATATTAACAGTTTTGTAACTGGTGTCCGTGCAGGTCATGCTCGTAGCCAACCTGCCTATAGCGAAGAAGAATTAAAACAAGCCTATGAGCAGTTCCAACAAGAAATGCAGCAAAAACAGGCCAATGATGCGAAGCAAGCACAGACAACCAGTGACAGCTTCTTAACTGAAAATGAGAAAAAACCTGGGGTGAAAACCACAGCGTCAGGCTTACAGTATAAAATTACGCAAGAAGGCACAGGCAAGCAACCCTCTGCTAGCTCTGTCGTGACCGTGCATTACAAAGGCCAACTGGTCGACGGTAAAGTCTTCGATAGTTCGCTTGAGCGTGGCGAACCGATTGAGTTCCCATTAAATCAAGTCATTCCAGGTTGGACTGAAGGCCTACAACTCATGAAAGAAGGTGGGAAAGCGACACTTTACATCCCTTCGAACTTAGGTTACGGCCCACAAGGTGTACCTGGCATGATCCCAGCCAACAGCACGCTTATTTTTGATGTTGAACTGATCAAAGTAAAATAAGACAAGTCAATCAAAGGAGAGCTTTTGCTCTCCTCTTTTTATTGAGAATACAAGATGAAAATTCAAACAACATTACTCTGCGGCTTGTTGCTCTCTGCACCTGTTTTTGCTGCACCGATTAACAATAAAAGTAGTATCAACCAACAAGTCGGTTATAGCTTTGGCTACCTCATGGGTCGGAGCAATGCCGAGTCTATTCAAGATTTAGATCTCGATGCTTTTGTGCAAGGGTTACGTGAAGCATCTAAAGGTCAAGCTGCTTCATTAAGTGATGAAGACATGGCGCGAGTACTTACCCAATATAAACGCCAAGCCGAGGCAAAACAGTTATTAGAAGTTAAACAACTGGCTGATAAAAATGCCAAAATTGGTGCGGCCTTTTTAGCTGAAAATGCGAAAAAACCCGAGGTGAAAACCACGACTTCAGGCTTGCAATATATGGTTTTACAACAAGGCCAAGGCAAGTCACCTAAGGCCAACAGCAAAGTCAAAGTTCATTATGAAGGGCGTTTGATTGATCAAACCGTTTTTGACAGCTCGATTGCACGTCAACAGCCTGCGGAGTTTCAAGTCAGCCAAGTAATTCAAGGTTGGACTGAAGGCTTACAGCTAATGAAAGAAGGTGCTAAATATCGTTTCTTTATTCCCGCTAAACTGGGCTATGGCCAAATTGGTTCAGGTGATGTGATTGAACCAAATAGCACCTTGATTTTTGATGTGGAACTGATTGAAGTGTTGCCAAAATAAGGCAGCAATGCAAATGCAATGCTATATACAAAATAAAAAGCCTGATCTTCGTGATCAGGCTTTTTATTAATTTCAATTGTTCTTCAATCAAGCCATGCGTTTTTAAGCTACGCGCTTCGCTTGCAGTATAAATAAAGTACTGCTTTGTTTTATGCTTCATGTTTGAGATGACGTGGTCTAAACCCGGTAAAGAACAAACCAACCGCATAAGCCACAACGCCGACCATGCATAGCCCGATCACTTCGGCAACGCGAATCCACTGTGACACGTCACCATTATACCAAGTCAATGCATACCACAAAGCCACAATCATCACGGCGTTAGAAATACCAAACTGAATAAACAGTTTTTTCCAGTGTGCACCAAAACGGAAAATATCGCGCTTGTGTAGATAGAAATACAGCATTCCTGCATTCACCAGAGCAGAGCCCGAAGAAGCTAAAGCCAAAGCCATATGCTCTGCCTGCCAATCAATCAGTTTAAAGAAACCAATAAACACCACGTTTAAAATCGCATTTGCGGCAACGGCCATTAAACCGACACGAACTGGTGTTTTGGTGTCTTGCTGCGCATAAAATCCGGGTGCAAAGACTTTAATCAACATAAATGAAATCACCCCAGCACTCATACATTGCAGTGCTAAAGCCGTCATTTGTGTATCTTCAAGGGTAAATTGTCCGCGTTGGAATAGGGCCTGAATAATAGGGGTCGATAACATAAACAGTGCAATGCTGGCCGGCACGCCAACCAAAACAATGACCTTCGCAGCCCAATCCATCATGCCACGGAACTTTGACATATTTTGCTCTGCATGACGGGTCGACAATGCGGGTAAAATCACCGTACCAATCGCCACCCCAATCAAGCCCAAAGGCAACTCAGTCATGCGTTCTGCACTGTACAACCATGACACTGAACCGTCTTGCATAAACGAAGCCCAAATGGTGTTCAGGAGTAAATTGATTTGCGTGACAGAAACACCAAATAGCGCAGGCAGCATCAATTTCATGATGCGATCCACCCCTTCATGTTTAAAATCGACTTTCGGCGGAATCAGTAACTTTTTATGCCAAAGTTCAGGAATTTGGATCGCTAATTGCAATACACCCGCAGCAATCACTGCCCAACCGAGTGCCATAATCGGTTCTGCCATATACGGCGTCAGCCACCATGCCCCCGCAATCATCGCAACATTCAGCAATACTGGTGAAAAGGCGGGCGAAGCAAAGGAACCATAACTATTTAAAATACTGCTGGCAAATGCCGTCAACGACATAAACAATAAATAAGGAATGGTGAGGCGAAACATTGAAACCGCGAGGTCGAACTTCTCTGGATCGGCATGGAAACCCGGTGCATAGATGTAAAGCACCGCTGGAGCGGCGACCATAGCGAGGAAGGTTAAAGCCGTCATAACGGTCATCAAACAACCAAAGACTCGGCTAATCAGAATTTGAACTTCCGCATGGGTACGCCCAGTTTTATATTCGGTCAGTACTGGAATAAACGCCTGTGAGAATGCTCCCTCAGCAAATAGCCGACGGAAGAAGTTCGGTATACGAAAGGCCACCACAAAGGTATCGAAATCTTTCCCCGCACCAAAGACATTCAGTAAGACAATGTCTCGTACCAAACCCAAGACCCGAGAAAGCATGGTCATTGCACTTACAATTACGGTTGACCGCCACAGCGCCATCGTATCCACCTAGTTTTTCATTTGCCGCTATTGTAATGAAACTTCAGCGAATATTTGATTGTTTAATGTTGTTGTCGACTCTCAATTCATTGACTTTTTAACTGCTGCAAACGATTTCGATAGTCTAACCAATCAAAAAATGTACCTGGATCGGTCTTACGTCCTGGCGCAATATCGGAATGTCCTGCCAAATGCTGTTGAATTTGAGGATAGGTCTGTTGTAAGCAGGCCGTCACACGTACCAATGTTTCGTATTGGGCATCTTCAAAAGGCAAGTCATCACTGCCCTCCAGCTCAATGCCAATCGAATAATCATTGCACTCCTTTTTAGCCAGATAGCTTGAGCGTCCCGCATGCCATGCACGGTCGTTAAAATTGACAAATTGTAAGATTTCTCCACTTCTTAAAATCAGTAAATGCGCTGAGACTTGCATGCCTTGAATGGTTTGAAAATATGGATGTACTGACCAATCCAATTGATTTTGAAAAAATTGTTCAATATAGCCGCCACCAAACTGCGAGGGGGGCAAACTGATATTATGGATGACAATCAGTTGAATCTCAGTATCCACAGGACGTGCATTAAAATTAGGCGATGGAATTTGTCTCGCTCCCAGCAGTTGTCCTGCTTGTACTTGAAACGACGGAATGACCTGCATATTTTTATTCCTCAAATCCATTGCGCCCTTTGGGCAATCTTTTTTAATGTCTCTCATGCTAAATCTTTCCTCGTTATTTCTCAAATTGGTCAGCGTTTGATTCTGAAATTTTCACGCCTTTTTCAGGAAAAATGCTAATATATTGCGCAATTTTCATGGCTTCTATAAAGATACGGACAATCGGATGAGCATATCGCAGCAACTGCTTGAACAATCTATTCAACTGAATATTCAACAGGCATTACAAGAAGACATCGGTGAGGGTGACATTACGGCGCTTTTAACACCTGAAGATGAACAAGCGACTGCGACCATTATTAGCCGTGAAGATATGATTCTTGCAGGTCAACCTTGGGTCAATGCATTAATTGCAGCTTTTGATCCAAGTGTACAAATCACGTGGCTCAAAAACGATGGCGATCTGGTTCGTGCCAATGAAACCATTTTTAAACTGGCGGGTTCAGCACGCAGCTTACTTACGGTTGAACGCCCTGCACTCAACTTTGTGCAAACGCTATCTGCTGTGGCCAGCAAAACGGCGGAATATGTCAAACAGCTCGATGGCTTAAACACCAAGTTACTCGATACCCGTAAAACCCTGCCGGGTCTACGTATTGCCCAAAAATATGCTGTCTCGGTGGGTGGCGGTCAAAACCATCGTTTAGGCTTATTCGATGCTTTTTTAATTAAAGAAAATCACATCATGGCGGCAGGCGGCATCGCCCAAGCCATTGCCAAAGCGCATCAAATTGCCCCGGGCAAACCTGTCGAAGTCGAAGTTGAAACCTGGGCGGAATTAGAGCAAGCATTGGAAGCCCAAGCTGATATCGTGATGTTAGACAACTTTAGCCAGCAACAAATGATTGATGCGGTCAAGCATGTTGCAGGACGTTGTAAATTGGAAGCATCAGGGAATATCACCATTGCCAATTTACGTGAAGTCGCAACCACAGGCGTGGATTATATTTCGATGGGTGTGTTGACCAAAGATGTCAAAGCAGTCGACCTTTCTATGCGTTTTAATGCTTAATTCCAATAGTTTGCATTCAAACGACACCCAATAAAAAACGCACTCTCAAGTGCGTTTTTTATTGGGTTAAAACTTACCAGCCCAGTGCTTGCTGTTGTTTTTTCACCAATTCTTGAATGCCCTTTTCTGCCATTTCTAACATGGCATTGCACTGTACACGGGTAAATGGTTTATCTTCTGCCGTGCCTTGAATTTCAATAAACTCGCCGGCTTGGGTCATGACCACGTTTAAATCCGTTTGGCAGTTTGAGTCTTCTTCATAACACAAGTCTAAAAGCACTTCGTCTTGGAAAATTCCGACTGAAATTGCAGCCACTAAGCCTTTTAATGGATCTTGCTTAATTTTCTTTTTCTCAAGCAACGTGTTCATCGCATCAATGAGGGCCACGGCAGCACCGGTGATCGCAGCAGTACGTGTACCGCCATCTGCCTGAATCACATCACAGTCAATGGTAATGGTGTTTTCACCGAGTTTTTTTAAATCCACCATGGCACGTAGACTACGGCCAATCAAACGTTGAATTTCTTGAGTACGACCACTTTGCTTACCACGCGCCGCCTCACGGTCACTACGGGTATGCGTCGAACGTGGCAACATGCCATATTCAGCGGTTACCCAGCCCTGACCCTTGCCTTTTAAAAAGCGTGGTACAGAGTTATCAATACTTGCAGTACAAAGAACTTTGGTATGACCAAACTCAACCAATACCGAACCTTCCGCATAACGTGTGTAGTTACGAGTAATGGTAACATCACGTAATTGATCTAATGTTCGTTGGTCGATACGCATAATACGCCCTTCATCTGACTAAATAGGTTGGCGCATAGTATAGCAGAAGCAGACCCAAAGCATTTGTCTGACTGCATTGCATTTGTAATTGATCGCCTACTTCCCTACCCGTCCATATTCTTTGTTAAACTGAAGCTTAAAAGAGGCTGAGGCAATCATCTATGTCGATTCGAGAAGAACGTAAACAACAAAGCCGCCAAGCTTTGCTGAATGCTGCATTACAACTCAGCACCTCTGGACGTTCCTTTGCTCGCATTAGTCTCCGTGAAGTCACTCGCCAAGTGGGTTTAGTACCGACCGCGTTTTATCGCCACTTTAATGATTTGGATGAGTTAGGACTTGAACTGGTCGACCAAGCGGCGCTCCACATCAAAAGTATGTTGACGCAATTAGGACAAAGCTATGTTTATGGTCCACATGCCACGATTGAGCACAGTCTAGACTTATTTTTTCATGCTGTAGAGCAACATCCTGAACAGTGGATTTTCTTGATTGGAGAACGTTGGGGTGGTTCAGCCTTGATCCGTGCAGCCGTTGAGCGAGAAATTGCCTTTTTAATCGATGACTTCGCCCATGAATTAACCCGTATTGAAAGCATGCAACATATTCATGACAGCGAAGACCTCAAAGTTTTGGCCAATATTTTAATGGATGCCTCCTTTAACTGGGCCATGCGCTGGATTGGTTTGAGTCGAGATGTAGCTCTCGAGAAACTCCAACAGCAGCAGGCTGCATTTAAACTGCAAACCATCCTGCAGATTCAACTCATGTTCCGTGGAATCTCCAATTGGCAACGGCCATTTGCCCAAACCAAACACGCCAACCCGACCTTGCATTAAGCCGCTCACAGACGTAATTTTTGCTGTATTACAAAATTTTTAATGCGCTTTGCTCAAACTTGGATGCTTTTTCACTATCATAGAGCCAGTTTTTTCATCTGTAGCTCCTATGCGTTTTTTTCTTTTTTTAGCGGCGAGTGTCTGTATTGCCTTGGCATGGCTGTTGCCCATTCATTATCGGCCTTGGGTCACCTATACAGGTGAATTGTTTGCATTTTTATCTTTATTTGCACTCTCTGCCTTATTTTTAAAAGAAAAACTCTTGCTCCCGAAAGTGAGCCTGCCGCTATTGCTGTTGAGCCTCGTGCCCTTCATTCAGTACGGTTTTGGCGAGCTGTTCTTTTTCAGCAAAGCACTGATGTGTGGCTTATATATCTTTGCATTTTGGCTGAGTATGGTTTTAGGTTTTAACCTGAGCCAAAAACCCTTAGAACGTGAGCAATTATTTAGTGGACTGTGTACAGTCTTCTGGGCGGTAGGCATCGTCACAGCAATTATTGCCGTCTGCCAATGGCTCAATATTGAACAGTACATTCCTGGCATGACCGCTTTCAAAGGAATAAGGCCTTATGCCAACTTTGCGCAGCCGAACAATATGGCGAGCTTCTTAATTCTGGCCTTACTCGGCACACTCTACCTATTTGAAAAGAAAAAATTTAACTCAATTCTGCTGTGCGTAAGTGCTGCATTGATACTATTTGCGGTAGCCCTGAGTCAGTCACGCACATCATGGGTCGCCAGTATCTGTGTGCTGCTGTATTTGCTCTATCAGCAGCACAAAGGTGCCATTCAACTGAAGTGGTATAGTGCCCTAGCATGGTTTGTATTGTTTATTTCTTTTATTATCCTACTTCCCCAGTTGAACCAACTTTTGATTCAACTATCCAATGTCGATGTCACTCAAACGAAAGAGGTTATCGCTCGTGCAACAGGTGATATGTCACGTCTTGCCATTTGGCAACAAATGCTCCATGCCATTGTTGAGCGACCTTGGTTTGGCTATGGTTGGCATCAAACCAGTGTAGCTTACACATTAATCAGTGATCAATTCCAAGGCCCCGTTTGGGTGAAAAGTGCGCACAACTTCATTCTCGACTTTATTGTGTGGAATGGGTTAGTGATTACGATTCCATTTTTTGCCTATCTCAGCTATTGGGGCTATCAACTGCAAAAGCATGCGACATCACTCGAATCTGTGATTGGCCTCCTGATGGTCGGCGCTTTACTGATTCACGGAATGCTCGAATTTCCGTTGTTCTACGCTTATTTCTTGCTACCACTCGGATTGATTCTAGGCATTATTCAATCTCAGCAAAAAGTAAAAACGTGGACTTTACCAAGCTTTATCATGCCGATCACATTTACTGCCTGTGTGGTCTTGCTCGCACTGATTATTCGTGACTATGAGTTGATGGTACCGAAGCTAAATCAAGCTTCTCGTTATGAACACACCCCTGAAAAGTTCACCAATCAAGATCACATTTTATTGCTGTCGGAGTTTAACCGCCGCATTGAATGGATTCAGTTAAATCCATACAGCAAAGTCAGCCCTGAGCAAATTCGTGACTATGAGGAAATGGTGCTGAACTACCCGATTCCCTATGATTTGACCAAATTTGCCAAACTCTTGGCCTTTAACGGCTATGAAGCCGAAGCCCGTCATCAACTTTGGCGCTTAAAAACCTTAAGAAAAATTGAGCTGCGTTATGAGGATTTATTGCAGCCAGCATCAGCTGCGCAATAAACGTTGTTAACCAATAAAAAAGCCTGCATCAGCAGGCTTTTTTAACTTAATAAGGATTTAAAACAGATTCAGTTTATTTTGCAGCCCGTTCTTTTTCAATCAAGTAGTCCACGACTTGAGTCACTTTAGCATCTTCACCTTGCACAATATATTTACCATTCACTGTCACCGCAGGAACACCACTGAGTTGATAGCGCTTGGCTAAGTCTTGTGCTTGGGCAATTTTTGAAGTAATGGCAAATGATTTATAAGTACTGTTAAATTTCGCTTCTGGAATACCAAACTGAGTATAGAACTTGGCTAAAGCAGCTTGCTCTAGAATCGGTTGATTTTGATCATGAATGGCATGGAATAACGTCAGGTGGGTCTTTTTACGTACACCCAAGGCCTCAGACACATAATAAGCTCGCGCCGCTTGTTCCCACACTGGATTCATGGCTGCTGGCGTACGCACAAAACGCACATCTTTCGGTAGTTTTTTCAACCAAGTCTGCATATGGGGTTCAAGTTTAAAACAGTGACCACAGCCATACCAAAAGAATTCGCGGACTTCAATTTTTCCTGGCACTTCCACCTGTACAGGTGTTGGTACGACGATATAGTCCTGACCTGCCACAAAATTTGCAGCCATTGCACTGCCCGAAATTGCGAAAACAGCGGTTGCTAAGCCACTCAAAAGGAGTTTTTTCATTGAACTTATTGTCCTCAAAATCATTATGATAAGTTTATGCAAATACTATAAATCAAATATGCCAAATTCGTTTTCATTCTGTGAACTTTTTTCAGGCTTTTATCGCTTTTTCTAGAATAAACGCTACACTAAGCCCTATTGAACGTTTTAAATATCATGACTTAAATTGAGGTGCCGACGATGTCGCAACTGAATGTTGATCCACAAGAAATTGCCAAATTTGAAGCATTTGCTGCCATATGGTGGGATCAGCACTCGGAGTTCCGCCCTTTACATATGATCAACCCACTACGCTTAAACTGGATTGATGAACATGCAGGTGGACTCAATGGGAAAAAAGTTCTTGATGTCGGCTGTGGTGGCGGAATTTTAGCTGAAAGTATGGCACGTCGTGGTGCAGATGTGCTCGGCATTGATATGGGCGAAGCCCCCCTGAATGTGGCACGTTTACATGCAGAACAAGAAGGTGTTGAGCATATCGAATATCGCCAAATTCCAGTTGAACAGCTCGCAGAAGAACAAGCAGGACAATACGATATTGTGACCTGCATGGAAATGTTGGAACACGTACCCAATCCAGCCTCAATCATTGCAGCCTGCCATAAACTGGTGAAACCAGGCGGTCATGTATTCTTCTCCACCATTAACCGTAATCCCAAAGCCTACCTGTTTGCCATTATTGGCGCTGAATATGTCCTGCGCATGTTAGCCAAAGGCACCCACGATTATCAAAAATTCATTAAGCCCTCAGAACTGGCACATGATATTCGCGGCGCAGGGCTCAAACTGAAAGACATGACGGGTTTACATTACAATCCATTGACCAAACGCTATTGGTTAGCGCCGAATGTCGATGTCAATTATATGGTGTATACCGTCAAAGAAGGTGCTGCATGAAAGCCGTCTTATTTGACCTTGACGGCACCCTGATCGACACTGCCGCCGACTTTATTCGCATTATTCAAGACATGTGCCGTGAAAAAGGCATCGCTGTGGTCGATGCAGACCTGATCCGTAGCCAAGTCTCTGAAGGTGCACGGGCGATGGTGAAATTGGTTTATCCAGAACTGGAAGTCGAAGACCCGATTTTTTTGGCACATCGTCAGCGTTTTTTAGATACCTACGGTGCCGATATTGCAGTAGATACTGACCTGTTTTCGGGCATGTATCCGCTTATTGAAAAACTTGAAAGCCAAGAGATTCCATGGGGCATCGTCACCAATAAACCGCGTTGGCTCAGTGAAGCATTATTAGACGCGCTGGATTTGACAGCGCGCTGTGCAGTTTTGGTCTGCCCAGAGGATGTCTCACAAACCAAGCCTGATCCTGAACCGATGTATTTGGCTGCCAAGCACATCGCGATTGCGCCTGAAGACTGTATCTATGTCGGCGATCATCCCCGTGATATCGATGCGGGTCGTAACGCACAGATGTATACCATTTTGGCGGCTTATGGTTATTTACCATTCGCGCACAAAGATGACTTAACAGCATGGCAAGCAGATTGTATAGTGAAGACTGTGGCTGAATTGGACGATGTTATTCAGTCTCTCGTGAGTCAAACTACACCGTCCAATTCACTAACTTGATCACAATTAAAAAATCAAAATAACGAGGAGGTAATGATGAAATATTCAGAATATCAACCTCGCCCCGATCTGCTCAAAGATCGCATCATCTTAATTACAGGTGCGGGCGATGGTATTGGTCGTGCTGCCGCATTAAGTTATGCCCTACACGGCGCAACTGTAGTGCTGCATGGACGTACCTTAAATAAGCTCGAAGTCATTTATGATGAAATTGAAGGCTTAGGTGCGCCGCAACCTGCAATTTTACCCTTGCAGCTGTCGAGCGCCTCTCCTCGTGATTATGAATTACTGGTCGACACCTTAGAGCGCCAATTTGGGCGCCTAGATGGCATTTTGCATAATGCGGGCATCTTGGGTGAGCGCACAGAACTGGAAAATTATCCTGTCGATGTCTGGGATGATGTCATGGCCGTCAACTTGCGTGCGCCATTCGTTATGACTCAAGAGTTAATGCCACTCCTGAAAAAATCTGAGCATGCCTCCGTGGTTTTTGCCAGCTCAGGTGTCGGGCGTGAAACGCGTGAACGTTGGGGCGCATATTCGGTGTCTAAGATCGCGATTGAAGCGGTCAGCCAACTGTTTGCTAAAGAAAATACCTCACCGAATATCCGCTTTAACTGTATCAATCCCGGGGCGACCCGCACTGCAATGCGTGCAAAAGCCTATCCCGATGAAGATCCAAAAACATTGCCAACGCCTGAACATATCATGCCTGCCTATCTGTACTTGATGGGCGATGATAGTTTACATATGAATGGTCAAAGTATTGATGCACAAGACTAAAATGTGTTACTCAAGAGGAAGCTTCGGCTTCCTTTTTTTACGCGTTAAACTGAAGCTTAGTCATCTGAAACATGATCTCAAGTTCAGAAAAGGTTGTCTTTTTTCAATTTTTGCGGATACTGATGCCCAACTCCATTTTTGAAGCATATGCTATGACGGACTTGAGCAACATCACTGTACAACCCACTGAAGATGGTATGGTTAGCCTGTTGATTGACCAACAACCCATTTCAGAAAAATATGGGATGAAGTTTGAAGCCAGTATTGTGAAGGAACTTCAAGCGCTGGAAAATGGTGCCACCCTGAAACTTTTCGACCAGTTTGTTTTTGCCCATACCGACTTGAACTTTGAACATAGCTATCACTACGTCACGGTCATTGCAAAAGATGATGAACAATACAAAGCAAAGAAAAGCTTTGTTTATCGCATCAAAATTGAGGGTCAACCCGACATTGAGCATGCCATCAGCAAAAATGGTGAACCGATGACCACCGCAGATGTACGTGAATTTATTCAAGCGCATGTGCAGAAGTCATTGAGTGATTATACCGACCTCAACTACGCCTATTAAGCCGAATCAGCCAAGTTGAAAACTCAGCTTGGCTAGCTCGATATTTTAAATCGTATTTTTAAATTATTTTAATATAAATATTCGGTTTTTAAGATCAATATTTCCTATTTATCATTCTGATTGATCAAGAATTGAAAATAAGGATGCAGCATGGCTGATTTACAACGTAAACATGACACCATTCGTGATATCCATTATTTACAACTCCACGAAAGCCTGATTGGTGCTTTGGACGATGCCAGCCAAGCTGAAGCAGTGGTTCATTCAATCCGTTCATTACAACATCTGACGCAGCAGTGGAATTAAATAATGCACTATGCGTTCTTTGACAAAGGGAGATCTGAGCCCTCAAAACAAGTCAAAAATCAGAAGAAACAAACTGTTTGCTTTGGACTTTGGCGCAATTGATGATTTAATTCAGGCTTAGAATTGGGCATAATCTTCTTAATATCTCTGCATTTGTTAATAAATACCCAATTCATCTTCACAGTTTCTCTGCATTTTTTTCGTACAGTATAGGAAAGAATGAAATTACCTTAATGAGGATTCAACATGAAAAAGATTTTGACAGTATTGGCAATCTCTTTCAGTGCTTTGATGGCAAGCAGTCTCAGTACCGCTGCCCCTCAGTTTGACCACGATCATCCACGCTATGGCAATGAGCCACGCGGACGTGACTTTCGTGATTCAGATGATGACGATCAGCAAGATCGTCGACGGATGCGCGAAGAGCGCGGTGTCAAACGTTTACAACAGCATAAATGGCAACAAGGTTATGTCATGCCACAGCATTACCGTGGTAACGGCTATAAAGTCGAATATAAAGACCATAACCTTCCAAAGCCGAACCGAAATCAGCAGTGGTACAAAATCAACAATGACTACATCTTAGTCGACGCAGACAGCAACAATATTCTGCGGATTATGGGGCTTTAATCTGCGCTTTATTTTGTACAACTCTGCGACATTATTATTGAGACCTGAATCAACATCCTTTCACCCGCTTTAGCGCGACTGCATATTCTTTTCAAGAGACTACAGTCAGGCACAGTATGGAAGGTGTTGTTTCAGGTTTTTTTATGTGCCAAAGCTTCTATTCGCAAGCATTGTAGAAAAACAACAATCTCCTCAGTCTCTTCATACATTTCACAATTCACCTAAATAGCCCTCACGCTTTCTCTAGAGTTATTCGCTAATTTTGAATGATCGAAACAAGACAAATACTGGATGAAAGCAATGAAAAAAATTCTGACTGCAATCACACTCTCTTTAGGCGCGCTCATGGCCACATCTGCAATGGCAGCACCGCAGTACTATGACCGCTCGCATGATCATGACTCTCGTTGGGATCATCGCGATGACCGTCGTTGGGACAATGACAACCGCTACCAAAACAAACGTGTTAACCCAAGCCGTGATTGGCGCTCAGGTCAAACTTTGCCACGCAGCTATGACTCATCGCGTTATCATGTCAGTGACCGCGAAGCACGTCGCCTACCCAACACTGGACGCTACCAACAATGGTATAAGGTCAATGGTGACTATGTTTTAGTCAATGAACGTAATAACCGTATCCTGCGTATTATCGGTTAATTCTGGCTGGTGGCGCAAAACCAATGAAACACCTGAACGTTGCTTCAGGTGTTTTTCTATTTAAGACTTCCTCTTCTGCATTTTTTGATTAAAATCATGCTAAGCAGTTCATTTTGAGACAGGCATGCAAACGAATTCGATCGAAACACATCACAGTACAACTTTGCAGTATGTGCATTGGTTTCGACATTCTGCGCCTTATATCAATGCTCACCGTAATAAAACCTTTGTGATTATGTTCGATGGTGAAGCCGTTCAGCATGATAACTTTCAACATATTATTCACGACATTGCCCTGCTGCATTCACTCGGGATTCGCCTGATCTTGGTGCATGGGGCACGTCCGCAAATCAACCACAACTTAAAACAAAGCCAACTACAAACGCCGTTTCATCAGTATCGTCGTGTCACCACCCGAGAATCTTTGGGCTGTGTGATGAATGCAGTGGGCTCGATTCGTTTGCAAATTGAAGCCTTACTGTCGATGGGACTGGCCAACTCACCGATGTATGGCGCACGCATTGATGTGGTTTCAGGGAATTTTGTTACAGCTAAGCCCTATGGCATTCGCGATGGGGTCGATTTTCAGTTAACCGGCGAAGTCCGTACGGTCGATACCGACGCCATTCAACGTCATTTGGATAATCACAATATTGTGCTGCTCGGGCCAACTGGCTATTCCACCACAGGCGAAGTATTCAATCTGCTGGCTGAAGAAGTGGCGACCCGCACGGCGATTCATCTTAAAGCGGACAAATTGATTTTCTTGGGCAAACAACATGGTCTCCTCAATGAACATGGTCAGTTGCAACGCGAAATTTCGCCACACAAGCTCGATGCACAAATTGAGAAATACCAAGATTCGAATCCAGACATTGCGGTACATTTACGCGGTGCCAAAAAGGCCTCGACGCATGGCGTCCATCGTGTCCATCTGATTTCCTATGCTTATGATGGTGCCTTGGTTGAGGAGCTCTTCACGCGTGATGGTTCGGGCACTATGATTACCGATGCCCATTATGAAGAAGTCCGTATGGCCAACATTCAAGATGTCGGCGGGCTGATTAACCTATTACGCCCACTTGAAGAAGAAGGCATTTTGGTTTATCGCTCACGTGAACGTCTCGAAAACGAAATTGGCCAATTTGCGGTGATTGACCGTGATGGCATGATCTTGGCCTGTGCGGCACTCTACCCACTGCCAGCGGCAGAGGGTGAAATCCGCAGTGCTGAAATTGCCTGTGTCGCAGTCGATCCGAGCTATCGAAAATCTAATCGTGGCAGCCAAATTTTGCATTATCTCGAAGGTAAAGCCCGCAGTATGGGCATTCAACAGTTGTTTGTACTGACCACACGTACTGCACATTGGTTCTTAGAACATGGGTTTGAAACGGCCAATGTCGATGAACTTCCCAATGCACGCCAAGCCTTATACAACTATCAGCGCAACTCGCTCGTCTTTAAAAAGCCACTTTAAGTGGCTTTTGCAGGATTATGGATATCTTTATTTCTCATATCTTTATCGAGAAAACACTGCAAAAATCGCTCAACTCTATATTGCGTGAAAGACTAAGCTTATTCCAAAAATAAAAATACCTTTTAAATAATAAATATCAATCAGTTAAACTCGATAAGTTTTATATTTTATGTTTTTTATATTGCTGTTTTTTACATAAGTTTTGCACTTTTGTTTTTATCTTTTTTTTTCATGTCTAAAGCCCGATTTCTTATTTTTTCTGAAAAGAAATGCCCATTAGCGTATGTGTTCACCAACTCACTCACCTTATTTATTTGGAGTTATGAAACACATGAGCACTTCTCGAGCACAGTTCTGGATCAAAACAAGCGTTCTTTCTGCAGCAGTCGTGAGTGCCATGATGTTATCTGGATGTGGGAAAAAAGAAGCTGAGACCGTCACACTCAATATTGGCTTTCAAAAATATGGCATTTTGCCCATCGTCAAAGAGCGTGGCACTTTAGAAACGGCGCTTAAAGCACAAAATGTCCAAGTCAAATGGGTCGAGTTTCCTGCAGGTCCACAGCTCCTCGAAGGTTTAAATGTCGGCAGTGTAGTCTTTGGGGAAGCGGGGGAAGCGCCTCCAATTTTCGCACAAGCTGCAAATTCGAACTTGGTTTACATTGCCAACCAACCTGCTGCACCTAAAGCAGAAGCACTGATCGTACAAAAAGACTCAAAGATTCAGAGCATTCAAGATTTAAAAGGCAAACGGATTGCACTCAACAAAGGTTCAAATGTGCATTACCTGCTACTCAAAGTGTTAGAAGCGAATAACCTGAAACTTTCTGATATTGAAGCGGTGTATCTTCCGCCATCGGATGCACGTGCCGCATTTGAACGTGGTGCAGTTGACGCTTGGGTCATTTGGGATCCCTTCTTTGCTGCCGCTGAACACCAAATCTCAGCACGTGTGATTGCTACCGGAGAAAACTTGGTGAGTAATCATCAGTTCTATTTGGCCGATCGTAAGTTTGCCGAAACCTATCCAGAAGTTTTAAAAACAGTCGTCAATGAACTCAACACCACCACACAGTGGGTCGAACAAAATCAACAACAAGCAGCCAAATTGTTAGAAAAACCGACAGGCTTGTCTTTAGACATTTTACAAACCTCGATTGGTCGTATGGGCTTTGGCGTTCAACCTATTTCAGCCGAAGTCGCAAAAAAACAGCAGTACGTTGCGGATGCTTTCTATCAACAAAAACTCATTCCGAACCAGCTGAATATTGACGCTGCCATTATTAAACAAAAATAACGAGATCATTATGAAAACACTTAAAATAGTTTCCAGTATTGGCATCGTCACCTTGAGTCTGGGACTCGGGGCATGCCAAAAGCAAGACACGGCAGCAACAAATACTTCTGAAAAGCAGGCAGCAGATCCAGTTAAAACCCTGTCGATTGGCTATCAAAAGTCGTCTTTGAACCTGTTGGTCGCACGTGAGCAAAAATTATTTGAGCAACAATTTCCTCAAGCCAAAATTGAATGGAAAGAATTCCCCGCTGGGCCACAAATGCTAGAAGCCTTGGCCGTCGGTGCAGTTGATTTTGGCTCTGTGGGCAATACCCCACCGATCTTTGCTCAAGCTGCTGACAAAGAACTCAGTTATGTCGGTTATGAACAAGTTCCGGCCAATGCTCAAGCGCTGTTGATTGCTAAAAATAGTTCCATTGATTCAATACAGGCCTTAAAAGGCAAACGGATTGCGGTTCAACGCGGTTCAAGCGCACATGAGTTACTGGCAAAAGTTTTACAAAAAGCAGGGCTCAGTTGGCAGGATATTCAACCGATTTGGCTGCCCCCTGCGGATGCACGCGCCGCGTTTGATAAACAATCCATCGATGCATGGGCCATTTGGGAACCCTACCTCAGTGCAGCAGAGCAAGATGCACAGGCCAAAGTCTTGATTGATGGCACAGCTTTTCCACAAACCTATTCTTTTTATATTGGCAACCCCAAGTTCATTCAGACCTACCCTGAAGCCACCACTCAATTCATTCATGGGCTGAATCAGGCCGATCAATGGGTGCTAAAAAACCAAGCACAAGCACTTTTGGTCTATACCCAAAGTACGGGTTTACAGCCCTCTATTGCCCAACGCGTCATCGACAAACGTCTGAAACCTTCACCAATTCAAACTCTGACGTCTGAAGTGGTACAAGCACAACAACAAATTGCGGACTTGTTCCAAAAGGTGCAGCTCATTCCGAAACACATTCAAGTTCAAAGTACCGTTTGGGTTGCACCGAGCAAACCTTAAACGACTCTATCTAAGGATTTTTTAAAATGAAAATTTTCTGGTTTATCCCAACTCACGGTGACAGTCGCTACTTAGGTACCAGCAAAGGTGCTCGTCAAGTGGACCATGCCTATATGAAACAGATTGCGGTTGCCGTGGATAATTTGGGTTATGAAGGTGTACTGATTCCAACGGGTCGTTCATGTGAAGATCCATGGTTGACCGCAGCCAGTCTGATTGATGCCACAAAAAAATTAAAATTCTTGGTTGCATTACGTCCAGGCGTGACCACTCCGGCACTGGCTGCACGGATGGCAGCCACCTTTGACCGTCTCTCCAATGGTCGGGTTTTATTGAACTTGGTGACAGGTGGCGATGAAAAAGAACTGCAAGGCGATGGCGTTTATGAAGACCACTCGACTCGCTATAAAACTGCCAATGAATACGTCAAAATTTGGCGTGAGATTTTAACCCGCTCCCATACAGGTGAAAGCTTTACCTTTCACGGCAAACGTCTAAACGTAGATGATGCCAAACTGCTGTATCCGCCTGTGCAACAACCCTACCCTCCACTTTGGTTTGGCGGCTCATCGGATGATGCCATCGAGTTAGCCACTGATCAGGTTGACACGTATCTAACATGGGGCGAACCCCCTGTTGCAGTTAAAGACAAAATTGACACTGTCCGTGCCAAAGCTGAAGCCAAAGGTCGTACGCTCAACTATGGTATTCGTCTGCATGTGATTGTGCGTGAAACCAATGAACAAGCATGGCAAGCGGCGGAAGAGCTCATCCAGTATGTCGATGATGCCACCATTGCTGCGGCACAAGCCAAATTTAAGAGCATGGACTCGGTCGGTCAACGTCGCATGGCTGAACTACACAATGGTGACCGCAGCAAACTTGAAGTGTCCCCAAACCTTTGGGCTGGCGTAGGTCTGGTTCGTGGGGGTGCAGGTACGGCATTGGTCGGCGACCCTGAAACGGTTGCAGCCCGTATTCAAGAATATGCCGACTTGGGCATCAGCACCTTTATTTTCTCAGGCTATCCACATCTTGAAGAGTCGATTCGTTTTGCCGAGTTGGTGTTCCCACTCCTGCCGCTTGAAACTCAAACAAAGTTAGCACAACCAAATTTAACAGGCCCCTTTGGTGAGATTGTGGCAAACAACTACATACCCGATGAAAACAAAAAAACTAAAGTGGTTCAGGAGCCTGCCTAATGTCCAAAATTGTTTCAGTGCAAACCCTCCAACAGGAAAAGGTTTCACGTGGAACTCAGTTAGGGCAGCTATTGCTGCCTTGGCTCTTTCCTATCGGCTTGATTGTGCTTTGGCAAATTGCCTCCAGCACAGGAATTTTAGAAAGTCGGATTTTACCTGCACCAACGGCAGTGGTTACTGCTTTTTGGCACCTGCTACTGAGTGGTGAACTATGGAAGCATGTGCAAGTTAGTGCAGGCCGTGCCTTACTCGGCCTATTGGTGGGTGGGGGGTTAGGGCTCTTTCTGGGTTTGTTAAATGGTTCATCGAAAACGGCGTCAACCCTACTCGACACCACCCTACAAATGATCCGAAACATTCCTGCACTGGCACTTATTCCGTTGGTGATCTTATGGTTCGGGATTGATGAAACCGCCAAGCTGTTCTTGGTTGCGGTCGGGGTCTTTTTTCCCATTTACATCAACACCTATCACGGCATACGTTCGGTAGATCCACAACTGATTGAAATGGGGAAAAGCTATGGTTTGACCCGTTGGCAATTATACAAAGAAATTATTTTACCGGGTGCGATGCCCTCTATTTTAGTCGGACTACGCTTTTCACTGGGTTTGGTTTGGGTTCTGCTGATCGTTGCCGAAACCATTTCAGCCCAAGCCGGCATCGGTTATATGACCATGAATGCACGTGAATTTTTACAGACCGACATCGTCTTGGTGGGGATTTTACTATATGCCCTACTTGGAAAATTGGCTGATGTATTGGCCGTCACATTAGAAAAATACCTGCTGCGCTGGCATGCAGGATACCAAAAATAAGGAGTTTGAGATGACTGATTTAAGCCTTGGTCGCCATGCCAATATTCTGTCGCTACCAAATCACAATCAAGACATCAATCCTCAAGCGGTGCTTGGGGCCGAAATTATTATCGAACAACTGCATAAGTTTTATGGCTCAGTTAAAGTCCTTGAAGACTTAGATCTGCATATTCAGCCAGGTGAGTTTTTAGCCATTGTCGGACGCAGTGGTTGTGGTAAAAGTACCCTGCTGCGCCTGATTGCTAACTTAGAACAACAAAGCTACGGCGAAATTAAGTTTAAGTCCGCACGACACCTCCGCGAAGGGATTACCGCAGACGATATACGGGTCATGTTCCAAGATCCACGACTGTTACCATGGCGCTCAATTGAACAAAACGTACAACTGGGGTTGCCGAAACAACAACATGCCACTGCCTCGGGTCTGCTAGAAAAAGTCGGACTCAAAGAAAAAGCGGGGCTTTGGCCTTCGCAGCTCTCTGGGGGACAGCGTCAACGGACCGCTTTAGCACGGGCTTTATCGCATAAACCGCGGATTTTATTGCTCGATGAACCTTTGGGTGCACTCGATGCCCTAACCCGCTTAGACATGCAGAATTTGATTGAAAAATTATGGACGGAACAGGGCTTTACCGCCATTTTAGTCACCCATGATGTCAGTGAGGCCGTTCAACTGGCAGATCGGATTATTTTGCTAGACCGTGGCCATATTGCCAAAGAGTTTCAAGTCGACCTGCCCCGCCCTCGCGTTAAAGATATGCAGTTCAATACCCTTGAGCAGCAGGTGTTAAATGCAGTTTTAGCCACATAAGTAGACTAAAAAATCCTTAGCTTGGGGGTGCTAAGGATTTTTTATGCTGAATTTCAGTAAAAAAACACAAGACCATCATATGAATTGAGCATACTTTATTTTAAATAATACAATAAATTTCACGTTATTTTTATCAAAACATACCACTTCACATTGAATCATTTCATATAGTTTAGACAAAATAGTTTTTATATAATTATATTTTATTGGACAACTTTTAGAATTTATCGCACTTTAAGAGCCAATCTACAGAATAAATGATCATTATTCAAAAAATTAAATTTCCACTTTGTGCACAAATCTGATGATTTGCCGTACAATTTATCCTTCCCCCTTTTTATTGTTTTTTAAATTAGAGAATGGAACAGAAAAAGAGTACTCAAAAACGCCACCAGCTGCTGAATGCTGCACTAGACGTCTTCTCGCTCTATGGATTTAATGGAGCAAGCTTAGATGAAATCGCACAGATTGCTGAAATGCACAAATCGAATATTTTCTATTACTATGAAAATAAAGAAGCTTTGTACGTTGAAGTTTTAACGACGGTTTTACAAAAATGGTTAGCCCCACTACAAATGTTAGAAGCCGACTTAGAGCCGGAAGAAGCGATCACCAACTACTTATTGCAAAAGATTGAGGTTTCTCGGACTCAACCGAAAGCATCTCGCTTGTTTGCGTTAGAAGTGATCCAAGGGGCTCCGCATATTTTGGAAATCCTCAAAGGGCCTTTAAAGAAGTTGGTCAAACGTAAAGCCAAAGTCATTAGCAATTGGCAAGAGCAAGGTAAAATTTCAACTGAAATAGACCCTGAGCTGTTAATCCTCAACATTTGGGCATTAACACAAAACTATGCTGATTTTGCCACGCAAATGGAAATGGTAACAGGTAAAACCCTACGTAACCGCAGTATGCAACAACGAGTCATTCAACATACCGTGCATATGATGCTGTATGGCGTGATCCCGCGAACACCGTCTGAATTATTCAAAGCTGAGTAATTTTGGCATACGACCATAGCACTCTATGGTCGCCGAATTGAAAAAGACAGAATCAAAGCCTCAGATACTTTCAAATAATGCTAATAATTTCTGAGCTCCCAATAACAAATTGTCTTCCCAGTCCAAATGCGCGGTGTCGTTGGCACCATCTGAAATATATTTGACCGAAATCAGACGGACACCCTGTTTTTTACAGACCTTTGCCAGCGCATATCCTTCCATATCAACCAAATGACACGGTACTTTGGGCTTACCTGTTTCAAAGCTATCCCCTGTTCCACAGATGCCGGTACGGAGTTGTTGGAAAAACGGTTCTAAGGGAATTTCCGCAGGATGCATGGTGTCAAATGGGGTAAAACCGACAGCGAAGCCCAGTGGAGAGACATCCATGTCACGTTGTACAAATTGAGAGACTTCAACCAATTCATGCTTATCAAAATACGTACTGCCTGCTGTACCTAAATTAATTAGGGTTTTACAGCCTGTTTTTTGAATCACTTCAAATGCTTTATAGGCCGCGTTGACTTTACCAATACCGCTGTAATGAACTTCAATCCCTACTTGCTCAAACAATCCTTTAGACTCATTCGGCAAAGCCATGATTAGTGCAACATCTGACATAAAATACTCAATTAACAGACTTCATGCGTGCCATTAGAAAACAAATCCATCCGAAAGAAAAGCGCCTCTGGTCTCTACTCAAACAACCGACATAAGATCAGATGGCGCTTAAAACTGAAAGGATTGTAGACCTCATTTATACTGCTGTTCTAAATAGGTTTTTAAGCACGGCGAAAAGAACAAATAACCTTGATAAAAACCGTGTGCCGTTTTGGTTGCGACCAAACTCCATAACAACATCAGTATGGCTGCAAAAGCATAGCCAACGGCATACAGAAAGGCCAAATTGAGTTGTTGGGCTAAGGTTAAGATTGCGAGCGTATATACGCCCAATGGGAAGGTCAGTCCCCACCAACCCAAATTAAACGGCAAGTCCTGTTTGGCATGGTGCAAAGTCGTCAGTACCGCAATTCCCAACCACCACAGTCCAAAACCCAGCAGGATTAAACTGGCCAAAATCCCCGTCTGCTGAAAGAACTGACCCAGTTGGGCTAAGCCCAAACTCGCCATCAACGTCGGTGCCTGATGCCCCAAAACCAATAATGCCAAAGCAGCAGTGCCTATCGGTCCCAAAGCCAACCAACTGCTGACCGCCAACTCTTTTTCAGGCAATTTATGTAAGACCAAACGCAACATTAAAATCGTTAAAATTGCAAAGGCGGGTAATACTGAAACACCCCACAACACATAACTACCCAATAAAATCGCAACGGCGTGAGTATCAGCGGCCAAATGCCCCAGCAATAAACCACCACTGCTGGCTGCAACTTCACAGGCCACGATCGGCAATAACCACACCGCAGTCATCTGCTGTAAAGCATGCTCCTGATGTCGATACATGGCAAAAGGAACTGCCCACGCCACCAAGAGCGCCAAGACTACATCTGCATACCAGAGCGTTTGCGCAATCTGTACAGCTGTGTCGCCATAAATAGGCTGACCATACTTTAAAAAGCCATTGAGGATGGTGGCCAGCGCCATCGGGATCGTCCCTAAAAATAGACTCATGCTTGGATGTTGAAAAATCTGTTTGGCTTCGTGCGGATAAAATGCCCAACGTAAGCCATATAGCACACTAAAAAGTGCGAACAATAAAATATTGAAATACCACAGCCCTGTGCCGAGTTGCCATGTGAGTGCCTTTAACATCGGAAACTCTGATACAATTAATGCCACAACACCTGTTCCCATACTGACAGTGAACCAGTTGGGGGTGAATTGACGAATGATATTGTGGCGCTGTCCAAGTTGTGTAAATGGTTTTTGCATGAGTTCGGCCTCATTTAAAATCTACATTTATACTAATCAAATTTATAAATAAGAAAAATTGATTAATTTATATTAAATAAATCAATAAAATTGATATAAATATGCTTTGCACTAAATTTTGCGTTGTCAAAAAACAACCACAAGACGAATGCCCAAGAATATGGCAATATATAAGCCGTTCTTAATTCCAAGCACTTGATTTGCCCATGAAGCTGCTCCGTCTAAATGCTTTGCCTTCAAATAGCCAATTAGAAAAAACCGCTGTCACCATCGGTAATTTTGACGGGGTGCATTTGGGTCATCAAGCCATGATTCATCAGCTCAAAGCCGTTGCAAAACAACAAAATCTAAAAACAGTGGTGATGATTTTTGAGCCTCAACCACTTGAATTTTTTAAAGGTTATGATGCTCCACCACGTATTTCATCATTGCGTGAGAAAGTCGAATATTTAACTGAGCTGGGTGTGGACTATATTGCGGTCGCGAAATTTGACAACAGCTTCCGAAGTTTAAGTGCAGAACAATTTGCCGATATTTTAAAAGAAAAACTCAATGCCCAAAGTTTGGTTTTAGGCGATGACTTTCACTTTGGTAAAAACCGCCAAGGCAACAGCGAATTTCTAGAAAACTATGGTTTTCAAGTCCACAATCTAGAAACCATCCTCTCAGAAGGTGAACGCGTCAGTTCAACTCGGATTCGCCAAACACTGGCCGCAGGGGACTTGGCGCTGGCTGCTCAGTTATTAGGGCGCCCTTATAGCATTACGGGTCGCGTACAATATGGCGACCAAATTGGCCGAACCCTTGATTTTCCAACCATTAATGTACGTTTAAACCGACATAAACCCTGTTTAAACGGCATTTATGGCGTAGATGTGATGTGTGAAACCACGTCTTTACGCGACAAAGTGAAAGCAGACCACCCTAATCGATTAGGGGTTGCAGGATATGACCATTCAGCGCTTTTTGGTGCAGGTCATGTCGGAACACGTCCAGCCATTCAACAAGCACAGCCAGAATGGCGATTAGAAGTACATTTCCCTGATGTTTCTGCTAATCTGTATGGCTTGTTAATGCGGGTCACTTTCTTAAACTATTTACATGGTGAAAAGAACTACCCTTCGCTGGAAGCACTAAAAGCGGGAATTGATGATGATGTGGTGAAACTGCTTGAGTTCCGCCAAAACACCCCCACATTTCCCTTTTAAATACCAATCAATTTTATGTAAAACGCGTCAGCCGAGCCGCTGATTAAATTGGAAGACATCTTGCATGAGCGATAAGCAAACTACTGAAAATGCAGTGGATTATAAAGCCACACTCAACCTCCCAGGTACCGAATTTGCCATGAAAGCAAACCTCGCGGTGCGTGAAGCAAAATGGTTAGAAGAGTGGTATGCCGACAACATTTATCAGCAGATTCGTGCGTCGCGTATTGGCAAGAAAAAATATGTCCTGCATGACGGTCCTCCTTATGCAAATGGCCAAATTCACTTGGGTCATGCGGTCAATAAAGTTTTAAAAGATATCATTATTAAAAGTCGTATTCTCGACGGCTTCGATGCCCCTTATGTACCAGGTTGGGACTGCCACGGCCTTCCGATTGAACTGAAAGTAGAAGAGAAAGTCGGTAAAGTGGGCGTGAAGGTGGATGCTTCTACTTTCCGTAAAGCCTGCCGTGAATATGCTTACACCCAAGTTGAACTACAAAAGAAAGACTTTGTGCGTATGGGTGTGTTTGGTGACTGGGACAACCCTTACCTGACCATGAACTTTAAGCAGGAAGCAGACATTGTGCGCTCTGTTGGTGCAATTGCTAAAGCAGGCCATATCGAACCAGGTCTTAAACCTGTGAACTGGTGTTTAGACTGTGGTTCAGCTTTGGCTGAAGCAGAAGTGGAATATGAAGATAAAAAATCTGACGCGATTGACGTTGGTTTTACGGTTGTCGACTTAAAAGACTTAAGCGCACGTTTAAATCTCAACGTAGAAGCGGCAACAGATATCGTAATTTGGACCACCACACCTTGGACTTTGCCTGCAAACCAAGCGGTTGCCGTCCATGCTGAAATTGACTATCAACTTGTTCAAGTTAGCACCGACCGTGGTGTGCAAAACTTTATTTTAGCCAAAGACTTGGTTGAGTCGGCAGTTGAGCGTTATAAGCTTGAAAACCCTGTGGTTCTAGCTGATTTTAACGGCTCAGCAATCGAAAACCTATTATTACAGCACCCGTTGCTGACCGATCGCCAAGTGCCTGTGATTTTAGGTGAACACGTGATTGCAACTAGCGGTACGGGGGCGGTACATACGGCACCTGGCCATGGTGTAGACGACTATAAAGTTGGCTTACAGTACAACTTAACAGTTGAAAACCCAGTGGGCGGTAATGGTGTGTATTTACCAACTTCACCGATTTTTGCAGGCGAGCACATCTACAAAGCCAATCCAAAAATCATTGAAGCTTTGGGTGCAGTTGGTCGCTTATGGGCACATCAACCGATCAAACACAGCTACCCACACTGCTGGCGCCATAAAACGCCGATTATCTTCCGTGCGACCCCACAGTGGTTTATCAGCATGGATGCACAAGGTCTGCGTCAAAACGCTTTAAATGCGATTGAAAATGAGATCAGCTTTGTGCCTGATTGGGGTAAAAATCGTATTCAAGCCATGATCGAAGGTCGTCCAGACTGGTGTATTTCGCGTCAACGTACGTGGGGTGTGCCAATCCCATTCTTCGTGCATAAAGACACTAACGAACTCCATCCGCGCACAGCCGAGTTGATCGAAGAAGTCGCGAAGTTGATCGAACAAGAAGGGATTGATGCTTGGTATAACCGTGAAGCGAAAGACTTTATCGGGGATGAAGCGGAACAGTACAATTGTGTGCGTGACACTTTAGACGTGTGGTTCGACTCAGGCACAACGCACTATGCCGTGCTGCGTGAACGCGAAGAACTCACCGATCCTGCTGATTTATACCTTGAAGGTTCAGACCAACACCGTGGTTGGTTCCAGTCTTCATTGCTCACCTCAATTGCCATCAATGAACGTGCGCCGTACAAAGGCTTACTGACCCATGGCTTCGTGGTGGATGAAAAAGGCCGTAAGATGTCAAAATCTTTGGGCAACATCATCACCCCACAAGACATTATTAAAGATATGGGTGCAGACGGCTTACGTTTCTGGATTGCATCGGCCGATTACCGTTATGAAATGACCGCAGGTAAAGAAATTTTTAACCGTGCATCAGATGGTTACCGTCGTATTCGTAATACTTTGCGTTTCTTGTTAGCGAACTTAAATGGTTTCAAACCATCGACGGATGCACTTCCTGTCGATCAATTGATCGCACTCGATCAATACATCTTGCAACGCGCAGCGGACGTACAAAAAACCATTCAGCAAGCCTATGAAGATATGAACTTCCATATCGTGGCGAATGCGCTGACCAACTTCTGTATCAATGACTTGGGTGGTTTCTACCTCGACATCATCAAAGACCGTCAGTACACCACCAAAGCCGATTCACAAGCGCGTCATTCGGCTCAAACTGCGCTGTATCATTTGGTGCAAGCCTTTGTACGTTGGATGTCACCAATCTTAAGCTTTACCGCTCAAGAAGCATGGCCACTGATTCCAGAACAAACTGAGAAATACGTTTTCACTGCGGAATGGTATGACATTCCTGTGGCTTCAAAAGCAAACTTGTTGTCTGAAGCCGATTGGCAGACCCTGATTGCGGTGAAGTCTGCGGTGAACAAGTTCATCGAAACTGCGCGTACCGCGAAAATCGTGGGTTCAAATCTCTCTGCCAAAGTTGAACTGTGGGCAGATGCAGAACTCAAGGACGTACTGGATCGTTTAGATGATGAACTTCGTTTTGTTATGATCACTTCACAGGTCTTGGTCAATGCATTCGATGCAACTCAGGGTGAAGCCTCTGATCTGGCAGGTCTGAATGTTCAAGTCTCGGCGGCTGATGGTGAAAAATGTGTACGCTGCTGGCATGTTCTGCCAGATGTGAATACACATGTTACACATCCAGGTCTATGTGGTCGTTGTATTATCAACCTTCCTACAGGCCAAGGCGAAGAGAGAAAGTATGCCTAACCCACAACATAAAAAGGGCTTATTCCAATTCTATCCGCACAATTTGGTGTGGGTAGGTTTGGCTATTCTAGCCATTGTCTTAGATCAATGGACCAAATGGATTGCCAGTACCCATCTGAATTATGCAGATCCAGTACCAGTCCTGCCCTTTTTAAATTGGACTTTATTGCATAACTATGGCGCAGCCTTTAGTTTCTTGTCCGATGCGGGCGGCTGGCAACGCTATTTCTTTACCTCTCTTGCAGGTATTGTGTCTGTCATTTTTCTGTTTTGGCTGATGCGTATGCCCAAAACCGTGAAAGTGCTGCCCATCGCGATTGCCCTTATTTTAGGTGGTGCTATAGGGAATCTCATTGACCGTATTAGCTTAGGCTATGTGGTTGATTTCATTCATGTGTACTATCAAAACAGCCACTTCCCTGCGTTTAATATTGCAGATAGTGCGATTACGCTAGGAACGATCCTTTTGTTGATCGATACCTTTTTTCTCGAAAAAAACCGTATCCAACGTGCCGAAGTAAACCATGACTGATTTTATTAATCCCAATGAAGAAACTCGCGTAAGCGAAGGTTCAAAAGTAGAGTTACATTTTTCTGTTTGCATTGAAAATGGCGTAGAAATTGATAACACACGTAGCCGTGAAGAGCCTGTGAGCCTTGTGATGGGGGATGGCAGCTTACTCCCTGGTTTTGAAAAAGCACTGTTCGGTTTACGTGCTGGCGACCGTCGTACAGTGAGCCTACCACCAGAAGATGCTTTTGGCCCGTGGAATCCTGAAAACGTACAACAGTTTGATACAGTAAAATTTGAACAGCGTCCTATTGAAGGGCACATGATCGAGTTTGAAGACAAAGCCAAACAAAGCCTTTATGGTGTGGTTAAAACTGTAGGTGATGACATCACCGAAGTCGACTTTAACCATCCATTGGCAGGTAAAGATATTACTTTTGAAGTTGAAATCTTCAAAGTGACGCCTGCTGGCCAACAAGGCATCAAAATTATGTAAAGCCACAGATCGATTATCTGTGTGTCAGCCAAAGCCCCTTCGGGGGCTTTTTTAATGCCTCAAACATTGGTCAATCAGATACATATTCAATCTATGCAAAGCCTAATTTTCATACTACCGTAGCGTAATCACATTTATTTCCCAAGGATTTTTCATGAAAATTCAGGTCATTATAGGCAGTGTTCGCGAAGGTCGGACTGCCATTAAAGTTGCGCGATGGGTACAAAAAGGCTTTGAACAACTTGAACTCAATACGGACCAACTCGAGTTGATCGACTTAAAAGAGTGGGATTTGCCAATTTTTTCAGGTGAAAATCCCCCAATGACAGGGATTTATGATCAACCCAAACAACAAGCATGGGCCGACCACATTGCCCAAGGTGATGCCTTTATTTTCATTAGCCCCGAATACAATCATGGTTATAGCCCTGCGCTTAAAAATGCCCTAGATTACTTAGGCAAAGAATGGCAAGGTAAACCTGCGGCCTATATCAGTTATGGTGGTACCAATGGCTCACGCTCCATCGACCAAATTCGCCAAGTCGGTACTCAGCTCGGTCTGGTCGATACCAATGCGGTGATTGAAATTCGAGATATTTTTTCACGCAATAAAACCGAAGATTTTGAACCAAATCCTTTTGATGAGAAGAATCTAAAAGCAGCAATTGATAAACTCATTAAATATGTCAGTGCATAAGCATGAGATTCTTCTGTACGCTATTGCTTACAGTAACTTAAATATTTGTCGGCTTTTCAATAAACAGCATCGACGCTATAGTTAAATCATACAGAGACAGGATGTCTCAGATGAAAAACAAAAATAGCAACATACACAGTAGGATGCTGATCGGTAGGACAGGAAGGAGTTATACCGCTTGAAAGAATTTAAAAAGCCCTCGACAGGATGTCGGGGGCTTTTTAATTATCTTCAAATTTTAACATCAAACCCCAAGTCAACATCAGAGGCTGCCTTACCACCACGTATTCCCCAATTTTCTAGCTGAGACTCTCGAATTAAGATAGAGACATCGTCTTTTGGGATACCTAACTGTGCTAAATGATGTATCAATTGCTGATAAAGTTTTCGCTTGGTTTCTATCGACCTTCCTACGAAGCAATCAATTTCAATCCAAGTAAAAGAAGCTGGTTGTGTTAAATGAAGAGGACAAGCAAAGTGGTCTGGTTCATGTACGACTAAACGAATATTACGATCATATTGAGGAAGTACTATGAACCGCCTCCATTATGGCTTGCTCTTCATCGACACTATATTTTTTTCGAACATGAATTTGTGTACTAGGCATTCCCCACTCCATTATTATTTTCAATGCTTTGAACGGTTCATATAATCATACTTTTATGATGCATAAACCATCATCCTCTTCACCGTTTGTCGGCATGTTCTTCTGCACAACCAAATATTACATCTGCTGTTCGAACTACACTTTATACTCTCGCCGACTGAACATCTGCTGCTTCAACCAAAATGCTTCAGTCCATACAATAAATTAAAAAAACAACAATAGAGACCATTCACATGCAACTAAACACCATACTTTTAAATGATTATTGCAAAATTTATGTCGCTGACCCCGAATATACAGATTTAGATGCTCTAGCCGCCTATGTTAGAGTCCATCGCACAGAACTTATGCAAGCGTTGCATCAGTACGGCATCTTATTATTTCGTGGCTTTAAATTACAACGTCACTATGAATTTCATGAGTTGATCGAACATCATTTTCAGCTTGAACCTTGGCATACATTTACGCCTAAAAAATCAGGTTGGTTTGCCTCTTTCATTCGTAAATATAGCGAGAATCGTACAGGTGATGATAGACCTTACCTCAACTGCAATACGGTACAATTAGGCTCTGTTGAAAACTCAATTCAAGGTCCACATGTCGAAGGTGGCCTACATTCGACCCGCTCACGTTATATTGCCTTGTTTTGCCAAGAACCTGCGAACCATGTGCTCGAAACAGGGTTTAATAACCTCGAAAAAATTTGGGCTCATTTTCCAGTCAGCGTACAACAAAAATACTTAGGCGCATGGAATCATTTTTCTTATATTTCAACACGTAAACTCAATCTATTTGATCGCTTGCTATTAAACAAAAGGCCCTTTCGTTTCAACAAACAACCAAATAAAAAAACCAAACTTACCTTAAAACGCTCACCTTTCGTTGTCATACACCCGAACACTCAAAAGCCGATGATCCAGCCATGGGCTTTTGCAAACAATACCAATTCTTTTGCCCATCAAGCTGCACAAAAAAGCTTTAAGAAGCGAGGGAAGCTTCAACCAGACCCCATGGCTAATTGTATGCAACTGTCATGGGAACTTTTCACTCATGGAGGTGAAAAAATTGAATGGACCGATCAGGAAAAACAACACTTCTTTGAAACCTTATATCACGATGCACTCTTGCTCCAGTGGCAAAAAGGGGATGTAGCCTTGATCGATAATATTAAAATTGCCCATTGGCGGATGAATGGTAAACAAGGACAACGAAAACTGATGCAGATCCAAGCCAATGTCTTTAATGCCGATCGACATGCTGCGCTTTAAGACTGTCTTTCTTAGCAACACTCTGTTTGGGTGATTAATGTGAAAGCAGCTGAATTAAATCAGCTTGCTTCCCATCCTCAATCACCCAAATACTGCCATCTTTCGCTTGTTGTAAACCACGGATACGTTCTTTCATATCTATCCGTTGGATTTCTTTTACTGGCTGTGCTGTGCTGTCTACAATAATTAACGCTTCAGATGAAAGCCCACCAATGATGGCTTTATCCTGCCACTTTGGAAACATCTGTCCCGTATAAAAAATCAAACTCGATGGAGAAATTACAGGGGTCCAATCTAATTTTGGCGCTTCAAACTCAGGCCGCGTGGCGTGGTCAGGGATATTCAAACCACTATAATGATCACCATTCGAAACGATTGGATAACCATAGTTTTTAGCCTTTTGAATTAAATTGAGTTCATCCCCACCTTTAGGTCCCATCTCAACCACCCACAGTTGTTTTTTGGCATCCAAAGCCATTCCTAAAGAATTACGATGCCCCAAACTCCATATTTGTTTTGCGATATCCCCCTGCGTCTGAAATGGATTATCTAAGGCAACCGAACCATCATCATTCAAACTAATAATTTTTCCAAGGTTCGATGTCAAATCTTGTGCAGGATCAAATTTTTGCCGTTCTCCTGAACTAATCCATAATTTTCCTGCACCATCAAATAACATCCGATGTGCATAATGCCCCTGCCCACGCACCTTCGGTGCTTGTTTCCATATCATTTTAAGGTTGTCTAATTGTGGCTGCGCCTGATTTAAATTCAAATCAGCACGAATCACAACCGCACCATAACCACCTTGCCCTGCTTCTGCATAGCTAAGATAAATTTGATGGTTTTGTGCAAACTCAGGATGTAAAGCAATATCGCCTAATCCGCCCTGACCACCATAAGCCACTTTAGGTATATTCCTAATGAGAGTCTTTGTCTGATCTATAGGATTAAATAAAATCAACTGTCCTGATCTTTCAGTAATTAATAATCGCCCATCAGGCAATACCGCTAATGCCCATGGCTCATTAAATTCAGCAATACGTTTGAGGTGTATAGATGTGCCTAAAGAAGCAGAACTGTCCTGTTGTTCCTGTGCTGCTGACTCCGCTGGTCTTTGTGCATGACATGCGATTAATCCAAAAAATGCACTCACTGTCATCAACAAACAAAAAGCTTTTTTTCTCAGCATTGCCTTCCCCATTAAATGCACGATCACCATTCATTGTAGAGAAATCATAAGTACAAGGTTATCCGCTTTGGTAACAAGATGAATCTGTGTAAGCCAAAGCTTACAAAAACTGAGGAAAGTGACCACTAGCCTTAAAACAGCTTACAGCATATATTAAATACATCAGGAGACAGGACGTTTCCCAAACTTAAAACAACAATAATCAGTTTGAGCATCAGGATGTGAGATATGACAGGAGTTGTATCTAAGCACTGAAATACAAAGAAACCTCGACAGGATGTCGGGGTTTCTTTTTTATTGAGCACATTAAAATCTAAATCAAAACCTGTTTTGGCATATTTTGCATGATCACGAGTTAACTATAGCCATTCTTTTCCAACGGATATAGATGAAATAGCTGTTCAATTGCTTGAAATACACACAGATACTTAGTTAAAATTTCTTTTAGTGAAGAAGAAACCATCAAATTCAAGTGATAAAAACTAAACCTATTAGATTTTAAAGCCTATTTTTAGCTAATATTCTTCTTGTCTCTCATTTATATTTTTAACCTTCCTACATAAAAAAATCCCCCTCTGCGATTAGCGGAGGGGGATTTGAATTAATGAGCTGGCGATGACTTACTCTCACATGGATAACTCCACACTACCATCAGCGCTAAGAGGTTTCACTTCTGAGTTCGGGAAGGGATCAGGTGGTTCACTCTTGCTATTGTCGCCAGCACAACTGTTTATGACTATTCGTTGGGTCTAACCTCAGAGCAGTGCTCTTCGTGCCTAACTTTCATCAAATGAGTTATTAACAGGTATATTTGAGTTGGATATTTTATCTAGCTTTATAACTAAATCAAGTTGTTTGCAGTGATTTGAACCACAACACCAACTGTTTGGGTGTTGTATAGTCAAGCCTCACGAGCAATTAGTATTGGTCAGCTTCACATATCACTATGCTTCCACATCCAACCTATCAACGTCGTAGTCTTCAACGGCTCTTTAGAGGACATAAAGTCCTAGGGAAATCTTATCTTGAGGTAGGCTTCCCGCTTAGATGCTTTCAGCGGTTATCCCTTCCGAACATAGCTACCCGGCGATGCGACTGGCGTCACAACCGGTACACCAGAGGTTCGTCCACTCTGGTCCTCTCGTACTAGGAGCAGATCCTCTCAAATTTCCAACGCCCACGGTAGATAGGGACCGAACTGTCTCACGACGTTCTAAACCCAGCTCGCGTACCTCTTTAAATGGCGAACAGCCATACCCTTGGGACCTGCTTCAGCCCCAGGATGAGATGAGCCGACATCGAGGTGCCAAACACCGCCGTCGATATGAACTCTTGGGCGGTATCAGCCTGTTATCCCCAGAGTACCTTTTATCCGTTGAGCGATGGCCCTTCCATACAGAACCACCGGATCACTAAGACCTACTTTCGTACCTGCTCGACTTGTGGGTCTCGCAGTTAAGCGCGCTTTTGCCTTTATACTCTACGCGTGATTTCCGACCACGCTGAGCGCACCTTCGTACTCCTCCGTTACTCTTTAGGAGGAGACCGCCCCAGTCAAACTACCCACCAGACATGGTCCTCGTCCCGGATAACGGGACAGAGTTAGAACCTCAATATTACCAGGGTGGTATTTCAAGATTGGCTCCACCGAAACTAGCGTCTCGGTTTCAAAGCCTCCCACCTATCCTACACAAGTAAGATCAAAGTTCAATGTCAAGCTGCAGTAAAGGTTCACGGGGTCTTTCCGTCTAGCCGCGGGTACACCGCATCTTCACGGCGAATTCGATTTCACTGAGTCTCTGCTGGAGACAGCGCCCCCATCATTATGCCATTCGTGCAGGTCGGAACTTACCCGACAAGGAATTTCGCTACCTTAGGACCGTTATAGTTACGGCCGCCGTTTACTGGGGCTTCGATCAAGAGCTTCGCTTACGCTAACCCCATCAATTAACCTTCCAGCACCGGGCAGGCATCACACCCTATACGTCCACTTTCGTGTTTGCAGAGTGCTATGTTTTTAATAAACAGTTGCAGGGGCCTGGTTTCTGTGGCTGCCAATAGCTCAAGGAGTAAATCCTATCACCGTCGGCAGCGTACCTTCTCCCGAAGTTACGGTACCATTTTGCCTAGTTCCTTCAGCAGAGTTCTCTCAAGCGCTTTGGTCTACTCGACCTGACCACCTGTGTCGGTTTCGGGTACGATTCCTATGTAACTGAAGCTTAGAGACTTTTCCTGGAAGCATGGTATCAGCCACTTCACTGTACAAGTACAGCTTGCTATCAGTTCTCAGCATAGAGTACCCCGGATTTGCCTAAGATACATGCCTACAACCTTCCACCTGGACAACCAACGCCAGGCTGACTTAACCTTCTCCGTCCTCTCATCGCATTACATAGAAGTATTGGAATATTAACCAATTTCCCATCGACTACGCCTCTCGGCCTCGCCTTAGGGGTCGACTCACCCAGCCCCGATTAACGTTGGACTGGAACCCTTGGTCTTTCAGCGTGCGAGTTTTTCACTCGCATTGTCGTTACTCACGTCAGCATTCGCACTTCTGATACCTCCAGCATACTTCTCAATACACCTTCATCGGCTTACAGAACGCTCCCCTACCACTTGCAATAAATTGCAAATCCGCAGCTTCGGCATATAGTTTTAGCCCCGTTACATCTTCCGCGCAGGCCGACTCGACTAGTGAGCTATTACGCTTTCTTTAAAGGGTGGCTGCTTCTAAGCCAACCTCCTAGCTGTCTATGCCTTCCCACATCGTTTCCCACTTAACTATAATTTTGGGGCCTTAGCTGGCGGTCTGGATTGTTTTCCTCTTGACTACGGACGTTAGCACCCGCAGTCTGTCTCCCGGATAGTACTCATTGGTATTCGGAGTTTGCATCGGTTTGGTAAGTCGGGATGACCCCCTAGCCGAAACAGTGCTCTACCCCCAATGGTATTCGTCCGAGGCGCTACCTAAATAGCTTTCGGGGAGAACCAGCTATCACCGAGTTTGATTAGCCTTTCACCCCTATCCACAAGTCATCCCCTGGCTTTTCAACGACAGTGGGTTCGGTCCTCCAGTTAGTGTTACCCAACCTTCAACCTGCTCATGGATAGATCACCCGGTTTCGGGTCTACACCCAGCAACTAAACGCCCTATTAAGACTCGATTTCTCTACGGCTCCCCTATGCGGTTAACCTTGCTACTGAATGTAAGTCGCTGACCCATTATACAAAAGGTACGCAGTCACCGAACAAGTCGGCTCCCACTGCTTGTATGCATGCGGTTTCAGGATCTATTTCACTCCCCTCACAGGGGTTCTTTTCGCCTTTCCCTCACGGTACTGGTTCACTATCGGTCAGTCAGGAGTATTTAGCCTTGGAGGATGGTCCCCCCATATTCAGACAAGGTTTCACGTGCCCCGCCCTACTCGACATCATCATATAAGCCCTTTCGTGTACAGGACTATCACCCACTATGGTTGCACTTCCCAGAGCATTCCACTAGAACTTATATGACTTAATGGGCTTTTCCCCGTTCGCTCGCCGCTACTGAGGGAATCTCAATTGATTTCTTTTCCTAAGGGTACTGAGATGTTTCACTTCCCCTCGTTCGCCTCGTATGACTATGTATTCATCATACGATACCTGCCTTATGACAGGTGGGTTTCCCCATTCAGAAATCTCCGGATCACAGGATATTTGCCGCCTCCCCGGAGCTTATCGCAGGCTATTACGTCTTTCATCGCCTCTGACTGCCAAGGCATCCACCACATGCACTTAATTACTTGACTATACAACCCCAAACAGTCGATCGTTCCTACAAGTGAGAACGTTCAACATTACAGTTTGAAGTACTGTGCACTTAAGCACCGTACAGCTTCAATTCAATTCACATACCAAAACGCTTGATTCAGTTAATTTCGCTAGTAACTCATTTCATTCAACGTTAACAATTGCTTGTTAAGTTAACTAAAACGAGTATGAACAAATTATTTCAACTCAAATATATTCTGTTAATGATTTTTCCAGCCTTCGTCAGGTCAGGAAACTGTGATAAATCACAGAAGTTAATAAGTTATCTACTTACTAATTTCTGTAATCCAACCTATCTGCGCGAAGCATAGCTTCTTGCTTAAATTTCAAGGAAAAGCATGCTTTTCTTGTCTTGAAATTTGGTGGAGACTAGGAGAGTCGAACTCCTGACCTCCTGCGTGCAAAGCAGGCGCTCTACCAACTAAGCTAAGTCCCCAGCTTATCAATAAGTCAATGTCTCTGCTTTTCTGTATTCAGCATTTAATAATGCTTGTTAGTCAGATTTGGTGGGTCTGACAAGACTTGAACTTGTGACCCCACGCTTATCAAGCGTGTGCTCTAACCAACTGAGCTACAGACCCTCAGATACATCGTCATGAAGAACAACTTGTTGTGGATTCTTACCAATCGTCAATCTTTCGTTAAGGAGGTGATCCAGCCGCAGGTTCCCCTACGGCTACCTTGTTACGACTTCACCCCAGTCATCGGCCACACCGTGGTAAGCGTCCTCCTTGCGGTTAGACTACCTACTTCTGGTGCAACAAATTCCCATGGTGTGACGGGCGGTGTGTACAAGGCCCGGGAACGTATTCACCGCGGCATTCTGATCCGCGATTACTAGCGATTCCGACTTCATGGAGTCGAGTTGCAGACTCCAATCCGGACTACGATCGGCTTTTTGAGATTAGCATCCTATCGCTAGGTAGCAACCCTTTGTACCGACCATTGTAGCACGTGTGTAGCCCTGGTCGTAAGGGCCATGATGACTTGACGTCGTCCCCGCCTTCCTCCAGTTTGTCACTGGCAGTATCCTTAAAGTTCCCGGCTTAACCCGCTGGCAAATAAGGAAAAGGGTTGCGCTCGTTGCGGGACTTAACCCAACATCTCACGACACGAGCTGACGACAGCCATGCAGCACCTGTATGTAAGTTCCCGAAGGCACCAATCCATCTCTGGAAAGTTCTTACTATGTCAAGACCAGGTAAGGTTCTTCGCGTTGCATCGAATTAAACCACATGCTCCACCGCTTGTGCGGGCCCCCGTCAATTCATTTGAGTTTTAGTCTTGCGACCGTACTCCCCAGGCGGTCTACTTATCGCGTTAGCTGCGCCACTAAAGCCTCAAAGGCCCCAACGGCTAGTAGACATCGTTTACGGCATGGACTACCAGGGTATCTAATCCTGTTTGCTCCCCATGCTTTCGTACCTCAGCGTCAGTATTAGGCCAGATGGCTGCCTTCGCCATCGGTATTCCTCCAGATCTCTACGCATTTCACCGCTACACCTGGAATTCTACCATCCTCTCCCATACTCTAGCTTCCCAGTATCGAATGCAATTCCTAAGTTAAGCTCAGGGATTTCACATCCGACTTAAAAAGCCGCCTACGCACGCTTTACGCCCAGTAAATCCGATTAACGCTCGCACCCTCTGTATTACCGCGGCTGCTGGCACAGAGTTAGCCGGTGCTTATTCTGCGAGTAACGTCCACTATCCAAGAGTATTAATCTCGGTAGCCTCCTCCTCGCTTAAAGTGCTTTACAACCAAAAGGCCTTCTTCACACACGCGGCATGGCTGGATCAGGCTTTCGCCCATTGTCCAATATTCCCCACTGCTGCCTCCCGTAGGAGTCTGGGCCGTGTCTCAGTCCCAGTGTGGCGGATCATCCTCTCAGACCCGCTACAGATCGTCGCCTTGGTAGGCCTTTACCCCACCAACTAGCTAATCTGACTTAGGCTCATCTATTAGCGCAAGGTCCGAAGATCCCCTGCTTTCCCCCGTAGGGCGTATGCGGTATTAGCATTCCTTTCGGAATGTTGTCCCCCACTAATAGGCAGATTCCTAAGCATTACTCACCCGTCCGCCGCTAGGAAATGTAGCAAGCTACATCTCCCCGCTCGACTTGCATGTGTTAAGCCTGCCGCCAGCGTTCAATCTGAGCCATGATCAAACTCTTCAGTTAAAAATCATTAGTAGCTTATGGCTACAAATCTTGGCTCATCAATTTTCTGACAAATATTTCTCAAATAAACTTCGAGTAATTTTTACCTTCAATCAATGAAATATTTTCGATCGATCAATCAGTAAAAATCCACACAAGTTGTTCTTCATAATCTCTTAATGATCTT
>NZ_KB849706.1:0-139808 GCF_000368805.1 Acinetobacter johnsonii ANC 3681 | reverse complement strand
TATCTAGCTTTATAACTAAATCAAGTTGTTTGCAGTGATTTGAACCACAACACCAACTGTTTGGGTGTTGTATAGTCAAGCCTCACGAGCAATTAGTATTGGTCAGCTTCACATATCACTATGCTTCCACATCCAACCTATCAACGTCGTAGTCTTCAACGGCTCTTTAGAGGACATAAAGTCCTAGGGAAATCTTATCTTGAGGTAGGCTTCCCGCTTAGATGCTTTCAGCGGTTATCCCTTCCGAACATAGCTACCCGGCGATGCGACTGGCGTCACAACCGGTACACCAGAGGTTCGTCCACTCTGGTCCTCTCGTACTAGGAGCAGATCCTCTCAAATTTCCAACGCCCACGGTAGATAGGGACCGAACTGTCTCACGACGTTCTAAACCCAGCTCGCGTACCTCTTTAAATGGCGAACAGCCATACCCTTGGGACCTGCTTCAGCCCCAGGATGAGATGAGCCGACATCGAGGTGCCAAACACCGCCGTCGATATGAACTCTTGGGCGGTATCAGCCTGTTATCCCCAGAGTACCTTTTATCCGTTGAGCGATGGCCCTTCCATACAGAACCACCGGATCACTAAGACCTACTTTCGTACCTGCTCGACTTGTGGGTCTCGCAGTTAAGCGCGCTTTTGCCTTTATACTCTACGCGTGATTTCCGACCACGCTGAGCGCACCTTCGTACTCCTCCGTTACTCTTTAGGAGGAGACCGCCCCAGTCAAACTACCCACCAGACATGGTCCTCGTCCCGGATAACGGGACAGAGTTAGAACCTCAATATTACCAGGGTGGTATTTCAAGATTGGCTCCACCGAAACTAGCGTCTCGGTTTCAAAGCCTCCCACCTATCCTACACAAGTAAGATCAAAGTTCAATGTCAAGCTGCAGTAAAGGTTCACGGGGTCTTTCCGTCTAGCCGCGGGTACACCGCATCTTCACGGCGAATTCGATTTCACTGAGTCTCTGCTGGAGACAGCGCCCCCATCATTATGCCATTCGTGCAGGTCGGAACTTACCCGACAAGGAATTTCGCTACCTTAGGACCGTTATAGTTACGGCCGCCGTTTACTGGGGCTTCGATCAAGAGCTTCGCTTACGCTAACCCCATCAATTAACCTTCCAGCACCGGGCAGGCATCACACCCTATACGTCCACTTTCGTGTTTGCAGAGTGCTATGTTTTTAATAAACAGTTGCAGGGGCCTGGTTTCTGTGGCTGCCAATAGCTCAAGGAGTAAATCCTATCACCGTCGGCAGCGTACCTTCTCCCGAAGTTACGGTACCATTTTGCCTAGTTCCTTCAGCAGAGTTCTCTCAAGCGCTTTGGTCTACTCGACCTGACCACCTGTGTCGGTTTCGGGTACGATTCCTATGTAACTGAAGCTTAGAGACTTTTCCTGGAAGCATGGTATCAGCCACTTCACTGTACAAGTACAGCTTGCTATCAGTTCTCAGCATAGAGTACCCCGGATTTGCCTAAGATACATGCCTACAACCTTCCACCTGGACAACCAACGCCAGGCTGACTTAACCTTCTCCGTCCTCTCATCGCATTACATAGAAGTATTGGAATATTAACCAATTTCCCATCGACTACGCCTCTCGGCCTCGCCTTAGGGGTCGACTCACCCAGCCCCGATTAACGTTGGACTGGAACCCTTGGTCTTTCAGCGTGCGAGTTTTTCACTCGCATTGTCGTTACTCACGTCAGCATTCGCACTTCTGATACCTCCAGCATACTTCTCAATACACCTTCATCGGCTTACAGAACGCTCCCCTACCACTTGCAATAAATTGCAAATCCGCAGCTTCGGCATATAGTTTTAGCCCCGTTACATCTTCCGCGCAGGCCGACTCGACTAGTGAGCTATTACGCTTTCTTTAAAGGGTGGCTGCTTCTAAGCCAACCTCCTAGCTGTCTATGCCTTCCCACATCGTTTCCCACTTAACTATAATTTTGGGGCCTTAGCTGGCGGTCTGGATTGTTTTCCTCTTGACTACGGACGTTAGCACCCGCAGTCTGTCTCCCGGATAGTACTCATTGGTATTCGGAGTTTGCATCGGTTTGGTAAGTCGGGATGACCCCCTAGCCGAAACAGTGCTCTACCCCCAATGGTATTCGTCCGAGGCGCTACCTAAATAGCTTTCGGGGAGAACCAGCTATCACCGAGTTTGATTAGCCTTTCACCCCTATCCACAAGTCATCCCCTGGCTTTTCAACGACAGTGGGTTCGGTCCTCCAGTTAGTGTTACCCAACCTTCAACCTGCTCATGGATAGATCACCCGGTTTCGGGTCTACACCCAGCAACTAAACGCCCTATTAAGACTCGATTTCTCTACGGCTCCCCTATGCGGTTAACCTTGCTACTGAATGTAAGTCGCTGACCCATTATACAAAAGGTACGCAGTCACCGAACAAGTCGGCTCCCACTGCTTGTATGCATGCGGTTTCAGGATCTATTTCACTCCCCTCACAGGGGTTCTTTTCGCCTTTCCCTCACGGTACTGGTTCACTATCGGTCAGTCAGGAGTATTTAGCCTTGGAGGATGGTCCCCCCATATTCAGACAAGGTTTCACGTGCCCCGCCCTACTCGACATCATCATATAAGCCCTTTCGTGTACAGGACTATCACCCACTATGGTTGCACTTCCCAGAGCATTCCACTAGAACTTATATGACTTAATGGGCTTTTCCCCGTTCGCTCGCCGCTACTGAGGGAATCTCAATTGATTTCTTTTCCTAAGGGTACTGAGATGTTTCACTTCCCCTCGTTCGCCTCGTATGACTATGTATTCATCATACGATACCTGCCTTATGACAGGTGGGTTTCCCCATTCAGAAATCTCCGGATCACAGGATATTTGCCGCCTCCCCGGAGCTTATCGCAGGCTATTACGTCTTTCATCGCCTCTGACTGCCAAGGCATCCACCACATGCACTTAATTACTTGACTATACAACCCCAAACAGTCGATCGTTCCTACAAGTGAGAACGTTCAACATTACAGTTTGAAGTACTGTGCACTTAAGCACCGTACAGCTTCAATTCAATTCACATACCAAAACGCTTGATTCAGTTAATTTCGCTAGTAACTCATTTCATTCAACGTTAACAATTGCTTGTTAAGTTAACTAAAACGAGTATGAACAAATTATTTCAACTCAAATATATTCTGTTAATGATTTTTCCAGCCTTCGTCAGGTCAGGAAACTGTGATAAATCACAGAAGTTAATAAGTTATCTACTTACTAATTTCTGTAATCCAACCTATCTGCGCGAAGCATAGCTTCTTGCTTAAATTTCAAGGAAAAGCATGCTTTTCTTGTCTTGAAATTTGGTGGAGACTAGGAGAGTCGAACTCCTGACCTCCTGCGTGCAAAGCAGGCGCTCTACCAACTAAGCTAAGTCCCCAGCTTATCAATAAGTCAATGTCTCTGCTTTTCTGTATTCAGCATTTAATAATGCTTGTTAGTCAGATTTGGTGGGTCTGACAAGACTTGAACTTGTGACCCCACGCTTATCAAGCGTGTGCTCTAACCAACTGAGCTACAGACCCTCAGATACATCGTCATGAAGAACAACTTGTTGTGGATTCTTACCAATCGTCAATCTTTCGTTAAGGAGGTGATCCAGCCGCAGGTTCCCCTACGGCTACCTTGTTACGACTTCACCCCAGTCATCGGCCACACCGTGGTAAGCGTCCTCCTTGCGGTTAGACTACCTACTTCTGGTGCAACAAATTCCCATGGTGTGACGGGCGGTGTGTACAAGGCCCGGGAACGTATTCACCGCGGCATTCTGATCCGCGATTACTAGCGATTCCGACTTCATGGAGTCGAGTTGCAGACTCCAATCCGGACTACGATCGGCTTTTTGAGATTAGCATCCTATCGCTAGGTAGCAACCCTTTGTACCGACCATTGTAGCACGTGTGTAGCCCTGGTCGTAAGGGCCATGATGACTTGACGTCGTCCCCGCCTTCCTCCAGTTTGTCACTGGCAGTATCCTTAAAGTTCCCGGCTTAACCCGCTGGCAAATAAGGAAAAGGGTTGCGCTCGTTGCGGGACTTAACCCAACATCTCACGACACGAGCTGACGACAGCCATGCAGCACCTGTATGTAAGTTCCCGAAGGCACCAATCCATCTCTGGAAAGTTCTTACTATGTCAAGACCAGGTAAGGTTCTTCGCGTTGCATCGAATTAAACCACATGCTCCACCGCTTGTGCGGGCCCCCGTCAATTCATTTGAGTTTTAGTCTTGCGACCGTACTCCCCAGGCGGTCTACTTATCGCGTTAGCTGCGCCACTAAAGCCTCAAAGGCCCCAACGGCTAGTAGACATCGTTTACGGCATGGACTACCAGGGTATCTAATCCTGTTTGCTCCCCATGCTTTCGTACCTCAGCGTCAGTATTAGGCCAGATGGCTGCCTTCGCCATCGGTATTCCTCCAGATCTCTACGCATTTCACCGCTACACCTGGAATTCTACCATCCTCTCCCATACTCTAGCTTCCCAGTATCGAATGCAATTCCTAAGTTAAGCTCAGGGATTTCACATCCGACTTAAAAAGCCGCCTACGCACGCTTTACGCCCAGTAAATCCGATTAACGCTCGCACCCTCTGTATTACCGCGGCTGCTGGCACAGAGTTAGCCGGTGCTTATTCTGCGAGTAACGTCCACTATCCAAGAGTATTAATCTCGGTAGCCTCCTCCTCGCTTAAAGTGCTTTACAACCAAAAGGCCTTCTTCACACACGCGGCATGGCTGGATCAGGCTTTCGCCCATTGTCCAATATTCCCCACTGCTGCCTCCCGTAGGAGTCTGGGCCGTGTCTCAGTCCCAGTGTGGCGGATCATCCTCTCAGACCCGCTACAGATCGTCGCCTTGGTAGGCCTTTACCCCACCAACTAGCTAATCTGACTTAGGCTCATCTATTAGCGCAAGGTCCGAAGATCCCCTGCTTTCCCCCGTAGGGCGTATGCGGTATTAGCATTCCTTTCGGAATGTTGTCCCCCACTAATAGGCAGATTCCTAAGCATTACTCACCCGTCCGCCGCTAGGAAATGTAGCAAGCTACATCTCCCCGCTCGACTTGCATGTGTTAAGCCTGCCGCCAGCGTTCAATCTGAGCCATGATCAAACTCTTCAGTTAAAAATCATTAGTAGCTTATGGCTACAAATCTTGGCTCATCAATTTTCTGACAAATATTTCTCAAATAAACTTCGAGTAATTTTTACCTTCAATCAATGAAATATTTTCGATCGATCAATCAGTAAAAATCCACACAAGTTGTTCTTCATAATCTCTTAATGATCTTCTTGCTGATTCGTCATCAGCAAGCTAGGTCGGCTATACTACTCTCTTTCAAGAAGAAGTCAACTGGTTTTGTTAATTATTTTTAAACTTATTCAAGACTTCCAGATTCTACCGCTTGGGCTAAATCCTTGTTTCTCAACAAGTTTTAATCAACATCACCGCCGATGGATGTGCATTCTACAGCATTTCTAACCCCTTGCAATACCTTTTTCTATTATTTTATTTCAAGCGCATATTTTTTGGTCAAAAATGTGATTTTTGTCGATTATTAAAGCAATTTTAACCATCACTGTTTATTTTTCGTTAAAATAAGCTCACTTTCGCTGCCAAGCAAAATGAATAATGACAGCTTTTAAATACAAAATTTATTTAACCCTTTTGTCCTGTTTAATGATTTCTCAGGTACAGGCACAGCCACAACTAAATCTCCCTGCAACCACGTTGACGATTTTGAGCTATGTGCGTTGGAATACACCCAATCCTATTTCTTTATGCATTTTAAATAACAGCCAATTATCCAATCAGTTCATTCAAGTCAATCAGCAACTCAAGAGTGCGTATCAAATTCAAGCGGTCAGTTTGTCTGAGTTAAATAAGGTCATGTGTAATGCTGTTTTTTTCTCAACCTACACACCACGTGAAGAGCAAAATATTATAAATAACCTAAAAGATGCTCCTCTAACATTCAGCTCTAACAATACTGAATGTGAATTAGGCAGCGCATTTTGTTTATATCAAAACAAAACACGAACTTCCTTTAAGGTAAACTTGACCAGCCTGTCCCAGTCACAAGCGCGTGTTGACCCACGCGTTTTATTATTAGCAAAATCTACGGAGCCTTAAGTCAATGTTTCGTAAAAGCTCTAATACTTCCCTACAAAAAATTTTTAGTCAGTCTCAATTGCTGATTTTTGCTCTTACTCTTGGAATTTGTAGTTTTATTTTCGTGGTGATTTCCATCTACACCATGAATACCTATGCCAAACAAAGCCTTAATATTTTTAGCGCAACCTTAAGTGAGCAAATTCAACCTGCTGTCATTTTCAATGATCGTATTACGCTACAGCAAACACTGAACAATCATATTCAGCAATATCCAATTCGTACTATTCAAGTCATCAACCTGCAAGGGAAACCACTGGCCGAAGCATACAAACCTACACCTGAGTTTGCATGGATGGAAAATCTGTTTGATAAGGTCTTCTTTAAACACCCTGTGACACGCACCATCAAACATCAAAATAACCAGTACGGGACATTGATCATTTACGGTAGTGCCACTCAACTCATGAGCTTTTTCTTTCAACTCTTGATTTGTCTCTCCGCTGGGATTTTTGTCATCCTGTTGATTATGTTGTGGTTGGTACATTCAACCTATCAAAAACTAATGCACTCAATTCAACCCATGGTCAATACTGTTGAAAGCCTTAATCTTAATACTCAATATCAAGCACGTCTTCCATCATCCCCCATTTATGAATTTCGCGTCATCAGTGGTGCATTTAATAATTTATTAGATAAGGTGCAGCGCACCAATGAAAAACTACAAAGCGAAAACTCTCAGTTATCACATCAAGCATTGCATGATCAGTTAACCGAACTCCCGAATCGTCATTATTTTTACAATATTTTGTTCAATCAATTTGAGCACCCTGAGAAAAACCAGACAGCTCTTTTTTTTATCGACAACAATAACTTTAAAAACATTAATGATATGTATGGGCACTTAGCAGGTGATGCCGTGCTCAAAGAAATGGCTCAACGCTTAAAAAAGAATGTCAGAAGCCACGATGTGGTAGCACGATTAGGTGGTGATGAGTTTGCAATTCTGCTCCGTAATATCAAACACTATGATCACCTAGAACTGATTTGTGAGCATTTAATCGAATGCAGTAAAGCACCATTATCTTTTGATCAACAACAGATTCATTTTAGTTTCAGTATTGGCGTTGCTTTTTCAAAATGTGCAACAACGCCTGAAGATTTGATTGCTGAAGCAGACAATGCCATGTATAAAGCCAAAAACTTAGCTCAAGGGTGGTACATCACACCTTGCCTAAATCCTGATCAGGAATCCTCATGTTAAAACATCTTTGTAAATTTATGCTTATCGCAGGTCTTATGACTGCTTTATCTGGCTGCCTTAGTTTAGGGCACCTCAACTATAAACAAGCGCGCATGCTGAAGAAACAAGGCTTTACTTTGACCGAAGAAGGCTGGACGCTGAGACTGCCTGAAAAATTATTGTTCGGCTTTGATCAATCCGATATTCAAGCTTCTCAAAAACCCGCACTCGAAGCGCTTTCTAAACAGTTGCAGCAGTATAATTTGAATAAAATTAAAGTGGTTGGACATACAGATAATATTGGTGACCCAAGCTACAACCAAACACTCTCCGAGAAACGCGCATCAACAGTTAGCCAGATTTTTATCGAAACAGGGTTTAAAACTCAAAATATTCAGAGCATGGGTCGCGGTGCATCACAACCTTTGGTAGAAAATAGCAGCGAGGAAAATCGAGCGCTGAATCGTCGCGTGAATATTATTATTATTCCTTAAGCGTCTCTGTTCTATGTTTTATCTTTAGCCTTCGTCACGAAGGCTTTTTTATGCACCTTACTAAATTTAAGGCATAAAAAAACCGCTTAACGCGGCATCTTTATCTCGACCATTTCAATAAATGGTCGGAGCAGTAGGATTCGAACCTACGACCCCCTGGTCCCAAACCAGGTGCACTACCAGGCTGTGCTATGCTCCGATTTCAACTTTTTAAAGTTGGGGTGAATGACGGGATTCGAACCCGCGACAACTGGAATCACAATCCAGGGCTCTACCAACTGAGCTACATCCACCATAATGTGTCGGTTCTTAATACCAAGCTACCTAATGGCGCGCCTGACAGGATTCGAACCTGTGACCATCCGCTTAGAAGGCGGATGCTCTATCCAACTGAGCTACAGGCGCATGACCAATAATACGAGGTATTATGGATAACCTTGCCTTGAAGAATTGGTCGGAGCAGTAGGATTCGAACCTACGACCCCCTGGTCCCAAACCAGGTGCACTACCAGGCTGTGCTATGCTCCGATTCATCTCAGCTTTTGTATCGAACATCTCGTTCGGTACGGTGTGCATTCTAGGCGTGACGCTTGATAACGTCAACACCTATATTTAAAAAAAATAAAAAAATCACGTCAAATGTATATTAATCAAGCGTTTCAGGCGTTTTTTATACAAATTTTAACGTTTTAGCGATGCACTGAAATCCAACATGCGATCTAAAGGTAATTTCGCACGCTCAGCAAGTGCTGGATCTACAAATATTTCCTGATCGCCACGCTGTAATACCTCTAAAATCCCATCCAGCTCATTCATTGCCATCCATGGACAATGTGCACAAGAACGACAGGTTGCTCCCTCTCCTGCTGTTGGCGCTTCAACCAAAATTTTGTTGGGCACTGCTTGTTGCATTTTGTAGAAAATACCCCGATCGGTTGCCACAATCAGTCGTTCATTGGGTAAGGTTTGTGCCGCTTTAATCAGTTGCGACGTACTTCCAACGGCATCAGCAATATCTACCACAGATTCTGGCGATTCTGGATGCACCAAAACTGCCGCATCCGGATAAAGTGCTTTCATTTGCGCGATGCCACGTGCACGGAATTCTTCATGCACAATACATGCACCATCCCAAAGCAACATGTCTGCGCCCGTTTTCTTTTGGATATAACGGCCTAAATGCTGATCGGGTGCCCAAATAATCTTTTCACCTAAACTGTCTAGATGCTCAATAATTTCGACCGCACAGCTTGAGGTCACGACCCAATCAGCACGAGCTTTAACCGCTGCTGAAGTGTTGGCATAGACCACTACTGTATGGTCTGGATGGGCATCACAAAACTGACTAAATTCTTCAACAGGACAACCCAAATCTAAAGAACATGTGGCCTCTAAAGTTGGCATCAGAATGGTTTTATTCGGTGATAAAATTTTTGAGGTTTCACCCATAAATTTAACGCCTGCCACCACCAAGGTTGATGCTGGATGATCACGACCAAAGCGGGCCATTTCCAATGAATCAGAAACACATCCACCACTTAACTCGGCCAATTCCTGCACTTCAGGATCGCAATAGTAGTGCGCCACCAATACCGCATCGCGCTTTTTCAACTCGTCCAAGATTAAAGCAAATTTTTTTTGCTTCAGTTCTTCACTGAGCTTTGAGTCTTTGGTTTCACCCAAACGGTCCAAATGCGCCTGCACAATTGATTTTGCGTCATTGGTAATTAAATTGGTCGCATTGTTCATCATTCATTCATCCCTTCATGCTTGTCGGCAAGCAAGTCCCGCACTTAATTTATTGGCCAAATGGCTTCTCGGCTTTTGACCAATCATTCAAAAGTTCTTATGGTAAAAAAGCCTCCAAAGGAGGCTTTTTTTAAACTCGTTAAGATTAAGAGCGATAATCCGCATTAATCTTTACATAGTCATAAGATAAGTCACAGGTATACACTGTGTCTTTCGCTGCCCCGCGTCCTAGATCTACACGAATGGTCATTTCAGCTTGTGACATTACACGAGCACCTTCCGCTTCAGTGTAATCGGCAGCCGCGCCACCATCCTTACAGATTTGCACATCATCTAACCAAACTTGGATTTTTTCAACATCTAAATTTTTAACCCCAGCATAACCAATCGCAGCCAAGATACGTCCCCAGTTCGGATCTGACGCAAAAATCGCGGTTTTAACCAAAGGTGAATGCGCAATACTATAAGCAATATCACAGCATTCTTGCGTGTCATACCCACCTTCAACAGCAACCGTAATAAACTTGGTTGCTCCTTCACCATCACGCACAATCAGTTGTGCAAGACGTTTCATCATACGCGTCAGTACATCTAGCACTACGGCATAGCGTGCATCTTGGGTTGAGCTAATCTCAACACCACCCGCTTGACCCGTAGCTGCAAAGATACAGGAGTCATTGGTTGAAGTATCACCGTCAATGGTAATTCGGTTGAACGAAACATTCACCGTTTCGCTCAACAGTTGCTGAACCAACTCACGGCTGATAGGTGCATCGGTTGCAACATAGCCCAACATCGTTGCCATGTTGGGACGAATCATGCCTGCACCCTTAGAAATACCCGTCATGGTATACGTGACGCCATCCAATTCGAATTGCTCAGATGCACCTTTTGGTGTGGTGTCTGTGGTCATAATCCCGGTAGCAGCAACATCCCAAGCATCAGCACTCAAACTATTTAATGCAGGCTGTAATCCATTTAACAAACGCTCCAACGGCAATTGTTCACCAATCACCCCTGTTGAAAACGGTAACACTTCCGTTGCTTGCACACCAGCAAGCTCAGCCAACTGTGCACAAGTACGCTCAGCATTCAGCATGCCTGTCTTGCCTGTACCTGCATTGGCATTACCAGTGTTAATAATGAGGTAGCGCGGATTCGCCACTTGTAAGTGCGCTTTTGACACATGCACAGGTGCTGCACAGAACGCATTTTGAGTGAAAACACCCGCAACATTCGTTCCTTCAGCAAATTCGAAAATGACAAGATCACGTCGGTTCTGATAGCGCACATAAGCTTCAGCCGTTCCGATTCTCACCCCTTTCACCACGTGCATTTGTGGCATTGATACGTCACCTACTGGCATTTTAAACGTCCAATTCATTTGTTAGAAAAAACACAGCTTATTAGAATTTTCAGAAAAAATCGAGCAGAAGACTTTGTTTGCTTTAACTTTTCAATGCACACTCATTTTTGACATAAAAAAACCAATCCGAAGATTGGTTTTATGCAACAGCATTTGATTAATTTGAAGCAAGCTGTGCTGAGCTAGACAAAAGCGCTTGTTTAGCATTTTCTTGACTTACAGGAGAAAGCGCTGGGTTTGAAGCCACAATACGATTCACCGTTGCTGCATTTACAGGAGCAATAGCAGCCGTTTGCAGAACCACTGGGCGTTGATTTGGATTGGCAAAGGTATAACGAATCCCTGTACGCGGACTTTGTACCGTAATATTGCCATTGGCTTGTGCCGCAGGTGCTGTGGTTGCACCGCGTGCTTGTTGAACTTTAGCTGCGGTAGTGGTATCTGCAAATGCAAAAGTTGGAAGCGCTAAAGCTACAATCATGATTGGTTTTAATACTTTTTTCATTGTCTTTCCACTTTAGAGGTTTAGATGATGAGCAACTAAATAGCATTTAATGCCTAACACTGCAAATGCTATTCACATTATGCAACGCTTTAGCTGTAATCAGAATCGTATTTGGATTGATCTTAACGTCAATTTTTCAGTCATACCAATAAAAAGCAGAACCGAAGTTCTGCTTTTTCACTCGTTCACAGTTTAGATTTTACCGTGACACTGTTTGTATTTTAAGCCTGAACCACATGGGCAAGGCGCGTTACGGCTCGCAGGTGCTGCAAACTCTTCTACTGGCTCGTATTGTGCATCTACTTCTGCGAATTGGCTTTGATCATCGGTCAACAAACCATCAAAGTCTGCATGCGACAAGTTCAATTGCATCGCTTCAGCTTGAGCTTGCTTTTGAGCTTCCATTTCAGCCAGCTCTTCAGCCGTTGGTACATGTACGCGAGATAAATCAGTCACAACATCCGATTTGATAATCGCCAACATATTTACAAATAAGTTATACGCTTCTTTTTTGTATTCTTGCTCAGGATTTTTCTGTGCATAGCCACGTAAGTGAATGCCTTGACGTAAATAATCCATCGCCGCCAAGTGATCTTTCCAGTGACGATCCAGCGAGTTCAACATGAAGTGACGCTCCAGCATAACTGCTGTTTCATCGCCCATTTGCTCACGGCGGCTACGGTAGCGCTGTACCACTTCATCAGTAATACGCTCAACCAAAGATTCTTCATCTAAACGGCGGTCATCTTCCAACCATTGGTTGATTGGCAAATCAATCGCAAGATCTTCACGCAACGCTTTTTCAAGCCCATCAATATCCCATTGATCATGAATTGACTCAGGTGGAATATAGTTAGAAATCACGCCTTTCATCACATCACGTTGCATCTCTTCGATGTAATCTTGTAATGTACTTTCAGCCAAAACTTCATCACGTTGCGAGTAAATAATTTTACGCTGCTCGTTGTTGACGTCATCGTATTTCAATAAGTTCTTACGAATATCGAAGTTACGTGCTTCAACTTTACGCTGCGCATTTTCAATCGAACGTGACACCATTTTATGCTCAATGGCTTCATCTTCTTGTAAGCCCATCGCACGCATCATGCCCACAACACGATCACCTGCAAAGATACGCATTAAGTCATCTTCAAGTGACAAGTAGAAACGTGACACACCAGGGTCACCCTGACGACCTGCACGACCACGAAGCTGGTTATCAATACGACGTGATTCGTGACGCTCAGAACCAATGATGTGTAAGCCACCAGAACTTAATACCATTTCATGGTTTTGTTCCCATTCGGCTTTTAAGCGCGCTTCATCTTCATGGGTTGGGTTTTCAATTTTTGCCAGTAAAGCTTTCCAGTTACCACCGAGCAGAATGTCTGTACCACGACCAGCCATGTTGGTTGCAATCGTTACTGCTCGCGGTGCACCCGCTTGCGCAATAATATCTGCTTCACGTTCGTGTTGTTTCGCATTTAACACTTCGTGCTGAATGCCTGCATCACGCAATTTATCCGAGAGAATCTCAGAAGCTTCAATGGTTGCTGTACCAATCAAAATTGGGGCTACACCAGACTCATGCACGCGTTGAATTTCTTGAATAATCGCGTTGTATTTACCATTACGATTTAAATAAATTAAATCGTTTTGATCGAGACGAACCATTGGACGGTGCGTCGGAATGATGACTACATCTAGACCATAAATTTCTTTCATTTCCGCTGCTTCAGTATCGGCAGTACCGGTCATACCCGAAAGCTTTTTGTATAGACGGAAATAGTTCTGGAAGGTTGTGGTTGCAAGCGTTTGGTTTTCAGGCTGGATTTCTAAGCCTTCTTTTGCTTCAACCGCTTGGTGTAAACCTTCAGACCAGCGACGACCTGGCATGGTACGCCCTGTGTTTTCATCGACAATAATCACTTCACCATCATTGATGATGTAATGCACATTACGTTGATACAAGTAATGCGCACGAATGGCAGCAGTAACATGATGAACTAGGTTTAGGTTGGTCGATGAATACAGGCTTTCACCTTCAGCCAACAAGCCCATTTCAATTAGTTCATTTTCAACCGTTTCAAAACCAATTTCTGTCATTTCAACAGAACGTTGTTTTTCATCAATCCAGAAATGACCACCATCTGCGACTTTTTCTTCTTTCTGTGCATGCAGTTTGGGCGGAATGCTATTGATTGCGGCATACAACTGTGAAGAATCATCACTTTGCCCTGAAATAATCAAAGGCGTACGCGCTTCATCAATTAAGATCGAATCGACTTCATCAATGATGGCATAGATCAAACCACGTTGTTTTTTCTCAGCAAGCGAGAACACCATGTTGTCACGTAGATAGTCAAAGCCAAATTCGTTGTTGGTACCGTAGGTAATATCGGCACGATAGGCTTCAGCTTTCTCTGTTGGATCTTGCATGGAATAGATAATCCCGATGCTTAAACCCAAGAATTCAAAGAGCGGACGGTTTAATTCTGCATCACGCTGTGCCAAGTAGTCATTCACGGTAATGACATGAACACCTTGAGCACTAATCGCGTTTAAATAACACGCCAAGGTACCCATCAGGGTTTTACCTTCACCTGTACGCATCTCTGCAATTTTACCTTCGTGTAAGGTAATGCCACCGATCAACTGTACATCGTAATGACGCATGCCCATGACACGCTTAGCTGCTTCACGGCAGACGGCAAATGCTTCTGGGAGTAATTTATCGAGGCTTTCGCCCTTGTTATATCGTTGTTTAAATTCTTCAGTTTTTGCAGATAAGTCTGCATCGCCAAGAGCGGATATCGTCGGCTCGAGCGCATTAATCTTGTCTACGATTTTACGCATGCGTTTGAGTTCGCGCTCATTTTTGGTACCGAAGATTCCTCCGATCAGACTTGCCAACATGAATAGACTCTCTAAATCTTGCTTGTCAAATGAATATGTTTTCTTAGTCGTTATTATGGTGCTAGAAATTTGAAGTACAAGGGCTTTACACAAAACCATTTAAAAAATCTATTCATTGTTTCTAGCCCGTCGAATCTAAGGCAAACTAATGTAACAAATTTTAAACAGCCGACATAGAGATTTCATCCGAACTCATCAGGATTCAACAGTCTTTTTTAAAGTAGCGACTTTAATTGTTTGCAGTTATTCAAGGTTTTGCTTTCAAGCGCTTGATTTTCCCGCAGCGAGGCTTTCACCCCGTTGTTGGACTGACTTGGATTCATGCTCTGTAAGAAACCCAAGAGTTGTTCATCATTGACTCGCATTGCGGTAAGAATCGGAACAAGCTGTACGCAGGTAATATTATAGACATTACTCGCATTCGTATTCTGACCTTGAGTTAACTCTCGCTCGAGAGCTTGTGAAAGGGTGGCTTTACGCTGTTTGAGGCTTTTTTGAGACGCTAGATATTGATCTGTAATTTGTTGTGGCGTTTGACGAGCAGTACTGACTTGGGCTTGTTTCAATTGCCCACCATTCTGCGCATAGGTTACTTCCAGTCCCCATAACACTAAAGTCAGGACGATACCTATTTTTTTCATTGTTCTAATACTCAAGTTTTTTATACTTTGTGGAATTACTTTAAAAAAACAACTATAAATCAATCATGAAAAGAATTGTAGCCAATCATATACGCGATCAATTCTATAGAGCGATACACTTCAGAAGCAGAAATAATCTCGTCTAAACATCGTTACCAAATATGAAAATAAGCGGTCTCTAGAGCAACAACGAGGTCATCTTTAGCATACCCAAATACAGAACACCTATCCGACCAATTATGAATATTTTGTATAAACAAATAATAAAACACTATTTTTCATGCAAAAGAAATTGCGCCATAGTGATGTTCATTCCATAGACATAAAGATAATTTGAGGTTCAACATGAGTTTACGTTTAGGCGACATCGCACCCAACTTTCAACAGGCTTCGAGCGAAGGCGAAATCGATTTTTATCAATTTTTAGGCGATAGCTGGGGAGTACTGTTTTCACATCCTGCTGACTACACGCCAGTATGTACCACCGAGCTTGGCTTTACCGCAAAACTCAAAGATGAATTTGAAAAACGTGGGGTAAAAGCCATTGCCCTCTCGGTCGATGATGTCGAATCGCATCAGGGTTGGATTAAAGACATCAATGCAACCCAAAACACCACGGTGAACTTCCCGATCATTGCCGACCAAGACCGTAAAGTGTCTGAGTTATATGGTTTTATCCATCCCAATGCCAGTGAAACATTGACTGTCCGCTCTTTAGTGATTATCGATCCAAACAAAAAAGTCCGTTTGATTATCACTTATCCTGCATCAACAGGTCGTAATTTCCATGAAATCTTACGCGTGATTGACTCACTGCAACTGACCGATCACCACAAAGTTGCAACTCCTGCGAACTGGCAACAAGGCGAAGATGTGGTGATTGTGCCGTCACTCAAAGATGAAGCTGAAATCGCACAGCGCTTTCCGAAAGGTTATAAAGCAGTTACCCCGTATTTACGCCTGACTCCACAGCCTGAGCAAAGATAAAATATTCTGCTGTGGCAGCAGACAAGTGAAGCCCGAGGTTTTGACCGAGCAGCTCCATTGAAAACAAAAATAGGGTACCGAACTTCAAGCAATCAAAAGAGGAGACTAACCCATAAAAATACGCTCTGAGTCACCTTGTATGATCGTTTCAAACTCCAATGACGAGCCGGGTTTGAACTTTTGAAAGCCTGTCAATCGACAGGCTTTTTTCTGCTTAAAGCAGGCATACATGACTCTTTAACAAAATCAAACTGTTAAAACTAAAATCTTCCGCTATAACAGTCAAAACAATACGATAAAAATGACTTTATGATTTATAACATTCACCATTTACATTGTGGCACCATGTGTCCAGTGTGTGCCCCACTCTTTGGTCAAAAAGGTTTTCAAGCTAAGGTTGTGTGCCATTGTCTTTTGGTTGAAACAGATCAAGGGCTGGTACTGATTGATACGGGCTTAGGTATACAAGACTATCTACACACCAAGCAGCGTTTGGGGCAATTGGTGGCTCGGATTGGAAAAATTGAACAAAACTTAGAATTAACCGCCATTGCACAAATCCAAAAACTTGGCTTTAGCCCAAAGGATGTCAAACACATTTTGGTTTCACATCTGGATTTTGACCATGCGGGGGGTATTTCCGACTTTCCCAATGCAACAGTACATATCCTGTCTAACGAATATAATGCGGCACAAAACCTGAAGTCATTTAAAAATAAAGCCCGTTATAAAACACAACAATTTCAGCAGCATCGCCATTGGCACTTTATTGAGCCAATTCACGGTGATGCATGGTTTAACTTAACTCAAGTGCAAGGGTTTGACTTATTTCATAATGAGATTCTTTTGATTCCACTGTTTGGGCATACTGAAGGTCACTGTGGCATTGCCATTAAAACCCAACAGGGTTGGAAACTCTTCTGCGGGGATGCCTACTACTCCCACCTAGAACTTAATCCCCAAAACAAACTTCGCAGCTTAAATGCCTTAGAAGTATTTTTTACCGAAGATAATGCACAGCGTTTAAGCAACTTGCATAAAATTCAACAATTGGCACAGTCTGAACCAAGTATCGAAATCTTTTGTGCACATGACCCTGTTGAACTCTCACACCATCAGAGCCTGATCCTATGACCAAATATCTTGTTATGCTTTCTCTGTGTATCAGTGTTTCTGGCTGTATGACTACGCCTGCGCTGCCCGAGACAGAGCGTCCACAACACTGGGGGCAGTCTATCCAACCTGCGCATAATTTCTATCAAATCAGTGAAACTGTTTTTCGTAGTGAGCAACCCGATCAAGATTTAGTTCAGAGTTTAAAAGCACAGAAAATTGATGTGATTATTAACTTACGCTCCCGCAATCAAGACCTGAAAAAACTGTCCAACCAAGGATTTGAATTGGTGCACATCCCGATTCATACATGGGCAATTGACCGAGAAGATTTGCTAAAAGTAATGCACAAAATTCAACATGCGGAGCAAAACCAGCAAAAAGTTTTATTGCATTGCTACCATGGTTCAGACCGTACAGGCGCCAGTGTGGCTATGTACCGCATTATTTTTCAAAACTGGTCTACCGCAGATGCCTTGGCTGAGATGAAACATGGCGGTTATGGTTTTCATCCGATTTGGCAAAATATCGAGCCTTTATTTAGCCCCGAAAATATAAAATGGATTCAACAGCAACTGTTGAATCCATCTTAGTGAAGGCAATTGGATTAAACCCGATCTTAACGTTTGTCGAGTGGCACCCAGTCAATCACCCATGCTGACTTCATGCCAAGGCTCGCATCTGAAGTAATCTTCTTGCGGGCTGCATCGGCAGTATCACGGTCTTTAGATGGCCCCACCATAATTCGCACACCTTTAGAGGTTGGACTTTTAGTGACCTTATAGCCCTTGGCACGAAGCTTAGCAGCCAGTGCATCCGCATTGGCTTCATTGGCAGCCAATGCCACCTGTACCATCCACTGCTTATCGCCATGTTCAAGCAAATCACGCGCTTTTTCAGCTTCCGCCTTTTTCTTGGCTTCATCAGCTTTACGCTTTTCATCTGCCTTACGTTTGTCTTCCGCTTTTTTCTCAGCATCTGCTTTACGTTCGGCTTCTTTTTTCGCTTCAGCTTTACGCTCGTCTTCTGCTTTACGTTTAGCCTCAGCTTCGCGCTTAGCTTTATCTTCAAGTGCTTGCTTTTCTGCTAAGGCTTTTTGCTCAGCCAGTTTTTTTGCAGCCGCTGCTTTTTCTGCTTCAGTACGCGCTTGCAGCTTTTGCTGTTCCAACTTCTTTAGTTCAGCCGCTTTATCCGCAGCAATTCGCTGTTGCTTGGCTTTTTCATCTTCAACCAATTCTGGTGGAATGTTATCCGAGCTTTGCTGTGCAGCATTACGGTGCGCATTCAACGCAGCATATTCTTCTGCTGCTTTACGTGCAGCATCTGCTTCGGCTTGCTGTTGCATTGCTAAAAATTCGGCCGCACGAGCTTCTTGTTCAGCAACCGATTTTTCACGTGCTACACGTTGTTGTTCCAGTAAACGCTTTTCTGTTTCAACATCAACCGTTAACGGCTGAAGTTGAACCAACTCACCTTCGGCATTGCGTTGCACATTTTGTGTGACTAGCTCTGGTGCTTTAATATTATTTTGATGTATTTCTTCTTTGCCTTTAAGCAGTAATGCCGCCAAAAGGACACCACCACCTAATAAAACAACGCCACCCATCCAACGTTGTTTGCTATTCATTGACATTCTTCCAAATACTCCCATACCGCTTCTAAGGTATGAAATGACCCACATACCAAAATCAGCTGATTATTCTTTGTTTCGTCGAGCGCTGATTTAAAAGCCAATTTCACACTGTCAAAGTGCTGCACATGTTGCCCTTGCAGCGCTTGATCCAATTGTTCAATTGGAGCAGCACGCGGGACAGTTAATGCCGCAATTTTCCACATTTGTATGGAGTCTTTCAATAACTCTGTGACAGATTTCACATCTTTATCTGCCAACATCGAGAAAACACTGACTACTTCAGTGTACTGTTTATTGTATTTTAGGAAATTTCGCAATTGATTTAATAAAAAAGCAACACCATGCGGGTTATGCCCTGCATCAAAAATCACTGTTTTGTTCTGTATTTGGCGAATTTCAAAACGACCTTGCAATTTTGCGTTTTGAATTCCTTCAGAAATAGCATGCTGAGAAACAGTCAAGCCACTAAGAAGTACTGCCGCAACTGCTGTTGAAATATTTTCAACCGCCAATGTGCCGAGAGGTAAATTTAAAGTGGTGCCGCTGGATGCAAACATCCACGACTGACCATGCTCACTACGTTGATAAAAATAGTCACGATTCACTGCATAAAGTTTTGCAGCACAAGCATCCGCTTTATCGATAATCGCTTGAGGGATTTGTTGTAAGCCGCCAAACACCACAGGAATATTGGGACGGATAATGCCAGCTTTTTCAAAGGCAATCTTTTCGATGGTATCGCCCAGCCAGTCAGTATGGTCTAAACCAATATTGGTGATCACCGCAACATCGGGTTCAATCACGTTGACCACATCTAAACGACCACCTAGACCCACTTCAAGCACCCAAACATCACATGCTTGGTCTTTAAAAATGACAAAAGCCGCGAGTGTGGTCGCCTCAAAGAACGAGAGGCTTAAATCACAATCACGGCGCGCTTGATCCACTTGTACAAAAGCATCGACCAAGCTTTGGTCATCGACCTCTACACCACGCAATTTGACCCGTTCATTAAAACGGTAAATATGTGGTGACTGATACAGTCCCACCTTATAGCCTTGCGCATTTAAAATGGCAGCCAGTGTGGTGGTGGTCGAACCTTTTCCATTGGTTCCCGCTACGGTTAAAACTTTGGCATCGGGACGCGTTACACCGAGCTTTTCAGCTACAGGAATTACGCGTTCCAATCCTAAATCAATCCCCGTAACGTGAACATGGCCCCAATAATCGAGCCATGTTTCTAAAGAGTCTGTTGCAAGTGGTGCTGTGTTCAAGACAAATTCATCAGTTTCGCGACAATACGATAAACTGTATCACGTAATGCGTGACGGTGAACAATTTGATCGATTACACCATGATCAAGCAAGTATTCCGCACGCTGGAACGGCTCTTCTAGCTTTTCACGCACAGTTTGTTCGATCACGCGTTTACCTGCAAAACCAATCATCGCTTTCGGCTCTGCAATATGTACATCCCCGAGCATCGCTAAAGACGCGGTTACACCACCATAAACAGGATGGGTCAACACCACCAAATATGGCAGACCCGCGTCTTTCATTTTTTGGATGGCCGCTGAAGTACGCGCCATTTGCATCAAAGACAACATGCCTTCTTGCATACGTGCACCGCCTGAAGCAGCAAAGCAAATCAGAGGTTGTTTGTCCGCAATGGCTTTTTCAGCCGCTTGCACAAAACGGTCACCAACAACCGTACCCATTGAACCACCCATGAAGTCAAATTCAAAGGCACAGGCAACCAAAGGAATACCTTTAAGTAAACCTTGCATCACCACCAAGGCTTCAGTTTCACCTGTTTTGGTCTGTGCTTCACTCATACGCGCTGGATATGGCTTTGAGTCGACAAATTTCAACGGATCTTTGGCTTTAAATTCTTGTCCCAATTCTGTTTGCACTTGGTCAAAGAACCAATTCAAACGATCACGGGCTTTCATACGCAAATGTTCATCACACTGAGGGCAAACATAAGCGTTAAATGACATTGCAGTACGTGTAACAAGGGCATGGCACTCAGGGCATTCAATCGTTGGTTCTGTAAACGTCGCCTTGAGTGAGGTTTGCTCATCAGGTACTTGAATACCGGGTACACCACGTTCAGTCCATGGCGTCGATGGGCTTAGGATTTTCCCTGATTTAACATCTTGACTCATACTAACTCATCGAGCGCTGCTCGAAGCTCCTTGACTTTATTAACCGTTTCAACCACGGCTTGTTCTGGTGCTAAGCTTGCAAATTGCTTAACAAAAGCACTACCAACAATCACAGCATCAGCCACTCCGCCCATTGCTTTGGCAGATGTCGCATCACTGATCCCAAAACCAACACCGACAGGAATATCTGTTTCTGCTTTAATTTTCGCAATTCGGTTTGCAGCTTCAGCAACGTCTAAAGTTGCTGCACCTGTGACCCCTTTTAAAGACACGTAATAGATGAAACCACTCGCCTGTTTCACCACATGTTTAATGCGTTCGTCCGTTGATGTTGGAGCTAGTAAAAAGATTTGATCCATATCAAATTGCTTCAATACAACATCAAGCTCTGCTGCTTCTTCTGGCGGTAAATCCACCAGTAGAATGCCATCGACACCACATGCATGCGCAGTCGATACAAACTTTTCATAACCAATGACTTCAACCGGATTCAGATAACCCATCAATACGACTGGGGTCTCTTGATCCTTTTGACGGAACTCTTTGACCATATTCAAAGCATCTAAGGTATTGGTGCCACCTGCCAATGCGCGTTCTGCAGCAAGGGCAATCACAGGACCATCTGCCATAGGGTCTGAAAATGGAAGACCGAGTTCAATCACATCTACACCCGCCTCGACCATCTGATGTAACAAAGGAACTGTTACCTGTGGATGAGGGTCACCAGCCATAACATAAGAAACCAAAGCTTTACGCTGTTGAGATTTAAGCTGTCCAAAACGAGTGGCTAAACGTGACATAGGGTTGTGCTTTCCTTAACTTGTTTAAAATTAAAACTACTGAGGAGTTGGCTTTGTAAAAATACAAGACGCTGCATTGTAACGCTATTTTTTACTCATTGAATAGAGCACATCGCGTTCGCGTTCCAATTCATTTTTCGTCAAATATTTTCAGAACAACCGTAAAGCACCATTTACTGATATTTCGGTTTTTTTCTCAATGATCAAAGATGCCTAATTTTAGGAAATACCAAAATGTCTAAGTTTTAGATAAACTTATTTTTATTTACAAAAAAATGATAAAAATAGACGGCTTAGCTTTTACATTTAAAGTTTTATGAAATAGCAAAACCTGCATTATACTACGCACATTCTTTCATTTCCCTATCTCCTATGACCACCGATAACTCAGGTTTAGTGCAAGCACGTGCGCTTGCGCTGTTACCGCTTATTGTTTTTTTAGCCATTTTCTTAGGCAGTGGTATTTACCATTCTGTGATTGGAACCGAGTTTGCGTTCTATCAAATGAAAGCGCCTGTTGCGGCCATTCCTGCCATTATTTTGGCGGTGTTGATTTATCGCGGTGAGCTGAATCAAGGCATCGAAACCTTTCTGCGCGGTGCAAGTCACCCGAACCTTATCTTGATGTTCATGGTGTTCATGCTGGCAGGCGCTTTTGCCAGTACTACCAGTGCCATTGGCAGTGTAGATGCCACAGTGCAAATGGGCTTGTCTGCGATTCCACCAGCCTTTGTGCTGCCCATGCTATTTATTATTTCAGCATTCATTGCAACGGCAATGGGCACCTCGATGGGCACCATTGCGGCCTGCGCACCGATTGCCTTTGGTTTCTCTCAAGCCACTGATATTGCTGCGGTCTATGCCATAGGCGCGGTCGTGGGCGGTGCGATGTTTGGTGATAACCTGTCGATGATTTCGGATACCACCATTGCAGCCACCACCAGTCAAAAAGTTCAACTTCGAGACAAGTTTCGCGTCAATGTCTGGATTGCAGTACCAGCAGCTTTAATCACAATCGCGATTTATGTCTTTAGCATCCATCAAACCGAAACCATTCAATCCAAAGACTTTAATCCTTGGCTGGTGTTGCCCTATGTCGTGGTGTTTTTCCTCGCCTTCAGTCGTTTACACGTGCTTGCGGTACTTACAGTCGGTGTAGTGCTCTCTGGGGTGATGGGACTGATTGCACAGCCAGAATTTACCGTCATTCAACTCAACACAGCCATCTATGATGGTTTTGTCGGAATGTTTGAAGTCGCGTTACTGTCGATGTTCTTGGGCGGTCTTTCGACCATTATGCAAAAAGAAGGTGGACTCGACTGGCTTATTCAACGCATTTACAGCCTCACCCGTTTATTTAAAGTTGGTCGTGAGCGCGCAGGTGAAATCGGATTGAGCTTTTTAGTAGTTTTCTCTAACATTTTTGTGGCCAACAACACTGTAGCGATTATTTTATCGGGCGATATGGCGCGTGAAGTCGCTAAAGAATATGGCGTAGACACAAAACGTGCAGCCGCTTTGCTCGACATCTTTTCATGTGTTGTACAAGGGCTTATTCCCTATGGAGCACAGCTTCTATTGGCCTGCTCAATTGCAAAGCTTTCGCCAGTTGAACTCATCGGCAGCATTTACTACTGTTGGATACTGGCGATCTTTGCCATCCTTGCGATTGCATTCCGTTTTCCACGACTGAAATCAGCCTGATCATTACATACATTTCAGCGCCTTCCAAAAGGCGCTTTTTTATGCCTGCTGTTATTTCAGTTGTCGTTTCAACTGCAATAAGGTCTGTCCACTTTGCTGTTTATAGGCACGCGCTAAAGCAGACTGTCCCGAATAGCCGAGTTGTAAGGCGATTTCAGTTAAACTCAAACCTTGTTGTAAGAGATATTCACATCGCTTCATGCGCTCTGACTCAAGTACTCGCTGAAATGAACTATCCCAGTCTTGTAACTGGCGTTGTAAGGTCCGCGTTGACAAGTGTAATTCATTAGCAATCTGTTCAATTTTAGGGGCTTCTGCATGCGCTTTAAGATAATCGGCCACGGCACTATGAATCTGTTGTAATACGCTCTCATAACGAGGCTTGAGGGCAATTGCAACCTCTGCTTGTTTCAGTAGAAGCTGCGTTAAAGAAGGATCAGCAAAGCCCGATTTTAACGCCAGACTGTCCGCACTCATCACATACGCATAGCAGGCTTGATTAAAGCTTACTTCACAGCCATAAAATTTTTGATAATGATACTGTGCCATCTGGGCTGGATGCGCCATTTGGATTTTTAAGAATTGTAATTGATCGGGAAAAATTTTCTTGGCCAAATGCACAATGGATGCCATGGTCATTTCATTCAGTGAAGCATATTTTTCATTAAGAAAAGGCCAAGTCAGCCAAATCTCACTGCCCCTTTGCTGCATCTGCATGGGACTAACTTCTGCCCCATCAATCACCAAACGACTAAAGCGCATCACATAACTCAGTGCTTCAGCCACGCTATTACTGCGTGTGGCCATATAGCCCAAAACACCAAAATGTTCAGGTTGAATAAATTTTGCCATCTCCATAATCAACTGAGGACAATCCAACTGTTCTCGCGTCAGTTGTAAAATCGTTTGAAAGAATGAAAATGGCGATTGGATATCGATTGGCAGTTGTAATACATGCTCTAATTCATACTGATATTGCTCTAAAAAACCGAGTCGATGAAAATCAATTCCTTGCTCTATGAGATACATATTCCAGAGCTGAAAATAACCATTGGGGATTTGTAATTCTTGCATGACGGCCCACCCGCTATTTGACATGCGATATTTTCACATTGGCGTAAAATGTATAAAAAATGGCAATATCTGTCAAAACAAACTGCATTTTCTCCGACATACTGCAATCATCCAAGGCAAATGAAGTAAAACAAAATGAATGCCATTGTTACAGCCCCTATTGAACCAATTGTGCGAACTCAACTCAATTTTAAGCTTGATGAAGTACCCCGTTTTTGGTTTGGCGGCGACCCATTTCGAACGCGTATGTTTGATGCACTCAGCCTCACTTTCCCCGATGGAGAACGCTATTTTATTCAAAGTGTGCGTTTGTTTCGGGACCAAATTACAGACCCAAGCTTAGCTGCACGTATCACCGATTTTATTAAGCAGGAAGCACAGCATGGCATTGCCCATGACAAAATGAATCAGGTCATGCGAGAACAAGGCATGCCTGTCGATCAGTTTATTCAGCGTTTAAATAAAATCTTTAAATTTGAGCTGAGTAAACGCTCACCTCAGTACAACATTGCCATGACGGCTGCGGCAGAACATTTAACTGCACTGATGGCCGAAACTTTTTATAGCCATAAAGCCACGTTGGCTGAGGCCCACCCCTATGTCCGTGCTTTATTTGCATGGCATGCCATTGAAGAAATGGAACACCGTGATGTCGCATTTGATGTGATGAAGCAAGTCGGACATGTGCCTGAAGCGACGCGTCTATTTGCATTGGCCTTCACCACAGTGATGATGTTCGGTTTCACCACCTATCGTGCAGATGTCATGCTCAAACATGATGGCTTTAACCGTATTCAACGCTTGCAAATGATGCTTAAAGGGCTACCTTGGTTCTTTGGGAAAAAAGGGATACTGTCCCGCATGCGTGGTCAATATCTCGATTGGTTTAAGAAAGACTTTCATCCCAATCAACATCCTGTGATTGCACAGTACGATGTTTGGATCAATACCCTCGCAGAAAGTCATGATCCGATTTTAGCAGGTGAAGCTTTTTGGCAAGCAGGGAAATAATTCAGTAAGCGCAACAAATATACACTTTGGATGAGTTTAGGTATCATACGCCCATCTTAAAACATGGGCATATGAAGTTGAATTTGTATGTCCAATTACATCCGAAGTTAAAAATGTCGTTTAAATTCAAACTCCGCGTTCTTGGTTATCTGATCATGGTCAATGCAGTGATCTCGATGCTCATTGCTTGCAGATATTTCCTGTATTTATCTGAGTTTCCAACAGATTTATTGGGATTCAGTTTCTTATTTACTGGAACATTCTCGCACATGACTGTGCTTGCCTCATTGATTGGCCTGATCTTGATTCCGAGCTTATTTCTACCCAATACGCTACGTCATATTACGCAAGCAAGTATTGCTAGCTTGGCACTCATTGCACTGATCATAGATACCTTTGTTTATGCACAGTACCGTTTCCACATCAATACTGTCATGTTGGAACTGGTGATGTCAGGTCAAGTTGTGAGTTTCTCACTCTCAACATGGCTGATGGTCATTGCTGCGATTACCTGTATTTTTGCGGCACAATTTTACTTCATTCGATTCTTAGAGAAAAAATTACCCACTTTTTCATGGAGCATTGGTAAAAAGTTTACAGGCTTAGTGTTTGTCGCTTTACTTTTAAGTAATGGTATTCACGTTTGGGCTGCAGCACATGTGTATCAACCTGTAACCATGACACAACGCTATTTACCGATGTTTTATCCGATGACCTCGAATAAAACCATGAAAAAGTACGGCTGGATTGATGAAGAAGCTTTAGAAAAACAAAAGGCTATGTCTTTAGAACGTAAAAGTGACCTGAATTATCCGCTAACGCCGATTGTTGGAGAAGCTCCAAAGCAACCTACCAATATTATGTTTATCGTGATTGATTCTTGGCGTGCAGACACATTTAATGCAGACAATTCACCAAACCTGTGGAGTTATGCGCAGAACGGAAAGATTTTTAATCAACACTATTCAACTGGTAATGCCACGCGTACAGGTATTTTCGGGATGTTCTATGGTATTCCTGGTACTTACTGGCACGGCATGATTGTGAACCGCCAAAGTCCAGTATTTATTGACCGTTTGCAAGCACTGAATTATCAACTGGGTTTATTTGCTGCTGCCAAATTAACCAACCCTGAATTCCATGAAACCGCGTTTTCAAAAGTGCCAAATTTACGTATTGGTTCTTCTGGCAAAGTGGCGGGGGGCATAGATGAAGAATTAACGCAAGATTGGTTAAAGTGGTATGAAAAAAGAGATCGAAACAAACCGACCTTTTCATTTTTATTTTACGACTCCCCTCACGGATACAGCTTCCCTAAAGACTATCCACACCAGTACAAACCTATGCTGGATGAGGTTAATTATCTCAAGTTAAGTAATGATTCTGATCGTTCATTAATGATGAATCGTTATAAAACCAGTGTGCACTACGTCGACAGCATTGTGAAACAGGTTTTAGATAAACTAAAAGAAACGGGTGATGCAGAAAACACATTGGTCATCATTACTGGCGACCATGGGCAAGAAGTGAATGATAATCTTCAAAACTTTTGGGGACATAATGGTAACTTTACCGACCCTCAAGTCAAAGTTCCCTTTGCAATCATTGGTCCAAAGATACAAACTGATGCACTATGGGATAACCAAGTTTTAACCAGCCATCAAGATATTGTTCCAACCCTCATGAAGAACTATTTAGGTGTAACCACAAAAATTCACGACTATTCAGTGGGTGAAGATTTGTTGGGAGCACAAATTCAACGTGATTGGATTTTAACCTCAAGCTATAGTAAATATGGCATTGTTACCCCTAAAAACATCTTAGAAGTGGGGGCTGTTGGGCAGTTCGAAATCTTAGATAAAAAGAATCAGCCAATGTCAGATCAAGAGCCAAACTATGCTCATGTTCAAGCAGCATTGGAGCAAATTAGTCGTTTTAATAAATAAAGGCAAAAGAAAAACCGGCATGATGCCGGTTTTTTATCACAGGTCTTTTACCACTTTGCATAGTGCTGTTCGAGCAATCCATATTCATTTAGCAATACAATCTCTTGATCACCCTGCTGAATCGTACCGCTAATCTTGGCTTGCCATTGACTAAACTGACTGCCCACAAGACGCAAATTTAGGTTTTCAAAACGGCGCCAACCCGTGGTCACAGTTAAATTTAAGCGTTCATCTAACGAGCGAATGCTCCAACGCCCTTCTTCTTCCATTTGGAATAGAACATCACTCACGGTATAGAGCTTTCCATTCACCCACAGACAGTTTTCATTACCAAAACTTTCATTCACACCAGAGGCTAAGTTCAGACCAATACGCTTACCCTGTGCATCCCAAAAACTACAAGAAAGCCAAAACCAAGCTGTTTCCGGTCGGAGGAAACCACAGGTATCATCTAGCGCAGCCAAGGTCCGCTCATTAAACTGAATGATCTGCCCTGCTTTGTTGGTAAAAAAACCCTCACACGCTAAGGTGGTCAATTTTTGGGTATAAGTCCAACCATTAATCCCTGTTGGACTACACATACTCAATGGATCAGTACCTGCGCAGAAAATACGGGCGCTCAGCTTAATTTCACCATACTTGGTGACTTGAACATAGCGCACACCATTGGCATGCTGAATTTCAATTTGAAACGGTGAATTTGCAAACACACTTTGGTTATACAAAGGCTGTTCATCTAATACGGTTTTACGCGCTAGAAAATTCACGGCGTTCCATTCAAGTACTTCTTTTTTGAGATGATCGTAAATATAAACGAAACCATGCCCAGCCCAAGCAATATCAGCAATCGCTAAGCCAATGGTGTAATGCTCATGTTGAATGCTACAAAACTTAAATTTCTTATATTTCAGCTTTTTCCGCCATCCCGTAAGTACTTCACCATATGGGGTTTTATACTGATACTTATTTAAATCAATGGTTTTTGGAAGTTCGCTAAACCGACCATAATGTGGTTGTCCGTTGGACTGAATCAAATCCATTGATGCTTTATCCTTAAGCAAAAGTTAATTAATATCCCTAAGCCTATTATGCCTATAATTTTAAAGGTGAAAAGTCTTTAGTTTGTTTTTTCATCAAATTGTTCGCTAAACCTACTCTCTTTCATTTGAAGACACCACTTAAAAATTAAGAATGATCCAACCTTAATTTAACATCAGATATGTATTTTCCCAGATGTTTGCATCAAACTCAGCTTCAACCAAAACCACATAACGCCCATATACACAATCAATCGCAATACAGTCATCAACGTCTAAAACACGGTCAGTATGTTGCTTTTGCCATTTTTGATCAAAATATTGTTTGCCAAGTTGTTTAGCTTCCGCGGCATGCGGCGCAACGACGAGTACATAACGATGTAACTCCCCAAATTCACGTGCGTCATAACCACCTAAATTGATGAGCCACAGTTTTGCATCTGTGACTTGAGGCTGGGCATCACTAAACTGTATTTGGTATTTTTTCCCTCGACATTCAATACCATTCACTTGCATCCAAGCATCAATATGTAAGCCTTTTTGTTCACCAAACCATGCATTTTTAAGTTGCGGGTAACTCTCTTCTAAACTGTCAGCGACTGCAAATACAACATCATGGACTTCAGTATTGGCGCGGGCATGGCGACCACCAAGCATGACCATAAATAGGCTGGGCATGTTTTGCTCCTTTTCAAATTAAAATGTACATGACGGAGTCTTACAGTTTGTACTTCTTATTTGCAGAGCTCGTCATATTACTTTGGTTTTGCCCAAAGTAACCAAAGGCATTTCCGTTTGCAAAACTCGGCACATATCATCAATCCGTTCACTATATCGCAGAAACTGTATAGTTCAACTAATAGCCTGCCTCAAACAATTGCAAACAGTCTTTCCTCGAATCAAATAATTATATTAATTTTTAAACTCTTAAGCGCTCATTTTTGAACCAAAACTATCTACATAAGAAAAAATCGTGCTGAGCTTTCACCCAACACGATTCTTTAAATCTAGTCGTAAAACCTTCCCAAATAGGGAGGCTTCAAGGAGCTAATTACATCTCAACCATTTCCACGCCATCAATACGTGCCACAGTCATTAAGTCCTTATCACCACGGCCTGAAACCGTCGCAATAATAATTTGGTCTTTAGACATCGTTGGCGCAAGTTTAGTGACATAAGCCATGGCATGAGAACTTTCCAATGCCGGAATAATCCCTTCAATCTGAGTTAAATCGCGGAAACCTTGCAGAGCTTCATTGTCATTGATTGGCACATATTCAACACGATGCATATCTTTTAAGAAACTATGTTCAGGGCCTACACCTGGATAATCTAAACCCGCGGAAATTGAATGAGTTTCAATGATTTGACCTTGTTCATCCGACATTAAATACGTACGGTTACCATGTAATACACCAACATGACCAGCATTTAACGGTGCAGAATGTTTACCTGTTTCAATGCCATAGCCAGCCGCTTCAACACCATACATTTTGACATCGGCATCATTTAAGAACGGATAGAACAAGCCCATTGCATTTGAACCACCGCCTACACATGCCACCAAGGCATCAGGTAAACGCCCTGCTTGCTCTTGAATTTGTTTGCGAGCTTCACGACCAATAATTGACTGGAAGTCACGAACTAACTGCGGATATGGGTGTGGGCCTGCAACCGTACCAATCACATAATAAGTTGAATCAACATTGGTCACCCAGTCACGCATGGCTTCGTTCATGGCATCTTTCAATGTTTTTGAGCCACTTTCCACAGGCACAACAGTTGCACCGAGTAAACGCATACGATAAACATTCATGGCTTGACGTTTCACGTCTTCTGCACCCATGAACACAACACATTCAAGACCTAAACGTGCTGCGATGGTTGCCGTTGCGACACCATGCTGGCCTGCGCCAGTTTCAGCAATAATACGTTTTTTACCCGACAGTTTTGCCAGTAAAGCCTGACCAATGGTGTTATTCACTTTATGTGAACCCGTATGATTCAGGTCTTCACGTTTTAAGTAAATTTGCGCACCACCCAACTCTTTTGACCATCGCTCAGCATAATATAAAGGACTAGGACGACCTACATAGTAGGCGAGGTCACGGTCGAATTCTGCCAGAAACTGCTCATCATCTTTCATACGGAAATAGAGCTTTTCTAAGTCTTCTAATGCTGCCATTAGAGTTTCTGACACAAAACGTCCGCCATGGATACCGAAATGCCCACGTTCATCTGGGTATTGGGTATAGTCAATCACATTACTTTGCTGATCCACGATGGACTCCTTGCATGAAGTTTTCTATAAGTTGTTGGTCTTTTATACCTTTAGCGGATTCGACGCCTCCGCTGACATCTACAGCATAAGCCCCAGTCGTCTTTATAGCGTCTTCAACATTAGTTGGGGTTAAACCACCCGCTAAAATTAAAGGAATATCGAGCTTAGGGAATTGTGACCAGTCAAAACTGTGTCCTGTTCCCCCTTTCAGTTCAGGATGCCATGCATCTAAGAGCACTGCGCTTGCCCCTGCCTGTTGAAAGCGTTGAACTTCTGCCACCACATCCAGTTCAGGTTTCACTTGAATGGCTTTATACCAGCGACGCCCAACCTGTGCCGCAATCGCCTGACAGTCTTCTGATGTTTCATCACCATGAAACTGAATGATATCCAGTGCCACTTGTTTTAACACATCCGCAATGTCATCCGCAGTGGCATTCACAAAAAGTCCAACAGTTTGCACATAGGCAGGTATATGTTGGATCAGTTCTTTGGCTTGAGCTGCACTAACATGACGTGGACTAGGCGGGAAAAATACAAAACCAATTGCATCTGCCCCGGCATTGACCACAGCTTGAATATCTTGGCTACGGGTAATTCCACAAATTTTGGCACGGGTTCGCATAGGTTATGACTCTGGCTCAACCCTATTTATAGCTGATCTATAAATAACAGGGCGAATCATTGTAATGCAATTTTTTCGCCTTGCGTAAAGTTCATCCTGAAAAATCTTTACATAGATTGTTTAATTCACATACAAACCTTATACTTCGCGCAAATGCAATAAGTCTAAGCACTATGCTTTAGGGAAGTTGGTGAGAGTCCAACACTGCCCCCGCAACGGTAAAACGAAACGTATATCTTTATAAGTGTTTGCACTTACATCACTGCACTCGTGTGGGAAGATGGATATACCAATATTGTTCGCAATATTTATATTTAAGTCCGGAGACCTGCTTATTGCGCCATTTAACTCAATCATTCACGGGGGGTGAATGTATGGAGCCAGCATGCCAAATTTATTTCAGCCTACAGCTTTAGTGGGCGCAATCGCTATTGCGATGGGTTTCTCCGTGTCTGCATCTGCAAAAGACAGCATTAATGCCTCTTTAGATACACTAGTTGTAACTGCAACACGTTCTGAAGAAAAGATTAAAGACGTACCAGCACGTATCTCAATTATTGAACCACAGATTGTAGAACAATCGCCAATTGCATCTTTACCTGATCTATTAAAAACAGATGCCGCGATCAATATGGTGCAAAGCGGTGGTATAGGGCAGCTTGCAGATATCTACTTACGTGGAACTGAATCAGATCACACCTTAATTTTACGTGATGGTGTTCGTTTAAATAATGCTTCTTCAGGTACTGCAAGTCTTGCATTTTTAGATACTACTGACATTAAACAAATTGAAGTTCTCAAAGGTCCAGCATCCGTCTTATATGGTACCGATGCGATTGGCGGTGTAATTCAACTTGTATCTAAAACACCAGAAAAAACAGGCGCTTTTATTACAGGAGAAATGGGTGAGCACAGCACTTATAAATCTGTAATAGGTGCAGACTTAGCAGAAAATGGTTTTTATGCACAAGTTCGTGGTCAACGCCTAGAATCAGATGCAACTAAAGTGACGGATCAAAAAACCAATAAAACTGATACTGCATCTTTCGATCAAAAAGGCTTTAGTACCAAATTAGGCGTCGAAAAAGAAGACTATGCTGTATCAGTAGATTACAGCAGTAATAAAGGTACAAGCTTATATGATGCTTACACCTTTGATGGTACGTTACTAAAACAAGATTTTGAAAATGAGATCATCAATCTGCGTAGCCGTTTAAATGTAACGGATCAATTTGAACTCAACACACGTTTATCTCAATTTAATGACGAAGTTGATCAAAAAGATTCAACAGACTACGTCCATAGTAAGACACAAGAAGCTGAACTTTATGGCAAATGGAACTTCACTCCTAGCCAATCTATTATTTCTGGGATTACCCATCGCAAACTTGAAGGCGACATCTTATCTTATGGTACACCTTATAATGAAGATGTAGATTCAACTGGTTACTATGCTCAACATCAATACAACGGTTCAAAACTAAATACTCAAGTTGGTATTCGCCTTGAAGATAACGAAAAATATGGTTCACATACTGTAGGCCAAATGGCGGCACGTTATCAATTATTCGCTAACACAAGTATTTATACAAATATTGGCACTGCTTTTAAATCACCAACGTTAAATGAACTCTATAACTCATGGAATGGTAATCCTAACTTAGATCCTGAAGAAAGTACTTCCTATGAAATTGGTCTTGATCAGGTTTTAGCTTACGGTTTCCAAACAGGTTTATCTGCTTATTACATAAAAGTAGATGACTTAATTGCATCTGGTTCAAATGGTTTATTAACCAATATTCAAGAGGCAACTTATCAAGGCGGTGAGCTATATCTAGGTTGGCAACAAGATGAATTGTTTACGAAAGCAACCTATAGCTATGTTAAAGCTCAAAATGAAGAAACCAATGAAGATTTAAAACGTAGACCTCGCCAAGGATTCACTTTAACGACTGGTTTACAAAACGAAGTTTATGGTATTAGTGCTTCATTAGTTGCCAAATCTAAAGCCAAAGAGTGGAATAAAAACTATAGTACTTCAGGTTATGCAACCATTGATATCAATGCATTTTGGAATGTAAACCCATATGTAAAACTCTTCACGAATATTCAGAATATTGGTGATGTTGAATATAAAACCGCATATCAAGACCGTGGTTATTACTATATGAATGGCGGCCGTCTGGCTACCGCAGGAGTCACTTTCCGTTATTAATTTAATGTAAAGACTCAAAAAACCATTTAAAACAGCGCAGTTTATGGATAATGTTTTGACCGGCATTATCCTTTTTTTCATTCTTTAGGCAGGACAAATTATGGGCCACCGTTTAAGTAAAATTTATACCCGTACTGGCGACTCAGGCACCACAGGTCTGGGTGATGGATCACGTGTCACTAAAGATGATCTAAGAATTACCGCACTTGGTGATGTGGATGAACTTAATTCAACAATTGGCGTACTTCGTGCTCAAATTACCGCAAGTCAAATCACGGACAAAGCCACATGGGATAAAAGCTTAAGCCTGATCCAGCACTGGCTTTTCGACTTAGGCGGTGAAGTGTGTATTCCAAATTATCATTTGCTCCAGCCTGTTTGTATTGAGTTTCTTGAACAAGAAATTGACCGTATGAATGAAAACTTACCGATGCTGAAAGAGTTTATTCTCCCTTCAGGTTCTTTGGCATGTAGCTATGCACATCAAGCACGAGCGGTATGTCGCCGAGCTGAACGTAGCTTAATGTCGGTGCACACTCGTGATCAAAATATTCAAAGCACCGCACTACAGTTACTCAACCGCTTATCTGACTGGCTTTTTGTTGCATCGCGTGCTTTACAGCGTGCTGAAGGTGGATCGGAAGTACTTTGGCAAAAAAATATCAATGAAACTATTTAAACGATTCTAAGTTTTTAGAACGAAATAGATTTTTTCGAAGTCTTCCTGTGATCAATTCACTGGAAGACTTTTTGATATTATTTTTCTTTTGTGAAAAGAAACCAAAACCATTTTCCAAGCGTAAAACTCGTCTACTACCATCTCTTATCCTAAATTTCACAGAAGCATTTCATTCAAATTCAGTTCCGCCGCAAACCATTACAAATCGCATTTACGCATATCTAATATCTCCACCTTAGAATCTATCCCCCAATCCAATGTTTTAGCGCTACAATCACTCAAAAGACATATATAGATCAGGTTCAATATGAGAATCATCGGACATCGTGGTGCACGTGGCGAAGCCCCAGAAAATACACTCGGCGGTTTTCAATATATTCATGATCTGGGCATACGTGCGGTCGAATTTGATGTTCGTCAGCTCAAAGACCATGAGCTGATCATTATGCATGATGACAACATGCTCCGAACCACAGGGATCGACCAAGCGCTCTACCCATTAAACAGCACACAACTCGATACCTATAATCAAGCACATATTTGGTTAGACTGGAAAAAGCAAAGTACCCCAACATTGCTACAAGCCCTTCAGATTATGCAGGACTTCGAACATCTTGAAGTTGAAGTCAAAGCTGTAGAAACACAAGCTGAAGCTGAGCGACTAACACACCATCTCACACAGCAACTTAGAGGCTTTGAACGCACTGCGGTCATCACTAGTTTTGATCTTAAAATCCTACAAGCACTCCAAGATCAACACTCAACATTTAAACGTGGCTTATTAATTGAAGACGATATTCAACATCTCGCGATTGAACAAGCGCTCAAATACGACTGTTGCCAAATCGGCTGGATGAACCAACTCGCAACCGATGACTTGTTAAAAGCCACACAACAAGTAAATTTAGCCATTAGTGTTTGGACAGTGAATGACATCGAGCGCGCCAAACATTTACGTGACTGTGGCATTGATGGATTAATTACAGATTTTCCTAAAATGATGCTACAACATTTGATAGATGTGCATTGAACAATGCCAAAGATGGACTTGAGTTTTACATGACTAGTAGCACTGAAAATGTTCATTTTTCATATTGATCGCTCTGCTAATATAAAGCCTAGAAATGCTTCGATAATTTTGATATCTAAACATTCGTATTCTGTTACTGTTTAGTACAATACATCTGTACAATAATGCTAGTGAACCAAGGTTCGCTCATGCTAATATGCTGTAGCTTAATCCATGCAAAAAGTAATGGATTGACCTTCCATTTATACCTCCCAAGGTTTCAGGAGTGCTGTTGGAGATGAATGCTCCCCTACCCAAAGCCCCATTTAACTGGGTTGCAATTTTTGCATTGGTTTTTCTTCCCATTGTGGCTGTGATTGCAATTCCCTTATATGCCTTTCAGCATGATTTCAGCTTAGCTGCTTGGATCAGTATGTTTGTATTACTGGGTGTTAGTAGCTTAGGTATTACCGCTGGCTATCACCGTCTATGGGCACACCGTGCTTATGAAGCAAGCTTACCTTTAAAAATCATTTTGATGATTATGGGTACCTTTGCCGTGCAAAACAGTATTTTATTTTGGAGTTCAGGTCACCGTACCCACCACCGCCATGTCGATGATATCGAGAAAGATCCATACTCGATTAACAATGGTTTTTGGTATGCGCATATGGGTTGGATGCTTCGTGACTATCCATCAGCAGAGCCTGACTTTAAAAATGCACCCGATTTACTGAATGATAAATTGGTGATGTTCCAACACAAATACTATGTTCCTTTAGTGATTAGCGTCCACATGGGTATTTTATTACCAATTGGTTGGGCTGTAGGCGACTTGTGGGGCGTGTTATTGTTGGGCGGATTAATGCGTTTAATCCTCAGCCACCACGTCACGTTCTTCATTAACTCTTTATGCCACATGTGGGGCAAACGTCCGTATACCGACGAAAATACCGCACGTGACAACTTCTGGTTAGCTATTGCGACTTGGGGTGAGGGTTATCATAACTACCACCACATTTTCCAATACGACTACCGTAATGGTGTGAAATGGTGGCAATATGACCCAACTAAATGGTTGATTTGGTCATGCTCAAAACTGGGTTTAGCTAAAAACTTACGTCGTATTCCGAGCTTCAATATTAAAAAAGCTGAACTTGCGATGAAGTTTAAATATGCTGAGCAAGACTTAGAAGTTCATGGTCTCAATGTCAGTGATGACATCAGCTCTGCGAAAGCTCGTATTGCACAGGAATATGATGCATTCACCCAAACCTTGAATGACTGGGCAAAATTGAAAGAACAAGAAATTCAAGCCAAGAAAACAGCAGTGGCTGAAAAAATCCATCAAATGGATGAAAAGCTCAAAATTGAATTTCAATTGGTTGAACAGCGTCTAGGTCATCATCGTCAAACTTTAACCACCTTGATGCGTAGCATTAAAAAAGCCCCTGTTTCTCAGTAATTAATTATCTGATTCACCATTTCAAAAGAAAGCTCCGCAAGGGGCTTTTTTTAGCAGTTCATAAAGGATAACAACATGGATATTAACAACATTCCTTTCGGTATCACCAATTGGACCGAGATACCAACCACCCGCCATACAGGTGATCAAGGTTATGCCCTATGGCGTACTCAGCAATTTGACGCGATTCGCGTGCGTATGGTGGAGTATTCTGAGAACTATTTGGCCGACCATTGGTGTTCTAAAGGGCATATCCTGTTGTGCTTAGAAGGTGAACTACACACCGAACTAGATGATGGTCGTAGCTTTACCCTCACTGCTGGCATGAGTTACCAAGTTGCGGATCAAGCCGAAGCCCATCGCTCGTCCACCTCAAAAGGCGCCAAACTGTTTATAGTTGACTAAAACAGTTGGATATATGTCTTAACACTAAAACTTTGCTATATTGATGGGGTCATGGCTTATCCCTTGTGATCCTTCACTATGCAGTTCAATTCACGCTATTCTCTCCTTCCTTCAAAACTTTATCACCATCAACAGCCCTTGCCACTAAAAGGCGCAAAAGCAGGTCATTTCAATGCCGCATTGGCAGAACAGTTGCAATGGTCTGAAGCCGACAAACAGTCTTGGGTAGAGATTTGTAGCGGACAAAAAACCTTTAGTGAATTTGAACCATTGGCAATGGTCTATGCAGGACATCAATTTGGTCAGTGGGCAGGACAGCTCGGTGATGGTCGGGGGTTATTGATCGCACAAATTCTCGATCAACATGGGCAAACCATTGACCTGCATTTAAAGGGTGCAGGTTCTACTCCTTATTCGCGAATGGGAGATGGTCGTGCGGTACTTCGCTCCGTCATTCGTGAGTATTTGGCTGGACATGCGCTGAATAGTTTAGGTGTCTCATCAAGTAACGCTGTTGGCTTTACCTCATCGGCTCAAGGCGTGCAGCGGGAAAAATTGGAACTCGGTGCCATGATGTTACGTACATCAGACTGTCATATTCGCTTGGGGCATTTTGAATGGATCAATCAGTATCAACCTGATTTACTCGACGAATTTACCCAAAAGTGCATCGCATGGCATTACCCTGAGTGTTTAGAGGCAGAGCACCCTGTTTTGGCATTTGCAACCCAAGTGATTCAACGGACAGCAGTAATGATTGCCAAATGGCAATTGGTCGGCTTCGCACATGGGGTGATGAATACCGATAATTTAAACATTACAGGCTCAACCCTCGATTTTGGCCCTTATGGTTTTATGGAACGCTTCCGCCCGAATTGGATTAACAATCACTCTGACTATCAAGGCCGCTATACCTATCAGCAGCAGCCAAGCATTGGACATTGGAATTTATGGACATGGTTGAATAACCTCATTCCGCTTTGTCCGCAAGACTATGACAAAGAACAATGGAAGCAAGACCTTGCCGATTGCTTAGAGCACTATGAACCCACGTTCTTGGAGCACTACAAACTGGGTTTAAGTCAGAAAATGGGCTTACCTCATTTCCACACTGAGAGTTTTGACTGTGCCATGACTTTCTTACGGATTCTACAAACCGAACAGCTCGACTACACACAAAGCTTTACGCGTTTACAGAATCAACAATATGAAATGATTAAAGATGACTGCCTTGACCGTCGTCAGTTTGAAAGTTTCCTCGCGCAATATGAACAGATCCGTGCGAATCAAGACACGGCAGAACTCAATGCAGCCATGCAACAAGCCAATCCAGTTTATATCCTACGCAATCACATGGCACAAAAAGCGATTGAGCTGGCTGAGCGGAATGATTTCTCAGAAGTCGAACGCTTATTTGACCTACTTAGCCACCCGTTTGAGCGGAATGTAGCACTAGAGAAAGCGGAAGATTTAGCACCTTTACCAACCGATGTTCCAGAGGTAATGGTGAGTTGTTCCTCTTAAGCGTTTGGCTTAAACTGTGGATAAATTAAACAATATCCACAGGGCTTCGCCCACTAGAGTGATGGTCAACATGTCCTTACATCTTATTGCTGCAAAAGCTGCACTTGCCCTGCCAGAAGTGACGTGTAGTCAGCCCTTTGGTGAGGGCTGTGATGTCTATAAAGTCATGGATAAAATGTTTTTGCTCAATTCATCTTTAAGTGGTACGACTTTAAGTAATTTAAAAGTCACGCCTGACCACGGCGCGATGTTACGTGATATTTATCCGTATATTCATGCAGGTTGGCATATGAATAAAAAGCATTGGATTTCAATTTATGAGCATGAAGACTTAGATTCGGATTTAGTCATTGATCTGGTACAAAGTTCTTATGAGCTCGTGGTATCCAAGCTAAATAAACAACAAAGACAGCGAATAGCTGCACTTCAAGCCATCACCTAACTATGTATTGAATGAAAAAGATTGTTAATTACTCCTATTACATTTTCTAAAGCTCAACTCTATCACTGCATCAAACAGGTCATGGATTTGAACATATATTGTCTCTGCTGAGCAGCTTTTCAACGTTCTCTACGTATTGCCTACTTTGGAAGCAAAAATTCGAGACTAAAAGCGAAGTGGGTAATTGAGAGCTCATAAAAAAAGCCCGACATCCTGTCGAGCTTTTTCGTATTGGTTAGCTAGGTATAACTCCTGTCGTACCTCACATCCTAGTGTTGAACTTATCATTTTTGTTTTATGTTTTGGAACTTCCTGTTTTCTATGACTGCATCATATAAAAAATCTTGGGACTGACCTAGACGCAATCCGCTTGAATAGTTGTAAGCCAAAACGTACATGGAAAAATAAGCTTAATTAGACTTACCCCCAAAATTATCCGCAGAAATTGTGGATAGTTTTCAGGATGACCGAAGCTGAACCTGACTCCTTAAAATTAATTTTTGCGTGATTTAAAAGCAACTTTATAGCCCACTGCTTCAATCTGTCGGAAATACAACCACTCTTTCTCCATTTTGCCTATTTAATTATCTATACATATCAATCTGAAAAGATAGAGTATGCAAGTCGCTCACTCTCCACTCAAGTTAATCAGAAAGTCAGGGTGAACTCGTACAAAGACAGGCTGAGAATCAGTAAAGTCTTAGTCATTTTCATATTCAGTTGCTTATTTAAATGTATTGTCGAAAAGTTTGGACGCTATCTTATAGTCCAACCCTAAGTGACATGCTCATGACCAGCAGAATGCTTCGCTGATATGAATATCGGCTCATCGACTTTATCTAAAACAAACGTAAAAGTAAAAAGACAAACTAAAACATTATTTTAGATACTTAGAATTCACCCATGGACCAGAACCCGAAACAATTAAAAGCCCAATAAAAAAGGACTCCATATGAGTCCTTTTCAACATCATCACCTGCGCTTTAGCTCTTCTTAGTCTTCAATGTTTTAAATAAAACAAATAACACGAGGACCCAGACAGGAAGCATCAACACGGAAAGCATAAAACCTTGATTCCACATGATATATAAAATCATCAGCATAAATACTAAAACAAAATAATTGCTAAACGGTGCAAATAACGCTGGAAACTTGGTTTGAATGCCCTGCTTTTTCATACTCTGTCTAAATTTAAGATGGATCAAACTGATCATCATCCAATTCAACACCGCCGCGCTGACCACAATATAAATCAGATAACTGAGCGCTTTTTCAGGCAAAAAGTAATTCAACAGCACGCAACCAAAAATCAGTAATGCTGAAAATAAAACCGCCGCAATCGGTGTCCCTTGCCGATTCACCTGCTTAAAAACTTGCGGGGCATTGCCTTGTTCTGCCAGACCTAAAAGCATGCGACTATTGGCATACATCCCACTATTACAAACAGAAACTGATGCAGTCAGAATAATAAAATTCAGTAAATGCGCTGCCCAATCAATGCCAATTTGCTTAAAAATAAGCACGAATGGACTTTTATCTAAACCACCCAAATCCAATTGATTCCAAGGCACTAAAGACAAAAGAATCGCCAGCGAGCAAATATAGAACAGGAAAACCCGAATCACCGTTTGATTGACGGCTTTTGGAATGTTCTTTTCAGGATCTTCGGTTTCCGCAGCCGCCATACTGATCAGCTCAATGCCGCCAAAGGCAAACATCATAAAGGCCAGCATATAAAACAAGCCTTCAAAACCATGTGGGAAAAACCCGCCATGTGCCCATAAGTTCGTGACAGATGCGGTTGAACCGACATCAGCCGTCAACAACAGATAAACCCCGAAGATGATCATGGCGATAATCGCCACAACTTTAATCATCGACAGCCAAAACTCAGACTCCGCATACAGTTTGACATTGGCAAGATTGGCCAGTGTGATCACCACAAAAAACACCAGCACCGAGACCCACGCAGGAATATGTGGCCACCAGTAATTCACATACTTGCCAATCGCGGTCAGTTCAGTCATCACCACCAAGATATACAGTACCCAGTAGTTCCAGCCCGTTAAAAAGCCTGAAAACTGCCCCCAATATTTAAAGGCAAAGTAGCTGAATGAACCCGTCACTGGCTCATGCACAATCATTTCACCGAGCTGACGCATAATTAAAAATGCAATCAAACCGCCAATCATATAACCCAAAATAATCGATGGGCCAGCAGATTCAATAATATGTGCTGAACCTAAGAACAGCCCTGTGCCAATTGCACCACCCATGGCGATCAATTGAATATGGCGATTCTTTAAACGGCGCTGAAGTTTAGGCGTCTCGCTGCTCAAAACACATGCTCATCTGATAAAAAAATGAATTGTACCGCTTGCACAAGCGATCAACCAGTCTTGCCCTTTAAAATCGCAGATTACTCGGTTTCATTTCACCAGTTGAAGGTTTAAACGGACTGTAGATTTTGATTGCCGCCTTTGCTTGAATCCCATAAAAAAGTGGATAACCCAAGGCTTATCCGCTTCTTCTATCGTTCAGAAAACTGAATTAATCTTCAGGATATTCAAAACGGTAGCCTACCCCATATACCGCCTGCACCCATTCATGACGGTTACCTGTTTCAGCTGCATCCGAAATCTTACGACGTAAGTTCTTAATATGGCTATCAATCACACGGTCAGCTACTTCAAAACTGTCTGGGTTGATATGATCCAGTAACTGCGCACGTGAATAGACTTGTCCCACATGCTCTAAAAACAACTCCAGTAAACGAAACTCGGTCGGCGTTAGGTTTAAAGGCTTTTGTTGATACCAAATGCGTTGCTGCGCTTTATCCATACGGAACAAAGACTGATCTTCAGGCTCAGCTTTACGCTCTAAACGGCGTAACACAGCTTGGACACGCGCTACCAATTCTTTCGGGCTAAAGGGTTTACACACATAGTCATCTGCTCCCATGTTCAAGCCAAGCACACGGTCAATTTCTTCGGTGCGTGCGGTGACCATAATAATCGGCAAATCCGACTGTTCACGGACTTTACGGCAAATGGTCAAGCCATCCATACGCGGCACCATCAAATCTAAAATCATCAGACTCGGTTTACGCTGCGTAAAGCTATCAAATGCGTCCTGACCATCGTGAAACATACTGACTTCAAAGCCCGCTGCTTCAAGATAATCGCGGACCAATTGTGCAAGTTCTACTTCATCTTCAACCAGCATAATATGTTTCATACATACTTCCTTTTGTGTTTCATTTTTTTGGGAACGTTAACTTGCAACGTAAACCACCCAAAGGCGAATGATCAAAACTCAATTCACCGCCTAAAGCCTGTGCCAGTTTAGCCGATAAAGCCAAACCTAAACCTGTACCACCTGTGCTACGCGTACGCGAGTCATCGACTCGGTAGAAACGCTCACCGAGTCGTGCCAACTGCTCATCGCTTAAGCTATATGGACTGTCATCGACATAGACCGTCCAATCTGTTGCAGACTGTTCCGTATGAACTCGAACCTGACCACCCGCTTCGGTATAACGAATGCTATTACCCAACAAATTGACCATGATTTGCTTAAAGCGGTCAATATCAAGTTGTAACTCAGCGCCCTCACCTTCGACACTGATGCTTAAATGGGCCTGTTCAAATTTAGGCTTAAAGTTTTCCACTTCTTGCTCAATCACCGCCCACGGGTTCACGGTTGCAAAGTAACAGTTTAATTGCTGTGCTTCCGCTTGCGCCAAATCGGCCAAGTCATGCGTGAGTTTTTTCAAGCTGGTGACTTGGCGTAACATCGATTCAAAATGCTCAGGCGTTGGTTTTCGAATTCCGTCTTGCATTGCTTCGATCTGTGCTTGTAATACCGCCAACGGCGTTTTCAACTCGTGTGAAGTATCTGACACCCATTGACGACGTGAAATTTCATGCTGATCTAAAATCACCGCCAACTGGTTCAGTTCATTAGACAAATCACCCAGCTCATCGTTTCGATTCACTTTGACTTGATGCTGAAAATTACCCTTCGTTAATTCACGCGTACCATTCAACAAGCGTTGAATCGGTGTCTTAAAATAAGTCGCAAGTAACAACGCAGCAATTAAACTGGCAAAAACGGTTAAACCATAGACCAGTAATAAATAACGTTTTTGATTACTAAAGAAGTTAATACTCAACGCATCATCTTGATCGAGAACTGGTTTCAACCCCAAATACCCCACCACTTGGTTATTCACCACAATAGGCCGGAAAGAAACTTGATCATCCGAAGGCTCACCGACCACAAACTGACGCTGCGTATCGTATAAAGACAAACGCGAGCTAAGACCCAAACGGTCAGGCGTGGAAATAAACTGTTTTTTGCCTGTGTTTTGTTTGCTCTCTTGTTCAATCTCTTCTTTTTTACGATCTGGACGAAAAACATTTTGATTGGCGCTGAGTGGGAACTTTAAACCTTCAAAGGGTTGAAACTCCGAAGGTAAGTTTTCCTCCAAAGCTTGCAGTTCTTGTTCGGTTAAAATCTGTTTTTCATGTTTGACTTCAGTGGTAGAAACATCACTGAGTAAGGTTTTGGTATTTTCTTTAAAATAACGCTGTTGCAAAGCAATGTCGTACTGGCGACGTAACCACCAACGAGAGAGACGGTCATAATCATCTGGCGCAGCATGTCCTTCAATCTGCAAAATTTGCGCTTGAATGGCATTGCCCCAGTCATGATAAGTGCTATAAACGCCAGCCAAGTTATCAATCAGATGATCGAGCTTTTGCATTTCCACGTCCGCCACATATTTGGCAAAATTCTTTTGCATCGTCCAATGCAACACACCTAAACTCACCGTGGTAATCACCAAAGTGGTCAGCAATACAGTGAGGAATAAGCGTAAAGCAATCGGTACGCGGCGAATCTTCAAAAGCAATCTCTCGGTCGTTCTTTTGCCTTGTTATTGTATAGAACACTGCATCAAAAAACTCTCCATTGTTTCTACATCTTTATTATTTAATCTTTAATCATCCAAAATGACATGCTCTTGTATGGGGGAGTTGTAGAATGAATAAGATGACAAAAATGGCTTTAGCCACTGCCAGCGTTTTATCTGTAGGTGTGTTGACTGCTTGTCAATCCACCCAAGCACCGAAAGATATGGAGCAGTCGCAACATATGCATGGTCATTATCAGAAAGACCGTCACATGACACCTGAACAACGCGAACAATTTGAAAAAATGCGTACTGAACGTAAACAAGTCATGCAAGACATTAAAAAAGCCTGCGATGGCAAAGCGGTGGGTTCAGCAGTCCAAGTCAAAGCAGGTGAGCAAACACTAGAAGGCACATGTGCGATTTCATTTAAACCGAACCGTGATGAAATGAAACGTGGTGAACATCGCCCAATGCGTGGTGATCAAGCCGATCGTGGTGAATTCCGTGGCATGCATATGCAACGCGGCGAACCACTAACCGATGCGAAACGTGCTGAGTTAACCCAGCAATACGATCAACGTTTAGCTGAACGTCAAGCGCGTCAACAAGCCGCGACCAAAGCCTGCCAAGGTCAAACTGATGGTAAAGCCGTGCAGTTAAAAGTCGGCACACAAACAGTAGATGGCAAATGTATGGTTCACTTCCAGCCTAAAGCTCCTGTTTCAGCACCCAATAAGGCTGCTTAAACCACTCTAAAAAGTATAAATAGATCAAAAAGGCGCAAATTGCGCCTTTTTTATTGGACATAACTTTTTACGCTTTTTGACTATTTATGTCATGCCAAAAGCAGCAAAACTGTTTACACTCAGTGCACTTAGCGATTTTGAATAATATTTATTTGACTTTACAGTCACCAAGAAAAGCACCTGAACCGCTTGTACCAAATTAGAAGATGTTGCACGATTAAGTTATTCCAATCCGTGTCAAAGAAGACACGTTTTTATGTTTATTAGGATTATAAGCTGGTTAAACCAGTATTGAGGAAACCGATATGCCACAATACAAAGCGCCCTTACGTGATATGCAATTCGTACTGCATGAGCTATTGAATGCAGAAGAACACTATTCTAAATTGCCTGCATTTCAGGAAACCGTAAGCCGTGAATTGGTTGACCAATATTTAGAAGCTGCTGCAGATTTCTGTGAAAACGAATTGTCTCCAATCAACCAAAGCGGCGACCGCGAAGGTTGTACTTGGAATGATGGCGTTGTTACAACTCCAACAGGCTTTAAAGAAGCGTATCAAAAATATATCGAACTTGGCTTCCCGTCTCTTTCTGCTGAAGAGCAATATGGCGGTCAAGCATTACCTGTTTCTTTGGGTAACGTGATTTCAGAAATGGTCGGTACTGCAAACTGGGCATGGGGTATGTACCCAGGTCTTTCTCATGGTGCAGTTCGTACTTTAGAACATCATGGTTCAGCTGAACAAAAAGATGCTTACTTACCAAACCTTGTTTCAGGTGTTTGGACAGGTACGATGTGCTTAACAGAATCACACGCTGGTTCTGACTTGGGTATTATCCGTACTAAAGCTGAGCCACAAGCAGACGGTAGCTATGCAATCACGGGTGAGAAAATCTTTATCTCAGCGGGTGAACATGACATGGCTGAGAACATTGTTCACATTGTACTTGCTCGTCTTCCTGGCGCACCTAAAGGCACCAAAGGTATTTCTTTATTCATCGTACCGAAGTTTAACTTAAACGCAGACGGTACTGTGGGTGAGCGTAACGCGGTGCGTTGTGGTTCTATCGAACACAAAATGGGGATCCACGGGAACTCAACTTGCGTGATCAACTTTGACAATGCAAAAGGCTTCCTGATTGGCCCTGAAAACCGTGGCTTAAACTGCATGTTCACTTTCATGAACACCGCACGTATTGGTACTGCTGTTCAAGGTCTTGCTGCATCTGAAGGTGCATTCCAAGGTGCATTAACCTATGCGAAAGACCGTTTGGCAATGCGTTCTTTGACAGGTCCTAAAGCACCAGAAAAAGAAGCCGATCCAATTATTGTTCACCCTGCTGTTCGTAACATGCTGTTAACTCAAAAAGCATTTGCTGAAGGTGGTCGTGCACTGGTTTACTTATTGTCTCTACATGCGGACGTGGTTGAGCAAGGTGCAACGGAAGAAGAGCGTAAATCTTCTGACAACATCTTGTCACTGCTTACTCCAATTGCAAAAGCATTCTTGACTGAAACAGGTTCTGAATCTGCAAAACACGGCGTTCAAGTGTTTGGTGGTCACGGCTTTATTTCAGAGCATGGCATGGAACAAATCGTTCGTGATACACGTATTGCGTGTTTATACGAAGGGACAACTGAAATCCAAGCGCTTGACTTGTTAGGTCGTAAAGTTTTGGGTACTCAAGGTGCAATGTTAAAAGACTTCACTAAGATTATTCACAAATTTGTTGAAGCAAACAAAGACAATGCTGCAATGAAAGAGTTTGTTGAACCACTTGCTGCTCTAAACAAAGAGTGGGGCGACTTAACCATGCAAATTGGTATGAAAGCAATGCAAAACCCAGATGAAGTCGGTGCTGCTGCGGTCGATTACCTCTACTTCTCTGGTTATGTAACGCTTGCTTACCTATGGGCACGTATGGCACTTGTGGCTCAAGAAACATTGGCTGCAGGTACAACTGACGTTGACTTCTATAATGCGAAAGTCACGACAGCTCGTTTCTACTTCAAGAAGATTCTTCCACGTGTTCGCTCACACGTTGATGTGATTGCTGGTGGCGTAGAACCATTACTCGCATTAGATGCAGAGCACTTTGCATTCTAAGTAATTAATAACTAATTCGATATTCGAAATAGTTGTACTCTTGAGTACAGAAATGAAAAAGGACAGTCATAGCTTTGGCGGTCCTTTTTCTTTATAAATAGAGCGTTATTTCGCTTGGGTCATCTGATAACACTCTCCGTTGTTAATTAAGCTGTCCTAAGTCTACAGAGATTCAAACAATAAACAGGTGAACGAACATGCCAATTTATAATGCCCCACTTGCGGATATGAAATTTATCCTCAATGACGTTTTCAATGCAGATCAGTTCTGGCAGTCTAATGAAAATCTAGCTCATGTAGACAGTGCGACGGCTGAAGCGATCCTCGAGGAAATGGCTAAATTTGCGCAGAACGTAACCCTGCCTTTAAACCGTACAGGTGATGAAGAAGGTGCAACATTTAGCAATGGAGCAGTGACTACACCTGCTGGTTTTAAAGAAGCGTTTAAGCAATATGCTGAAGGCGGCTGGATTGGCTTAGCGGCTGATGAAGAATGGGGCGGTCAAGGCATGCCAAAAATGCTGACAGTTCTAGCAGATGAAATGCTGTTCGCAACTAACCCATCATTCATGCTCTACCCGCTTCTTTCTGTCGGTGCAGGTATGGCGCTGAACAGCTACGCATCGCAAGAACAAAAAGAAACCTATTTACCTAAAATTTACTCAGGCGAATGGTCTGGGACCATGTGTTTAACTGAGCCACATGCAGGTACAGATTTAGGCATTATCAAAACTAAAGCTGAACGTAACGAAGACGGTACCTATAACATTACAGGGACCAAAATCTTTATTACAGGCGGTGACCACGACTTAGCTGAAAACATCATTCACTTGGTTCTAGCAAAAACTCCTGATGCACCTGCGGGTTCACGTGGTATTTCATTATTCATCGTGCCTAAATTCCTAGTGAATGCAGATGGTTCTGTAGGTGAGCGTAATGCGGCAGGTCCAGGTTCAATTGAACACAAAATGGGGATCAAAGCGTCTGCAACTTGTGTAATGAACTTTGATGGTGCCAAAGGTTACTTGGTCGGTAAAGAAAATGAAGGCCTTGCGGCAATGTTCGTGATGATGAACTACGAACGTTTGTCGATGGGTATTCAAGGGTTAGGCGCATCTGAATTTGCCTACCAAAATGCTGCACAGTATGCGACTGACCGTTTACAAGGTCGTAGTGCATCAGGTGTTCAATCACCTGCTAAGCCTGCAGACAGCATTCTTGTGCATGGTGATGTGCGTCGCATGTTGCTTAATGCACGTGCGAACAACGAAGCATCTCGTGCCTTTGCAGTTTACGTGGGTCAGCAACTTGATATCACCAAGTTCTCAACAGACCCTGAAGCGGTGAAAGCAGCCAATGACCGTGTTGCACTGTTAACCCCAATTGCAAAAGCGTATTTAACTGACACAGCATTCCAAGCAACTTTAGATGCACAAATGGTCTTCGGTGGTCATGGTTATATTCGTGAATGGGGTATGGAGCAGTGTGTACGTGACTTACGTATTGCACAAATCTATGAAGGCACCAACGGCGTTCAGTCTCAAGATTTAATCGGTCGTAAAACCATTAAATGTGGTGGTGCTTTCATCGCTGACTACATTACTGAAATCCGTGACTTTGCTAACAGCTTAGACGCTGACCTAAACTTCATTAAAGATGCAACACTCGATGCGGCAACTGAAGTGGAAGAAGTGACCAAGTATATCCTTGAACGCGCTGCTGAAAGTGCGGAGTTCCCGAATGCAGCAGCAGTGGATTACTTACATGCAGTCGGCCTACTCAGCTTTGCCTATATGTTTGCAAGAATTGCCAATGCTGCAAAAGCCAAAGATGGTGATTTCTATCAAAACAAACTGGCGCTTGCAGCTTATTTCGCTCAACGTATTTTGCCTGAAATAGACTTACGTATTGCAAAAGTAAAAGCAGGTGCAGAAGTCATCATGAACTTCTCTGAAGACTACTTCACCAGCCAAGCTTAATCGCTTAATGACTGAATAAAAAAATGCCTGCTTTGTCAGGCGTTTTTTTATGGCTCAGCTTTATTTTTGCTTTTATACGTCACGTGCATGAAATTTGCATATGATGCAATAAACCGTCATCAACATATCAGGAGGCTGCCATGACCAACCGTGACCCCAAAATAGAGAAAATTGAAACCCTCCTCGATAAACTGGGCAATACTGCAGTAGAAAGTTTTCACTATGTGGCTTTATTTATTATTGGCTGTATGGTGATTTGGTCGGCAGGACATACCGTTTATGAGATCCTGACCATTAAACAATATGCCTCAATTGATGATATTTTACTGTTATTCATCTACCTCGAACTGGGTGCAATGGTCGGTATCTATTTTAAAACCAACCACATGCCTGTCCGCTTTTTAATTTATATTGCCATCACCGCCCTCACCCGTCTTTTAATTTCCGATATCCAGCATGACCACAAAGCTGATATGGACTTGGTGATTATTACGGGTTCAATTTTAATTATGGCGATTGCAATCTTGGTGGTGCGTTATGCATCGTGGAATTATCCTTCAGTAATTCGGGATAAACATGCCGACAAGCCTTTGCCTGAAGGGAAAACACCACGCCCACAAGATGATGAACTCGCTTAATTCTTTATTGACCACTAAAAAACCCTCCGTCTAAACAACGGAGGGTTTTCTGTATCAAGCAAAGATTCATTTATTTTGAATCTGGTTCTAAAGCGTAGCGTCCATTTTCATAGATCCAGTGCATGCCTTCAGGTGGGTCTGGCAATCCCAAACGTCTCCAATCGGTAATCAACACATAATCACGGCTTTCGATACTGGAGTCGCCATCCCCATACACATAGCTATTGGTTTCCTGACTATAGGTTGAATAGCTGGGTGCTCGGTAAATAATACTCACACCCGGTCGCATCGGATATCCGCCATGTGGTGGATGATGTGGAGGTGGTCTGTGATGAGGGGGCTCAATTTGAGGCGGTGATGTAGGTCTGGGCATTGCACCTTGATACGGCCCAGCATAGGTTGGGAAACGCTGGGTTTGCGAAGTCAGCGGTTTTCCATAATAACGCGTCGCTGGTTGAGCAGAACTCAGTGCAGGAAATAAGCTGAGTAAACTTATTCCATAGATTATTTTTAAATATTTCATCATCTTCCTCCACTGAGGTGAATATTATTATTTTAAACCCATTTTATGGATAAAAAATGTACAAACCATCAATTTTAGATCACTGGTCGTTATCACCACTATAAGGTTTGAAGCAGGATTTCTTTGAAAAGCAAAAAATGCATGAGTTTTCAGTTTATACTTAATCTTTGTTTATAAATGTATTGGATGAACAATCGTGGCTGAATTAAGTTTTGATCGACTCTATGAATATTTTGCAAAAGTGCCCAGTATTCAAAAAAATCTGATTGATGCTTATGGCACAGATGGCAAAAGTGCATGGTGGTTTAAGTTTCAAATTGATGTAGATCATCCTTTGGCATGGCAAACGGTACAAGAGTTGGGACATGTACTGAACTATATTTCTAAAAATGAGCGCCTGCCGACGCAGTTTTTACCTGTTTCACCGCCGCCGTATATGAATGGTGAAGCCAAACAATTCTTGGCATGGGTCATTCAGTGTAACCACCCTGACTTTCCACCCGATGTCATTTGTGACTGGTTAGAAGCGCGTCTACCGAGCCCAGTGGAAGATGCCGAAAAATGGAAAATCAAAACCGATCTACATGAACTCGATAAGATGACCGATAAAGATTTGGATCAAATCATCCCGCCAAATCCTGAGCAGTAAAATCTTAAAAATTAAATCTCCCTAAATCCCTCTTTAAAAAGAGGGACTTTTCATCTTGCACAATAAAGGAAGTTCCGCTTTTAATGAAACGGTAAGAAATGGCAAAAGGAATTCAAAATTAAAACGTCGACAAACCACTCCATTCCATAAAGCGGTATAGCCCATATTTGAGTTTTGACTCATCTTTATATTGCTCATAGCCCACACTCATTTGACGACCATTTAAGTTCGACCATGCCCCATCAAAATATTGCTGTGTATCTATAAACACCGCTGCATTAGACTGGCCAATCACACGTAAATTGGTCTCTAAGTTATAATTCTTCAAATTCCGTGCGGTAAAATTCGCAGAACCTAAAATAAGCTCGGCTTCTTGCGCATGGCGTTTTAAAATCATTTTGCTATGACACTGCTCTCCTTGAGTATTACACCAACGTACTGTAATACCTGCATCGTTAAGCTCAGACGCAACTTGACGATTAGGAATTCCATTCTTTTGACGACCAAATGCATCTTTATTGGGGTCGAGTAAAATCCGAAGTTTAACTCCACGCTTCTGTGCATCTTTTAAAGCATTGATAATTTGACGCTCAGACAAATAGAACATCGCCAAATCAATCTGGTCATTGGTTTTTGCCGTATTCAACAAGTTGAGTGTTGCGTCTAGGATTGCTTTTTCCGTCAGCACCTGTACCTGCGGTTGAGATGGATTTCCTGCAATTTCGCCTAGAATCACCATTGGTACATCGCCCTGAGACATATGTGCCACAGTTTGCTCTGTTTTCAACACATCAATTGCGGTATTGCCTGTCACCAACAGCGCCACATTGGAATGTCGCGAACTGCCATCATGCGGATTCGCAGATGTGACCAAGGTTTTCCAACCTTCGGCGGTATCGACCACCAAAGTTTTGCGGTGATTGGCTTTAAAGTTAAATAAGTTTAAATAACTACGTAGGGTGATTTTTTCATCCCCAAATGGGTTTCTTAACCAACCACCGTCGGGATTATTGCCTGCGTTTTGACAACAGAGATACCAAAAACCAGACCAAACGGGATTCGATGCACGGAGCGGACGTAAATCGGTTTCAATTACATCCACGCCTGCCTGACGTAACTTACGGTAATGCTCAGGTAATAGTCCGCCATATACTGAGTTAATCGGGTCGGTAACGACTTTGATTTCAATATTTGGATGCAAGCTTCGCTTGACAATTAACGCATCGGTCAGCTGACGAGTCAAAGCCCGTTGTGATGCTTGAGATGTCCCCACTTCATCGTTAAACAAGAACATATCCAACACAATCGTGGTTTGTGCATCTTCAATCAGTTGAAACACTGCGTTGAAAATATGATGATCTTGTTGCTGCTTGCCTTGTGCATCGATATAGGTTTGATCTGCAATAAATTTGACATCGGCATGACGTAACTTGCCCGTATAGTCCAGCCCATCAGGCAGTGGTTTAACGCTATGGTAAACTGCGGAGGTTAAATAAGTCAGAGCCAATAAACCCACCACGACACCGACATAACGGGTCGATGTCCAGTTGAGCTTTTGATGTAATTTTCGAAAGATACGCATAACAAAAAACCTAATCCAATATACTCAGACTAGGTTTTATTGTTTGATTTTTCAAGAGGATTTCTGTTGTCAATGTTTTGGCAACCTCTCCCTAACCCTCTCCTTTAAGGAGAGGGAGCACCTCCTCTCTACGGAAAAGGTTGGGTTGAAGCTTGAAATAGCACCTTAGAAACTAAAGTCCAAGCCAACCGTGAAGTTACGCCCCACTTGTGGAATGGTTGATAAGAAAGAAGTATGCGAATAAACCGTCTCATCTAGAAGGTTATTGGCTTTGAAATACACGCGATAATCATTGCCCTGCATATACTGACCATTATACGCCAAGCCCAAATTCACCATGTTATAGCCCTCAGTTTCAGTCTCATAGCTTGCAATTCGATCTTGCTCAAACACATGGTAGTACTCTGCCGTACCCGACCATGTGTCACTAAAGTTAGCATTCACTTTTGTTCCTAAACGGCCTGCAGGCACCCGTGGCGCATTTTCATTGTCAATTTTGCCACGTACATAGTCACCAAAGACACTCATTTTATAAACATCATTGATAGCATAAGAGGCTTCTGCTTCAGTCCCATAAAAACGCGCTTTGTCTTGGGTGTAGTCTACCAAGCGGAAGTTTTTGTAACGATAAGTTGTTTGAGCATAAATATAGTTGTCATACCAATTGTGGTAAACATGAATATGATAATCAATTTTATCCGTATCGTAATGGAAACCTAACTCTAGGTTATTGGACTTTTCGACATCCAGATTTTCATTGCCACGCTCATAGGTATTGGTTGCAAGATGCTTACCATCGGCATAAAGCTCTTGTGCCAAAGGTAAACGCTCTTGATGTGACCCGACCAAAGACAGTTTATAGTTCGGTGCAAACATCCAATTCACAGCACCCGAATAGGACACGGCATAATCATCATAGTCTTTTCGATTGGACTCAATATCAATCGTCTGCTGATCGACACGTGCCCCTAACTCAAAATGGAAGTCATTCCACTGCTTGTGTTCTAAACCAAATACGCTCCACTTTTGCGTCTTGGTCGGTTCTAAAATAGACTCTTCACCCGTGATATCTAATTTTTGTTGATTGTACTGTACGCCAACCACACCTTCCCAATCCGCAATCGGCTGATGCACCATTTCTAGACGCGCATCATACCCTTTACTTTTAAAGGTGGTTGCAACGCTATCACCTTCAATTTCATCATGTTGGTAGTCGGTATAACTGGCATGGGCACGTAACTTCTCAAACCCTGCAATCGGATTTAAAATTTCTGTACGGAAGTCATAACGCTCCGACTTTAAGTCTACCCAAGGCCCTGTCTCATGTTCGTCATGTGCATGGTCGTGTCCTGAGTGATCATGTTCATCCGTATGTCCATGATTATCGCTCCCGTCACAGTGCAAATGATCATCATGTGGATGACAGCTCTCATATTCATGGCTGTGCCCAGGTAAACCGTATTGATCTTGACGGTTGGTATAGGCAATACCCGCAAAACCACGCTCACCAATCCATGAGCCACCAACGCTGACAGTTTCGCCTTTGGCAAAGGTATTTCCAACACGACGTTCTTTTTCGAGTTCACCCTCATGCTCGTGGAAATAGTTCGGCGCAATATAGTCATTCGCTTCACGCTTTGAACCTTCAACCCGTAGAGCAAACTGACTGCCCAAAGCAACCGTCGCCCCAGCACTGGCCAACTTTTCATCACTGCCAGAGTTGTAGCGTAATCCCGCCGTACCTTCTAGACCTTTTTCAGGCATGCTGGTTGGAATTTTTTGATCGGTGACATTGACCAAACCGCCCACGGTGCCTGCACTGTATAACAGGGTTGAAGGGCCACGGATGATTTCAATTTGCTTGGCCAAAATCGGATCGACCGTCACGGCATGGTCTGGCGATAAAGTCGAGACATCAGCAGTTTCTGAAGCATGTTGTAAGACTTTCACGCGTGGGCCATCTTGACCACGAATCACGGGTCGACTTGAACCTGAACCATATTGATTTGAATATACGCCTAGCTCATCGGCCAAAGCATCCCCAATGGTCGGTGCACGTTCTTTTAAGCTTTTTTGCTCGACAACCTGATCAGCCACCGCAAAATCAGCAGCGGTCTGAACGAGTGGATGTGCTTGGCTGGTCAACGTTTCAAGTTGTTGTGTTGTTGTGTCATCTGCAAAAACGGCAGGTGCGACCACCGCCAAAATAGAGAGCGTTATCAAATTTTTATGGAAAGCCATGGAACTCACTCAAGCGTACAATTTTTGAATATTGTTATAGTATAACATTTCAAACTCATTGCAATAAAAAACATTCCAATCGCAGAAAAAAGATAAACTTCCCTATCCATCTAAGTCGATGCCAACGCCAACAGATCAATGCCCTTTACCATTTCACATGCCGTTCTCGCGCCCCCTTTAGCCAAACTCAGTGGTGACCGTTTACCGATTGCTGCCATTGCCATTGGCAGTATGACCCCCGATCTTTATCGACTGTTTACACAAGCCAATTCAAATACTACCCACTACTGGACTTCACTGATTCACCCCGATCTTTGGATTGGACTCAGTTTTTGTGTTTTGTGGTACGCGCTATTGCGGCCCTGTTTTTATCGTTTTTTAGGTATTCAGCATGAGTTAAGGCTGAGCAGTATGCTGCGTTTTTTTAAATTTTCTGTGGCCGTTATTCTCGCAATATTGCTCGGCACGGCTACGCATCTGTTATGGGACGGACTCACCCATGTTGATCACCGAACTTTGTTCGGACATGAGTTTTTAAGCCAGAAGATCTCTTTGTTAGGGCACTATTATCCGCTACATCGCATTTTACAAATTGGCACATCGGCACTGGCTCTGCCCTTGTTGGCGTGGATGGGTTGGCGTTATTACCAAACCTATCAGCAACATTTTCCTGTTAGTCTAAAAATCAAACGCTTTGCGATGGGGCTTTTCATACTGAGCTTTTTAGGTGGTTTAATCAGTGTTTGGGACTATGCACGTTATATCCCCACACAAGTTTGGCAGTCAGACCTGTATTATTTTACGGGGCGAAGTATTAATGAGTTTAGCCAAGTCGCTTTACTGATTTTAATCTTTGGCTGCATTCTGTTTTTATTTTTAGATCGAGACTATCGTTTGGGCTGAATTTATATCAATGCTTAATTGCTATTTCATACCTTTTTTAAGCTATACCTTGAGAGTCAATGCCCAAAGAGGCATAATCCTACCTTTATTTCTGGCGGTACGCTGTTTACGTATTCGCTACCTTTAGCCATATAGTTGGATTTTTAACGCCATGATGCGAACTCATTACTGCGGTTCTTTAACCGAAACTCAAATTGATGAAACAGTAACCCTCTGCGGTTGGGTACACCGTCGCCGTGACCACGGTGGTGTCATCTTCCTTGATATGCGTGACCGTGATGGTCTTGTGCAAGTGGTTATTGACCCAGACACTCCTGAAGCATTTGCAACTGCAGACAAAGTACGTTCAGAATTCGTATTAAAAATTACAGGTCGCGTACGTCGCCGCTACGCAGGCACAGAAAATGCCAATATGGTGAGCGGTCAAATCGAAGTTTTAGGTAAAGAAATCGAAGTTCTTGCTGCATCAGAAACTCCGCCGTTCCCATTGAATGACGACAACACCAATATTTCTGAAGAAATCCGTTTGAAATACCGTTTCTTGGACATCCGTCGCCCTGAAATGTTAGATCGTTTACGTTTCCGTTCTAAGCTAACCAACCTCATTCGTAACTATTTCGAAGACAATGGTTTCTTAGACGTTGAAACCCCGATTTTAACCCGTGCAACGCCTGAAGGTGCACGTGACTACTTAGTGCCAAGCCGTGTTTCAAATGGTAGCTTCTACGCACTTCCACAATCACCACAATTATTCAAACAATTGTTGATGGTCGGTGGTATTGATCGTTACTACCAAATCGCAAAATGTTTCCGTGATGAAGACTTACGTGCAGACCGTCAACCTGAATTCACTCAAATCGACGTTGAAACATCGTTCATGAGTGACGATGACATCATGGATTTAATGGAAACCTTGACCGTTAAGATGTTCAAAGAACTTCTTGATGTTCAATTCGATAAATTCCCACGCATGACCTATACAGATGCTATGCGTGACTATGCATCGGACAAACCAGACTTACGTATTCCTTTGAAATTGGTTGACGTCGCAGACCTAATGCAAGAAGTTGAATTCAAAGTATTCGCAGGTCCAGCGAAAGATCCTAAAGGTCGTATCGTTGCATTACGTGTTCCGGGTGCAGGTTCACTACCACGTAGCCAAATTGATGAATACACGAAATTTGTCGGCATCTACGGTGCAAAAGGTTTAGCGTACATTAAAGTGAACGAGCTTGAAAAAGGCATCGAAGGCTTACAATCTCCAATCGTGAAATTCATCGAGCCAATCGTGCTTGATCTATTGAAACGTGTTGGCGCAGAAAATGGCGATATCGTGTTCTTCGGCGCAGACAAAGCTAAAGTTGTGAACGATGCCATGGGGGCTTTACGTATTAAAGTCGGTCATGACTTGAAAATGTCAACTTGCGAGTGGGCACCGCTTTGGGTCGTTGACTTCCCAATGTTTGAAGAAACAGATGATGGCAAATGGACTTCTGTTCACCACCCATTCACACTGCCTAAATCAAGCGTTGAAGATGTGAAAAATAACCCAGGTGCTGCACTTTCTGTGGCTTATGACATGGTGTTAAACGGTACTGAAATTGGTGGTGGTTCACTACGTATTCATAACCTAGAAATGCAAAAAGCAATCTTCGAAGCTTTAGGTATTGGTGAAGAAGAAGCTGAAGAGAAATTTAGTTTCTTACTCAACGCATTACGTTACGGTGCTCCTCCGCATGGTGGTTTAGCATTCGGTCTAGACCGTTTAGTCATGCTCATGACGGGTGGTGCTTCTATTCGTGATGTGATTGCATTCCCGAAAACCAAAACTGCTGAATGTCCATTAACGCAAGCGCCTGCACCAGTTGAATCAAATCAACTACGTGATTTAGGTATTCGCTTACGTGAAAAACCAAAAGCTGAAGAAACTAAATAATCTTTAGATTTTGATTAAAAAAACCCTGCCATGCGTAGGGTTTTTTTCATTCAAGACAAGACCATCCATTCCATAGATATTATTCTCGCTTCAAATTTTCCAAAATTTCTTTTGAACTTTTAATCTATCCCCCTTACAGTGATTCACGATAGTCTATATTTTATTGCAGCAGTTCTGGCACTGAATCACTCTATTGATTTATTCATTTATTTTGTTCTTAAGACGCTCATCTTTTTTTGATTTTATCTATCTTAGATTTTTAAGTCTCTTTGCAAAATTTTCTCTCATCTCATCTTTTAAAAAGATTTCTGAGTCAAAATATGGCTATTTATTATCTACTTAAAATCATCTCACTTTTTCCATTGTCCTTTTTACAATACATCGCACGCGGAATTGCGTACCTACTTTACTTTAGTGACTCTTCAATTAAGCGTATCACCACCATTAATCTGCAGTTGGCCTACCCTGAACTCGACCCAATAACACTCCAGAAACGCGTTCATCTCAGTATTCAAAGCCAATGTCAGACCTATATTGAATTTTTAAAATGTTGGGGAATGCCTCCACAATACAACCTAGATTTATTGAAAAACATTCATGGTGAATCTGTTCTAACCGAGGCTTTAGCCAATAAAAAAGGCGTGATTGTGGTCATTCCGCATTTTGGTTGTTGGGAGCTGTTAAATGCATGGTTAAATGTCTATACGCAACCAATGATTATGTATAAACCCTATAAAATTAAAGGGATTAACCGCTATATTCTAGCTGCACGTCAAAAGTTTAATGCCACACTAGTTCCCACCGATGAAACGGGTATCCGCAGTATCTTCAGACACTTAAAACAAGGTGGGCTGACGGTGATTTTACCGGATCATCTGCCAAAACCTAGTGGCGGTATTTATTCATATTTTTTCCAGCAGAATACTTTGTCCACGACACTGGTCTCTAAAATGGCGGCAAAAACACAATGCAATGTGATCGGATTAAGTTGTATTCGTAATACTGACGCAGCAGGTTTTGATGTGTACTGTACTGAGCTATCTCAAGATATTTTATCGACAGATCTACAGCTGTCGGTGGACAGTTTAAATCTTGCCATGCAAGACATAATTAACCAAGCACCTGAACAGTATATTTGGTCCTATAAACGTTTTAGAAATTGTTATGGCAATATCAATGCTTATCGGATACAGCCACCAATGTAGGCTCCACAAACTCGCACATGATCTCAAGCAGTTCGAAAGCAATAATTTATGCTATTTGCTAAAGGCCTGAATAGAATACTTTTATTCATTTGAGATCAATTCTCAGCAGTGGCATAATAGCGCACTGTTTTAGATAAGTTGTGAGCAACCAAATGGCTATGCGCCCTGAAGTCCGTCGTCGTGGTATTGTGCTAATTGTGTTTGCAATCGTACAATGGTTTTTCATGCGCTATATTCTAGACAATCAATTATTTAATTTAACCACCTATGACCGTATTGTCTTTTTCTGTGTAAGTAGCCTTGCGGGTGCTTTTGTCATTTTTGTTGGCTTAATTTATATGGTCCTGAAGGGAAATGCGGATAAGGAATAGGTTCTAAATATATGCAAACAATTTCGCCAAAAATATTTAGACAAGTTCAATTGATCAATAAATTGTTTAAAATTTCAAAAAAGCATTATTTTTTGAGAAGATTTTCAAACTTTTTATTCCAGAAAAAAACAGATTTAATTGTTCAGGAATTACAAAAATTACATCTCGATACATTAGAAACGTACAAAGAGAAACTATTAATAAATAATAACCCAAGCATCACTAATATTATTTGGGTATGCTGGTTTCAGGGAGAAGATCAAGCTCCTGCTCTGGTACAAAAGTGTATCTGGAATCTAAAGCAATTTAATCAAGATGAATACACGATTAAAATAGTAACATTAGATAATTATAAAGATTTTATTGATTTACCTTCTTACATTGAAGAAAAATTTAAAAAAGGTATCATCTCTTATACACAACTCTCGGATATATTAAGATTTACCTTGTTAGCAACGCATGGGGGTATATGGATTGATTCAACATATTTAACCCTGTCACCACTTCCCAAATACGTAACAAATCATTCTTTTTTTAGCTTAACTAGCGCTATTTTTCCTACCTACTCAATATCAAAAGGTCGTTGGGCTGGTAATTTTATAAAATTTGGTAAAAATGATTTCATTGCTTTGCTATTTAAAGACTTATTTTTCGAATATTGGAAAAATAACAATCAACTTGTAGATTACTTTTTAATCGACTATTATTTCGAACTTTTATATCGAAATATACAATCTTTCCAAGAGAATCTTAAAAAACTACCTCAATATGGTGACAATCGCCATCTTTTAAATAGCATATTATTTAAAGAGATTAATCAAATTGATAGTTCCAAGTTAGAAAAGGATATCTATAAAATATATAAATTAACCTATAAATTTAAGGCCGAAAAAGCAAATAAGCAAAAAACTTATTTCAGAGAGTATTTCTAAATACTCTCTGAAATAAACCCATTTATTTAAAAAAGTTTCTCATAATAATACTTAACTTCAAAATTTCTTTAATAAAATTTGCGAAACGATCTTTATGTATCACTTTATAGTTGTATAAGTGATTATTTAACATTCTTTTTTTAAAATTATTTAACTGATTTTTTTCGGAAAACTGCTCAACTGTTTTAAATATTTTTTCTGATTTAGCTTCGCTAATTCTCCCATACAAATGACTTGTATCAAAAAAATATGTAGGGTTATCAACGTGCTCAAAATTACCCAAGTCACCAACTCGATACCAAAGCTCTAAGTCTTGCCACATGCAGAAACTCTCATCAAAACCAGAAACTTGTCGTAACGTTTTTGTTTCTGTAAAAATTTGATTACCAACATAGTTTGCAAAAAGGAGATCATCTTTCTTAAAGTATTTTTTAGAAAATAAACTATGCTCTTTTGCTTGATTACTTTTTTCACTTTTAATATTTGAAGTAAATAAAGCGATTGAGTCTTCTCTCTTTTTATTTACCCAATAATCTAGAAAGAACTCAAGGCGATGTGGTAAAAAATAATCATCATCATCTAAGCCTGTAATTAACTCACCTTGTGCTAAATTAATTGCAATATTTCGGCTGACGCATGCACCGCTATTTTTATCCTTAAAAAAATAGCGAATACGTGAATCCACTTTGGCCAACCCAACTAAAAAATCTTGTGTACCATCTGATGAGTTATCATCGACAATAATGATTTCAAAATTTTTATATGTTTGATTCTGTACAGACTGAACTGCCCTTTTTAAAAGCTCCAACCTATTATAGGTTGGTATATATACAGAAATTAGTGGTTCCATCATTCATCTGCACTAATTATAGTTTCAAAAAATGTATAAATCATTTTCACGACAGTTTCCTGTTGTTGATTAGAAATACCATACCATAAAGGCAACCTTAGCAATCTCTCGCTCTCTTTAGTCGTGAATTCATCAAGACCACAAAACTCAGAGTATTTTTCACCTGCGGGAGAGCTATGCAAGGGAACATAATGAAATGTAGCCTGAACACCGTTGTCTTTCAAATATTGGAGTAAACCACTTCTTTGTTTTATATCTTTAACTTTCACATAAAACATATGAGCATTATGTTTACAGTTTTCAGGAATTTGTGATAATTCTATTTTTGAGCTATATGTTAAGGGAACCAATTTTTCATAATAATAGTTCCATGCCTTTAAGCGCTCTTGATTAATATGTTCAGCACTATCCAACTGAGCAAATAAATAAGCAGCCTGAAGCTCACTTGGCAACAAACTACTACCAATATCACTCCAAGTATATTTATCCACCATACCTCTAAAAAACTGGCTACGATTAGTGCCTTTTTCCCTAATAACTTCTGCTCTTTCTATAAACCGTTGATCATTTATGAGTAATAACCCACCCTCACCGCCACTCGTATAATTTTTTGTTTCATGAAAACTAAAAGCAGCTAAATGTCCAATAGTCCCCAATGCCTTTCCTTTATAGGTAGACATGACACCTTGCGCAGCATCTTCAACGACATACAAATGATATTTATGGGCTAAATCCATAATTACATCCATTTCACATGCAACACCTGCATAATGCACTGGAACAATCACTTTTGTTTTTGATGTAATTGCTGCTTCTATTTTTGTTTCATCGATATTCATTGTATCCGGACGAATATCTACAAAAATAATTTTTGCACCTCGTAAAACAAATGCATTTGCCGTACTTACAAAAGTATAGCTTGGCATAATGACTTCATCCCCCTCACAAATATCTAGCAATAATGCTGCTAGCTCAAGTGCATGTGTACAAGAAGGGGTTAATAAAGTTTTTTTACAAGTAAACGAGTCTTCAAACCATTTTTGACATAACTTCGAATACTTACCATCACCTGAGAGCTTTTTAGACTGGATGGCGTCTACAATCAATTTAGTTTCAGAACCTAATACTGGCGCATTATTAAAAGGAATCATCAATCTACCAATTCATTTATTATTTAGACTTATACACAAAATAGTGAGTGTTTTAATGTTGCTTCACCTATCAAAACTTTTCTACCAGACTCATCAGAAACAGTTGTTGCAAGTTTAACATTTCCTTTATCTTCATCGATTTGATTCACTACAATCTGAGCATAATATGTTTGATCCATAAATACTGGTGCTTTAAAATTCATAGACTGGTTTAAATAAATTGTACCAATACCAGGATAATCAGTGCCAAAGATCCTAGAAAATACACTCCCGACAAAAAAACCATGAACTATTGGGCTCTTAAAAAACGTCGTTTTTGCATATTCTTCATCTAAATGAATAGGATTAACATCGCCCGTTATTTCAGCAAACTTTTCCACATCATTTTTTGAAAACCTAAATTTATACAACCTTTCATAATTAAGAGCATTATGCATACATTGATTCGAACTAATAAATTCAAAAAACATGCTTAAATCCATTCATCCTAGTTTGTAATACTATTATTTAAATATTTAAGTTCTAGATCTAATAAATCTTTTTTCCGATCTTTAACTCTTTTTGCAGGATTACCAACATAAATCCCCCATTCCTGAGTGCTTTTATTCACTAGACTTAAAGCACCAATTGAACATCCATCAGCGATACAAACCCCAGGAAATACTATCGTACCTGCCCCTATAATTACATGCTTGCCTAAAGTGACTTCTCTTTTAGTTTCATTTTTATATTCCTTAGGTATCGTTGGGTTAGTCAAAGATGCTCCACTATAATCATCAGATTGTGTAAAAACTTGTACATGATAGGCTAACCCTGAAAAATCGCTAAAAATAATTCCCTTCTCACCACCAGCAACTAGACACATTGGTGCAATATGCACATTTCGACCTATGGTTACCTTCCCAGAAATAACACAAAAATCATCAATCCGCGAATGATCACCAATCGTTATTTGTTCGCAATTATAAATTGAAGCTTTATCACTAATTTTTACGTTTATGCCTAAATTCTTAAAACCCATTGCATTGAGTTGTTCTTCAGATAAATATGCCACTTTTTATGACTCCAACAAACTTTTCCATTTATCTTCAAAGTTTTCTTTTGAAAAGTAATTCTTTATATTGATTTCATTTTTAACTAATTTTTCATTATTAGTTAAACTAAATTCTTCAATATCAAAAATATCAACACCCATTTCTTTCAATAGTTTCCACTGCGACGTTCCAGGCCTCAAGTACACTACTTTCCCCATCCCTAAGAGACTAATAGTATTACCCATAGCCTGCTGTCGTTTGTGATTAAAAATAGCAATATCTATATTTTTAAGAAAACACTGATATTTTTCATAGGTCATGAATTCAGTCAAGGAGACAAACTTATGCTCAAATATAGTCTTACCATATTCGATCACCTGTTCTGCATAAGCTTGATTTCCATAAGATAAAGGTACATAAATCTTAATATTTGACTCTTTAAATTTTTCGAGTTGAGCTAAAGCTTCAATGTGCTCATTTGCAGGGTCAGCAGAATTACCCAATAGAATATGGATAGCTTCATTATGCTTTTGATCAGAACCGTGACTTAAACTAAAAATATTGCTTAAATAGCCAAGGTTTTCAACATACTTTCCTTTGGCTCCAAATCTTTTTCTCGCATATTCAACATCGCCTGGTAGATATGTGAGCAAATACCCCATATTCTTTATGACATATTTTTTATAATAAGCAGATAGGCCAGAATTTATATGAGTCTCATATAAATCCCCCCCCCACATGAGCCAATAGCATTTCTTTAATAGCCAAGGGTTATAAAAAAGAAGTTTTATAACTTTTGAACTAAATAATCCATGTAGTATCACTTTATCAGCGCTATACATTTCTGATAAGAGCTGAAAATAGCTGGTGTTATTAGCTTTTTTTCCTAAAAAAAACACCCCTCTATCTTTTAAAAAACCATAAACACTCTCATCTCCATAAAGATAAAAAACATTACCTTCATGTGAAAATTTTTCCTGTATAAAGTCAATCAAAGGAGGTAAAAACTTATCAGCCATACCGACGTGAATTATTTTTTTTTGCACCGTTTTACCTAATCAACCAATGAGATCAAATACTGACCATAACTATTTTTACTCATAGTATGACCAATTTTTAAAATCTGCTCTTTACTTAACCAACCTTGATTAAATGCAATTTCTTCCAAGCATGCCACTTTATAGCCTTGACGCTTTTCTAAAGTTTCTACAAATTGTGCAGCTTCAAGTAAACTACTATGTGTACCTGTGTCGAGCCATGCAAAACCACGTCCAAGTAGTTCCACATTTAAATCCCCACGTTCCAAATACATTTGGTTCACGGTGGTAATTTCTAATTCGCCACGCTCTGATGGTTTAACTTGTTTGGCAATTTGAATCACATCATTGTCATAGAAATACAGTCCCGTTACTGCAAAATGAGACTTTGGATGTTGAGGTTTTTCTTCTAGTGAAATTGCGCGTTTCTGATCATCAAACTCAACGACACCAAAGCGTTCTGGGTCTTTTACTTGATAACCAAAAACTGTTGCACCTTTTTCACGCGCAACAGCCTGTTTTAGCATTGGTGTAAAACCTTGACCATAGAAAATATTATCGCCTAGTACTAAACACACATTACTATCACCAATAAACTCTTCACCAATAATAAATGCTTGTGCTAAACCATCTGGACTTGGCTGAATGGCATATTGGAGACGAATACCAAATTGTGTACCATCACCCAGTAAACGCTCAAAGCTCTCTTTATCTTCTGGTGTTGTAATAATAAGGATATCCTGAATTCCTGCCAGCATGAGCACAGAAAGTGGATAATAAATCATTGGCTTATCATAAATAGGTAAAAGTTGCTTTGAAACACCCTTTGTAATTGGATACAAACGTGTACCCGAGCCACCCGCTAGAATAATACCCTTTGTTGTTATGGCCATTATGCGTTTACACCTAATCTTTCACGTTGGTAGCTACCATCTTGTACTCGATGGCACCAATCTAAATTATTTAAATACCATTCAACCGTTTTTCGTATACCCGTTTCGAAGGTTTCTTGTGGCGTCCAACCGAGTTCTTTTTCAATTTTTGCCGCATCGATCGCATAACGCAAATCATGCCCAGGACGATCTTCGACAAATTTAATAAGAGACTCATACTTTTGACCATTGGCTTGAGGCTTTAATTCATCCAAGATATTACAAATCGTTTTTACGACTTCAATATTTTTTTTTTCGTTATGTCCACCAATATTATAGGTTTGCCCTACAGCGCCTGTAGTAACAACTTGATACAGCGCACGTGCATGATCCTCAACAAAAAGCCAATCCCGAATCTGATCACCCTTACCATAAATAGGTAAAGGTTTCATATCTAGAGCATTGAGAATAACTAAAGGGATTAGTTTCTCTGGAAAATGATATGGCCCATAATTATTTGAACAGTTGGTCACAATTGTTGGCAAACCATAGGTTCTGTGCCATGCGCGAACCAAATGATCTGAACTTGCCTTACTTGCTGAATATGGTGAACTTGGTGCATATGGTGTTGTTTCTTTAAAAAGGTCCGTCGTTCCCTCTAAATCACCATACACTTCATCGGTTGAAATATGATGAAAGCGAAAAGATTCTTTTACTTCTGCGGTTAGACTTAGCCAATATTTTCGTGCAGCTTCTAATAAACTATAAGTTCCCACAATATTGGTTTGGATAAATGTAGCAGGACCATCAATTGAGCGGTCGACATGCGATTCAGCAGCCAAATGCATCACTACATTCGGTTGAAAGTTTTCAAAGATTTTTTCTAATTCAACCTGATCACAAATATCGGTTTGGAAAAATTGATAGCGTTCACTTTGTTCAATGGATTGAAGTGACTCCAGATTACCTGCATAAGTCAACTTATCGACATTTAAAACATGATGATGGGTGTTTTCAATAATATGACGTATTACTGCTGAACCAATAAATCCAACGCCGCCAGTTACTAGAATGCGCATTTCAAGCTGTTCCTATCATTTCATCACATTTATATTTTGATTTTTTAAATAAGGTATCAACGTATTCAGTTTAAGTATCAAATCAACTTTTATTTAAACTCAACCCGCTTAGCCACTAACGCATATTTTATTTGTTTCAATATACGTAAAATCTCCAGTCGAACTTTAGCCAAGCCCTTCTTCTTTTGCTTTTTCATTCGAGCTTTACGCTCTGCAAGCAAGTCGCTTGAAAGCGTCGTTTTCTTTTCAGGAAATAACATCATTTCCTGTATACATAAAGCAGGCGTCATCTGATATACGGGATGAAATGTATGACGTATAAATTCATCAAACATCACTTGGTCCAGTGGGATCAATTGAATTTTTTTCACATATTCCAAATATTTTTGAGCACCTTCAAGACTCAGGATATAACCTGCGGTGCCCAAGTTTTTTCCCGTGAGTTGAACAATATGACGCATGCCATTTGCTATTTCCGACTGGGCATTACCGAGAAAAACTTGATCTGCAAATGCTTCCGTCTTAATAATGTCCCAATTTGGGTTGATCCAGCCTGCGTTATTTAATAATTCAGCAGCAGAATTACCTAAATACACATCATCTTCAAAAATAGCCAAATGAGGAATGTGCTCATCTACCATTTTTTGCCAAATCGAGACATGACTCATAAAACAAGCCAACTCACCAGGACTTAAAAACTCATCCTGAATATTGAGCTGCATTTTTTCTGCTAAAGGACGTGCTAAATCAGGCGTCAGTGCATCGAAAAATTCAAACTCCACATTCTGTTTGCCGAATTCTCGCACGATATGCTCACGACGCGCAGCCGCTGTTTTTAAGCTAATGACTATATTTTTCATATCGATACTACTTATTTCGATGCAACCAAATGCTTTACAGCATAAAGCTTATCACGCCACATCCGCTTTTGTTTCTTGATGCCGTGAGAAAGACTACGCCCTTCTTTTTCTTTACGGGAAATACCTTGTGCTGCCACAGTGCCCAAGATATCACTATCCAAGCCAGCAGGTTTCACTAAAGCAGGCCACACGCCTAAACCCTTCCCATTTTTACTGAGCCATGTTTGAAAGAAAATATCGACAGGCATGGTCATTTTTCTCCCAGCTTGCATAAATGCTTCTGCACCTTGACGTGACCACACCAAACCTAAACCACGAATAGGAAAATAAAAAGCATGCCATAAGCTCATACCCTCAACATTCGTAATATCTTTAGCTAGCTTTTTCTTTTTGGTTGCAATGTTAATCAAATACCAATCCAGCTCTTTATGCTGATCGAGATACTCAATCACGCCATTAAGCTTGTTTTTAAAGTCTTGGTTGATTTTCATATCGTCTTCAAGCACCACCAAATAATCAGCATCCGTACTTAAAAATTGCTCCGCACAGCCATAATGACTTAAATAGCAGCCCAATTCCGAATTCATCAATCTGCGACCGAGCACGTCGTTCGCCCCCTGATCATCGTAGTTTACAAATTCAGTTAAATCTTTACCACGACCATCGACTGCAGAAAAGCGCTCAAAATGCCAGTTAACTTGATTCAGCTGCTGAGTTGCTCTTTCAAGTCGCTCCTGACTGCCGTCCAAATTAATCAAATAAGTAACAACTTTCATCATGAACCTTTAAACTAAAACTGAATGGGGCAAATAGCCTGCTAATTTTTCATGCATAGCAGTACTGATTTTTTTCGCAGCGTCACTATCAAGCTGATCCAAACTCTGTATACAACCATACTTAATCTCAGGATTATGCAACGCCTGTATAAAACTGTTCAAACTGTCCTGATTTTTAAGGTAGGCCAATTCAAGATCTGGTTTCAACTCCGCCTGCTGTTTTTGAATCTTAATGTGGTTCATTAATGAAATTGGATTCAACTGCTCTACACTACGAAATTTAAACTTGATCTGGGTTTCTAAAAGCTGTGGATGTTCCAGCAAATAATCTTTTAATGCATGGCGATCTACAATATGTGGATAATGATGGATTTCAAAAAATTTCTTAAAGCCCAAAACATCCGCACCAAGCATCTGCGCAATCATATGTTTCGGCTGAATTGGCTTTCCAAATTGGCGACTCATTAGCTGACGATATTTGAGCTTTACTTTGAGTGCAAAACTATTTTGCCAATGACCATAGATCACCAAGCTATCCGTTTTTAAAAAGTCTTCGACTTGTGCAGGCGCATTAAAAAAGAAATCGTCATTGAGATAGATAAAATATTCCGACAATCCTTCAATATTCCACAGCATGCTTTCAATGGAACGGGTATTGAAGGTCGGTAAATACTCTTCAAAACCTCTAAAAATTTCTCGGTGATCAACCACACGAATTTTATCTACAGCGCACAAACCTTGCGCTGCAAATTCATCGATAAACTCAGGACGCTGATTATCTGCCACTACATAGATATGACGACAAAAAGGGACATATTTTAAAATTGAAGCAATGTTGTAATAAATTTCGTTATTACTGGCGAAACGCGTATCACTGACTGCATCAGATGCATCGTCACCAGTCAGATATTTATGGCGTTTCTTTTTTAATTCAAGATCATTGCCATCTACCCAGGCAATCACGATATCAATATTTTGCATTCACTTGATCACTTCAAAATCTGAGTCTAATGGACAATTATTGCCAAGCATCCTTAATCCACTGTGATGGCAATACATAACGATACCATTTCCCACCACCACCATTAATCGCATCAGGTGGATTGATTTCACCATGGAAAATAATGACCTTAACCCCTTCAGGTTTTACAGGCGGTTTAAAGTATGCCAACGGAATTTTTTGCAAACAGTGATATTTGTAACTCTTACACCAACTATCAGGCCAGTAAGAAAGTTTTTTCTCTTGATCGACATACCAAGACAAATAAGCTTGCTCATTGCGGAATTTTTGACGAATTTCATCAAAATGCTCCCGAAAATAAGGCATCAGTCCAGGGAAAGCACCCAGTTTAAAACGGTAAACCGAGCTGTTACCTGTAATCCGCCAAGGGCGTTTCCAGTCATGAATAATTAGGAAGTCCCCAGGATGGGTAAAGAAACTGTCAATATTGTCAACAATCACCACATCCAAATCTAAAAAGAGCGCATTACCTTGTAAACCGTACAAATCTGGCTCGAATGTAGACAATTTATTCCAACCGCGTTCAGGACTTCCTTCTGGAAGCGCTAAAGGTGGAATGGGAAAACATTCAACTGCAGGATCGATTCCTTCTGTGCGGTCTGTTAAACAAACCATCTTAAAATCAACCGTGGTGTGACGCTTCACCATGTTATATAAACGATTGACGTACTCGGCCCCATATTTAGTGCCCCATTTCATGCATAACACAATATTTTGATCTGTCTGTGTTTCAGCCTGTTTTGACAACGAGTCGTTTACGTTTTCCTGCATGTTCTATCATCCACCAGCATTCTGCGTTGTATCATAACATTTCTTGCAATAAGTTAGTGTATGGCTTTTTCAAAGCCCTCATAATACTCAAAAATAGTTTGTGCTATGATACGAAATCGCTTTATGTAAATCCTTTACAAGGTTCACTTAAGCCCTCATATGAAGAATATATAATCAGGTTGATATGAAAATAGCAGTTGCAGGCACAGGTTACGTCGGCCTTTCTAATGCCATGATCTTCTCACAACATCATGAAGTGATTGCACTAGACATCATCGACACGAAAGTCGACATGTTGAATCAAAAAATCTCTCCGATTCAAGACGCAGATATATCGACATTTTTAAGCGAAAAGCCGCTTAATTTTCGTGCCACAACTGACAAATATGAAGCCTATCAAGGCGCTGATTTTGTCATTATTGCAACACCCACCGACTATGATACGCAAACCAATTATTTCAACACACAAAGTGTGGAAAGTGTCATTCGAGATGTGGTCGAGATCAACCCTCAGGCAACGATGATTATCAAATCAACAGTGCCAGTGGGCTTTACTCAAAAAGTCAAAAACCAATATCACACTGACAATGTGATCTTCTCCCCAGAGTTTTTACGTGAAGGCAAGGCGCTGCATGACAACCTTTATCCCTCTCGGATTATTGTTGGTGAAAAGTCAGAACGTGCTCAATTGTTTGCAGATATGCTGATCGAAGGTGCAATCAAAAAAGACAGCCCTGTATTGTTCACTGACTCAACTGAAGCCGAAGCGATTAAGTTATTTGCCAACACCTATCTCGCGATGCGTGTCGCTTACTTTAATGAACTCGATACTTATGCCCAGTCTTTCGGTCTAGACACTCGTCAAATTATTGAAGGCGTATGTTTAGATCAACGCATTGGCAATCATTATAACAACCCATCGTTTGGCTATGGTGGCTATTGTCTACCGAAAGACACCAAACAACTTCTTGCCAACTACAATCAAGTGCCGAGCAACCTGATTCAGGCCATTGTAGATTCCAACAGTACCCGTAAAGACTTTATTGCAGACTCTATTATTGCAAAAAATCCTAATACCGTCGGCATTTATCGTTTAGTGATGAAAAGTGGCTCTGATAACTTCCGTGCGTCCGCGATCCAAGGCGTCATGAAACGCATTAAGGCCAAAGGCATTGATGTGATTGTTTATGAACCAACCTTAAATGAGGATGAGTTTTTCAAATCCAAAGTGATTAATGATTTAGAACAATTTAAACAACAAAGTGATGTCATCATCGCCAATCGTAAGTCACAGGATTTAAGCGATGTTGAAGACAAAATCTATACCCGTGATATTTTTGGAGGCGATGAATGAACGTTTTAGTAACAGGTGCAGCAGGCTTTATCGGCTTTCATGTCTCTAAAAAACTACTCGAGCGTGGTGATAGAGTTGTCGCTTTTGACAATATGAATGATTATTATGATCCTGCTTTAAAGCAAGCTCGTATCGACTTATTACATCAAACTGCTCAGCAAAGTGCTGGCCAATTTGACTTCATTCAAGCCAATCTTGCCGATAAAACAGCAGTTGATCAATGCTTTCAACAACACCAGTTTGACCGTGTGATTCACTTGGCTGCACAAGCAGGCGTGCGCTACTCACTTGAAAATCCAATGAGTTATGTAGAAAGCAATATTATTGGCTTTACCAATATTATTGAAGCTTGCCGCTATGCGAAAACACCACATCTGACCTATGCCAGCACCAGCAGCGTATACGGTGCAAATACCACCATGCCTTTTAGTGAGCAACATGGTGTAAACCATCCAATTCAGTTTTATGCAGCAACAAAACGTGCAAATGAATTAATGGCGCATAGCTATAGTCACCTATTTCAATTGCCAACCACAGGCTTACGTTTCTTTACGGTCTATGGACCTTGGGGACGCCCCGATATGGCGCTGTTTAAGTTCACCAAAAACATCATTGCGGGTCAATCAATTCCCGTATTTAACCATGGTAATCACACCCGCGATTTCACATTTATTGAAGACATTGCTGAAGGCGTGATTCGCTCAAGTGATCAAATTGCTGAGGTCAACCCAAATTGGGACAGCAATCACCCAGATCCAGCGACCAGCAATGCGCCTTTCCGTATATTCAACATCGGCAATAACAATCCTGTGAAACTCATCGAATATATTCAAGCAATTGAAAAAGCCGTTGGCCAAGAAGCCATTTTAGAATTACTCCCGCTTCAAGCAGGTGATGTACCTGATACCTATGCAGATAGCAGCGCTTTAGAAAAAAGTGTGGGGTATAAACCCTCTGTTTCAGTTGAAGCTGGTGTGAAACAATTTGTAGATTGGTATCGTGACTTTTATCAGGTTTAAATAAAAAGCCACTCGCTAATTAAACCAATCTAAAATAAAAACCCTAATTACTGTGTAATTAGGGTTTTTAAATACAGGTGTATTTAAATTAAATTGTAGATCGTTACACTATAAATTTTTCTTACTAAATCACCATCCAACACAAAACTGTCCCCTATACCTATACAAATTCTTTGAGGTAGAAAAAATCTATCCTTCCTTCTGTTGAAGATCCTCAACTAAATAAACGAAGGTTATTTTTAAATAGCAACATCTTAGCAATAGGATAACTTTTATTTATACTCGATGAGGTTTATGGAATGGCTTTTATTAAAAATTACAGTATCAAAAAATATTAAGCCTATACAAAACATTGGCTTAAATTATTTAAGAGAAATACCAAATTAAACACCACCAGAGCCATCATAAATAATCCTATGATGACTCTACCTTTATAAAAATAATTTATTTATTTTTCTTTTTGCATATATTTATCAATATATGATTAAGAACGCCATAATTCTCCAAGTTTTACATCCCACTCAACAGGAGAAATAACCATACGTCCTGCATTTGGGGTCAATGTAATTTCACTAAACAGCACTTCATCTTGTGACAATAGGAAGTCAATTCGGCTATAACCATATTCCAAACATAACTGCTCAGATAGCTCAACCATTTTATGCATCTTGCACGGTTCTATCACCGCTTCTGGCGTATTTTCTTTGCAATCTACGGTGAAAGGCTGTAGCACCCAAGAGGTATCATAAATATTTGAATACTCTGTACCATCACTCCCTTGGACATCGACTTCAACATACTTAGGCTGCCCTTCAAAACAGTGAACACGACATGTTGTAATGGTGGCATTCGTGTTAGCATCACGATATAAGTCAACATAATGCTCTGCCAAGATGAGCGGCGAAATATTTTTATAGTGCCACTCTCGCTTGCGGTAGTACATATTCATTTTTAAACTGTTATTTAGTTTGCTTTCCGCTCTATTAACATCAAATGTACCTTTATCGCGACAAATAATAGCGCTTCCACTGTCGTGGGTACACTTTAAAACGAATTGGTTCGGAAGTTGATCAAAATCAATATTCTTAAAGTCACAATATGTGCCTATAAGTGGGACCAGATGTTTTTCTCCAATCCGATCTATAATCAATTCTCTTACTGCCGATTTATCAGCTAATTTGGTATGTAGTGCACTTCTTTCAAAAATCATTCGTGCAGTAACTTTCTCATTAAAACTTTCAGGTTGATTAAAATTTGGGGTATACCCTAATTTATTAATAAACCTTTTTTTTAGATATCTCTCATCAGAAACAAATAATGTTCTAAATACTTTTGCTTTATATATAAGACTGTTAATCATAGGTAAAAATTTTAAATACATCTCATTCTTACCAAATAATAACAAATTAATTATATTATGTATGCTTTAAGAATATTTTTTTTACTAAAAGTTCAAAAATCTTCGATCCTTTATAAACAACTAAATGCTATAAAATATAATTCATATACCTTTTTAAATAATGAAAATAAAAAAGGGCTCCGAAGAGCCCTTTTTCACCTAATTACTTATTTTACATAAGTTAACCAGTGTGCGTATTTCGGGTCTTTACCCTTAACCGCATTAAAGAATGTGGTTTGAATTTGTTCAGTAATAGGACCACGCGTACCTGAACCGATTTCACGGTCATCATATTCACGAATAGGCGTCACTTCAGCAGCAGTACCTGTAAAGAATGCTTCATCTGCAATATAGAATTCATCACGTGTAATACGACGCTCAACCACGTCATAGCCCAAGTCTTTTGCGATGGTAATAATGGTTTGACGCGTAATACCATCCAGTGCACCACCCGCGATATCTGGCGTATGTAAAACACCATCTTTCACCAAGAATACGTTTTCGCCAGAACCTTGGCATACATAACCTTGAGGGTCGAGCAACATTGCTTCGTCATAACCTGAATGCGCTACTTCTTGGTGAGCCAAAATCGACAAGGTGTAGTTACCTGATGCTTTCGCTTTACACATCGTCACGTTTGGATGGTGATGGGTAAACGATGAAGTTTTCACTCGAATACCTTTCGCCATTGCTTCATCACCAAGGTACGCACCCCAGCTCCATGCCGCTACTACTGCATGAATCGTATTGTCTGTTGCAGCAATACCTAATTTTTCCGAACCAATAAAAATAATTGGACGCAAGTAGCAAGACGCTAATTTATTTTCACGAACCACATCAATTTGAGCTTGCTCTAGTGTTGCTTGATCAAACGGGACTTTCATTTGATAAATTTTTGCAGAGTTCAATAAACGCTTAGTGTGTTCTTTTAGACGGAAAATAGCCGTGCCATTCGGTGTTTCATAGGCACGGACACCTTCAAACACACCCATGCTGTAGTGCAAGGTATGTGTTAATACGTGAGTTTTTGCCTCACGCCAGTCAACCAATTGTCCATCTTGCCAAATAAAACCATCACGATCAGCCAAATTCATGACACACACTCCAAATTTATATACACAGTCATGTTACCCAATGCTCACGATTGAGCTTGGATCAATTAATCTTTGCCATAATTTGCAAACGATCACTCGGGTATCGCGCCAGTCCGCAGCATTTACTTGCATGGATTGATTCGCAAGGGCTAAACGGTGGCTCTCGGCTCGTTCACTGAGATAAGCTTGAATCAATGCAGTCGCATCGTCACTGGATAAGCAACTGGCTTTTGCGGCGTCTTCAAGAATTCGTACATTGTCGGAATAATGGGCAAGATCTGGATGAGATCCGCTCCATGCCAACACAGCATACTGTGCCATAAATTCGATATCGACGATACCACCTGCGTCTTGTTTTAAATGAAAAATTCCATCTTTTTGTTGTTCTTTAGAAGAACCCAAATGGTCTTTCATTTTTTGACGCATCTTCAGCACTTCTGCGCGTACATTTTCTTCATCACGTGGCTGCGTCAAAATCCGACAGCGCAATGCTTCAAACTTATCACGCAAACTTGGCTCACCCGCAATCGAACGAGCACGTACCAATGCTTGATGCTCCCAGACCCATGCATTTTTCAACTGATACTGTTCAAAGGCTTTTAAACTGGTAACCAATACCCCTGCTTCACCCGATGGACGTAAGCGTGTATCGATTTCATAGACCCGACCATCGAGGGTCTGCGTGGTCATCAACGACATAAATTTCTGCGCAACACGCATTGCAAACTCGAATCCACTAATCGACTTCAGCCCATCGGTATCGGCTTGCTCATCCATATAATGAATAAAGACCAGATCTAAGTCCGAGCCATAGCCAAGCTCAATCCCACCAACTTTGCCATACCCCACCACAGCAAATGCCAAATGATCGATCGAACAGCGCTGTCCTTCAACATCGAGCGGATAACCATGTTTCTTCGCCGTCATTTGGTAAGCTAAATTTAAAGTTGTACTGACCGAAACTTCTGCAATATCGGTCAAAGCATCGGATACTTTCATCAACGGACTTTCAGCCAAGACATCACTAGCCGCAACTGCCAAAACATTGGATTTTTTAAATAGACGCAGCACACGCATCAAATCTTCAACGTCATCAAGCTCAATGCGAAGCAACTGTTGACGCAACGAATCTTCCAAATCTTGACGGCGCGGCAGCTCAAAGTCCATGGACAAAAATTCATCCAATAGCACTGGATAATGGGTCAATTCTTCACAAATCCATGGACTTACGGTTGCCATTTTCACCAAGCGCTGTAAAGCCCCTTTACTCTCAATCAACATGACCAAATATACGGTGCGCCGCATCACAGACTCGACCAAAGGCATGAGGCGAAGCAACGCAGCTTGCGGCTTATCTGACTGTAAAATCGCTTCAATCAAATGCGGCCAAAACATTTTTAAACGCTGCACCGCTTTTGCAGGCAGTTTTTTCAGCGCATGACCATTCCAAAATTCATGAATGAGGTTTTTTGCATTCGCATCCAACACATCATTTAAACGCGCTTCTAACTGACTAAAGCTTTCTACGAAAGGGTCATGTTCTTTTTCTTTAATTAAATGCTCAAATTGGTAAATAACTTTGGCACGCTTTTGGTTTAAGTACTCAATAAATGCATCCCAACTTACAAAACCCAAGGTGTCAATCATCCTTTGTCTGAGTTCTGGTTCTGTTGGCAAAGACTGGGTCTGTTGATCATTTAAGGCTTGAATGGCATGTTCTACACGGCGCAGCAATAAATAAGCATCTTCCAGCTCACTGACCGCCTGACCATCCAGCAAACCCACTTCACCCAAATGATGCAAGCTCACTAAACATTGACGGTCTTGTAATTCTAATTTTGCCCCACCATAAATTAGCTGAAAAACCTGCACAATAAATTCGACTTCACGAATACCGCCCGCACCCAGCTTAATATCATCTTCGATATTGCGGCGTAATACTTCACGCTCAATCATGGCTTTCATTTCGCGCATGGCTTCAAAAGCGGTATAATCGACATACTTACGAAACACGAAAGGACGAGTCATGTCCAACAACTCATCTCCCTCTTTGCCCCCTGCCACAATCCGCGCTTTAATCCACGCATAGCGCTCCCACTCGCGCCCATGTTGGCTTAAATACTTCTCCAGTGCCGCATGACTAATGGCCAATGCAGAACCATCGCCCCAAGGGCGCAAGCGCATATCCACACGGAAGACAAAACCATCAGCCGTGATATGGTCCAACAAGTAAATGAGCTTCTGCCCCCACAAAATGCAAAACTGTTGTACGTCGATGCATTTACGACCATCAGTTTCACCTTGCTCATCAAAAGCAAAAATCAAGTCGATATCACTGGAGAGATTCAGCTCTTGTGCACCGAGCTTCCCCATCGCAACCACAATTAAATCTTGAATTTTATGGTTATAACCCACAGGCTGACCATGTTTAGCCACCAATGGCGCTAAGGCAAACGCTTTTGCCACACAAATGGCTGCATCGGCAAAATCAGATAACTCCCGCGTTAGCGTCATCACATCGATCAGTTGATTGGCATCCTGCCAAATCCAGCGAAACATTAAACGCGCACGTAAAATTCGGATGGTGCGCATCCATGTGGTTTCATCACTGATCTCTTTTAAGGTGTTTTGAACGACATCGAAAATTTGTTCGGTGGTCAATGGCTGAGAAAATTGATCAATTGCATAATCTTGTTCAAGATAAACCTGATGTATAGATAGGACTTGTTCCGCATATTGACTTGCGCGCAATGTCTTTTGCAATTGCTCAGCATTCATGATCGACTCTTTCGCATTGTTTTGGTTATTTATAACAGCAGATCATGAGATTAGGCGAATTATTTTATAAGAAAAGTATGATTATTCACTAAATTCTTGCTGGGATGTCGCAAGTGACAATGCTTGATGTGCGCTGTTCGAACGTGGCAGGCTGACGATAAAAGTTGAACCGACGCCTTCTTTCGATGTGACTGAAATTTCACCTTTATTTAAGTCAACAAAACGCTTACACAACACCAGACCTAGACCCGTACCTTTCTCCCCCGCTGTCCCCTTAAAACTAACAGTTAGTTTCGGTTCAAACAACGATTCGATTTGCCCCAATGTCATACCTAGACCCGTATCTTGAATGTAGATATCGATAAAATCATCACGTTGTTTGGCATCAATCGTCACAACACCTTCGCCATGCATATGGGTAAATTTCAGCGCATTTGAGACCAAGTTTTGGATCACCGAGGTCACCATATTGATATCTGCAAAAATTTTTAAATCATCGGGTACACGGTCAATCAGTTGAATATTTTTATTGATGGCCAACGCATGCAACACATCAAAAACGATTTGAGAGGACTGCTTAAGCTTGTAATGGATGGGGTGATAAACAAAACGTCCACCTTCTGCCATCGCCCAATTCAGTAAACTCTCCAGCAAGCTATAAGTCGACTGTGCGGTATCATGCAAATAATCTGCAATGCTTTGCACACCAGACTCATCCAAACTTTTTCGCTCTTCAGCCAACACTTCTGAGAAACCAATTAAGCCATGAAAAGGGGCTCTTAAATCATGTGCAATAATTTGGAAAAATTTGGTTTTACTAACATTCATGGCCACCTGTTGTTCATACAACTCTTTGAGCTCCGCATTTTCCATGCGCAAATGCAGCAGATTAAGAAAACCAGAGGCCAGTTCATAGACATTTTCTACAGCATCCTGCGTAAAAGCGTCCAACTGTTCATCAAAGAAAATCACTTGCCCTACAGATTTATCCGATGCCTTTAAATCCAATGCGATGATCCGCTGATGTTTAAACCCTAAAGCACTCACCTGCTGAGAAAGATGATGATAATGGCGATGCAGGCTATCAATCGCAATCTCCCCTTCAAAATGAGTAGCAAAATTGGCTTCAGCAGGTAACCGAAAAGCATTGAATGCATGTTTGCTGGCATACCAACTATAAGGTTCATTGCTAAACGTTAAAATTGCGGCATGTGCACCTAAAATTTTTCGCGCAAATTTGAGAAAGCTCTTAATTTTATTGTCATTACTGTTCACGCCCAACAATAAAGATAAGTGACAAGCACTTAACTGTTCTGTATCAGACCCGATATCTAGCAATTGAATACCCATTTCTGCCTCATCTTTTGTGATTTTCGGCACAAACCTATTATTTACTTGTATTTATTAGCAAATTTTCAACATTAAAACAATATAAAAATACAACAATACAAGCGTGGCATTTAACAAAAAAATTAATTATTTCAGAATTTTATCTTGTGACTACTTTCTCTTTTTGAAAACTCGTTATTTATCAGAAGGATTAAAACAAAATTTTGAGTTCATCATATGAGGACATAATTAAGCAAACCCGCACCAAACATTCAATTGCTTTAAGCCATCTGTAATGTTTTATGGCGATTTGATTCAAATCTTAAATTTCAGGCAATAAAAAACCCAAGACTGAATATGCTTGGGTTTTTTAATATCTTGGTCCCGAGGGTCGGACTCGAACCGACACGTCATCTCTGACAGCGGATTTTGAGTCCGCCGCGTCTACCAATTTCACCACCTCGGGAAGGTGTTGATGCGTATATTAAACTTTTTGAAAAACTTGTCAACGCAAGTTGATAGTGATTGGCTATTTTTAAGTCACATTTGTTTTTTTAGCTTTATATTTGTGCAATTTCAGCGTTTTTCAACAAAACCGCATATACTAAGCGCAATTTTGACCTCCCTTATTTTGACGCTGCTTTCCCATCATGCAACTTTCTGATTTTAATTTCGACCTCCCCGATGAACTCATTGCCCGTTATCCTTTAGACACGCGTAGTGCTTCTCGACTGTTACACCTCGATGCTCAAGGTCAGCATCATGACTTTCAATTCACCGACATTTTAGATTTGCTCGATGCAGGTGATTTACTGGTCTTAAATGACACCAAAGTGATGAAAGCACGTCTCAAAGGCAAACGTGCCAGCGGCGGAGCTGTCGAAGTTCTGGTTGAACGCATGCAAGATGCATTTATTGCACACTGCCACATCAAAGCCAGCAACACACCCAAAGCCGGCGCTGAGCTCTTTATTGGCCCAGATGCCGTTAAAGTCACGGTGCTAGGTCGTCATGAAAATTTATTTATTGTGGAGTTTTCCCAGCCAATTTTAACGGTGCTGGATTTATACGGACAACTTCCGATCCCTCCCTACTTCAACCGTGAAGCTGAAGCCATTGATACCGAGCGTTATCAAACAGTATTTAATGATCCAACCAAGTTAGCCAGTGTCGCTGCACCTACCGCAAGCTTACACTTCGACCAAAAGCTGTTGGATCAACTTGAAGCCAAAGGTATTCAGAAAACCTTTGTCACTTTACACGTGGGTGCTGGTACCTTTCTGCCTGTACGTACCGATGATATTGCCAATCACATTATGCACAGTGAATGGTGTGATGTTCCAGAGCACGCGGTTGAGCTGATTCGCCAAACCAAAGCTCGTGGTAACAAGGTCATTTCTGTTGGAACAACTGCCACCCGTGCCGTAGAAAGTGCGGCTCAAGCGCATCAGGGTGAACTCAAAGCATGGACGGGAGATACTCAAATTTTTATCTATCCAGGTTATGAGTTCAAAGTGGTGGATCGTCTTATCACCAACTTCCATCTGCCTGAATCGACCCTCTTGATGTTAGTTTCAGCACTGTCAAATCGTGATAATATTTTGGCAGCTTATCAACATGCGGTAGCCAACCAGTATCGCTTCTTTAGTTATGGCGATGCCATGTTAGTCGACCAACTTCAACCCAAATAAGAACCTCACATGCCTATCGATACAATCAAACATTCCATTCATATTCGACGTAAAAAGAATAAAATTGTGTTTGATAATATCGATAGGCTTTGGGACATTGGTCGAGGAGCAGATTCGGCACAAGACATTCTTGACCGACTGCACCCTTGGAATGCCCCGATTACCCTGAAATTTGAAAATGTGCTGCCTATTCTACTTGGAATAGGCGGCATTTTTTTTATTGTGCCAGTGTTCTTTATAGGAGAGCATATTTGGACCTTATTCAGCTTTTTATTCGGCTTAGGCTGTCTGCTTTGGGCCTATTTAAGTTATGAGCAAGATGATCCGCTTGAAGAGGTCACTGACTATCTCGAAAAACAAATTATTCATAAAAAATATCAGCTCAATGAGTTTACCCCTCCGCAGCATATTGGCGTGGCCCTACAACCTGCTTTTTTTATTACCCATTTAAAGCAGCTGTTTCCAATTTTTAATCAAGGCACCATCAGCAACGATATTCCTTACTACGCCAGTACCACTTGGCAGGATGAAGCAGGACAACAACATCAGGTTTTGCTGTTTCAATACCACTTTGTCGATGAAATTCGCGTGCGTGATAAAGATGGCAATGAGTTAAAAGTTAAAGAAGTGCATAAAGACTTATGGGGATGTTTTGTCTTTGAGGTACCCACGCAAGGACTCGCGATTACCGCATACAATAAAAAATTTTATTATCCTTATAGTTTTCCATGGCATAGCAGTGATATTCAAATCAACCAAAAGCTCAAGTTTTTTGGTACTGACCAGATGCAGATGGCCAAACTCCTCTCCCCTGCATTTGTGCTGCGTACTGCCGATTTTTTCCGTTCTCGTGAAGGCGATTTACTTTTTCATCCTGAAAAAAATATCTTGTGCTATATCAGCCCACAAAACCTGTTTGAAATATCCAGCAAAGCAAAAAAAATCAATGACATTTCGACATTGCGTGGACACTTACGCACTTTTAAATTACCTTATCTAGAGCGCTTAGAATCTGATCTAACGCAATTTTTAAAATAATGACATTTTGCCGTTTGAGGACTGTATGGGGCTATTGATTTTCTTATTGATTATTATTGCAATCGTGTTTGGCGTGATCGTCATTCGCAATAATATTGTGCGACACCACAATGCAACCATTCGCGCATGGTCGGATGTAGCAACCTATGAGCGTCAGAAAATAAAAATTCTAGATGGCTTAGAACCTTTGGTCGAACAATACTCCAGCTTTGAAAAAGGTACCTTGGAAAAAGTTACTGAGCTCCGTCAGAACATTCTCAACCTGAACTTAAACAATACAGATGTCAATCAGTTGCAGCGTATCGAAGCATTAAACCAAGAGCTAATGCGTAGCCTCAATGTCGTGGTCGAAAACTACCCTGAACTTAAAGCCAATGATATTTATCTAAAAATGATGAATGAAATTGAAGAGCAAAACGAAAATGTCGGTGCTGCGATCAGCATTTTTAACCGCAATGTCGAACTGTTTAACAACCACATTCAAATCTTTCCGAACAACATTGTAAACACCATGACCGTCGGTAAAAAAGCTGTGCGTCCATTCCGTGACGCTGCTGCGCTGCAAAATTTTGATTACCGTCCAAATTTCAACTAAAAAGATCGCTTTAACACAAACAACACATCCAAGGCACTCAAAATGAGTGCCTTTTTCACCCCTACGTTCACAACCTCGTCCATGCGATCAACTCTTTTCATCCTAATCACGACTCACTCGCCACCATGACATAAACTCAAACCGCCCCCCCCCTTACAGCACGTCACCCTGCTCCGAAAAGCTTTGCGTTAAAAGTGTTACAACACTGGTGTTTATTTGCATAATCAAGGAAAATAGCCTCCTTTTAGCGGCGAACTGTTTTTTCGCTCTTGCACTGCAAGCAGAGCAGTGCTTTGCTCTTGTTCAGGATATTTTATGAAGTTTGAAAAATTAGGTCAGTCGGGTCGCGCCCGTCGTGGTCGTTTAACTTTAGAGCACGGTGTGGTTGAAACCCCTGTGTTCATGCCTGTCGGTACTTATGGTACGGTGAAAGGCATGCTCCCGCGTGATATTGAAGACATCAAAGCGCAAATTATTTTAGGTAACACCTTCCATCTTTACCTACGCCCTGGCCTTGAAGTGATTAAAGAGCATGGCGGTTTGCATAAATTCATGAAGTGGGATAAGCCCATTCTGACCGATTCAGGCGGTTTCCAAGTCTTCAGTTTGGGCGCGATGCGTAAAATTAAAGAAGATGGCGTAACGTTCCGCTCTCCAATTGACGGTTCTAAAGTATTTTTGTCTCCTGAAATCTCAATGGACATCCAACATACATTGAACTCAGATATCGTGATGATTTTTGACGAATGTACCCCTTATCCTGCAACGCATGAAGAAGCGCAAAAGTCGCTACAATTGTCATTGCGTTGGGCAAAGCGTTGTAAGACTCAGCATCATGATGTGCTTGAAAATAAAAATGCGCTATTCGGCATTATTCAAGGCGGTATGTATGAAGACTTACGTGATGAGTCTTTAAAAGGCTTACTTGAAGTGGGTTTTGACGGTTATGCCATTGGTGGTCTGTCCGTCGGTGAACCGAAAGAAGAAATGATCAAGGTGCTGGATTATCTTCCAGAAAAAATGCCAGCAGACAAACCGCGCTACTTGATGGGCGTGGGTAAACCTGAAGACATCGTGGAAGGCATCCGCCGTGGTGTCGATATGTTTGACTGTGTCATGCCTACACGTAATGCCCGAAATGGACATTATTTTGTGACCGACGGTTTAGTACGTATCCGTAACAGTAAATACCGTCATGATCAAAGTCCGCTTGATCCACACTGCGACTGTTATACCTGTACCAACTTTACTCGCGCGTACTTATTCCATTTGGAAAAATGTGGAGAGATGCTGGGTTCAATGCTAGGTACTATTCACAACTTACGTTACTACCAACGCTTCACTCAAGACATTCGTGATGCATTGGATAATGATCGCTTTGATGCCTTTGTTGAAGATTTTTATGCACGTCGTGGTTTAGAAGTTCCACCTTGCCCCCAAGATTAATTGTTGTGAGCATTTGCGCTTGGTAAAAAGACAAGGTAAATTGCAGAACAAGTCTATTTATGATCAATTCGTTGGTCACCGTTTTTTTAGTTTAGGAATTTGAAATGAGCCTTTTTATTTCTACAGCTCACGCAGCGGGTGAAGCTGCACAACAACCAAGTATGGTCGCAAACTTATTGATGATTGCTGTTTTTATTGCAATCTTCTATTTCTTAATTTGGCGCCCTCAAGCAAAACGTGCTAAAGAGCACCGCTCTTTGGTTGAAAGCCTTGGCGTAGGCAGCGAAGTAGTATTTGCTGGTGGCTTAATGGGTAAAATCACTAAACTCGAAGGTGACTTTGCAGTGGTTGAACTGAGCCGCGGTGTAGACGTAAAAATTCAACGCGCAAGTGTGATTTCAGTTCTTCCTGAAGGCACATTAAATAACCTTTAATCAAAAAAATTAGTCGTGCATCCGCACGACTTTTTTCATTTTAAGAAGAAAACAAATGCGTTACCCAGCATGGAAATATCTACTGATTCTCGTGGTTTTGACGATCAGTACATTATATGCCCTGCCTAGTTTGTATCCGGATGAGCCTGCGGTTCAAATTTCTGGTGCCAAAGCTGGTACCCAAATTGACCAAAGCATCGTACAAAAAGCAGAGCAGATTTTAAAATCTGAAAGTATTTCAAGCCATGACAACAGTTTTAGCAATAATGCTGCACTGTTACGTCTTGACTCTAGCGAAGCACAATTAAAAGCCAAAGAAGCGTTACGTCGTGGCCTTGGTGATGACTATGTTGTCGCGTTGAACTTGGCGCCAACCACGCCAGAGTGGCTACAAAAAATTGGTGCAAAACCAATGAAGCTCGGTCTGGACTTACGTGGTGGTGTTCACTTCTTATTAGAAGTGGATATGGATAAAGCGATTGCTCAACGCATGGAAACCTCTGCGACTGATTTACGTCGTCAGTTCCGTGACAACAAAATTAAATTTAACAGCCTTGCATTAAACAACAACACCATTACCGTTCAGTTCGCCAACAATGATGATCGTACTGCGGCTCAAGACTACTTACGTAGCAATGGTAATGAATTTAATCAGCAAGCGGTCGCAACTGCGACAGGTTCAACCTTACGTTTAACCTATACCGATGTTCGCCGCCAAGAAATTCAATCTTATGCCGTGAACCAAAACTTAACCACTTTACGTAACCGTATTAACGAGTTAGGTGTGGCAGAAGCCTTGGTACAAACACAAGGTAGTAACCGCATCGTGGTTGAGCTTCCAGGTGTTCAGGACACTGCTGAAGCAAAACGTGTCTTGGGTCGTACAGCAAACCTAGAGTTCCGTTTGGTCTCTGACCAAAATGACCAAGTGATTGACCCTTATACCGGCAAGAGCAATGGTCAACCGCTTCCACCAGGAACCGAACTTTTTGCATATCAGTCTTTAGACAGCGGACGTGAATTACTTTTAAACCGTAACCGTATTTTAACGGGTGAACGTGTTCAAAACGCATCAAGTGGCTTTAGCCAAGACACTGGCGGTGCTGAGGTAAACATTACCTTAGACACAGCAGGTGGTAAACTGATGGCGGATGCAACCCGTAATGCGGTGGGTAAGCGTATGGCTGTGTTGTTCATTGAAAATAAACAACGTATTAGCTATATCACCGATCCTGCGACTGGTGCGCAAACCGAAGTCCGTACACCTTATGCAGAGTCTGTCGTGATTAACGCTGCAACTATTCAAGCAGTCCTCGGCTCTCAATTCCGTATTACGGGTCTAGATTCACCTCAAGAAGCGTCTGAACTCGCACTAATGCTACGTGCGGGTGCACTTGCTGCGCCAATGTACTTTGTTGAAGAGCGTGTTGTTGGTCCAAGCCTCGGTCAAGAAAACATTGATAAAGGTGTGCTATCGACTCAAATCGGTTTCTTACTTGTCGCGATCTGGATGGTGGTGTTCTTCCGTCTCTTTGGCTTAATTGCTAACTTTGCCTTGGTCTTCAACTTAGCCATGATTCTAACGGTCATGTCTTGGATTGGTGCTTCCCTTACCCTCCCAGGTATTGCGGGTATCGTGATTACCATTGGTATGGCGGTCGATGCCAACGTCTTGATCTGTGAGCGAATACGTGAAGAAATAAAGTGGGGAGCATCGCCCAAACAAGCCATTGTGGCGGGTTATGACCGTGCTTATAACACCATTTTCGACTCAAACTTAACCACGTTCTTGGTTGCGTTTATCCTATTTGCTATCGGTACTGGCCCAATTAAAGGCTTCGCTGTGACCTTAATGATCGGTATTATCTGCTCTATGTTTACTGCTATTACAGTAACACGTGCGATTGTACAGCTCATTTATGGCAAAAAACGTAACTTGAAAAAGTTGAGCATATAAGGAGATCGATGATGACTGATGTGACTCAACAAGATTCAAAAAAATACGGCCGTCCAGATGATGAACGTGTGATTGATTTTATGAAGATTGCGCTGCCTGCAGCCATTCTTTCTATTGTCTTAACCATCGGCAGCCTATTCTTTATTTTCACCAAGGGTCTTAACTTAGGTTTGGACTTTACTGGTGGTATTTCTGCCGAATTGAACTATAGCAAACCAGTGAAATCAGCCGATGTATCTGCTGCACTAACCAAAGCTGGCTTTCATGACCCTGTGGTACAAACCATTGGTTCAGATCGTGATTTGATTGTGCGTATGCCTGTACAAGAGGACACAGCCGCAGAAGACTTAACCAAAACCATTACCCAAGCTGTACAGTTACCGGGTAACTCTGCTTCAGTTAACAAAGTTGATGTGGTGGGTGGACAAGTCGGGAATGAACTCTACATTCGCTCAGCGGGTGCTGTGGCTTTAGCGTTACTGCTAATGTTGGTCTACGTAACGGTTCGCTTTGAGTTCAAACTGGCGATGGGTGCGGTACTGTCTTTGTTCCATGACGTGGTGGTCACCATTGGTATTTTTGCCATGATGCAGTGGCCATTTGACTTAACTGTATTGGCTGCAATTCTGGCTCTGATTGGTTTCTCACTGAATGACAATATTGTCGTTTCGGATCGTATACGTGAAAACTTCCGTAAGATTCGTGGCGCTTCGCCTTTAGAGATCGTTAACATCGCTTTAACTGAGACCCTACGTCGTACCATTCACACCTCAATGACTTTATTGTTGGTGGTGATCTCGATGATGATCCTCGGTGGTGATGGCCTTAAATGGTTCTCTGTTGCGATGTTTGTGGGCGTCTTTGTGGGTACCTACTCTTCAATCTACATCGGTACAGCTTTTGCTTTATGGCGTGGCTTAAACCGTCAAGACTTCATTGTTCAAGTGAAGCCTGAGTTTGAAGAAGAAAATGAAATTCCATAAATGCACACCATAGTGTGAAAAAAGAAAGCCTCTCAATCGAGAGGCTTTTTTATGTCGGTGTGAAGATGTTGTATCAGCTCAATCTGAGGCAACGCATAGCCACGGCAGGACTGTTCTGCCCGCCAAGCCACGGTCAACATCACATCTCCCAACTCAAAATTTTGATAGGCAAAAATCCCAATCAGCGGATGACTACACATGCCGCCATTATGCGTTGGATGTGCTTGAGTGTTCAGTTCATTTAAGTTTAAACGAATGCCTAAACCTGATGCTTTAAGCACAGCTTCTTTGGTGGTCCAGACCTTAAACCAGTATGCTTTGTCCTGATCATACTGTTGCCACACGCGAAGTTCCTCTACGTGAAAAGCATGTTTAGCCAAAGCCTCAAAGCGGACTTTTCGGCTTAACTCCTCCACGTCCACGCCTAGATCCTGCATCCGCTCACTGGTAGCTAAAGCGTAGTAGTTTTGGCTGTGACTATGATTGAAATGAAAGGTAGGTTGATCAAGCAAATAAGGTTTACCTGTCTCACTCAGCGCAATGGAGTGATCATCCACAACCATCTGCCGTTGTTCGGATAAGCATTGATTGCGATATTGATAAATGGCTTGTTTTCGCTGTGCAATTTGCTCCACACGTGACAGGCTGTGATCGACCTGCACAATGTCCTCAATCTTTTTCAGCTCAACACGTATTGTCCTTGCCACTTTACCGTCCTATCATGGTTTCATGCATCATAAAATAAAAAAGCCCAAAGATCACTTTGGGCTTTTCAGCATCAAAAACTTAATGCCTGATTAGCGTTTGAATTTCTTCTCAGCTTTCTTAAATTTCTGAACATAACGACGCTTACGCGCTGCTGTACGTTCATCCACCTGTGACTTACGTCCTTCAAATGGGTTTTCAGAGGTTTTAAACTCAATACGTACTGGCGTACCTTCAAGTTTGTACACTTTACGGAATACGTTTTCTAAATAACGACGATAATCCGCAGGCGTTTTATCAACTTTGTTACCATGCACCACAATCGTAGGTGGATTTTGTCCGCCCATATGGGCATAACGCATTTTAATACGGCGACCACCGACCATTGGCGGCTGGTGCGCATCCGTAGCATCACTTAAAATTTGTGTGATTTTTGCAGGTGAAACTTTCAAATGTGACGAATCATAAGCACGGTGAATCGATGGATATAGATCCCCCACCCCCGTACCATGCAATGCAGAAATTAAATGTACTTTTGCCCAAGGAATAAAGTCAAAGCGACGATCGACATCCAATTTACATTGTTTGCGATCATACTCAGACATGTTGTCCCATTTATTAATCGCAATCACCATCGCTCGGCCCGCTTCAAGCGCATAACCAATCAAATGTAAATCTTGCTCAACCACACCTTCACGTGCATCAAGTACAACCACGATAACATGGGCATCTTTAATGGCCTGTAGCGTTTTCACAATTGAGAACTTCTCAATCATTTCATCGACTTTACCTTTACGACGCACACCTGCAGTATCGATTAAGGTGTACTGACGGCCATCACGTTCATACGGAATATAGATCGAGTCGCGGGTTGTCCCCGGTTGGTCAAATGCAACTACACGCTCTTCACCCAATAAACGGTTCACTAGCGTCGATTTACCGACGTTTGGACGACCAATAATCGCTAAACGTAAGCCTGTGTTCTTGTCGTGCTCATCTGCATCTTCATCTTCGGGCACACTTGAAAGCACGTCTTCAAGCATTTGCTGTACACCGCGACCATGGCTCGCAGCCACTTGCATAGGTTCGCCCATACCTAACTTGTAAAATTCAACAAGTGCAGCTTCGGCATGTACACCATCAACTTTATTCGCCACAAGGTAAACTTTCTTACCGAGTGTACGTAGCTCACGAGCAATTTGCTCATCCGATGCGAGCAGGCCTGCGCGTGCATCAACTACGAATACAATAATATCGGCTTCATTGATGGCAGTTTTAGACTGTTCTGCCATGTAAGAGTCGATACCACCTTCATTTTCGCCAATACCACCAGTATCAACCACAATGAAAGACTTATTTTGAAATACAGCATCACCATATTTACGGTCACGAGTCAGACCGGCAAAGTCAGCAACAAGCGCGTCTCGGCTTTTGGTGATCTGGTTAAATAGCGTTGATTTTCCGACGTTCGGACGACCAATGAGCGCAATTACGGGTTTCATAGATTAACCTTTATTCAAGATCAGCCAGTGAGACTGGTCTGAACATCAGAAACTGGAAGAAAATTAGGTGAAAAACCTGAATAAAAACTCGGGGTTTTGACTAAGCAAACACCCCGAGGAATTTAAAAAATACGAATTTCGACTAGTTTAACATAAGTCGAACAGAATTAACGATTCTGCCAAATGCTTAATGCACCCTTTCGTGTTGCAACATAGAGTTGATCATCAATCACACGTAAAGTACGAACTTCACCAGACGTCTTCGCACGACCGATCAACTCACCTGTCGCAGGGTTCAGCATGTGCAATACGCCATCTAGATCACCGACAATTAGGTCTTGGCCCAAGATCACTGGATTACTCAATTGGCGGTTCAGCAAGCTGTCATTTTCCCAAAGCTTTTGACCCGTGCTAATTTCATAAGCCACTAACTTGCCGTCAGTTTGCGCCACGAATACACCATTACCCACCACTTCAGGGCGCTGCGTACTACTCGAATCTTCACTCCACACCACTTGCTGTGAAGCCAAGTCTGTCATGGTCACTTGACCTTGATAGCTGGTCGTAATCAAGTACTGACCTGCCACTACAGGATCACCATCAACATCATTCAAACGTTGAATATCCGAACGACCATCCGACACAGCTACACGGCGCTGCATACGTGGCACGCCAGTGAGCACATCTAAAGCATAAACATAGGCATTAGCTGAAGAAATGAGCACTGTACGCGCATCAACAGGAACAGGCGCTGCATTACCACGTAAGCTAAGTTGTACATTTGGTAAGTTATAGGTCCACACTTGCTGACCTGTTGCCAAATCATGCGCAAAAACAGTGCCATCATTACTGACAGAAATAACACGACCCGCTTGAATCAACGATGGCGCAAGAAGTGCACCTGTTAATTGTGCAGTCCATTTTTGCTCACCAGTTGCCTGATCTAAAGCAAACAATTGACCTTTGGCGTTGCCTACAATGACATGACCATCGGCAGCTTCAACGCCTGAACTCAAACCGGCTTTAGATACTTCTTTCTGCCATAGTTTTTGTTTACCTTGATATGCCGTCACTAGACCTTTAGGGTCAAGTGCAAAAACTACACCGTTGTCTGCATCTAAGCGTAAACGTAAAGGATCAGCAGTCGAAGTTGAAGACACACTTTGAGAAAATACAGGAGTCAGGGTTTTCGCCTGCGTCAGTTTTGGAAGTGGATTCGGCTTAACTTCTTCTACTTTTCCGCTACTTGCACAACCCGCAAGTGCTAAAGTTAATACGGTTAATGCGCACGAAATTTTGTATTTTCTATTCATTCAGTTTCTTCCGCTGCTGTTTCTATAAGTGGACGTTCGATTTCAGGATCATCAACTAAAATACCAACACTTTCGAGTTTAATTTGTAAAATTTGGCGTTCTTGTTTACGTTTAACCAATTGATCCCATGCACTTTGGTAGGCTTTTTTCGCATTTTCGATGTCGTTTTTAGCCACATAGACATCGCCCAAAGCTTCATCGGCTGTCGCTTTAAAAGCAGGATCTTTTACCAATGCGAGGTTTTTAATCGCATCATCAAACTTCTTTTGAGCCAATTGTGCATACGCTAAACGCAATTTCACAATTTGCACTAAGCCGTCGTCATCCACTTTCGAGTTTTCAACTTTCTTCAACGCTTTTTCAGCACTAGCATAATCCGCTTTGTCATAAGCCAATTTTGCCATCAACAATTGCGTTTGAATGGCCTGCGCCGAATCTGGTGCTTCTTTCACAATTTTGTCCGCAGTTGCAGACAAGGCTGTAAATGCATCGCCTTGCGTTGCACGTGCTTCATCCATCAATTGCTGAACTTTAGCCGTGTTCATTTGGTTCTCGGCCAAAGTTTTCTTCTGCCAGTATTGCCATCCAAAAAAGGCAATCAGCGCAATTAAAATCCCACTAATAATGGCTGAACCATATTTCTTAGTGAAAGACTTTAAACTATCAAGTTGTTCTTCATCACTTAATGCGCTCATGTGACTACCCTTTCCTTATATTTTGGCTTATTTTGAAGAAAATTTTTCAATCATAAATGGCACGATGTCATCCACCGCAACCAAAGTTTGTTCAGCTGTTGCCAACTCTTTTACGGCAAACTGTGCAGCTTCCACCTCGCGCTCACCCAAAATGAGGGCAAACAGTGCGCCAGACTGATCCGCTTTTTTCATTTGCGACTTCATTGAACCATGTGAACCAACTTTCAAACGAAGCGTGCTTGATGCAGCATCTAACTGGTTACGAATTTGTTCTGCAAGCACCAAAGCTTTGCCTTGAGAAGCGGGATCTGCCAATAAAAACATTTCGCAGTCACGTATAGGTGTAGCGTCTTCGACTTGCTCAAGCAATAACAACAGACGCTCCATGCCCATCGCAAAACCAACTGCAGGTACAGACTGATCCGCCTTGCCTTTAAGCTGACCCACTAAGCCATCGTAACGACCGCCCGCACAGACTGTGCCTTGTGAACCCAAATGCGTGGTGGTCCATTCAAATACAGTTTTATTGTAATAATCTAAGCCACGCACCAGTTTTTGGTTAATCACGAAGCTCACACCTGCATCGGTTAAATACTGCTGCAAAGTGGCAAAGTGCTGTAGTGTCTCCTCTCCCATAAAGTCATGCAACTTCGGCGCATTTTCTAAAATGGCTTGAGTTTTGGCATCTTTAGAGTCAAGAATACGTAGTGGGTTGGTGGTTAAACGACGCTGTGAATCTTCATCCAAATCATTTTTATGTGATTCTAAGAACTCCACCAATGCCGCACGATAAGCTGCACGCTCATCAGACTCACCCAAAGTATTCAACTCAAGTTGAACTTTATCTGCCACACCCATGCGTTTCCACAGACGTGCCGTCATCAAAATCAGCTCAGCATCCATATCTGGGGTTGCAACACCAAAGGTTTCCACGCCGAACTGGTGGAACTGACGGTAACGACCCTTTTGCGGCTTTTCATAACGGAACATCGGCCCGATATACCAAACACGAGGCGTCGCACCGCGAAGCAAGTTATGCTCAAGCATGGCACGTACACAGCCTGCCGTTCCTTCAGGACGCAAAGTCAAAGACTCAGGCGGATTACCTTTGTCCAAGAAGGTATACATTTCTTTTTCAACGATATCCGTTGCATCACCAATTGAACGTTTGAACAAATTGGTTTGTTCAACAATAGGCAAACGAATTTGTTGGTAGCCATACGCATCCATCAATGATGCGAGATGCTGTTCAAGACGTCTCCACGCTGGTGTTTGCGTAGGAAGAATGTCATTAAAACCTTTGATTGCGACAATTGAACTCATGATGAACTACGGATGATCTCTTTAGATTTAGCTTCTTCAAGCTCTGAAACACGCTGACGAACCATCGTTTCGATTTCGTCAACCAACTGATTTGTGTCAATTAAATGGCTCTTTTCACCATTACGATACACCAGTGAACGTGGACTTGCACCAACTACACCAATATCGGCTTCTTTGGCTTCACCCGGACCGTTCACTTTACACCCAATCACCGATACATCCATTGGGGTACGAATATCCTCTAAACGCTCTTCTAAGGCTTGCATCACTGAAATCACGTTAAACTCTTGACGTGAACAGCTTGGACAAGCAATGAAGTTAATGCCATTTGAGCGAAGACTGAGTGATTTTAAAATATCAAAACCAATCTTAATCTCTTCTTCAGGTTCCGCTGCCAAGGAAATACGCATGGTGTCACCAATGCCATCCAACAACAAGCCGCCCAATGCAATCGCAGACTTCACTGAACCTGTACGGTAAATCCCAGCTTCCGTTACACCCAGGTGTAACGGATTATCAATTTGCTGTGACAGTAGACGGTAAGCATCCATGGTTAAAAACACATTGGATGCTTTCACTGAGACTTTGAATTCATGGAAATCTAAACGATCTAGAATATCAATATGACGCATCGCCGACTCAAGCAAAGCCTGACCTGTTGGCTCACCATATTTCTTTTGAATATCTTTTTCCAGTGAACCTGCATTCACTCCAATACGCATAGAAATATCGTTATGGCGCGCTGCGGCCACCACTTCGCGAATTTTTGCTTCAGAGCCAATATTTCCGGGGTTAATCCTTAAACAGTCCGCACCCAAGTCTGCAACACGCAGTGCAATCTTGTAATCAAAATGAATATCTGCAACCAATGGCACCGATGAACGCTTACGAATTTCACCAAAAGCCTCTGCAGCTTCCATCGTCGGTACAGAAACACGCATGATGTCCGCACCTACATCTGCACAGCGCTGAATTTGCGCTAGCGTTGCTTCCACATCACAAGTTTCAGTATTGGTCATACTTTGAATGCTGATGGGCGCATCGCCACCGACATAGACTGAACCTACACGAATCTTACGAGTAGGCTTGCGTTTAATTGGATTTACAATCATTGCTTTTCCTTGATCCCATTAACGTGACAAGCGGAAATCTGCTTTTCCACCGACGGTATATGGTGACAATGAAATACTTTCATTATTTAAGCTGAGTGACACAGCAGCGGCATCATCGATACGAATTTGAAAAGGTGTCTCACCCGCAAGCTCAAGTGTAGAGGCTTGACGCCCTGTTGCCAGTACTTTCCCCGTTGAATCAACAATATGTACAGAAGTAGGACGATTGAACTCAAGTTTCAACTGATCCCCTGTGGTTGCAGCAGCCCCATTCATATTGATGATTTGTACATCAGATTCCGTCTGCGGAGTCGCAGCCTCATCTGTACTGCCTGACCAATTCTGAATCATACCGAACAACGCTGCCAAAATCGCAATTACAACAATTGCAATCAGCCCACGTTTCAACCATTTACGGTTACGGTCACGGTTAGAACCGGGTAATTTACCCATGATTTTAATCGGTGAATTATTCAATGCGTGATTTGGCAATAGCCCCGTATCATTGGCATAGATGTCATCAAAACGCTGAATAATCGTAGTAGCATCCACTTTTAGGAACTTCGCATAAGTACGATAGTAACCCTTAATGAAGGTTGCTTCTGGAAGCGCTGTATATTCGTCCTGCTCAAGCGCAGTTAAGGTCTTGAGTGGAATATTCAACTCTTTGGCAACGTCGCTTAATTCACGTTTTTGTGTAATACGAATTTGACGAAGATAATCACCCGGACGTTGGATATTTCCTAAAGCATTGCTAGAACCATTCGATTGTGGTGAATTAGGATTTACTTCCATACGGCCTCAGTAGTGTACTGTAATTGCAAATAACGTTTGTATTCTTGACTGTCTGGATACAATGCACGTAACTGGTTGACCAGTACTTGCGAACCCATCGTGTCATGATTTGCTCGCGCAATTCGGATCCCAATCCAAAGCGCACGTGCATCTAAGTTTTTCTCGCCAACCGCTCGCACAAACTGTTCATAGTACTGCGTAGCTTCAGCATTTTGCTGACGTAAATATGAAATTTCCGCCATTTCGATCATGGCAAGATAGGCACCTGAGTTTACCTGTAGGGCTTGTTTAAAAGCTGCTTCTGCTTCCGCCACTCGACCTACTTGTAGATACGCACGACCTAAATTTTCCAATGCTCGATAACGTTGATCATACCCTAAAGTTGAACCTGCAACTTGAAGTTGATCAATCGCGTCATTATAACGCCCAATTTGATATAAATACGTACCGTAGTTGTTACGAGCCTGTGCATTTTTTGGCTCAGCCGCAATTGCATGCTTAAAATAACGCTCTGCCTTTTCCACATTTTGTGGACTGCCTTCACGCTGTAACAATACGCCCATCATCATATTTGCAGATGCATCACGAGAGTCGATGTCTAATGCTTGATCCAATGTACGTTTCGCAGCATCGTAATCATTCGACTTAATATATTCAGCCGCCAACTGCGTTCTAACTTGTACTGCTTTACTTGGATCACCTTTCGTATTCACGGTTTGGCAACCCACCAAGTACCACACTGACACACCCAGTGTCAGCGCAAGGCAAAGTTTAGAAACGGGTTTTTTCAATTGGCATCCCCTTATATTATCCTTGTGAACGTAGAATCTCGTTTTTCTCTGCTACTTTCTTTTTCCACTGCTCAGCACGACGTGTTCGATCGGCCACTTGACCGACCAATTGTCCGCAGGCAGCATCAATGTCATCGCCACGCGTTTGACGAATCGTACACACAAATCCAGCGTCAGACAAAGTTTTTTGGAAAGAAATAATGCGGTTGCGACTTGAACGACCATAAGGCGCATGTGGAAATGGATTAAACGGAATTAAATTAATTTTACTTGGTAAGTTCTTCAACAGTTTAATCATCTGCTGCGCATGCTCAGGATGATCATTCACCCCATCCAACATCACATATTCAATTGTGACATGCTTACGCGCACTTTCATTACCGTCTTTAGCGATATAACGCTGACATGCTGCAATCAATTGTGCCAATGGATATTTTTTATTGATTGGAACCAATTCATTCCGTAGTTCGTCATTTGGCGCGTGTAGGGAGATTGCCAATGCAACATCAATATCTTGTGCCAATTGATCAATTTTCGGCACTACACCTGAAGTTGACAAGGTCACACGGCGCTTAGACATACCATAAGCAAAATCATCTAGCATAATACGCATTGAGCTCAATACGGCATCATAGTTCAGTAATGGCTCGCCCATCCCCATCATTACGACGTTGGTCACCGAGCGCTCACGCTCAGCTACAGGCACATCTTCCATATAAGAATAGTTTGCGACCCATAACTGACCAATAATTTCATCTGGGTTTAAGTCGCGCTGAAAGCCTTGTTTACCGGTTGAACAGAATGAACAATCCAGTGCACAGCCCACTTGAGATGAAATACATAAAGTACGGCGCAAACCACTGCGATGCTCAGCAGGAATCAATACGGTTTCAACCAAAGAGCCTTCGCCCTCACCGACACGAAAGACCCACTTACGCGTACCATCTTTAGAATAGTTTTTATGCACCACTTCTGGCGCTTTAATTTCACAAAGTTTTTCAAGTTTTTCACGCAATTTACCTGAGATATTGGTCATCTCAGCAAAATCAGTCACAAAAAACTGATGAATCCATTTCATCACCTGTCCTGCGCGAAACTTTTTTTCTCCCATATCTTCGAAGAATTTTTCAAGCTGCAGACGTGACATGCCAAGTAAGTTCACTTTCGCAACAGAATTTTGCTGTGCAGGAGCGGATGGAGATTGTTGCTGTTCAGCCGAAACTGTAGAGACAGCGACCACTTCAGTACTCATGTGTATTACCTAAACCATGTCTAACGATGAAAGGAGAAGCTCAATAAACGAGCAGAAATTTATTCAGGGAATAAAAAAACCAGATAAGTATAATAACACTTATCTGGTTTGAATACTTCGAATTAACGAGTACGTGGAGCAATCTCAGTTTGAGCGAAGAAGTAGTTAACTTCACGATCAGCAGATGCTACAGAATCAGAACCGTGAGCAGCATTTTCGTCGATGCTTACAGCGAAGTCAGCGCGGATAGTGCCTGGAGCAGCTTCTTTAGGGTTAGTTGCGCCAAGGATTTCACGGTGAGCAAGAACTGCGTTTTCGCCTTCAAGAACTGAAACAACAACTGGACCAGAAGTCATGAACGCAACTAGGTCAGCAAAGAAACCACGTTCTTTGTGCTCTGCGTAGAAACCTTCAGCTTCAGTTTGAGTCAAGTGTTTCATTTTAGTTGCAACGATTTGAAGACCAGCTTTTTCAAAACGAGCAAAAATGTCACCAATGTGGTTTTTAGCAACTGCGTCTGGTTTTACGATAGATAAAGTACGTTCAATAGCCATGATTGGCTCCTTAAGTCAATGTAGACATGAAAATTTTGGCGCATTATACCGACATAATGCACAATTTTCTGCTTTTACTCTGTAAAAAGTTGCTTTTTTCGATGCAAGGATTATCGCGCTTCGTCAATCCATGCCATTTGAATTGCTTCAAGCAAACCTTCAGTCGACTTGGTCGGATCATCACTAAAGTCTGGTAAGGCACACACCCAAGCATGTAAGTCTGTAAAGCGAATCCACTGCGGATCAACATCTGGATGAGCTTCATACAACTCAATAGCAATATCAATAGTGTCTGACCAACGTAAGCCCATGGTGGAGTCTCATCACAATGTAGAAGATGCTGTACTGTAGCAAACTCTGAAATTTAAGCGCTAGTTTGTTTGAGATAAAACTGGGCTTTTTTACAACACGATATTTAAAAATGGTGCACTACAAATTAAAGCCACTGCTACAACTGCGCCAATTGCAGCCCCGACTAACACATCACTTGGATAATGTAGCCCTAAAATCATGCGTGACGCGGCAACTAAAACAGTAAAAGGCAACATGAGTACCAATAAAATCGGCTGTACGAAGCCCAATAAAGTACTCACCATCACCGCATGTAAAGTATGGCCCGAAGGAAAACTAAAGTGATCGAGCGGTCGCTCACCCATTCGAATCACCTGATGTACTTGATAGGGTCTTGGGCGAATAGTTTTGATTTTTAAGACCTTATAAATTAAAGTCCCGCACAATGAACCAAGAACCAAATACACGATTTGCAAACTGTAGACCAAGCCTTGCAATAACCAAGTTAAAGCCAACATCGTGTACCAAAAGATGCCATCTCCCAATCGACTGATCCGCTTAAAAAAATTAGCTACAGCATGCGAATGGGAGAAATGATTGAGATAGACACAGCCTTTTAAATCTAAATCTAATATTCTTATTTTTGCAGTTTTAAGATTCATACCACTTCTCCTTAACAACAATGTTGAAAGTTCAGCTGGAAAATCATTGTTATATGACGATTTAATTCATCAAAATCGCTTCTCGTTAAGCTCATATTAAAGGGTATTTTTGACAGTTTGATGATTTAAGTTAAAACCCATCAAAATTACCCAACTCATCTTTATCACGGACGCTTTAATACAACTATTGGTTAAGGGGCTGCCTTAATATTGGCCACGTGATATAAGGCTTGCTCAAACTGTTTCACAGGATACTGCCAACCCACACTCTCAATGTCTTGACGCGCTTGAGTTCCCATACATCTAAGCACCTTTTGCTCTGGCAACTGCATAATAGCTTGCATAAAGTATGCCACTTGTCCACAAGGACTCAACCACCCTGTTATACCTTGCTTGATATAGCGCTGTGGACTGGCATAGTTATAGGCCACCACGGGCAAGCCACTGGCCATGGCTTCGAGTACCACATTGCCAAAAGTTTCTATTTGGCTAGCAAAAACAAAAACATCCGCACTGGCATAGGCTTGAGCGAGTGACTGTCCTGTTAAGCTGCCTGTAAAAATCACATCTGAACCACTGGCCATCTCCGTTAAACGCTTACAATCTGGCCCATCCCCCACAATCACCATTTTAAATTTGCGTGATGACTGCTTCTTGATATTCAAATAGCTTTGAATGAGCACATCCACCTCTTTTTCAGGAGATAAACGCCCTACATATAAAAGCACAGTGGTATTTGCATCTGCCTCCCAACGCTGACGCAGTTGTTCTGAGCGATGCTCTGGATGGAAGCGAGCTGTATCTACCCCTCGTCCAACCTCAACCAAAGGGCAAGTCACACCAAAGGCCTTAAGCTGATTTAACGTAGTTTGACTAGGCACACAGGTGAGTAGCGTATGGTTATGAAACCAGCGAAGATAACTTTCAATCGGTTTGACCAGTAAAGCCAAATCAAAGAAGCGACTAAAGTCATGAAAAGTTGAATGAAAGCCACTCGACACTGGAATTTGATGTGCTTGAGCAGCATACAGTGCCGTCAACCCCAACGGTCCTTCCGTCACAATATGGACCACATCTGGTGCGAAGCGTTCAATCGCTTTGCTGACTTTAACATACTGTGGCATACCAAATTGCATGTCGGCATATTTAGGAATGCTCTTTGCCCAAACCAAACACTCCTGTTCTGCCTGAAAGTCGGTACATATGGTTTTTTGTACTGGGCGGATGAGCTGAATACGATGCCCCAGTTTTTGCAAACCTTTACACAGTTGTAATAAAGAGTTCGCAACACCATTGATTTCTGGTGACCATGTTTCCGTCACGATGGTTATTTTTAACTTGGGCTTGAGTGTTTCTTGAAGGATAGAAAGTTCTTGCTGAATATTATGCTGATGTTGTTGCTTGAGATAAAACCGCTGAGGTTCTGGGAAATTGTGCTGTTTGAATAATTTTGTTGTCATTGAACCGATCATGCTATTCCAAACTTTTCTTATTTTCCTCCAAGTTTAGGCAAACTATTTGACAGTTTTATGATAATGAATGCAATCAAATAAAAAGATACCTATGATTAGTAGGTATCTTTTTACATATTAATAGGTTAAAGACCTAAAATTTAAAACATCAAATTAATATACAAGCTATCTTTATACACACCTGCTGGGGTTAAGGCAGTTGGGCGCTCCATCAATTGCACCAAGACTACAAACTTATTTTGCTCAGTTGCTGGTTGAGCAATAGGGCTATTCCAACGTGATGCACTTGCTCCTGAAATATTCATTTGAGTTCTCAATTTATAGTTTTTCTCATTGACTAAATAACTACTCCCTGTTGCATTAGTTAAATTACGCGAATTGAATTTAATCGCGTAATTACTATCACAAGCCACTGAGAAAGAAGTTGCAGCTTGACTAAGATACGATGAACTTAGATTCAACTGGCTTGAAGTTAAACGCTCAATTTGACACTGTTTTGCATAAGCTATTGGGGTGGCCGCTACACAAAACAGCAGTATAATAATGTTCAGTTTCATGGCTCTACTCCATTTATTTACACTGAAGATCCAGTACTGATGAGTTGTCATCATTCTTAGTATCTGTAATTGTAAGTTCTGCCGAACAACTGCGTGCTTCTTTAGTTTTAATTTGTATCTTATATGTTCCCGGAATCAAACCATAAAGCGTTACGCTACCATCGGTAGAAATCGGATAAACCTCTCCTTCACCATTATTATCAATATAAAGCTCTGAACCAGCAGCAAAAGACCGATTGTTACTATCTACTGGCTTAACAGTGACTTGTTTCGCATGGAATACTGGGAAATTGATGATATAGCCGCGTTGATTTAAAGCTGTTAATTGTTTGCTTGAATACTGTATTTTATCTTCGATAGGTAGTTGATTTTGATCAAATGCAATGTCGTATTTAACATAAGGAATAACATCATGAATAAAGGCATACCCCTTTTTATTAGTTTTATCAACATAGGTCAGCGATCTTAAAATATCAATATCTTGGTAATCCCCTACTTTGACTAGAGTAAATGCATTATCAACCATTTTAGTAAAACTGATTTTATTACCCAACCAAACAACTGCTCCTCGATAATTTAACTGTGATTCACGATCTTCACGACCTTGCACATGATAGAAATCTAAATCTCCTACATCTGTTTTAACAACACCATTAAAGTTAAACATCGTGTCTTCACTACGACGGTTTACTCCAAGAGAATAATCGAAACCGACTTGATTGGAGTCATATTTCACTAACTGGAGGTTTGTATTTTGGTCAGCTGATTGACTAAAGTAAACGGACTTATTATCAAAACTGTAGCTAAGTGAGAGAATGCCGCCTGAGTCTTTCCTGTCACCAAAAGAGTTGAAATAACTCAAACCAAATGAAATTCGACGACCAAAATTCCGATTAAACCCAACATTTATTACCTTTTGGTTACTATTAGGAAACTCAGGATTTTCATAGTATTTTTGTTCTGCATAGTTAATATTTAGATTATGCAAATAGGGCACATTACTCATACCAAAATATGCAAGATTTTCAAATTTCGGATAGTTAGAATTGGCACCTAACTCATCTCCTAAAAATTTAAAATCTTTTTCTGTATATTTTGAACTCGCCCCCATTGAAAATCGACCAAAGTCTTTACTTGCGGATAACCCATAGGAATAATTAAATTGGTTTTCATCATCATGAGAAGCAAGAACAACACTATCGAGAACAAAAATATTACTAATCGCTTGTGTCCACATGAACCCTATATTTTGTATATCTTTACTGTAAGATAAATTGCTTCCTAACGTAGTTGAGTTTGACATACCTCTGCGAAAATAAGTATTCACAAAGAAGTCCCTATAATCACTGCTATCCAAATTATAGTTGTAACGAAGTTTACCTGCTGCAACACTATATTCATTCAAACCAGATCGTAATAGTCTATTGGTCACCATAATAGGAAAGCTTTGTACACTTCGATTCCCGAGTACATCCTCAACTACAATTTGCGCATTACCTGCTTGTTGGATTTGTGCCCCCATCAGTAAGTTATAATCACCAGGGCTCACCTTTTGATTATAAATATTTACGCCATTTATATATAAATCAACAGTAGAAGGAACGCGTGCACTCCCTTGTAAACTTGGCATATTCCAGTACACAAAATTTGGTCTTTCAGTGTAATTCGTCCCCCAATTTAAACCTGCAAAACGTAAAGAATTAATCAAAGGGTTATATGTAGTTGTAGTATCCCCTATCGTTAAGCGAGTCATATGTTTAGGAAATTCAAAATCGACACTACTACTTAGGCGAACCACCCGCTCATCAGTGGGGGTATTCTGATACAACATCGAGTTTTTCATGATCCAATAATCTTTGAAAACCCCTAGCTCCATAAGTCCACTATATGAGTTATTAGAATTACTAGTTGCATAAAGAAAATCATAATTTATGAAACCACCAAAACTGGCTTTTTCTGGAATAACACTTCCATTTAAGTTATTAAAATCAGATTCAAAAGAGTCTGTAGGAATAGTCAATTTAATGGATTGTGATGAGTCATCAAACGCTGACTGAATTACTCCTGATGACACTGAACAAAACTCTGGCCGAGAGGAGAGCGTTTTTAATTGGCTCGTTGTAATTTGACGTTCTGCCAGTATATTACATTCAATATAGTATTGATCGCCTTCTTTTAATAAGGCAACATCCGTATGATGATCTAAATCATTAATCCATAAATTTGCAATATTCTCTTCCAGCACAGCTTCACTGGCATTCACATTTAGTGCAAAAAAAATATGAATAACGATAAGTATTCTTATTTTCGTATTCATCGTAAACTCCCCACCTCAGACTAATCCGAGAATTTGAGTTCCACCATTTTATCGTTCTTATCAGTAAACAATTGAACATAATAATTTTTAGGATTTGATATTCGTGTATTGTTTAAATCATAGGACGTGCTTTTATTTGCAAGCAAATAACTCATAGTCTCCGTTTTAAAAACTTCTTTTTTATTAGCATCGACAATCTTCAAATTTGCAATTTGAATATGTGAATTCGCGTTATTTTTAACAACGAGTTTATTATTTTCCACATTAAATTTGAGTTTAACATCTTCTTGCTTTCCAACAAAGAGTGGCAAGTTAAAACTTACAAGAAAATTCACAGATGACTCTTTCACTGCCTGCGGAATCTCATCAACCATCACACGCCATGTCCCTTCTTGCTGTCCACTTAAAATAGACTCAATGGGACGGTTAAAGCCCACACGAATAGTCTGTTTACCATTCGGCTGCAAAATAAAGTTTTTAGGATTAATAATTAAGGAGTTATCAGGCTCCAGTACGTTTTCGCCATTTTCTTTTTGCGTCCACTTAAATGCTTTTACTTCAAAAATTCTCTTCTCAGTTTCATCTTTAGATTCTAAGGTAAGTGTTGTGGTTCTTTGTTTTATTGGATTTTGAATATACATTTGGACTGGATCAACTGAAACACCAGCATTTGATACCGACATATAAAACATCGAAGACACCAAAAGCGCTATTATTTTTTTCATGTTACACCGCCTTATTATAATTTATAAAAAAACCTAACCTGATGCTGTGATCAAGTTAGGTTTAGTAAAAAATTAGTAATAGACTTTGATACGATAAGTATCAGTATATGTACCCGCACGTTGGAATGCACCAACTGCTGCATTAGTTACCGAAACAGAATATTGATCGTCAGCTAGACCATTATGATTTGAATTACCGAATGGAATTACACCGCCACCTGTTTTATTTGTAACAATTGTTGTTGGTACACGAACACTGCCATCGTCCTCATGTTTAACATAAGTACTTGCACTTGTACCTGTGTTCGCTGTTTGAATGTTAAGTGTATAGTGCGTATTACTACGTACAGTGTAATTTGAACTTTGTGTTCCACCATTTTTATTCAGCGTAATGGCACTACCGCCAAGCACTTCACATTTTTTAGGGATTTCTAATTTAATAGGAATATCTTTTTCACAACCTAGAGAAGTACAGTTCCCCCAGTTATAACTAGGGCGTGATGCTGTATCATCCTCTGCATAAAGGGCTGTAGAACCTGCACCTAATAGTGTTGCAACTAGTGATGCTTGAAGTATTTTATTCATAGCTACTCTCCGAGATTTTTCTTTTAAAACTGATTAATTGTTATGATCACCCTTAATTAAACTGGACCTTGTTTGGCTACCAAGCTTTTCTTAAGTGTGTTTTTATTCTAGTTGTTCTGTATAAAAAACCATCTATGCAGCCTTTTTCACTCAAATAAAGAACCAACTTTAAAACCTCAACAAAGTAAAATTAAAATAAAGTTTTTATTGATATTTTATTTATTAATTAACTTTGTAAATCCCTAAAAATAGTTACACTACTTTCAGTGATACACAATTTTAGTGCTTTTTTATATTTTAAGTAGATCTCTGTTTTATCTTAGAAATTTTTAACATTTCAAATTTACATTTAATTACATATTTAGGTGAATAATTTCTTAACCCGCTAAAAAATCCATTTTTCATCTTTTTTTTACTTTACATTTCTACTAATTATTAAATTTAGGTCGATCATCTCGCTAAAATTCAAAGTTTATTCACATGCTATTTACCCAATTTCAGTGATTGAACAATATGACTAAAATCACATAATCAAGCCTTAAATTTACATGACCTACTATTTTAGAAATCAAAAACTCACACTAAAAACCCAAACGTAATGATAGGTACACTTTTTTGAGAGTTTAATTTATTGCAATAAAGCCCATGGATACGTTATTAATCCAATAGTTTTTTGACGATATATGCTGCCCATATATCTAGCACTGAAATGAAATAAACGTGGACTCCATATAACGATTTTGAACACGGGTAAGATCAACTTATAGCTGTGTACCGATAGCCATATCATGGCCCTATTTATACTCACATCTTTTTAATTAATAGCTTTGCCCCACATAAAACATGATAGTAGATCAATAAAAAAACCCTACCGAAGCAGGGTTTTATTACTTAAAATAAGCTAGATCAGAAACTTAGTTCTTTTCTTTATCTACAATCTTGTTCGCTTGAATCTAAGGTACGAAAAAAAAGGGAAAGCATTGCTTTCCCTTTTTTAAAGGCACGTAACATAACCTTAGTTCTTTTCTTTATCGACGATCTTGTTTGCTTGAATCCAAAGTACGAAAAAGATGAAAGCACTGCTTTCATCTTTTTGAGGCACGTAACAATAAAAATAGAAAAAACCCACTCAAATAGAGTGGGTTTTCGCATTCAAATCAATTGATTCGAGAAATTAATTCTTCTCTTTATCAACGATCTTGTTTGCTTGAATCCAAGGCATCATCGCACGTAACTTACCACCAGTTACTTCAATACCATGTGCTGCGTTTTGACGACGACGTGCAGTCATTGATGGGTAGTTCAACGCACCTTCGTTAATAAACATCTTCGCGTATTCACCAGATTGGATACGTTTAAGTGCATTACGCATCGCTTCACGAGACTGTTCGTTGATCACTTCAACACCAGTTACGTATTCACCATATTCAGCGTTGTTAGACACTGAATAGTTCATGTCCGCGATACCGCCTTCAAACATCAAGTCAACGATTAACTTAAGTTCGTGTAAGCATTCGAAGTAAGCCATTTCAGGTGCATAACCTGCTTCTACTAAAGTTTCGAAGCCCATTTTCACAAGTTCTACCGCACCACCACAAAGAACTGCTTGCTCACCAAATAAGTCAGTTTCAGTTTCTTCACGGAATGAAGTCTCGATAATACCTGTACGACCACCACCTACACCAGAAGCATAAGAAAGTGCTAGGTTACGTGCATTACCAGACGCATCTTGATGAATCGCGATTAAGTCAGGAACACCCGAACCACGTTGGTATTCAGAACGTACTGTATGACCTGGTGCTTTTGGTGCAACCATGATTACGTCAAGATCAGCACGTGGAACAACTTGGTTATAAAGAACAGAGAAACCATGAGCAAATGCTAATGTTGCACCTTCTTTGATGTTTGGCTCAATCACGTCACGATAAAGTTGTGATTGGAACTCATCTGGAGTCAAGATCATGACTACGTCAGCTTGTGCTACAGCAGCAGGAACTTCAGCAACTTTAAGGCCTGAATTTTCAGCTTTTTTCCAAGAAGTAGAACCTGCACGTAAACCTACAGTTACGTCTACACCAGAATCTTTAAGGTTAAGCGCGTGTGCGTGGCCTTGTGAACCGTAACCAATGATCGCTACTTTCTTAGATTGGATGATAGATAAGTCGCAGTCTTTATCGTAAAAAATTTGCATTGCTGTCTCCGCTAAAATGCTTGGTATTCTGTAATTCCATCAAGGGGTTTATTGTTTGATGAAATCCTCCTCTTTCTCAAAAGGAGGTTGAATCGTGTTAATAAATTAAATGGTTAAAACTTTTTCGCCACGCGCGATGCCTGAAACACCTGAGCGTACAACTTCCAGAATGGTGTTTTCTGCTAACGCATCAATAAAACCATCAATTTTTTCAGTCGTACCCGCAATTTGAATGGTATACGTCGTTGGAGTGACATCAACAATTTGCGCACGGAAAATATCAGCAGTACGTTTAATTTCAGCACGTGCCGAGCCAAGTGATTTGACTTTAATCAACATCAACTCACGCTCAATGTGCGCACCTTCAGACAAATCAACCACTTTCACCACTTCAACCAATTTGTTGAGCTGTTTGGTGATTTGTTCAATTTTATGGTCATCGCCATAAGTCGTTAACGTCAAACGAGATAAGGTCGGATCTTCGGTTGGTGCAACATTTAAAGTCTCAATGTTATAACCACGTTGAGAAAATAAACCTACCAAACGAGAAAGCGCACCAGCTTCGTTTTCTACAAGTACAGAGATAATGTGTCTCATGACGTGCGCTCCCCTTTACCTAACCACATATCTTGCATTGACTGACCTGCAATAAGCATTGGATAAACATGCTCTGTACGGTCAACCATCACATTAATAAATACGCATTTATCGTTGATCGCCATTGCTTCAGCAAGCTTCGACTCTAGCTCATCCGCATGGTCAATTTGAATGCCAACATGACCATATGCTTCCATTAATTTAGGAAAGTCAGGTAATGAATCAATATAAGAACTTGAGTGACGTCCTTCATAGTTCATATCTTGCCACTGCTTCACCATCCCTAAAGCTTGGTTATTCAAGCAGAGGATTTTTACGTTTAGGCCATATTGCTTACAGGTCGAAAGCTCTTGGATACACATCTGAATCGATGCTTCACCCGTGATACACACCACTTGTTGGTCAGGGAAAGCCAATTTCGCCGCCATCGCATAGGGTAAACCTACACCCATGGTGCCTAAGCCACCTGAGTTAATCCATTGGCGTGGACGTTTATACTTATAATAGTTCGCACCAAACATTTGATGCTGGCCTACGTCAGAAGTAATGATCGCATCACCATTGGTGATTTTATCCAGCGCTTCCACCACTTGTTGTGGTTTCATTACGCCGTTTGCACCAGACTCATAACGCATGCCATGAACTTTACGCCATTCATTGATTTGCGCCCACCAAGCAGCGATATCTTCAGGATTTGGTTTAGACACATTCATTTGTTTCAACTGTGTCAACATTTCCTGAAGGACAGGTTCTACCGCACCCACGATCGGGATATGCGCCATGATGGTTTTTGAAATCGTCGCAGGGTCGATATCAATATGAATCACTTTGGCATTTGGACAGAATTTTGCTGGATTATTGGTCACACGGTCATCGAAACGCGCACCGATACACAAAATCACATCAGCATTGTGCATGGTCATATTGGCTTCATAGGTACCATGCATACCCAACATGCCAATAAACTGCGGATCATTACCTGGAAATGCACCAAGCCCCATCAAGGTATTGGTGACTGGGAAGCCCAAAATGTGCGCCAGTTCAGTTAACTGTGCAGAAGCATTCCCCTGAACCACGCCACCGCCGGTATAAATCACAGGACGTTTAGCATGAATCAGCTCTTCAATCGCTTTACGAATTTGACCTGAGTGACCACGATGTGGCGGTTGATACGAACGCATCTTCACTTTTTCTGGGTATTCGTAAGCAAATTTCTCAGCAGGATTGGTTGCATCTTTTGGAATATCGACCACAACTGGACCCGGACGACCAGAAGCTGCAATATAAAATGCCTTCTTAATAATCGAAGGAATTTCGCTGGCATGGCGCACTTGGAAACTATGTTTTACGATCGGACGAGAAATACCGACCATATCTGTTTCTTGGAATGCATCTTCACCAATTAAATGTGACGCAACCTGACCTGACAAAATCACCATTGGGATTGAGTCCATATAAGCCGTTGCAATTGGAGTCACAGTATTGGTTGCACCCGGACCTGAAGTCACGAGGACCACACCCGTCTTACCTGTTACGCGTGAGTAAGCATCTGCCATATGACCAGCAGCTTGTTCATGGCGCACGAGGTAATGATTGATTTTGTCTTGTTGAAAGAACGCGTCGTAGATATGTAAAACTGCGCCGCCTGGATATCCAAATACATGTTCAACGCCTTCGTCCGCCAATGCGCGAACGAGCATTTCACCACCAGATAAAAGTTCCAACGTGATTCACCCTAATCTTTATCACTGCAATGGTGGAAGGCACCAGCAGTGTTTCATTCATTGATTGTCTGCACTGTTATAGCACACATATTTCTTAGTTTTCATAGCAATAGGAAAAAATTCTGATCTGTATGCTGTTTGAGCAATATGAGATCTAAAACGTGTTGGGATAAACACATTTTTTTACTTTGTTCACGGTCTCGGCTAGAAAGCGTGTCCATTGCATGAAATGACACTTTATCGAAGGGTGATCGAGTAAAGGCATATAAAACTAAAGACAGCATTTTTAGGAGTTTCGTGACTAAAGTCAAGTTTAAAAATTAGCTTTTTTTTGTTTATTTACAGAGCGTTTGTTTTTTATTCATCACGGACAAAGAAAACTGAGCTGCTTTTTCTTGGTTTTTTAGTGCAAAAACAAATAGATTTCTATTTCACTGAATTTATTAATAAAAAAACATAATAAAACCCATAAATAAGTTTAATAAGATATTCACCCAAATTTAAATCCAACATCTATCTCAGATTTTTTCAGTTTTAAATATAGATCAGCATTTATACATCAGGTTTTAGCATAACCTTCTTATTTTCATACTGTGCCATAACGCATATTTCACACTTTAAACTGAGGATTTGACCTGCAAAACATTTCAAAAACACAGATGAAAAAATGCATCAAACACTGCTTATTGCTCTAAAATTGGCATAAAATAACGACAACGATAAACCCGATAAAATCCAATGACTACGGATATAAAAAGGACAATGGTAGATGAGTATTCAGTTTGCAAGAATGGCAGCATGTTTGGTGGGGATGGGGCTTGCAATGGGCAGCACACAAAGCTTTGCTAAAACTTATTATAAGTGGGTCGATAATCAAGGCTCGACACATTACACCACGACGCCTCCACCTAAAACAGCAAAGAAAAAAGGCAAAGTCGATACCTATGGTTGGAAAAATTCGCCACAAGCTGCGTCATCGGAAGCACCTCCACCTGCCAATATGCCAAATACCGTACCAGCTCCCCCCAATGCTGTACCAAGCGCTGCCCCAGCAGCACCAGCGGTTGAGTTAGAAAATCAACGACGTGAAGCGAATGAAGCACTTCAACAAGGCCAACAAGTCCGCCCTGCGGTTTAATCATTCCTTACGGTTCCAGATTAATTTTCAGCCTCTTTAATTTCCTGCACAAAACATAGCGCAAAATTCACTTTTAGGTGCATTTTGCGCTATGCTGTGCAACAAACTTTTTAACCATTGTTCTACATACGTATATGACTACTCACATTGACCCTGAATATCAAGCGAGCGCGATTGAACCTACCGTCCAACAAGACTGGGAAGCTCGTAAAGCCTTTAAAGTTGCCGACTCTGTAGAAGGTCCACATCGTTATATCCTCTCGATGTTCCCTTATCCAAGTGGCAAACTGCATATGGGTCATGTGCGTAACTACACCATTGGTGATGTCATCAGCCGTTTCCACCGTCTCAAAGGGGAAACCGTCCTGCAACCTATGGGTTGGGATGCTTTTGGTTTACCTGCTGAAAATGCTGCGATTGCACACCAAGTTGCACCTGCAAAATGGACCTTTGAAAACATCGCATATATGCGTGACCAATTAAAAAAATTAGGTCTATCAGTCGATTGGGATCGTGAATTTGCGACTTGTACCCCTGAATACTACCGCTGGGAACAGTGGTTGTTCGTGCAACTTTATAAAAAAGGCCTTATTTACCGTAAACTTTCAACAGTAAACTGGGATCCTGTGGATCAGACGGTACTGGCCAATGAACAAGTTGAAAATGGTCGTGGCTGGCGTTCAGGTGCATTGGTTGAAAAACGTGATATTCCAATGTATTACTTCCGCATTACCGACTATGCGCAAGAATTATTAGACGATTTAGATACCTTAAAAGACGGTTGGCCACAACAAGTCTTGACCATGCAACGTAACTGGATTGGTCGCTCACAAGGAATGGATATCACCTTCCCTTCAGCGAATCCTGAAATTTACGCAGACGGCCTTACTGTATTCACCACACGTGCTGACACCTTAATGGGTGTGACTTATGTTGCAGTTGCAGCAGAACATCCAATGGCGCTGAAAGCTGCGGAAAATAATGCTGAACTTAAAGCATTTATTGAAGAATGCCGTATGGGTTCTGTGGCTGAAGCTGACCTTGCCACTGCTGAAAAGAAAGGCATGGCAACAGGTCTGTCTGTGAAGCATCCTGTCACTGGCGAAGAAATTCCTGTTTGGATTGCCAACTACGTGTTGATGTCTTATGGCTCTGGCGCAGTGATGGCTGTACCTGCACACGACGAACGTGATTTTGAATTTGCCAATAAATACGGCTTAACCATCAAACAAGTGATTGATGCTCAAGGTGCAGACGATGCAGACTTTGATGCTGCACAATGGCAAGAATGGTATGGCTCTAAAGACGGTAAATTGGTCAATTCAGCAGAATTTGACGGTTTAGACTTCCAAGCTGCTTATGATGCGTTCCTTGCAAAATTAGAACCAACAACTCTTGCAAGCACGAAAGTCCAGTTCCGTTTACGTGACTGGGGCGTATCGCGTCAGCGTTATTGGGGTTGCCCAATTCCAATGATCAACTGTGAAAAATGTGGTCAGGTTCCTGTACCTGAAGAGCAACTTCCAGTGGTCTTACCAACTGATGTCGTACCTGATGGCTCGGGTAATCCATTGAACAAGATGCCTGAGTTTTATCAAACCACTTGCCCAAGCTGTGGTGGCGACGCACGTCGTGAAACTGATACTTTAGATACCTTTGTAGAGTCATCTTGGTACTATGCACGTTATGCATCTCCTGATTTTACTGATGGTTTAGTTAAACCTGAAGCTGCTCAAACATGGCTTCCTGTAAACCAATACATCGGTGGTGTTGAACACGCGATTCTACACTTACTTTATGCACGCTTCTTCCACAAATTGATGCGTGATGAAGGCGTAGTACAAGGCAATGAACCATTTACCAACCTGTTAACTCAAGGTATGGTCTTGGCAGACACTTATTACCGTGAAGCTGAATCAGGCAAGAAAACTTGGTTTAACCCTGCGGATATCGACCTCGAACGTGATGAAAAAGGTCGTATTCTGTCTGCGAAATACCAAGGTGATGGTCAGGACGTGATTGTTGGCGGCCAAGAGAAAATGTCGAAATCGAAAAATAACGGTATCGACCCACAAGCTATTATTGATCAGTACGGTGCAGATACGGCACGTGTGTTCATGATGTTTGCAGCTCCACCAGATCAATCACTTGAATGGTCTGATGCAGGTGTAGAAGGCGCAAACCGTTTCTTGAAACGTGTATGGCGTTTGGTTGCCAGCTTCCTTGAAAAAGGCAATGCAGCCTCTGCAATTGATACTGCTCAACTGTCTACAGAAGCACAAGACTTACGTCGTAAAACGCATGAAACCATTCAAAAAGTGGGTGATGACATCGAACGCCGCCATGCCTTTAACACGGCTATTGCAGCAATGATGGAACTGTTAAATGCGAACAATAAGTTTGAAGCGAAAAATGATAATGATGTTGCGGTTGCTCGTGAATCGATTACAACGCTTTTAACTTTACTTGCGCCATTTGCACCACATTTAAGCCAGACTTTATTGGCTGAATTTGGACTGGACTTAACCAGTGTATTGTTCCCGACTGTAGATGAATCTGCACTCACACGTAATACGCAAACGATTGTGGTTCAAGTGAATGGTAAACTGCGTGGCAAATTAGAAGTGTCTGTCGATACATCGAAAGATGAATTGCTTGCACTGGCTAAAGCATTACCAGAAGTTCAACAATTCTTGACAGGTCCAACCAAGAAAGAAATTGTGGTTCCAAATAAATTAGTGAATTTGGTGGTTTAAGGCCTTTGAGCCTCCCTTTTATAAAGGGAGGTTTGGTGGGATTTTATTAGAAGATCTCCCTTGCGAAGCATTGCTTCTCACCTCTTTCAAAAAGAGCGGGAAACGAAAAGGAATAAACAATTCCCAAACAAAGCCCGTTGCCAGTCAACGGGCTTTGCACATACAATCACGACATATTATTTTTCTTTTATCAAAAAGAGCAAACAGAGGACAACACATGCATTTAGGCAAACGTTTGGCAGCTATTGTTTTAACTTGTGGCCTAAGTGCTGGCTTGGTCGGGTGTGGCTTTCATTTAAAAGGCACCAATCCAAGCGCAACACCGATTGCTTATTCAAAAATGAATTTGGTGCTTCCGAAGAACACCGATGAACTGCATGAAAAATTGGCCATTTATTTGGGTGCGTCAGGTGTACAGCTGAGCAGTGGATCAGATGCCTATGTGCTTCGCGTGCTAGACTATAAACCACAGCGTTTAGAGCTGAACGGCAAACTGATTGAAGTATTACTACGCCTCAATGTCACCTTCCGTATCGAAGATGCGCAAGGCCGTGCGCTGACTGAACCACGAACCGTAGTTGCAACGCGTAGTTATCAATACAACGTTGAAACCGTCAACACCGATGACCAAGAGAAAAACTATTTGAATCAAGTCATCGTGGATGATGTCGCGCAGCAAATTGTGCGTCAGATTTCTTCGAACCGCTTACCACCAGCACAGCAGTAAGGTTTAACAATGAAACTTGACTATTTGCAGGCCCTAAAACGTGTCGATGAAGCTCGCGGCGCGTGGATTATGCAAGGTCAAGAACCATTGCTTGAGCAAAATTTACTGGATGCATTTCGAGCAAGTTGGCAAAAGCAAGAGATTGAACGACAACGGCATGACATCAACAATGTCAATGACTGGAAAAATGTCTTTAATGCGCTCAATAGCTTGTCCTTATTTTCAAGTCAGCTTGCCATTGAAGTTCATGGCAATATTAAGCCCGATGCTAACGCTTTAAAGTTGCTAAAAAGCTATATCCAAAGCAATGAACAGAACTTGCTTTTGGTGGTGATGCCAAAACAGGACAGCGCCAGCCTAAAAACGGGCTTTTTCCAAACGGTTGAAGCCAATGGAGTGCATGTTGCCCTGACCGCGAATTATCCGCGTGATCGTCAGCAGATTTTAAGCATTGAAGCAGATAAGCTTGGGGTTAAACTGAGTCAGGATGCATGGCAGTGGTTAGAACAACACCATGAACACAACTTACTCGCAGCTAAAAATAGCTTAATGCGTGTCAGCGACACCTTTGCCGAGGTTGAGCTGATTCAGATTGATCATTTACATGCCTGCTTACAAGATCAGTCCCGCTATAGTACTTTCGATTTAAGTGATGCTCTGCTCGAAGGCAATCTGGCGCAATCGATTAAAATTTACCAATACCTGATTGCCTCAGGTGAACCCCTCAGTTTGATTTTGTGGAGCATCAGTAAAGAAATGCGTTTACTCATGCAACTGTTTGAGCAACCGCAAAATGCACTACAACTGGGGATTTGGAAGAATAAAGTCAGCGTCTATCAACACGCCTTACGTCGACTGAATCCGCAGTGCTTTTTAACGTGGCCTAGTCTCTTGCTTCGCATTGATGCTTCGATCAAAGGTTTGGGGCATGAAAATGCTGAACATGTCGTGATGCAAGCCATTGCAACGCTGTGTGGAAAGTCACTCTTCCCCGCTTAAATTACCGCAACGAGTCTTTTAAAAATAATAATCATTTCTATTTGTTCAAAAAATTCACGATTTATCCGTATTTCGCTTTTATACTATCTGCAATTCTGTTTACTCCCTGATTCCAATGCAAAAAATAAAAGCTGTCAAAATGGTTATCGCGGTACTATGTGTTGCCGTACTTGCTTATGTCGCATGGACATATTTCAAACCAAAACAAGAACAACCACAGTATATTAGCGAATCTGTCACTCGTGGTGATCTTGAAAATACGGTATTGGCGACAGGTACTTTAGATGCAACCAAACTGGTGAGTGTCGGCGCACAGGTCTCAGGTCAAGTACAGAAAATGTATGTGCAACTGGGTGATGAAGTTAAACAAGGACAATTGATTGCGCAGATTGATTCAACCACTCAAGAAAACAGCTTCAAAACAGCAGAAGCCAACATTAAAAATTTGCAAGCACAGCGTCTACAACAAGAAGCTAGTCTTAATGAGGCGCAACTGGCCTATAAGCGTCAACAGCAAATGTATGCACAAGATGCTACATCAAAAGCAGAATTAGAATCAGCTGAGGCCAGCTATAAAACAGCACAAGCACAAATTAAAGCCATTGATGCACAGATTGAATCTGCAAAAGTAACCAAGTCGACTGCACAAACCAATATCGGTTATACCCGCATTGTGGCACCGACTGACGGTACCGTGGTGGCGATCGTGACTGAGGAAGGTCAAACGGTAAACGCCAATCAAAGTGCGCCGACCATTGTTAAAATTGCAAAATTGCAAAACATGACCATTAAGGCGCAGGTCAGTGAAGCGGACATCATGAAAGTTGAAAAAGGCCAACAGGTGTATTTCACCACTTTAGGCGATGACAGCAAGCGCTATGCTAGCCTACGTCAAGTTGAGCCCGCGCCAGACTCGATTACCGATGAAAGTACCACCAGCACATCAACCAGCACCGCAATTTACTACAATGCGCTATTTGATGTACCCAACCATGATGGCAAGCTCCGTATTGATATGACTGCACAAGTCTACATCGTGCTCGATTCTGCAAAAAATGCGTTATTAGTCCCCTCTTCTGCGATTTCCACTCGTCCTGCAAATGCAAAGCGTAACAGCAGTTCAAATACGCAAGCTGCGTCATCGACACAAAGCAAATCGGACTCAGACCGACCTCAAGGTCCACGTCTTGAACGTCTGAATTTAAATGCAGCACAACAACAATTGGTTAAAGAAGGCAAAGCTACGCTGAGCGTAGTTCGTGTCTTACAAGCGGACGGCTCAGCTCAACCCAAACAAATTTTGGTGGGGATCAATAACCGCGTCAATGCACAAGTGCTTGCAGGCTTAAAAGAAGGTGATCAAGTGGTGATTGCAGACAGTTCGGAGAACACTGCGGCTTCTGCAAATAGCAGCAACCGCCGTCGTAACAGTCCACCAATGGGAATGTAAGCATGACCAAAAAAGCCTTGCTTGAAGTCAGCAATCTGGTGCGAGAGTTTCCTGCTGGCGAAAGTACTGTCCAAATTCTCAAAGGCATTGATCTGACCATTTACGAAGGTGAATTGGTTGCCATTGTCGGTCAGTCAGGTTCAGGTAAATCCACCCTGATGAATATTTTGGGCTGTCTCGACCGCCCGACCTCTGGGAGTTATCAGGTCAATGGTCGCGAAACCGGTAAACTCGAACCGGATCAGTTGGCCGAGTTACGTCGTGAGTATTTTGGTTTTATTTTCCAGCGTTACCACCTTTTAGGCGACTTAACTGCAGAAGGTAATGTTGAAGTACCTGCGGTTTATGCAGGTGCAACACCGTATGCGCGTAAACAACGTGCCACTGCTTTACTGACAGAATTAGGACTGGGCAATAAAACTCAAAACCGTCCGAGTCAACTTTCTGGGGGGCAGCAACAACGTGTCTCGATTGCACGTGCCTTGATGAATGGCGGTGATGTCATTCTCGCTGACGAACCGACAGGTGCCCTAGACTCGCATAGTGGCGTGGAAGTGATGCGGATTTTGCGTGAGTTAAATGCCGCAGGCCATACCATTATTTTGGTCACTCACGATATGCAAGTGGCAAAAAATGCCTCACGGATTATCGAGATCAGTGATGGACAAATCATTGCAGACCGTGTCAATCAACCTGAGCACGACACTGAACTACATAACGACCCTGATGCAGAAACGGCGATTTCTGCCCAACAAGAAAAAAATAAAAGTGTCTCCGCATGGCGTTCCCTACTCGACCGTTTAGGTGAAGCCTTTCGTATGGCACTTTTGTCGATGAATGCACACCGCATGCGAACCTTTTTGACCATGCTCGGCATTATTATCGGGATTGCCTCGGTCGTGACAGTGGTGGCTTTGGGTAATGGGTCACAACAGCAGATTTTAAGTAACATCAGTAGTTTAGGAACTAACACCATTACGGTGTTCCAAGGGCGCGGTTTTGGTGACAACTCCAAAACGGCCAACTTTAAAACCCTTGTTCCTGCCGATGCTGAAGCGCTCGCCACCCAACCGTATGTGAGTGCGGTCAGTCCAATGGTGAGTTCATCTAAAACCATTCGCTATCAACAAAGTGAAGCCAATGCCACCATTAATGGTGTCGGTGGCGATTATTTCACAGTGAAAGGCCTGACCTTCAAAAATGGACAAACCTTTGACCAGCGAAGTGTCCGCGACCGCACCCAAGACGTGGTCATTGACACCAATACACAAAAACAGTTTTTTAGTGATGGTAGCAGTCCGATTGGGCAAGTTGTACTTTTGGGCAGTGTTCCTGCACGAATTATTGGTGTAGTCGAACCACAAACCAGTGCTATGGGTTCCGATGATACTTTGAATGTCTATATGCCCTACACCACGGTCATGAGTCGTATGCTCGGTCAAAGTAATGTGCGTAATATCGTGGTGCAAATCAACGATAAGTACTCCACTAGCGCGGCTGAAAACGCAATTGTGAACTTACTCACCTTGCGCCATGGTCAACAAGATGTGTTCACCATGAACAGCGATAGTATTCGCCAAACCATTGAAAAGACCACCAGTACCATGACCCTATTGGTTTCTGCAATTGCCGTGATTTCTTTGGTGGTAGGTGGTATCGGTGTAATGAATATTATGTTGGTTTCAGTGACCGAACGGACGCAAGAAATTGGGGTTCGGATGGCGGTGGGTGCACGTCAAAGTGATATTTTGCAGCAGTTCCTGATTGAAGCCATTTTAGTCTGCCTGATTGGTGGCGTGTTAGGCGTGTTGCTCTCGCTGGGTCTAGGACAAATCATTCAAAAATTTGCTGGGGGTAATTTCGGGGTTGCCTACTCAACCACCTCGATTATCGCCGCATTTGTATGCTCGACTTTAATTGGTGTGGTGTTTGGTTTCTTGCCTGCAAAAAATGCAGCCAAACTCGACCCTGTTGCAGCACTTGCCAGAGAATAAGGAAAAAATATGCCTTTTTTATTAACGCGCCTTTGTACCGCGATGCTGCTTGGCAGCACGTTGGTTGGCTGTGCAGCTGTGGTTAAAACACCTTATCAAGCACCAGCAGTACAGACGCCGACTCAGTTTCAATACGACAAAGCAACATCACAACAACGTCAACAAGCCTTGTATGCCGATCAATGGTGGACGTTATTTGGTGATGCACAGCTCAATCAACTGATCGATGCTGTGCTCGCAAAAAATGCCGATTTAGCCGTTGCAGGGATGACCTTAAAACAAGCGCGCTTACAAGCAGAACTGGCTGAAAATCAGCAAAAGCCACGGGTGAGCTCTACGGTATCTACAGGCCATCAGTTCGACTTAAACTCAGGCAATGACAGCTCAAGTGGCCTGTCTTTGGGTGCTGGCTTAAGTTATGAAGTCGATTTATTTGGTAAATTGGCCCGTCAAACGGAAGCAAAAAGATGGGAAGCACTGGCAACTGAGCAAGATTTACAAGCCACTGCTCAAAGCTTAATTGGCACCACGGCGAAATTATATTGGCAGTTGGCCTATTATAATGAAAGCCTTACAACGGCTGAGCAAAGCCTTGCAACCTCACAAAAACTCTACGACTTGGTTAAAGTTCAGTATCAAGCTGGGGCTGTATCAGGACTGGACTTAACCCAAGCTGAACAGTCAGTACAAAGTCAAAAAGCCAGTCTGAGTCAAATTCAGCAAAGTTTGGTCGAGACCCGTACCACAATTGCCGTGTTACTGCATATGCCTGTGCAGCAGTTAAGTATTGATGAACCACAGCGTTTACCACGTTTAGCTTTGCCAAGTATCGCAGCGGGCTTACCTGCCGACATTTTGTCGCGCCGTCCAGACTTAAAAGCGGCTGAGCTTCGTTTACGTGAAAGCTTAGCGACCAAAGATGCCACCACGGCGAGCTATTATCCTTCGATCAGCTTGACTGGAAATCTTGGTTCAAGCAGTACCTCACTCACCCAACTGCTGAAGAACCCAGCCCTAACCTTAGGCGCAAGTTTAAGTCTGCCGTTCTTGCAATATAACGACATGAAACGTGACCTTGCGATTAGTCAATTGGACTATGAAAAAGCCATCGTGCAATATCGTCAAACCTTGTACCAAGCCTTTGCCGATGTGGAAAATGCATTGTCTGCACGTACTGAACTCAGTCAACAAGTACAATTGCAACAGCGAAATTTGGAACTTGCTGAAAAAGTGGAACACTTGACCCAAGTGCGTTATCGCTATGGTGCTGTGGCTTTAAAAACCTTGTTGGATCAACAAGAAACCACGCGCACTGCGCGCTTAACTTTGGTCAATACCAAACAAAGCCAATACAACGCTTATGTGACGTTGATGCAAGCCTTGGGTGGAAGTCCTGTAAAAGAACTAGTAAAACAATAGTCCTCGCGCTATGGTTTTGCTCTGTTATTCTTTCACCAGATCTGGATTATTCTGGATCTGGTGAATACGTTTAATATTGTCCTGATCATCAAAAACAACTTCATACGAAAGTTGCTGACCATCGAAATACATCTCAGCTGGAGAGCCAATCACTTCCCATAGACCAATCGAGGCAATATCCGCAGTCGTGTGCCATAACGTACGACTGATTCTGGCTGCTTTTGAGTAGCCCTGTTGGAAAGTATAAATCTCTTTACGCTCTCCATTAACGGTTTCTGAGGTGACTGGCGCACCCAATTCAGAAATCACATAATTACGGTGTTTTCCAACCTCTAAAACTGTCAAATTCTTTTTATGCGGCTGGTTACTCGCCATCACCGCGGCACAACCTTGAAGTGAAAGAAGAGTGACTAATCCAAAAACAACAGTTATTTTTTTCACGCTTTAACCTACCCCGAAAGCTCAAAATTATATGCTTATTGACTTTATCTTTAGAATTTTAATTCAACAAAAACTAGGATTTATTAGCATATAAAATATTAGATGACAAATGATTAGGTATATTTTTCGATATGTTTATAAATATAGTTAATTATTAAATTGAGTATCACATTAAAATTTTTAGCTATAAATTGTTGTATAGTCGCAGTAATATATGCATAAATAAAAAAGCACCTCATAAGGTGCTTTAATTTATTGCTTAAGTATGTTTATAGTGTCTCGTTTGATATTCGAGAAGTTCTCGAACTTGTTGTTTCAGGTCTTCTGCTAACCCCCAGTTTTGAGCCAACTTATCACAATTTTTGACTTTAACTGGTGTGAAACTAAACTTCGCTTTAAGTTCTGTCAGTACATTTCGTAGTTTTGCTTTAAGCTCTTGAGAAACACAATTAAAGCGCATTAATTTATCTACTATATAACCAGCAGCTTTTGCAGAGAATTCAGATAAATGTTTCACTTGAGGTACGAAATTTTCATGCCACATAGCTAAAGCAACAGTCTTGACATCTTCAAAAGATACTAAACTGAACTCACTACTGACCAATCTATCAAAAACTTCTTGTGTACGTTTCATTGTTACAAACCTACGATGATTAATAATCATACTTCCTCTATGCATCTTATAGCATAGTCTACGTTCTTTTGCAAACTATCAGGCGTAGGACTGTAATACACAGCATCTCTTGCTACACGTTGAAAGTCTTCTAAACTAAAACGTTCTGCTTTATAAAGTGAAATAATATCTTTTAAATCATCTTCCGCCAATCTAGATAGCTTAGATACAGCAATATCAACCGCACTCACTAAGAATATATGTAATACACTGTCCTCACTTACTAAAGGTATAGCATTTTCTTTGTAATCAGGACCTAAGGATGGCAAACCAATATTAAAATTTATATCAAAATCTAGGCTTGACTCACCTGCCTCTGGATCATCAAAATAGACAGGATCAAGCTCTAAAATTATGCTGTTGATATCAAGTTTGTTTGCAGCGATTAATTCTGCATCTAAATCATTACTTCCACGTGCATTTGTATACAAGTGAACTGCACAACCTCCAAATATATAAGCAGTTATTGAACCAGCAACTAAGTCTCTGTGATTGTCTTTGATTAATTGAGCCAAATCATTGAATAGTTCAAAAATAGCCTTTGCTAAAGGTGTTTCAGTGTGTAGAGTGACCATGCGCTATCTCTAGATGAAGTATATGAGTTGACATTTTTCTTGTAAACTCAATCAAATTTTAAATCTTTTGAAAATGATTATCAACGTTTCAGCTCTTTAGTTTTAATAAATTTTTATTTTATAAAACAACAAATTAAATTAACTTTAAAGCAACAATATTAGGAGCTTAACATATTGCTATAATTTTTAGAGCCTCACTCTCTTAAAAATAAAGCCGCTATAAAAGCGGCTTTATCAAATAATTTGAATCAATCTAATTATTCGTCGAGCATCAAGTCTGGGCTCATACCTACCGTATTGAAACCTGCATCGACATACATGATTTCACCGGTAATACCATTTGCCCAAGGTGAGCAAAGGAATAATGCAGCATTACCGACATCTTCAATGGTCACATTACGTTTAAGTGGTGAAATTTTTTCGTTTACATCTAACATTTTGCGGAACGACTTAATCCCTGATGCCGCCAAAGTACGGATTGGCCCTGCTGAAATCGCATTCACACGAATCCCTTCTGCACCCAAGCTTGATGCCAAGTAACGTACGCCCGCTTCTAATGATGCTTTCGCCATACCCATCACGTTGTAGTTTGGCATCACACGCTCAGAACCTTGGTAAGTCAAAGTCAATAAGCACCCTTGACGAACTAAAAGTAATGGCTTCGCAGCACGTGCCATAGCGATGAAACTATACGCACTGATGTCATGTGCCACTTTAAAACCATCACGATCAGTTACATCGGTAAAGTCACCATCCAAGGTATGCGCAGGCGCAAAACCAATCGAATGCACTACACCGTCTAAACCATCCCAATGTTTTGCCAATTCAACAAAAGTCTGTTCAATTTCAGCATCGACAGCCACATCACATGGTAGAACAATCGTTGAGCCAAATTGTGCTGCAAATTCATCTACACGTTTTTTCAGTTTTTCATTTGGATAAGTAAATGCAAGTTCCGCACCCTCACGGTGAAGCGCTTGAGCAATACCAAATGCAATTGATAATTTACTTGCAATACCTGCTACTAAAAAACGCTTTCCAGCCAATAGTCCTTGTGCCATGTGACTCTCACTCAAAATAATTTATCTGCATAATGCCAAGTTTAAGTTGAAACCGAAATTGCATAATGCGCCTTTTTTCAATTCATCAACATTCAATAACAAATACGCCCCGATGAAGGGGCGTATTTGTAAAACTAGGAAGATTAGTCATCGCCACGCAGCATGCTGAGTAGACGTAGGAATGAATAGTACATCCACACCAGAGTCGCTAGTAGTGCAATACCACACAGCCACTCCATCGCTTTCGGAGCATGTTGTGCCGCAGCACTTTCAATCAAATCAAAATCTAGAATTAAGTTAAGTGATGCAATCACTGCAACAAAAGCGGCAAAACCTAAACCTAATAAATTGTTTTCAAATAAAAATGGAATGCTTGAACCAAAAGCCAAACGCATAACCATCTGCACCACAAACACAATCGCGATGGCAATTGATGCCGACATCACTACAGATTTGAATTTTTCAGTGGCACGAATAATTTGGAAACGATACAAACCAAACATCACTAAAGTGGTGACAAAAGTTGCCAACAGCGCTTGTAAAGGGACACCCGGATATTTCAATTGAAAAATAACCGACACCCCACCTAAAAAAGCACCTTCAAACAAGGCATACGGAATGGCAAGGGTACGTGCGGTATTTGGTTTAAAAGTTGCAATTAGGCCTAAAATTAGACCACCAATCGCACCGACTAAGGTTGCAGCATAGGCTAGCGAAATATTTAAGGTCATGAAACAGTATAAAAACAGTGCCATACCGACCACAGCTGCAATCACTGTAAGTAATACAGACTTCTGAATAGCACCTTGAACAGTCATCGGTTGACTATAGTCCGCATGTGTTTCCACGCGGTTCAAAATAGGGTTATTACTTTGCATAACTCAACTCTTTGTTATAATTTAATTAATTTACTTTATCATAAAGCGTGTTTTAAACTTGTATAGCAAAAAAGTGTTTCTTTTTTCTACACAAACACCCTCAGCTCTATTCTATTCAATTTCAATAAAAAAGAGGCTAGCGCCTCTTTCTTTACTACTTATTTATTCATAATAAAAAAGTATTCACGATAATACTTCAGTTCCGCAATCGAATCACGAATGTCATCCATCGCTAAGTGTGAAGCATTCTTTTTCAAGCCACTCATAATTTCTGGACGCCAGCGTTTAGCCAACTCTTTTACCGAAGACACGTCTAAATTACGGTAGTGGAAATATTGTTCCATTTCAGGCATTAAACGGTGTAAAAAACGGCGGTCTTGGCAGATTGAATTGCCACACATCGGTGAGCTTTTTGGATTGACCCATTTCTTTAGAAATTCTAAAGTCTGCTGCTCCGCATCTTGCGCAGTCAATTTACTGCGACGTACACGTTCAATTAAGCCGGATTGACCATGTTGGCGGGTGTTCCACTCATCCATTGCATTCAGCACACGGTCTGGCTGATGTACAGCAAGCACAGGCCCTTCAGCTAAAATATTTAAGTTATCATCCGTTACAATTGTAGCAACTTCAATAATTTGGTCATTATCAGTATCGAGACCTGTCATTTCAAGGTCAATCCAAATCAAACGCGTATCAGCGGTGCTGCTCATAAATGTGCAATCTTATTCGGCTTAAAAACGATGATAGTAGCAAATTAATTGCTTCGATGCTGTAACTGATACCCTGCTTCGTGCTATTTTTGCCATCTTGAATTCATGGTTTTTTAGGATATGAATGGCTTTAATTCGTAAACGTCGTTTAACTGAACAGCAACAACGCCGCATTCAGAAACAACAGCAAACACGTCAAGAAGATATCGACACTTCAAATGATTTAGAAGGCTTGGTGGTACAACACTACGGCCGTCAGCTTGAAGTGCAAGCCCTTACGACTCCGGACCCACATCCCATCAAACCGACAGTACAAGCAGGCGAACCTGAACCGTTTTGGAAACCGATTGAACTCGGCAGCATTTGGCGCTGTCACACACGAACCAACCTCGAACTACTGGTCACAGGTGATCGTGTCAAATGGCAAGCCGACCCAAATACGGGGCTCGGTATCATCAATGCGATACAGCCACGTCAGTCACTACTGACTCGTCCAGACCGTTATCATAAAGTAAAACCTGTCGCTGCCAATATCAGCCTGATTGTGATTGTGTTTGCGCCACTGCCTGAGCCTGCACCAGGTCTAATTGACCGTTATTTGGTGGCCTGTGCCGATGCCAATATTCCAGCACTTTTGGTGCTGAATAAAACCGATTTGCTCAAAGACAATGACCCGATTTTAGCGTTGATTGCAGAATATCAAGCCTTAGGCTATGAAGTGATGCAAACACAAGCCGATGGTGATTTAACCGCACTGACTCAGCGTTTAAAAAATGAAACCGTGGCTTTTGTTGGCCAGTCTGGTGTTGGTAAAAGCACTTTAATTAATGCCATAGTGCCTGACGCTGCACAAAAAACCAATGTGATTTCTGAAAACTCAGCCTTAGGACAGCACACCACGACCTCTACCCGTTTGATTGGCTTTGGCGAAGGCGCCTCGCTGATTGACTCACCGGGAATTCGTGAGTTTGGTTTATGGCACTTAGATGCGGACAAAGTGCAACGCGGCTTTCCTGAAATTGAAAACTTGCTGGGCTACTGTCAGTTCCGTAACTGCACCCATAAACATGAAAAACAATGCGCTTTACGCTTAGCTGCGGCAAATGGTGAAATTTTAACGCGCCGTTTAGACAGCTATTTACGTCTGATTGATGAAATTGCTGAAGCTCAGCAAAAAAATTAATTTTTATTCAACCTTAGCCCTTGAAGCGGTGATTTTGATCACCATATTTTATGAGCTATACTCTCTAGCAATTTTTGAATTGTAATTTAGGTGACTTGTGGAACGTTGGTTCGAGTTTATGGGGAATCACCCCTTCTTATTTGGAACACTTGCGGTATTGGTTGTTTTGTTTTTCGTACTTGAAGGACAACGCAATGGTCGCAAAATTTCACCACAATCTTTAGGTATTTTAGTGAAAGCTAAAAATGCCATGTTGATTGACTTACGTGATGCCAAAGATTTCCGTGAAGGTCATATCAGTGGAAGTCGCAACATTCCCTACAGCCAAATTACAAAACATGCTGAAGAGTTAAAAGCTGCAGATCGCCCACTCGTGTTCATCTGTAACTTAGGCCAAGTGGCAGGTACCGCTTTACAACAAGTTGCACATACTGACAGCTATCGTTTAGATGGCGGGATTAGCAACTGGAAGGCTCAAGGCTTACCACTGGTTAAAGCTAAATAATTTGCACAAGGAGAAACTCATGGCTCAAGTCACTATTTACTCAACGACTGTATGTCCATATTGCGTTCGCGCAAAGCAGCTCCTTGAGCGTAAAGGCGTTGAATATAAAGAAATTAATTTATCTAAAGAAGCGCCAGAAGTCCGCATTGAATTGATGCAACGCACCAATCACCGTACGGTTCCACAAATTTTTATTGATGACCAATTTATTGGTGGTTTTGATCAGCTTTATGCTTTAGAGCGTGAAGGCAAACTCGACCAACTATTGGCATAATTAGCTCAGCATATTAAGGATTAGAAAATGAGTGAAGCTCAACCACAACTTGCTTTAGAACGTATTTACACAAAAGATATTTCTTTTGAAGTCCCTGGGGCGCAAGTTTTTACCAAAGAATGGCAACCAGAGTTGAACATCAACTTATCATCTTCTGCTGAAAAAGTTGATCCAACTCACTACGAAGTTTCACTTAAAGTGGTTGTACAAGCAAACAATGCAGGCGACACGGCGTTTATTGTCGATGTTACTCAAGCGGGTATTTTCCTTGTAGATGGTGTTGAAGAAGAACGTCTTCCGTACATCTTAGGTGCATATTGCCCAAACATCTTGTTCCCGTTCCTTCGTGAAGCGGTGAATGATATGGTGACTAAAGGCAGTTTCCCACAATTGTTACTTACACCAATTAACTTTGATGCTGAGTTCGAAGCAAATATGCAGCGTGCTCAAGCAGCCGCTGTTGAAGGTCAAGCTTAAAACTTTAAGCTCTTCATACATAAAAAAGACCGCTTTTGCGGTCTTTTTTATTGTACTGAATTATTTAAATGCTTTATGACCTTGCTGCTTAATAGCCTCAAACTTGGCTGAACTTTGTTTAGCTTCTGCAAGTTTCCCAGCATGTACCAAATGCTGAGCATGTTCAATTTCTTCGGTTAATGCATCAAACTTTTGTTCATATTGTTTCACTTTAACACTGTCTTTTGGTTGTTTCACCAAAGTGTCAGGTTTGTTTTGCTTGGCAGTTGCCGCAGCTTTTTGCATTTCAGTTAATGCGGTATTCGCCTCTGCGGCAGTCTTGGCTTGAGCAAAAGCTTTTGAGTTTTTCGCCAAAGATTTCATCGCACTTTCTAGCACTTCCGACGCTTGTGCAAGTCCTGCCAAACATAAACCACTGCTCAACAGCACAACCTTTAATAATGTTTTCATTCTTATTCCTATGAGTTTGCAAAAAAAATGCAGCCTAAGGCTGCATTGAATATCGCAAAAATTAAGACTGATGTAAATTAAAAATCATCATCACTTTCAGGGTCTCGATGTAAAGCATCATGAATCGCCTCAACCAACTGCAAAGCAATTTCTTGTTTCGACGCTTTTTCCAAATCGCGCTTGTCCATTTTATAGCTTTCTGCAAAAAAGACCGTCATCGCATTTTCATCAGAAGCAAAACCAATATCAGGACGTGACACATCATTACAGGCAATCATATCGAGCTTTTTCGCGACCAATTTACCTGCGGCATATTCCTCGACATTACGTGTTTCTGCTGCGAAACCCACCATGAACGGGCGTTTATCTTGCTGTGCAATGGTCGCCACAATATCAGGGTTTTTGATTAAAGAAACATTGAGCTCGTCCCCTGCTTTCTTAATCTTATGTTCTGCAACTTCTGCAACACGATAGTCCGCAACAGCGGCAGTCGCGATAAACACATCACAGCCTTCATCTAACATTTGCATACTGGTATCCAGCATTTTCATGGCAGATGAAACATTGATTCGGCGTACACCGTTCGGTGTGTCTAAGCTGACAGGACCTGCAATTAAAGTTACTTTGGCTCCTGCCGCATAACAGGCAGCAGCAATGGCAAAGCCCATTTTTCCGGTACTGTGGTTGGAAATATAACGCACAGGATCAATTGCTTCACGCGTTGGCCCAGCAGTAATGGTGACTTTTTTACCCGCCAACATCCCAAATTTTTCAGCCATGGCACGCTGCACTTTATGGAAGTATTCTGTCACTTGATGTGCCAAATCCTCAGGCTCAGGCATACGGCCTAAACCGACATCACCACAAGCTTGCGCACCCGCATCTGGCATGATCACATGCATGCCATCTTCCACCAAAGTCGCTAAATTACGCTGTGTCGCTTTTGCTGCCCACATTTGTTGGTTCATGGCTGGTGCGACCCATACAGGGGCTTTGGTGGCTAAATATAAAGTAGAAAGTAAGTCATCAGCTAAACCCGCAGCAAACTTTGCAATGGTGTTGCAACTGGCAGGCGCAACCAAAAGCAGGTCTGCCCAGCGTGCCAGCTCAATATGCCCCATGCCCGCTTCGGCTTCAGGGTCGAGAAGTTCTGTATGTACGGGGTTGCCCGACAAAGCTTGAAAAGTTAGCGGCGTAATAAAAGCCTGCGCACCTTCGGTCATCACCACACGGACTTGAAAACCCGCATCTTTTAAACGGCGAACCAAAATGGCACTTTTATAGGCAGCAATACCGCCCGTAACAGCTAAAAGGATATTTTTATTTGGAATTACACTGAGATCAAAGCTCACGAACAGGCTACCTTTCTGTTGCAGTGGCGCTCACAATAGCATTAAATAGTCTCGTACCCAATCATCGATTGGGCCCTGTTTCTCGGATTAAGAATAAAAAAGTATAAAATAATGCACTTATCCATAAAAAAATGGCCTGAACAAGAACGGCCTCGTGAACGCTTATTACAACAAGGGCCAGCCAGCCTATCCGATGCAGAACTGCTGGCTATTTTCATCCGCTCGGGTTCAACACAACATTCTGCAGTCGAATTGGCACGTCTTTTGTTGCAACATTTTGGTAGTCTGAATGCGGTTTTCGATGCTGAACTGCCCGAGCTCAGCCAGTTTCACGGCATTGGCCCGACCAAGTATTCACAATTAATGGCCGTCAAAGAATTGGGGCGACGTTACGGCAGCCAGCAGCTCAAGCAACACAAGTTGGAACTCAATCATTCAGCTCAACTGCTCAAGTTTTTACAGTATGAATTTTCTGGCGAAAACCAAGAAGTCTTTGCGGTGCTCTGCTTAGATGCACATTTAAGAAAAATAAACTTTAAAAAATTGTTTTTTGGCGCAGTCAATTCTTGTGAAATATCGATCAATCAATTGCTACGTTACTGTATTGCTCAACACGCTACATTCATGGTGCTTGCCCATAACCATCCGCTTGGAAAAGCTCAACCCTCCACGGCGGACATTGAACTGACTGAGCGCATTCTTCAAGCCACTCAGCTCGTGGATATTCAACTGATTGATCATTTCATTTTATCACCCGAAGGTGCTTTTTCTTTTGCTGAACACGGTCTGATCCAATCCGTTTAAATATGCAGACAAATGATTGACAAATACGACGACAAATATGAAGATCAAGCAAAATTTTAAAAGAATTCTAATCACATGATTGTGCGTGATCAGCCCAGTATTTTTAAGGTGCTTTTTTCATGGCGTGGCACCATTCTTCCCAAAGTTTTACCGCCTTTGGGTGTGGTCATGTTGGTCTCTGCCATTATTGGCATTTTGTCCTATGTCGGCTATTTCCACTTCCCTGAACTGCCTTTGGTCGGCTTCACCCTCATTGGGGTGGTACTTTCTATTTTCCTCGGCTTTAAAAATAGTGCCTGCTATGACCGTTGGTGGGAAGCGCGAAAGTTATGGGGCATTTTAATTGCCAACTCACGTCACTTTGACCGCGACTGTCGTATCTTGACTCAAGGTCGTCGTGAACGTGTGATTCAACATGTGATTGTCTTTGCCAATGTCTTACGTGACCGTTTACGCCATCAAACAGCCAATCCAACAGAACTGGTGGAAACCAGTGGCTTAAGTCAAAATGCACTGACTCAGCTGTATCAACAAGCCAATGCCCCGCAGTACACGCTCAGCTTAATTCAGTGGGAGTTGATGCAGGCATTAAAAGAAGGTGAAATTAGTGACATTGTGTATGCGCAGCTAAATCAGCACGTTGCTGACTTGAGTGTGGTGCAAACCGGTTGTGACCGTATTGCGACAACACCACTACCTTTTGCCTACTCGGTATTACTCAATCGTACGGTGTATTTTTTCTGTCTCATTTTACCGTTTAGCTTAGGCTCAACCTTAGGTATTTTCACCCCGCTATTGGTTGGTGTGTTGGCCTATACCTTCTTAGGACTCGATGCTTTGAGCTCGGAAATTGAAGAACCTTTCGGAACGCAAAGTAATGACTTGCCGCTGGACTCGATGGTACGCACCATCGAAATTGAACTGCTTGGGACTTTAGGTAAACCGACCCCTCCACCCATTCAAGCACAAGACAATAACTTACTCTAATCAAGCGCACACTGACCTTCTCTTAGGCTATATAGCTCTTGGAGAAGGTAGGAATGGTCAAAAATCTTTAGACAAAACTTTCCCAAATCCCCACTTGCCCGTCTTTAACTCTGGGAATATTGCCCAACTTAATCCACGGCATATTGTCACCATGAAAGTCACTCCCGACCGATACTTTTAAACCATGCTCGGCAATAATCCGATCCACCATTTGACGGGTAGATGTCGGTTCGACATTGGGCGGCAATTCAACCGCATCCCCACCAAACTGCGCAAATATTTCAATCAGATAACGAATGTTCGTAGCAGATAAGTCATAACGTGTCGGATGCGCCAATACTGCAAAACCACCACTGGCATGAATCACTTGAATGGTTTCTTCTAAACCCAGCCCATCAAATTTCACGTAGGCTTTCTTGCCTTCCTTAATATATTTATCAAACGCTTGTTGCGCACGACTCACATACTTTTTTTCAACCAAGGTCTTGGCAATATGGGTTCGAGTCACACGGTCAGGAATCTGTTCAACTTTCGCTAAAACATCGAGATAAATATCTTCACCAATCAATGGAATCAACAAATCACAGATTTGTTTAGCGCGTCGCGCACGGATTTGTTTTTGCTGTTCAAGGCATTTTTGCAGTGGTTCTAAGTCTTGCATATTCAATGCAACCACATGCACACCATAGTTTTTCTGGGTTGAGGGTCTCGACCACTGACTCGAAATTTCTACCCCCGAAATAATACGCATCGCATGCGACTTTGCAGCCAACTCTGCCAACGCAAGACCATCCATGGTGTCATGGTCTGTCAAAGCCAAGGTGTGGATGCCTTTTTCCGCGGCAGCATCAACCAATTGCTTCGGTGTGAAAGTACCATCAGAAATATTGCTGTGAGTATGTAAATCTACGCCTTCCATCACTTATACTAGCTATTTATTTGAACAGATTTAGATACTCTAACATGAAAGCACTTTTAGACTTTGTGCCGCTGATAATTTTCTTTTATTTATATAAAACTGTAGATCCTAAAAATACTGATCACCCATTGCTCCAATTGATTGGTTCTGCTGGGGGTGTCGATAATAATAATATTCTTGTAGCGACCACAGGTTTGATCATTTCGATGCTGGTGGTTTACGGCGCACTGTTCTTCATGCAAAAGTTCCGTTTAGACAAACAACAGTGGATTGTGTTGTTTATGACGGTTATTTTCGGCGGTGTCACCTTAATGCTGTCGGATGACTTTTACATCAAACTTAAAGCGGCCTTGCTGAACATTATTTTCTCAGGTGCTTTCTTACTTTCTCCTTATTTTGGCAAAGAACGCAAACCGCTGATCAAACGCTTGTTCGGCCCAATCTTTAATTTAACCGACGCAGGTTGGAAAAATTTAAACTTTGCGTGGGCTGCTATGTTTGCCCTCATGTCTTTTTTACACGTATTTTTCGCATTTTTATTTATGGACGGAAAATATTGGGGAGAATTCACGGCTTTTGGTGACATGATCGTGATGTTTTCCTTTATCATTATTCAGTTTATTGTATTGCGTAAATACTTTAAATCTTCTGAAGAGTAATTTAGCCAGAACATACATCGAGAACTCTTATGCCGCTATTCGTCGTCACATGTACCGATCAAGAGGGTACAGTCGAAAAACGTCTTGCTACACGTCCAGAACATCTTGCTCGTTTACAAAAACTTAATGATGAAGGTCGTTTAATTGTTGCAGGAGCGATGCCGAAAGATCCAAGCAATCCACAAGCAGGCTTTTACGGCAGTACAATCATTGTTGACTTTGACTCACGTGAAGCACTCGATGTCTGGTTACAGGAAGAGCCATTCTTAAAAGCAGGGGTTTATCGTCAGATTGATGTTAAACCATTTAATAAAGCATTCCCTCAAGGATAAGGTCATGCGCGTTGTTGTCACAAGCTTATTGGGCTTATCTCTTCTTTCTTCTATGGCGTGGGCCGTTGAAACCGCTCCTGCCCCGAGTGTAGCCTCTGCTGTACCAGCAACGACTGCCGCACCTGTTCTGGTGCAAGGCAGTACGACTCAACCGAAAATCATTCCTGCGGTGGCCACAGTTAGCCCTACAGGTCAACCGCAAGAAGCCAAACCACTCACCGCTGAACAACTTGCCAAAAACAAAGCATTGCAAGATGCCAAAGTCAAAGCATTGGTCAAAGACCAAGCTTCACGTCTTGCACAATTGGAAAAAGCCAACCTTGATGCTTTGGCGCAAAACCAAGAGCTACAACTCAAAAATGATAGCCTCGGTGTACAAGTACAAGTCTTACAAAGCGAACGCAGTGCACAAATGTTCCTCTACGGCGCAGCGACCATCGCTGTTGGTGTATTACTGGGTTTCTTAATTGCCAGTTACGTTTACACCAAACGTCGTCGTCAGTGGTAAGCTAAGCCCTATTGAAAACAATAGGGTGCTGTGGTTGTGTCGCGTGCAATTCAAACTGCCGATTTAGAGTGGCAACAGATTGATGGCATAGATGTGCCGGTCTCAAAACAATTTGGCGATGTCTATTTTTCCAAAGACAATGGTCTACTCGAAACTCGCCATGTGTTTTTAAATGGCAATGATTTACCTGAGCGTCTGTCCAATCTTCAGCCCTTTGAATATTTTAGTGTTGGTGAAACAGGCTTTGGCACAGGGCTCAACATCTTGGCGCTTTGGCAACTTTGGCAACAGGTGCGCCCAAATAACCACAGCCACCTTCATGCCATTTCAGTTGAAAAATTTCCGCTGTCTAAAACGGATCTAATACGTGCACTCAATGTCTGGCCTGAACTCAAACCTATCGCCAATCAACTGATTGCACAGTACCCGCACCCAATTGCGGGTTGTCATCGCCTGAGCTTCCCTGAGGAACGTTTTAGCCTTGATCTTTGGTTAGGCGATGCCCACGATGTTTTCCCCAGTATGGCAAAAACCAGTAGCGTTAACGCATGGTTCCTCGATGGTTTTGCACCTGCCTGTAACCCAGACATATGGGAAGAGCAAGTACTGAATCACATCGTTCGCTTATCTGGTATTGGAACGACATTTTCTTCATTTAGTGTCGCAGGCGTACTCAAACGTGGTTTAACACAGCATGGTATTTCTATTTCACGTCCGCGCGGCTATAAGCATAAACGCGAAATGCTCAAAGCCATTTGGTTACCTGCTGAGCCTGAAAATACATCAGACGCTGTAGATACCAAATCAGTATTGAATCAAAATCGACCTGATCAAGTACCACACGCTTTTAAGCAACGCCAAATTGCTATCATTGGCGCAGGGATTGCAGGTTTAACTAGTGCATGGGCCTTTGCTGAGCGCGGGCATCAAGTCACGCTCTACGACCAATCTGAGCCACTTGCAGGAGGTTCAGGCAATCCGCTGGCCTTACTCAACCCCAAACTTTGTCCAATTGAACAAAGTCATGAACATCTAATGACCTTGGCTTGGCAACATGCTTTACAGCACTATCCCAAATTTCAGGCTTTTCGCCCCATTCAAGTACATCAACTGGCGCTGAAAAAAGCCGAAGACTTACTCGATCTCGAACAGCAATATCCTGCGGATCTTTTGACAGCCGAAACAGCTGCTGATTGTACGTTAATCACTGAATATCCAAGTCTGAATCTAACTGAAGCCGGCGCTGTCTCACCACATCAACTCAGAGATCAAATCTTAGCGCATCTGCTCATTCAGTTCGTACAAGCCAACATTACTCAAATCCATCCAGAGCACAATGAACTTTTCAATGCACAAGCCCAATCTCTAGGTCAGTTTGATCATGTGATTGTCTGTTGTGCACGCCACACGGCTGCTTTCTTTGAGCAGTACCCTGTGCTGAAACCCATTCGCGGACAAGTCAGTTGGGTGGAGAATACTGCGCAACCTTTAGCCCTCAATCAAGCTTATAGCTATGGCGGCTATTGTATGCAGCTTGATGCTCAACAGTTCATTTTAGGTGCATCCTTCCATCCCAATCGGGACGACAGCGATGTTTTGCTTGAAGACCATGTGCATAACTACGAGCTTATCCACAGTGTCTTTCCACATTATGCACAATCACTTCCTGATGTGAGGACTTGGCAAGGCCGTGCATCTGTTCGCGCGCAAAGTTTGGACTATTTTCCAGTCCTTGGAAAAATGTCTGAACAGACTGAAATTTATAGCTTTGCGGGCTTGGGCTCTAAAGGCTTTTTGTTTGCCCCTTTATGTAGTGAAATTTTAGCAGCGCAGATACTGAAAGAGGCCTGTCCCGTTCCTGAGTCACTGTTACAGAAGCTCAGTCCGACCCGATTCCATAAAAAGCTCAAAGCCAAAAAGCCTTATTTTAAAGCGCAGTCTTAATTCTGCTTATGACTCAAGTGCAGCGTATGGCGTTATAGAGAAAAAAATCACATTTCCAAGACATTAAAAAAGCGCCTTACGGCGCTTTTTTTGCTTCTGCTTAATTACTTTGTTCTAAGGCTAAACCAGCATCACGAGCAGCACGGGTACCACCCATTAAAATCACATACTCACGCGCACTGTCAAAACCTTCGAGTAACTCTGCAGCACGTGGCGCTTTACTACCGCCACCACATAAAATGTAAATCGGTTGATCCGTCGACACTTGAGTAAGGCTCTGTGCTGAAAGTTCTGTGATTGGCTGATTAATCGCCCCTTTCACGTGTGCTTCAGCATAAGCACTTGAATCGCGTACATCCCAGATGATCGCATCCTCTGGGAACTCAAATGTTGTAATTTCTTGTTTACGGATCATTGCGCACTCCTTTGATGTAAACAACACTTGGCAAATGAAGAAAACATCCCTAGCATCTCAGATATTCTTTCCATTTGTAAAGGTTTAATCCATGCCATCTTTTGATATTGTTTCAGAATTAGAAATTTTTGAAGTAAATCATGCCGTTCAGAACACCCAAAAGGAAATCGCAACCCGTTTCGACTTCCGTGGTCAGGACGTTTCAATTGAACTCAATGAAAAAAACAAAGAAATCAAAATTTCAACTGAAAGTGATTTCCAGTGTGAACAAGTGTACACCATGTTAGAGAACCATTTCTTTAAGCGTAAAGTCGATATTCAAGCGCTTGATCCACAAAAAATGACTGCTTCAGGTAAAAATGTACTTCAAGTGGTGAAATTAAAAGACGGACTTGACTCAGATACCGCAAAAAAAATTAACAAGGCCATTAAAGAAAGCGGCATTAAAGTGCAATCTTCAATTCAAGGCGACAAAATTCGTGTGACTGATAAAAAGCGCGATACATTACAACAAGTAATGACGTTTTTAAAAGAACAACAATTTGGTCTGCCTTTACAGTTCAATAACTTTAAAGACTAATACTCTTGTTTGATCATTTGAGGTAACTATGCAAAAGTCCAATCGCTTATCAAAACTTGTAAAAACCACGTCACGCTTGCCGAAAGCGTTGCGTACGCGATTATGGAGTCAAGCTTTTGGTCGCATAGTTCCGATGGTCGGCAGTGCCAATATTCGTTATTTGCAAGTCAGCCCAAGTGAAGTCGTGGTCAAAATCGAAAATCACCGTGCCATGCAAAACCATATTGGTCAACTGCATGCCTGTGCCATGGCCTTGATTGCTGAAACGGCAACTGGTTTTGTAACAGGGATGAATGTGCCTGACCATTGCATCGTTCTGATTAAAAGCATGCACGTTGACTTTAAACGCCCAAGTAAAGGTGCCATGACAGCGACAGCCACCTTAACACCAGAACAGCAGCAGCTGATGCAAACCACCGCTAAAGGTGAAACTTTAGTTTCTGTGACAGTGATGGATGAATCGGGTGAAGCACCTGTTCAATGTGAAATGTTATGGGCGTGGCTCGACAAAGCATCATTAAAAAAGTAAAAATGTAAATATAACTTACTGTTTGGTAAGTATAAAATTTACAACAATACGCTAAAGCTGCGACTAAAACTTACTATATCTTTGTTTCGACTCAGCTCAAAATCATGCTACATAACATGAATATTTGAGCTGACTTGATGAAAAAAAGACTAATTTTAGCGATTGCCCTATTTTCTTTAGGGCTGGTGGCCTGCCAACAGCACAATCCCGCCAATGAATCTGTTTCAACAATGCCGAGTCACCATTCTGCCTCTGCCCTGACCGAACAAAATAAAAAACTTGTAGTGGACTTTTATGAAGGAGTTTTTAGCAAACATCAGGTTCAAACCTATTCTGACCGCTATATTGGTACACAATACATTCAACATAATCCCTATGTTGCAGACGGAAAAGCACCTTTTGTAAACTACTTCACCCAGTATTTTAAAGAACATCCAGATGCAAAAAATACCATCAAACGTGTCGTGGCCGAAGGTGATTTGGTGGTGCTCCATGTACATTCCACTCAAAATACACAAGATCGTGGTGAAGCCGTTGTCGATATTTTCCGCGTCGAACAAGGCAAAATTGTAGAACACTGGGATGTGATACAAACTATTCCCGCGGGAGTCCGCCAACCGCAATACCATGTTTTAATCCATCGGACTGTGTGGAATAACAATAAAAAAGCCAGTGATTACACTGGCTTTTTTGCAGACCGACTCAAACCTTAGTTGGATTGGCTCGCAAGAAACTTTTCTTTAACATCCGCTGGAATCTGACGTTTATTGCCTTTGACATCAACAGCAACAAAGGTAAATACACCTTCAGTCACACGTACAGGCGGACGTGAACTGTCATGACTATCCCACACTTCAATTTCCATCTGAATAGACGTATTGCCCACTTTTAACAGTTTGGTATAACAACTGATGACATCGCCAACTTTCACTGGGACTAAGAACGTCATCTGATTAATTGAAATCGTTGCACAGCGTCCCTTACTAAAACGCTCTGCGTGAATTGCACCCGCCAAATCCATTTGTGACACAATCCAACCACCAAAAACATCTCCACTCCAGTTGGTATCGGCTGGCATTGCAATTGTCTGAAGAGACAACATCCCTTCTGGTTTCACATGAATCTCTGACACGTTGACTCCAATTTTCGTTATGACTGGGCTTGCAACTGTTGATCTAACCATTGTTGCAATTGTGGCGCACGGAGCGCACCGCTTATTCTAGCAATTTCAGTAGTTTTATTCATTAAAACTAAGGTTGGAATACTACGTACGTTAAACGCACTGCTCAAGCGCGGAGATTCTTCGGTATTAATTTTAGCAAAAATAACCTGCGGATTTTGCTTGGCCACTTCAGCAAAGTGCGGAGCCATCATTTTACATGGACCACACCACTCTGCCCATAAATCAATAAACACAGGTAAATCGCTATGGCTAATGAACTGGCTAAAATTCTGCTCATTCAATTCAATCGGTGCCGCAGGTAAAAGCGCTGCGTGGCATTGACCACAGCTCGGATTAGCACTTAATTTCTCTTCAGGCACACGATTCTTGGCCAAACAAGTAGGACAGACGATAATCATTTAGTTGACTCCAATATGTTGATGTAAGAATTCTAATTGGGTCGAAATGGCTTTTTCAAACCAACTGGCATGATAAATATCAAAATGCTGCATTTCCCACTCATGATATTGAACAAAAGGGGCAATATTGGTGGCTGCTTCACGACTGGATTCGATCGGAATTAAACTATCATGCTTGGCAGCAATGAAAAGTACAGGAATATTAATTTGTCTGACATTTTGAATGGGACGATAACGAATTAGATTAAAAAAGAGTCGGGCAGGTATCTCTCCACTCCAATAATAATCAGGATTAATAATCGAACGATAACCCAAATACGCATCTTGCGTCGGCAAAAAACATAACTCACGTGGATCAACCACAGGTAAAGTAGTCGGGGACATCCCTACTTTTCCCCCCATATAATCTTGGCTGGATAGTTTTAAGGCTTTGGGGAACTGTTGCAAAGGATATAACTTAGCACTTGCTGCCCCATCTACAAAAGGCACTTGCGCCATCACGGCCTGTACATTCTTGAACTCTGCTGCGATATCGAGCACATAACCGCCACTGAGCGCGGTCCCCCACAGCACGATCCGTCGACTATCAATCGACTTACGTTCTTTGAGGTGGTTAATCATAGTCCGCCAGTCTTCCAGCTGTTTCTTAATCGAGACCAATTCTCGTGGACGTCCAGTACTACCGCCCCAATAACGGTAGTCAAATAACACGACTGCATAACCCGCTTGTGCAAAACGCTGCGCAAATTGGATCAGTTTGAATTGGCGCAGCCCAGCCAAACCATGGGCCATCAGAATCACTGCTGGCTTTTCTTCAGTTTTCGGACGATAGAAATCCGCAGCAATGACCTCTTGGCCACTTTTGACATATAGCGGTTCAACGGTATAGGCGTGCATACCTGCTCCATTGCGTTATTTTATGGTTGTAATCGCTTATAAATATTTCAACAGCATAGGCTGAGCTTTCAGCTTAATGCTATCATAAAGCATATCTCGATTAGTTTAATTTTGGAGTGACAGCATGAGCGAAAATGTAGGCTTTGCAGGTCAAATTGGCCCAGAACATTTGGTTCAAGTGGTTGAAAAAGGGTTTAAATCTGTGATCAATAACCGCCCAGATATGGAAGGTGGCCCAGAACAACCAACCAGCGCTCAAATTGAAGAAGCAGCACGTATTGCAGGCCTCGATTATGTCTATCAACCTGTGGTTGCAGGGCAAATCACAGAAATGGATGTACGCACTTTTGCCAATCATTTCAATGAGCTACCAAAACCTGTTTTAATGTTCTGCCGTACTGGTAATCGCTCAAACAACTTATACCAACTGGCGAAACAAATGGACCTGTTAGATGACTAAACGGTTGTTTAAAAGTGTCATCTGCACTGCTCTGATTTTAACAAGCAGTGCATTATGGGCGGCAACGAATAACCTGAGTCAAGCACTCAGCCCACAGCTCAGTATTTCAGGGGAAATGACCCAAGACAAGTTTCAACAGTTGATAAAACAAGGTTTTAAGTCGGTCATTGTCAACCGACCAGATCAAGAACAAGGTAATACCGTTCACGTTGATCAACTGCGTAATATTGCGGAACAGTCCAAAGTCAGCGTAATTTACCAACCGGTTACCAGCAGTAAAATTTCTGAAACAGACGTGGTCGAATTTGCTAAATATTATAATGAATTGCCCAAGCCTATTTTAATGGTCTGTAAGAGTGGTGCTCGCTCTAGTCTGCTGTTCAATCAGGCAAAACAACGAGGATTACTCCATGAATAAACTGTTGCTACTTTTACTCTGCTGTACCTTAATGACAGCATGTAGTTCAATGAATGTACGTCCTACTGTTGGGGTAAGCGTTGGTACTGGCTTATAAGTCAAATGAAAGTAAAGACGGCATCTAGTGCCGTTTTTTTACAAAATATAATCATCTACAGCCCTGAATATGTTAACTATAGAGTATGTCTCGCTTAGATAAACGTTTACTTATGTATGATCTGATTATTATTGGGGCTGGAACTGCGGGTATCGCAGCCTACCAACAAGCCGTGAAGTCCACACAAAATCTATTAATCATTAATGATGGGCCATGGGACACTACTTGTGCACGTGTCGGCTGCATGCCGTCAAAAGTGCTGATTTCTACAGCAAATCGCATGCATGATATTCAACATGCGGATCGTGTCGGATTGCAAGTAGAGTCAAAAATAGACCGCAGTCAGGTCATGCAACACGTACAAAAACTCCGTGATCGCTTTACTCATAGCACCCTTAAAACCGTAGAGAGCTGGCCTGAGTCTCATAAAATTCGGGGTCGTGCTCGCTTTGTCGATGCAAAAACGGTCGAAGTTAATGGGCAACTCTACCAAGCCAAAAGCTTTATTTTAGCTGTAGGCTCCACACCTAGCTTTGACCCAGCATGGAAGAATGAACTTGGTGATCGACTCATCACCTCCGATCAAATCTTTGAACTCAATGCTTTACCCAAATCTTTAGCGGTGATTGGGAGCGGAGTCATCGCGATTGAACTTGCGCAAGCCATGCAACGACTTGGCGTCAATACCACAGTCTTTGCACGTAGTCGTAAAGTCGGCGTTCTGACCAGCCCGAAATTGCAGCAGTTGGCACAAACAGAAATTAGCACTGAACTTGAGATCAAGTTCGAAGTTTTACCCACTAAAATTAAGTATATAAACGATCAAGTTGAAATTAGTTTTATTGAAAATGGTCAGCCTAAAACACTCAACGTCGATTATTTATTGGTTGCTACAGGACGCAGCAGTCTTTTAAATACCCTTAAACTCGAAAATATCGACACCTCATTCACAGACTTAAAACATTTACCTGTTGATCCTGAGACCAAACAACTCGCCGACTATCCGATTTTTATCATTGGCGATGCACATACTGATACTCCATTACAACATGAAGCCTCACACGAAGGTAAAGTTTTGGTCAAAAATGCATTGAACTTCCCCACTATAGAACCAGTCAAAACTTTAACACCTTTAGGCATCGTGTTTAGTAGCCCAGAAATGGCAATGGTTGGACAAAACTTTCAGCAACTACAAAGTGCACCTATCGATTTTGTCATCGGCGAAGTATCTTATGCTAAACAAGGGCGTGCATTAGTTCTGGGTAAAAACCATGGGGCCATTGACGTGTATGTGGATAAAAGCAGTCGAAAACTACTTGGTGCTGAATTACTCACAGAATCTACTGAACATTTGGCCCATTTACTGGCATGGATGATTTCAGAACAACTGACCGTCGATGAAATTTTGGAAAAACCGTTTTATCACCCAACCCTTGAAGAAGGTTTAAGAACGGCATTAAAACATGCACGTCGACAGCTAGATACGATACCTAAACTGCGAAATTCATGATGCATGTTCTTTTAATAAGATTTTCTGTGTGCAATTAAATGATTTCATCAAATAATATATAAAAGCCAGCAAATGCTGGCTTTTTACTATTTAGGCCCTTATAGATAGCTTATTTCCAGCTCTTTTCATCTGATTACTTCTTCTTATTTTTCCCTCTTAATAATTCTTTATTTATATTATTTACCATTTCCTTGCATAAAAAAATCCCCCTCTGCGATTAGCGGAGGGGGATTTGAATTAATGAGCTGGCGATGACTTACTCTCACATGGATAACTCCACACTACCATCAGCGCTAAGAGGTTTCACTTCTGAGTTCGGGAAGGGATCAGGTGGTTCACTCTTGCTATTGTCGCCAGCACAACTGTTTATGACTATTCGTTGGGTCTTATTTACACATTGTGTATGCCTAACTTTCATCAAATGAGTTATTAACAGGTATATTTGAGTTGGATATT